>DAIMZH010000005.1:0-103105 GCA_036734105.1 Azoarcus sp. | reverse complement strand
AATGCAGCAAGGTGCTCTTGCCCGAGCCCGAAGCGCCGACAATGGCGAGACGCTCTCCCGCTGCCAGCTCAAGCGACACATCATGCAACACGGTCAGCGCCTCAGCGCCTTCACGAAAACTCTTGGTGAGATTGGCACAAGCCAGCACCGGAATTGCAGCATCATTCATAACGCAGGGCCTCAGCAGGATTCACTCTGGCCGCACGCCAGCTCGGGTACAGGGTGGCCAGCAAGGTGAGCACGAAAGACAGGGTGGTGATGGTGACCACATCCGACATCAACACCTGCGAGGGCAGCTCGCTGATGTAATACACCTCCTTGTTCCACAGTGTGGCGCCGGTGACAGCCTCCAATGCCGGAATGACCACATCCAGATTGTTGGCCAACAACAAGCCTCCAACCACCCCGGCGATCAAGCCGACAATGCCGATGATGGCTCCCTGCAATACAAACACAATCATGATGGAGGCTGGGCTGGCACCCAGTGTGCGCAGAATCGCAATATCCGCGTATTTCTCCTGCACCGCCATGACCAGCGTCGACACGATGTTGAAGGCCGCTACGGCGACGATCAGAAACAGGATGATGGTCATCATGGTCTTTTCCAGTTGCACTGCACGGAAGAAGTTCGCATGACTGCGCGTCCAGTCGTTGATCATGCCCGGCACATCGATCATGGCAGCCAGTTCGCGCGCAATGCGTGGTGCTGCAAACAAGTCGTCTGTTTTGAGCCGCACGCCACTCACCGCATCACCCATGCGGTAAAGCACCTGGGCATCGCGCATGTGCACCAGCGCAAGACCGGAGTCGTATTCGAACATACCGGCCTCGAATATGCCGACCACCTCGAATTGCCGCACCCTTGGCACCACTGCCGCTGGCGTCACCATGCCTTGTGGCGCGATCAGGGTCAGGCGATCACCCAGCCCAACACGCAATGCAAAGGCCAGGTCACGCCCCAGCACAATGCCGAAACTGCCCGGCTGCAGGCTGTCCAACGTACCCGCCTTCATGTATTGAGCAAAGTCCGCCACCCGCTCCTCGTCTGCCGGAAGCACCCCTCTTATCATGGTTCCGCGCACGCTGTCCTCAAAAGCCAGCATGGCCTGCTCCTGCACATACGGGGCGGTGGCGAGCACTCTCGGATGCTCGTTTGATTGCTGCGCCACCCGCTGCCACAAATCCAGATTGCCATCGTAGCCAGTCACCTGAATGTGCGACGCCACCCCCAGAATGCGGGTGCGCAACTCCTCCTGAAAACCGTTCATGACCGACAGTACAACGATCAGGGCGGCGATCCCGAGCGCTGTTCCGAGCATCGATACCAGTGATATGAAGGAGATGAACCGGTTGCGCCCCTGGGCACGCTTGCGTGAGCGGGTATAACGCAATCCAACAAGAAATTCGTAGCGCATCGAAACAACCGGCGTTGAAAACCGCTAATTGTGCCCCAAGGCCACAGTTGGCGCGAGCCGACCTGCCAACTAAATCGTATCTTGAGTTTGCGGGCGTTCGAAGTCGGCGCCGCGAATCACAGAGGGTGATTGGCACAGACGCTGATAAACTCGCGGCTCACCTACCACGTCCGCAGCCTCGCGATGCATGTTCAGCTTGTTCTACCCGGTCTGATGTGGCCAAACCATGCCCCGGCCCTGACCCAAGGTCTGGCCCTGCCGGCCCTTGAGCGGTTGCTGGGCTGTGCCACACTGCAACGAGCGGGGCGACTCAACCCGGATGACGCACTCGGGACACTATTTGGCCTGCCCGCCCCACTCCCGGTGGCCGCCCTGCGCCGCCTCGGCGAAACCAATCCGGCTGATGAGGCCGCCTTTGAACCCACGCAACACTATCTTTGCGCCGACCCTGTGCATCTGCACTTTGCAAGAGAACACCTGCTGCTGACCGACGCTGCCGACCTGAACATCAGTCGGGACGAGGCCAACGAATTGGTGGATGCGCTCAATACCCTCCTCGCCGAAGTGGCACCGGAACTGGCTGGCATTCAAGCCATGGCGCCGGATCGCTGGTATCTGCCCTTGCCTGGTGACGCCGAAACGCACTTCTTTCCGCTGGCTGACGTGCTTGGACGGCCAGTTTCACATTTTGCCCCTGAAGGTGTCAAAGCGCGACAATGGGCACGGCTGTGCAATGAGATACAGGTGATGTTGCACAACCACCCGCTTAACCAGAAGCGCGACACTGATGGTCTGCCGACCATCAACAGCGTGTGGTTCTGGGGTGCTGGCCGGCTGCCCGACGTTTGCACTCGTCCAGCCACCGCCCTGCATGCCAACACCACGCTGGCGCGCGGGCTGGGCAGGCAATGCGGCATGACGCTGCACGCTGCACACATGCCGCCGGAGCAGGATGCCCTGGTGCTCGCGGATGATCTGCTCGCGCCCGCGCTGCGACTCGACCTTGACCGGTGGCGCTCATGCCTGCAGCACCTGGAGCAGACACGCTTTGTGCCCTTGCTCAAGCAACTCCGCGCCGGAAGATTGAAAAAGCTGAGCTGCATCGCGCCCGGAGACCACCTCAGTCTGGTGTTTGAAGTCAGACCAGCCGATCCCTACAAGTTCTGGCGTCGGCCGCGACGACTGGAAGACATCATTTTCTCCTCATGACCCGAATCATTCACCGCCCCACCCCTGTGCGCGCCATGCAGGCGCTTATTGATGCCGGAGTACACCCCCTGCTGGCTCGCATCTACGCAGCACGCGGCATTCAACGCCGGAGCGACCTGGACTACTCTCTCAAGGCGATGTTGCCACCCGCGGCCCTGCGCGGCACGCAGGAGGCTGCGCAATTGCTGGCAGACGCGATTGAGGCCGGAGCGCGAATGGTCATTGTGGCCGACTATGATTGCGACGGTGCCACCGCCTGTGCGGTTGGCGTGCGTGCCTTGCGTGCCTTTGGTGCGGACGTGGGTTACCTGGTTCCAAACCGCTTTGAATACGGATACGGGCTGACGCCGACGATTGCAGAGCTTGCCGCGCGCATGGAGCCCGAGGTGTTGATCACGGTCGACAACGGCATTGCCAGCGTCGAAGGTGTTGCCGCAGCCCGCAGCTTTGGCATGGCTACGGTCATCACCGACCACCACCTGCCAGGCGACACCCTCCCCGAGGCTGATGTCATCGTCAACCCCAACCAGCCGGGTTGTGACTTTCCCAGCAAGGCATTGGCAGGGGTTGGAGTGATGTTCTATACCATGCTCGCCCTGCGCGCCGAACTGCGTGAGCGCGGTGTTTTTGCCGACCGCCCAGAACCCAACCTGGCTGATCTGCTTGATCTGGTGGCTCTCGGCACCGTGGCTGATGTGGTCAAACTGGACCACAACAACCGCATTCTGGTGTCGCAAGGGCTGGCGCGCATGCGCGCCGGACGCATGCAGGCAGGCATCCGGGCCTTGTTTGCGGCATCCGGGCGCGAGGCCAGCAAGGCCAACACTTTTGACCTGGGCTTTGCGCTCGGCCCCCGCCTCAACGCGGCAGGTCGTCTGGCCGACATGAGCCTGGGAATAGAATGCCTGATCACGGACGACAATGCGCGCGCACTGAACATCGCTCAGGATCTCGACCGCCTGAACCGCGAGCGCCGCAGCATCGAACAAGGCATGCAGGATTCAGCGCTGGAGCGGCTGGCCGACTTTGACGCCGGCAACAACGCGGCAGTGAGTCTGTACGAGCCAGACTGGCATCAGGGCGTGATTGGCATTGTCGCGGGGCGTATCAAGGAGCGCTTGCACCGCCCGGTAATCGCCTTTGCAAAAGGTGACGAAGGCGAACTAAAGGGCTCCGGCCGCTCCATCCCGGGGCTGCATCTGCGTGACGCGCTCGATCTCGTCTCAAAACAGCGCCCGAACCTGATCCTGAAATTCGGTGGTCACTCCATGGCTGCGGGACTGAGCATTCGTGAAGCTGACTACGCGGAGTTTGCGTCCGCCTTCGACGACATTGTGCAATCCCTCATAGAGCCGGAAGCGCTCACACGACGGCTGGAAACCGACGGCCCACTGGAGAGCGGCTGGATGTCTCTGGACTCTGCCCGACTCATCGAGGACGACATATGGGGTCAGGGTTTTCCTGCACCAATTTTTGATGATGTCTTTAATGTTGAGCGACAAAGACTCTTGAAGGACAGGCACCTCAAGCTGACGCTCAGCCACAAGGGCGTGCGCTTTGAGGCCATACGCTTCAATTACGCCGAAGCGGCTCCGGCCTCGATTCGCGCCGCCTATCGACTGGCACCCAACGAATTCAACGGGGTGACCAGTCTGCAGTTGTTGATAGAAGATTTCGAAGCAGCGTTGATACGCTAGACTGAAGACATCAAACCCAAGGTGCAGCGCAGCTCAACACCTTGCGTCGCGCACCACCCGGGGTCGACCAGCGACATTGATGACAATCTGCCGTGCGCTGCCATCCTGACACGCGGTGATGGTGCCCATCTGCAAACCGCCATTGACCGTGCGCGTCATGCCAGTGGGCAGATACGACACATAGTTGCGCACCGGCATATTGCCCGTCAGGGTGATTCCCCTGATGTTGGTGCCACCATGACGTACGATGGGCTCTCCTGCATCCCGGACACCGTTGCCGTTCAGGTCCTGGAAGACGATCCAGCCAGAATGCCAGCCAACACCGGCCTCGCAACGCTCACCATCAGGGCTGGTGCAGATGGTCACTCGCCGACTATGCTGAATTGCAGACGAGCGCGTTAGAAACAGCGAGGCAAGCAGCTCGTTGGTGGCTGTAGTCAAACGTGTTTCACGGATGAGATTGGCAAATGCCGGAGCGGCCACCCCGAGCAATATGGCAAGGATGAACAAGGCGACCATGAGTTCAACCAGGCTGAAACCTCTTGGCACTCGCGAACTTGAACAAGCCAACCGGGCTGGCGATGAAGCGCGAGCAACTGCCCCTCTAGAATGGAGGAAACGGAATGGCATGACGAAATCCTTAAAATGTCATACGACATTTCAATGTTATGCGCGCTCGCCATTTAATGCAATATGCTTAAAGAGATAGGAACCCGAAAAGCGACGCAGTCAGGAGCGACCAGCCTGAAGCCCGCATTGGTCCAGTAGCCCCTGCCAGGCCTGCGCATGACGTATCACTGCGCGGTCCAGAGCGGGCCACCAACCCGCAGCGGACGACTCATCCAGCGCGAACATGAAGAACGACTGAAACGGCTCACTCGGAAACGGCTCACTCAGAGCCGCAAGCCGTTGCAGCAAGGGCAGCAGCGCACGACGGGTGCGCGCCACGTCCGCGAGATATACCTGCACATGGCTTGCATACACCGACACCATGATGTTGCGCATCACCTCGGCCTGTCGATTGCTCATGCCCTGAACGCACAAGGGACGCTCACCCAGGCGTTGCTCTATCAGCCCCGCAGCATCATCGAGCCGGGTTGCCATCAACACCGCACTCATGATCATCTGACCTGCCAGACTGTCATTAAGCCAACGCTGGTATGTCAGATCCATGGCCGACAAGTCAACGTCGACATCACCGGCGGCGACCAACTCCAGTGCTTGAGTCAGCGCTTGCGTCATCTCGACGCTGTCACTGACCCAGTCGAGATCCACGCCAATTGGCAGCGCACCCCGTGAGCGGCCAAAAAACGCCTCCACCTCCCGGCTAGCCCAGACGGCATTCCAGACCACATCCGGCAGGGTTTCGCGTTTGATGCGCGTGGCCTCCTCGACGCGCTCGGCCAATGACGCCCGCTCTATAAGATCCACACACTCTTCAGCCGCGTTGATGAAACGGACTTCGTAAGCGAGCAGGCTGGACGGGTGCATGACCCGCCCCAGCGTTGAATTGCGTTCTGACACAACATGTTGGAGATCACAGCCATACAGCGCCAGAAAGTCGAGCATGCCCAAGGTTTGCTGCTCAACCAACAGCGTGCGTTCGCGGGGACGTGGCAAGCTTGGCGACGCTGGCAACGGGGTGGCGTGGAATTCCACCTCCAGCACCCTGGCCAGTCTGACGAGATACTCCTCCATCATGGTGTCTGGCTTGCGAAAGGGGTCGCAAGCAGCTAGCGCAAGTGACGAGAAGACGATTAGCAAATAACGCAAGATCCACTCCGGAACTGAATGACCAGCCTGCAACATGCGTGTTCAGGCTATGTGCAACGTCTTGAAATGGACACCCTTAGAAGCGATCAGTTTCGAAAAAAAAACGGACCACCCTGGTCCGTTTCGTTATTGCGAGAAGACACTGCTCAGCCAAGGCTCTCAACCCTGATCCGTGTAACAGTGCCACGCACCACATCGAGCGCCTCGATTTTCTTGATCGCGGCATTGGCGTTGGCTTCGACGGTGCGGTGTGTGAGCATGATGATGTCGGTTTCCGACTCACCATCCAGCGCCTCCTTCTGCAACAAGGCTTCGATGGAAATCTCGCTGTCAGCCAGAATGCGGGTGATTTCGGCCAGCACACCCGGCTTGTCGGCAACACGCATGCGCAGATAATACGAAGTGACAACTCTTTCTATCGGCAGCACCTTGAGATCGCGCACCTGATTCGGCTGGAACGCAAGATGTGGTACACGATGCTCCGGGTCAGCAGTATGCAGCCGGGTCACGTCCACCAGATCGGCGATGACGGCACTGGCGGTCGGCTCGGCACCTGCACCCTTGCCGTAATACAGCGTCGAACCCACCGCGTCGGCCTCGACCTGAACCGCATTCATCGCGCCTTCCACGTTGGCAATAAGTTGACGCGTCGGCACCAGCGTCGGATGCACGCGCAGCTCGATACCCTCATCACGCCTGCGCGCAATGCCGAGCAACTTGATGCGGTAGCCAAGCTGTTCGGCGTAGGCGATGTCGGTGGATTCAAGCCGCGTAATGCCCTCGACGTAAGCTGCCTCAAACTGCATCGGCACGCCAAAGGCGATGGCACTCATGATGGTTGCCTTGTGCGCAGCGTCTATGCCTTCGATGTCAAAGGTCGGGTCGGTCTCGGCATAGCCCAATGCCTGCGCTTCCTTTAGCACTTCGGCAAAAGGCAATCCCTTGTCACGCATTTCGGACAGGATGAAGTTGGTGGTGCCGTTGATGATGCCGGCTAGCCATTCGATACGGTTGGCAGTCAAGCCCTCGCGCAGGGCCTTGATGATGGGAATGCCACCGGCGACTGCGGCCTCGAAGGCCACCATTACGCCACGACGCTGCGCTGCCTCGAAGATCTCGTTGCCGTGCACCGCCAGCAAGGCCTTGTTGGCGGTCACCACATGCTTGCCGTTTTCGATGGCTGCCAGCACCAGTTCACGCGCAACGCCATAACCGCCGATCAGTTCAACCACGATGTCGATGGAGGGGTCGGTGACTACCGAGAAGGCGTCATCGGTAATCTTTACATCCTCACCCGCCACCTTGCGGGCATGCTCGGTGTTCTTGTCAGCAACGGTGACGATCCGGATAGGACGACCAGCCCGGCGGGTAATCTCTTCCGCGTTGCGTTTGAGAACAGTGT
The DNA here is from genome assembly GCA_036734105.1 of Azoarcus sp. Lineage (GTDB taxonomy): Bacteria > Pseudomonadota > Gammaproteobacteria > Burkholderiales > Rhodocyclaceae > Azoarcus_F. Next base: position 95,609 of record DAIMZH010000005.1, on the reverse strand, counting down.
ATGTGCCGCCACCTACGGTGCCGATGCCGAGAAGTCCTACATTGATCGGTTTCATGTCTTGAGCTAGCCAGTTGAAAAAGTTAAAGAGAAAAATCAGAAAGCGCCGCTGAAAGCACTTTGGTTCAGTCCGGGCACCTCAACCCGTCTGACTGAACCCAAAGGGCGCCATCGATCAGCATCATGTGCCGTGCCGTTTACGGTATTGGTCAAGAAAGCGGGCAATCCGGCCTACCGCATCCCGCAAGTCATCCTCGTGGGGCAGAAACACCAGCCGGAAGTGATCTGGTTCGACCCAGTTGAATCCAGATCCCTGCACCAGCAGCACTCGCTCTGCCTCCAGCAGTTCAAGGATGAATTGCTGATCATCCTGAATCGGGTAGATAGTGCGATCAAGCTTGGGAAACAGATAAAGCGTCGCCTGTGGTTTGACACAACTGACACCGGGAATATCGTTGATCAGCTTCCATGCCAGGTCACGCTGGCGCGTCAGGCGTCCATCGGGTGCGATCAGTTCGTTGATGCTCTGGTAGCCGCCCAATGCGGTCTGGATGGCCCATTGTCCCGGCACATTGGAGCACAAGCGCATCGAGGCCAGCATGTTCAGCCCTTCGATATAGTCGCGCGCGTGGCGCTTTTCGCCAGACACTACCATCCACCCAGCCCGATAACCGCAGGCCCGGTAGTTCTTGGACAAGCCGTTCATGGTAACGAAAAGGACATCGTCGGCGAGCGAAGCGATGGAACTGTGACTCGCTCCGTCATAAATCATCTTGTCGTAGATCTCGTCAGCAAATACGATGAGCTGGTTTTGCCGGGCGATCTCGACCAGTTCGAGCAAGAAGCTTTCCGGGTAAAGTGCCCCGGTCGGGTTATTCGGGTTAATGATGACGATTGCGCGAGTACTGGGCCCGATCTTGCGCCGAATGTCGTCAAGGTCAGGTAGCCAGCCAGCCTGCTCGTCGCAGATGTAGTGACGCGGATGGCCTCCGCCCAGACTGACTGCCGCAGTCCACAGCGGATAGTCTGGTGCCGGCACCAGCACCTCGTCGCCATTGTTCAATAACGCCTGCATGGCCATGACGATGAGCTCGGACGCACCGTTGCCAAGATAGATGTCCTCGATGCCCACGCCGGCAATGCGCTTTTGCTGGCAATAGTGCATCACCGCCTTGCGGGCCGAGAACAGGCCTTTGGAGTCAGAGTAGCCGGAAGAGTCGCGCAGATTGTGAATCACATCCACCACGATTTCTTCGGGTGCAGCAAAACCGAACGGCGCGAGATTGCCAATATTGAGCTTGACGATGCTATGCCCTTCGTCCTCCATCTGCTTGGCACGTTGCAGCACCGGGCCGCGGATGTCGTAACACACATCGGAGAGCTTGGCAGACTTGCGAATCGCGCGTAGCGAGGACGCGTCAGCCGCCGCTTCCGGCTTGACAACCGAAACTGGGGCGATCTGTAGCTTGCTGGTCACTGGCATGACATGGATCCTCGCGATGTTGGGAAGGTGACGCACAGGACTTGCGTACACCGTCAAAAAAAGATGATAAGTTTAGCCAAGAGTCGGGGTTCCGGCAATTTGCTGGACGAACTTCATCATCGAGACCGGTCGATGCCAGCCCTGACCCCTTCAAATCAGGCTATCGACGATTGCCCACTACTGGCTGACACACGCATGAAACTTCACCAACACACTCTTTCCGGGCTAAACGTCATCAACGCCATAGCACCGGATCATGTCATGATCAATCAGCAACGCTACGACCAAAGCCTGATTGTAAGCTCGGATCGGGTAGAAACGGGATGGGCCGGTAACGGTTTCGATGGCCTGAGCGCGGCCGACTTTTCGCAACTGCTCACCTGGCAGGCAGAGGTTATTCTCATCGGCACCGGAGCACGCCAGCGATTTCCGTCCCCTGCCGTGCTGCGGCCACTCGTTGAAGCCCAGGTCGGCTACGAGATCATGGACTCATCAGCCGCCTGTCGCACCTACAACGTGCTGGTCAGCGAGGGGCGAACCGTGATCGCGGCCCTCTTGCTGGCACAGTCATGATGCGCTGCGACTTGGTCATTACCAGAACACCCAGAAAAGGAAGAGGCCCAGCACCACCCGATAGAACACGTAGGGCAGCATGCCGGTGCGAGACAGCAAGCGAATGAAAAACGCTATGCAGTAATAGGCACTGACGCCAGCAACCACCGTGCCCAAAGCCAGTGTGCCCCAATCGACGTTGACTGCGTCTTCCACAAGATCACGGCCTATCAGCAAATTGGCGGCGATCAGCGTGGGCACCGACAGCAGAAACGAAAAACGGGCCGCCGCCTCGCGGGTGAGGCCCAGCATCAGACCGGCAGTGATGGTGATGCCAGAGCGCGAAGTACCCGGGATCAAGGCTATGGCCTGGGCCAGGCCGACAAAAACGGCTGTGCGCCAGGTAATCGAATCTTCTTCGCGATTACGCTTTCCAGTCGCATCGGCCCACCACAGGGCAAAACCGAAAACAATCGCGGTTGTTGCGATCACCAGCGGGCTGCGCAGTTGTTCTTCGATAAACGATTTGCCCAGGAGCCCGGCCAGCACCACGGGCACGGTGCCTATGACCACCGCCCAGGCAAGCCGGGCATCTGGGCTCCAGTGCCCTCGGAACGACTTCACACCGGCCACAGTCATGCGCCACAGTTCATGCCGAAAATACACCATCACCGCGCCCAGCGAGCCCAGATGCACTGCCACGTCGAAGGCCAGTCCCTGATCCGGCCATTCAGTCAGCACCGGAACCAGAATGAGGTGGGCGGAACTGGAAATTGGCAGAAACTCGGTAATGCCTTGCACCAACGCGAGGAGGATTGTTTGAAAATAGTCCATGACGGCTTCAGGGGGAGTGAGGGCGAAGGCGGGATGATAGCCCAAAGCCCTTTGCTGCGCCCGCACACCAGCATTACAAAAGCATGGTGCACATCCTGCCATGGATGAACGCTTGTCGTCCCCAGGCTGTCTGCTACAAAAGGTATCGGCTGGCGCTATGCTTGCTGCCGGTAGCCCTCTCCGCTACGCTGACATGCCCTACGACCAGAAGGAAGCGCCACAATGAATGCATCTCAAGACACGGCTGCGCCCGATCTCAGCCTCCCCGCGACGTCCGGCAAAACGGTCGATTTCAAGACCTTGCGTGGTCAAAAATTCGTGCTCTTTTTCTACCCCAAGGACAACACACCCGGGTGCACCAACGAAACCGCTGCCTTCAGGGATCACTACGAGGCCTTCAAGGCAGCGGGTTGCGAGGTTTTCGGGGTGTCACGCGACAGCCTCAAATCGCACGAAAACTTCAAAGCCAAACTGGAGGTGCCCTTCGAGTTGATCTCTGACACAGAAGAAACTGCCTGCCAGGCCTTCAATGTCATCAAAATGAAAAACATGTACGGCAAACAGGTGAGAGGCATCGAGCGCAGCACTTTCGTCATCGACGCCGAGGGGCGAGTCGTCCGCGAGTGGCGCGGCGTCAAGGTGCCGGGTCACGCCGAGGAAGTACTCGCCTGTGTTCAGGCTCTCTGAGCTTTCAAACTTCGTGGAGTGATCTCACTTATGCCCAAGCGTCGAACCCGCCGCCAGCCCGAAACCAAACTCTTCGTGCTCGACACCAACGTGCTGATGCACGACCCGACCAGCCTGTACCGATTTGAGGAGCACGACCTGTTTGTTCCGATGATGACGCTTGAGGAACTCGACTCCAACAAGAAAGGCATGTCGGAAGTGGCGCGCAATGCGCGACAGGCCAGCCGCATGATGGATGAGATTGTTTCAAACGCCAGCGAAAACCTGCGCGACGGCATTCCGCTTGAAGGTCCGTCACACGGACTGGCTACTGGCAAGCTGTTTCTGCAGGCAGAGGCAATACGCTTTGACTTGCCCGACGTACTACCGACCGCCAAAGGAGACAACCAGATCCTGACGGTTGTCATGCACCTTGCCGATCGCAACCCGAGCCGCGAAGTCATTTTGGTGTCAAAAGATATCAACATGCGCATCAAGGCGCGTGCGCTGGGCCTGGACGCACAAGACTATTTCAACGACAAGGTGCTTGAGGACAGTGACCTCCTGTACACGGGTGCCCGCGAGCTACCTGGCGATTTCTGGGATCGACATGGTGGCAACATGGAGTCCTGGAATTGCGAAAGCCACACCTGCTATCGGGTGGAGGGTGAGCTCTGCGCTGATCTCCTGCTGAATGAATTCCTGTATCAGGAAACACCTACTCCGCTGCAAACCCGGGTCACGCAACAGGAGGGCAAGCGGGTTGTGCTCGAAACCTTGACTGATTTCAGTCATGCAAAGAATACGGTGTGGGGCATCACCACTCGCAACCGAGAGCAGAACTTTGCAATGAACCTGCTGATGAATCCGGACATCGACTTTGTCACACTGCTTGGCCAGGCCGGCACAGGCAAGACACTGCTGACATTGGCCGCTGCGCTGACACAGGTTCTCGAAACCAAGCGCTACTCAGAGATCATCATGACCCGGGTTACTGTCCCGGTTGGCGAAGACATCGGTTTTTTGCCCGGCACCGAAGAAGAGAAGATGGCGCCCTGGATGGGCGCACTTGAAGACAACCTAGATGTGCTCAACGGCAACGCCAGCGAAGGCGGTGACTGGGGAAGAGCCGCCACCCGGGACCTGATCCGCTCACGCATCAAGATCAAAAGTCTCAACTTCATGCGCGGACGAACCTTCATCAACAAGTTCCTGATCATCGATGAGGCGCAAAACCTGACACCCAAGCAGATGAAAACGCTGGTAACCCGCGCGGGACCCGGCACCAAGGTGGTGTGTCTTGGCAACATTGCCCAGATCGACACCCCCTACCTCACCGAAGGCAGCTCGGGACTGACCTTCGTGGTGGACCGCTTCAAGGGGTGGAAACACTCAGGCCATGTCACCCTTCAACGTGGCGAGCGCTCGAGGCTGGCTGATCATGCCGCCGAGGTTCTCTGACAACCAACGGACAATCGAAGGCAAACCCGCGAACTGACAAAGGTTTTTCCAGACTACCCGGGTGCGAGCGGTATAATTGCTGGTTTTACCGCTCGCGAAACGCATCATGACCTCTAGTGCACCGGCCATGCTCACTGGCGCAAGCCTCGACTTTCTCAAAAGATTTTCTCCCTTTGACCGGATGGAGTCCGAGGCGCTTGAATTTGTCGCGGAGCGGGTACACCTTGCCTACCACGTGGAAGGCAGCGAAATTCTCACCCCCGCAATGGGTGCTCCCGAACATTTCTTCATCATTCAGCGAGGCAAGGTCCAGTCACGCCCTGCCAGCGCAACTCCCGGACTTGAGCTGGCCACCATGGCGCTTGGCCCCGGTGAATGCTTCCCGATCGGTGCCATCTCAGCCAGACGTGCCTCGACCAATCGCTATCTCGCCCTCGAAGACAGCTTCATCTTTCAACTGGCCGTCTCTGACTTTCATTCGTTGATGAGGATGAGTCCGGTCTTTCACCTCTTCTGCACGCAATACATCGCCAGCCTGCTCAACCAATCCAGACAACAGCTTCAAACCGCATTTTCGCAGCGCGCTGCCGAACAGCAGACCATGGCTGCCACCCTTTCCGAACTGATCAAGCACTCGCCAGTTTCGGTTTCACCCGAAAGCTCAACCCGCGAAGCGTTGCAGGTGATGGCTGATCACCGGCTTGGCTGCATGGTCATTGTTGACGATGAAAAGCGCCCGCTTGGCGTCTTGACGCAGAGCGATCTGCTACCCCGGGTAGTGTTACCCGGTTTCAACCTCGACCGTCCGATTGTCGAAGTGATGACGCCTGGTCCACACACCATGGGCGCAAGCGCCTCTGCCTATGAAGCAGTGCTCGAAATGGCCACTCATGGTGTCCGGCACCTTCTGGTGGTCGACAGCCGTGGCAGTCTCAAAGGCGTGGTCTCGGAGCGCGACCTCTTCGCTCTTCAGCGTGTCAGTCTCAGACAGGTGCGAGCCAACATCGACAGCGCATCGGACACCGAAGCCTTCCGGGTTGCAAGCGCCGACATCCGTCAATTGGCACTCAATCTGGTCGCCCAGGGGGTGGGCGCAGAACAGCTCACACAGTTCATATCGGCCCTCAACGATGCCCTGACACGTCGCATCATACAGCTCGAACTGGCACGGCATGATCTGCAAGGCGTCGATTACGCATGGCTGGCGTTTGGCTCAGAGGGACGTCACGAGCAAACCCTGTCAACGGACCAGGACAACGGCCTGATCTTCAGTTGCGATGACAGCGTCAATAGCGACGCCCTCAAGACCCGCCTGCTCGCCTTTGCCGGGAGTGTCACCCAGTCGCTTGCGCAATGCGGGTTTCCGCTGTGCAAGGGCAACATCATGGCGAGCAACCCCGAGCTATGCCTCACCCCGAGAGGGTGGCAACGTCGCTTCAACGCCTGGATCAACGAACCCGACCCGGAAGCCTTGCTCAACGCCTCGATCTTCTTTGATTTTCGCGTAATATCGGGCAACGAGAGGCTGGGGGACGAGCTCCGCACCTGGTTGAACAAAACCGCGAGCCGCAACCCGGCCTTCCTTCGCATGATGGCTGGCAACGCGCTGACCGTGATGCCGCCACTTGGACGACTGCGCGACTTCGTGCTGGAAGACGACGGCACCATTGATCTCAAGATCTCCGGTGCCCGCCTGTTTGTCGACGTCGCACGCATTCTCGCACTGCGTGCAGAGAGCAATGCCAGCAGCACCGCTCAGCGACTGCGCCAGGCTGGCGCCAAGATTGGCATGAAAGCCGAGGAGATCTCGTCCTTCATCGACGGTTTCCACTTCATTCAGTTGCTGCGGTTGCGCGCCCAGCACCTTGAAGCAAACAGCACCCCCGAACACGACAACCGGATTCGGCCAGATGCGCTCAATGAACTCGATCGCCGGATTCTGAAAGAGGCTTTCCGGCAAGCCCGCAAATTGCAAAGCCGACTCAAGATGGATTACCAACTGTGAAGTGGCTGTCACGACTCCTCACCCCGCGCAGCGACACGGCAACGCTGAGCCTTGCGCTACGGGAAACCCTCTCGGCCTGGCAAAATACCCCCGCCCCAGACCTCGGCAAGTCGCATTTTGAAACACGCTATGTCGTACTCAACACCGAATCCTCCGGCCTGGATGTCGACCGTGATCGACTATTGTCAGTGGCCGCCATTGCGCTTGCCGGTGGCACCCTGGTGGCCGAAGACAGCTTTCATGCACAACTCGATCCCGACCCCGAAACCGCGCTGGTGAATCTGCTCACCTTTGCAGGCAACGGGCCGGTAGTCGTATATGGCGCTGGCCTCAATCGGGTCATGCTTGAGCGCGCGCTGGACGTACACCTCGGCATTCAAACCGAATGGCTGTGGCTGGACCTTCACTGCTTGCTACCCGCGGTGTTTCCAGAGAAAATCTCGCGCCCGACACGTTTGAGCGAATGGATGCGCTCGTTCGATATCGAGACCTTTCAACGCCACCACGCATTGGGCGACGCATACGCCATTGCCCAGCTCATGCTGGCGCTGGAAGGCCGCGCCACACGGCGGGGGATGATCTCTCCGAAAGCGCTCGCCGAACTCGAACGCACTCACCGCCGCCTGAATGAACGATGAGCACACCATGCTGAAATTAGCCACCCGAACCGCACTCGCGGCTGCATCAGTGCTCGCCCTGAGCCTCGTGTATTCTACCAGCGCGCTGGCCGATCCTCCTCAACTACGCACCCAGTTGGGACTTCAATACAAGTTGCAGCAGGAAGATCTCGAAAACGCCTCCGAACGACTGGTCAAACATGGCATGAGCTATGTTGGTGTGCGCTATCGCTTTGGGGGCACCTCGCGCGAAAGCGGTCTTGATTGTAGTGGACTGGTGCTCAACGTCTTCAAACACGAGGGCGTATCCTTGCCACGCCGTGCTGCGGACATGGCGCGTGTTGGCATCAAGGTGGACAAGAACGACTTGCAACCGGGCGATCTGGTGTTCTTCAACACACGCAAACAACCCTTTTCGCACGTAGGGCTTTATATCGGCGACGGCAAGTTCCTGCATGCGCCGTCGAGCGGCGGCCAGGTCAGGGTCGAAAACATGTCAACACGCTATTGGCTTGCACGGTATAACGGCGCCCGCAGACTGATCAGCGACGACCAGAGCGGGTAGCCGGCAAGGCGGTTATCAACAACAGCGCATCGCTAGCCAGTGCGTCCTGCCAGCAGCCCAATCGCCGTGGCGATACCTGCAACGGGCAACACCTGCTCTGCCGCCCCCAGGCGAACCGCCTCGCGCGGCATACCATAAACCACGCAACTCTGTTCGTCCTGCGCGATGGTGTGTCCACCATGACGCCGGACCTCCAGAAGCCCGCGCGCGCCATCGCCACCCATACCGGTCAGGATGACCGCTATGGCCCGGTCTCCCGCATGTTCGGCCACAGACTGAAAGAGCACATCAACCGATGGCCGGTGACGATTTACCGGAGGCTCATCATCCAGATGAACGACATAACCGTCACCGTGGCAGCGGATCTGCATGTGTCTGCCGCCGGGTGCAATCAACGCACAACCTGATAGCACCCGATCACCTGAACAAGCTTCACGAACTTCAAGTTTGCACAACTGATCAAGACGACGCGCAAACAGGGCGGTGAAGCGTTCCGGCATGTGCTGCACAACCACCACACCCGGACAACTCGGAGTCAGACCGCCAAGAACAACCTCAAGTGCCTGGGTTCCGCCCGTTGAGGCGCCAATGGCAACAAGACGAGCACGACCAACCATGGCTACATGCCGACTGTTCGGCGTCATTGCAAATCGCTCATGCTCACCCATTGAAGCCTCTTCAGTGTTTTCTATAGATCGTCGGCACAATTAGATCAAAGGGCAGGTCCAAACCATTCAAGGTCTCGGCATGGCCAATGAACAACCAACCGCCCGGTTTGATCTGGCGAGTTACCCTTTCGACGATTTCGCGCTTGTGTTCGCTGTCGAAGTAGATCAGTACATTGCGCAGAAATACAACATCAAACAGGCCAACGCTTGTCATGCGCTCGTTGAGATTTACCCGCTTGAAGTGCATTCTGGTGCGCAGTAATGCGTTCAGTCGCAGACGCAACTCACCTCCGTCATCGAAGATCTCGCAATATCGTTCAAGATAGCTCTTTGGCATATTATCGAGGCGGGTGGCGGAGTACACTCCTTCCTGGGCGCGACGAATCACTTCCTGACTGATGTCGGAGGCCAACACCTCCCACTGTCTGGCATGGCCGAGCCGTTCCATCAGCAACATCGCAATGCTGCAAGCCTCCTCCCCTGATGAACATGCCGCACTCCAGAAACGCAACAAGCCATGCTGCGGAAGCAGCTTCAAAACCTCGCCATCAAGAAAATCGAAATGTCGGGACTCCCGGAAAAAATAGGTTTCGTGGGTGGTCAGGAGATCAACCATTCGCTCGTACTCCTCCCTCCCCGCCTTACCAGTAACCAATTTATGATATTCAGCGAAGCTCTCCACCCCGCATGCCCTCAGGCGACGCTGCAGACGACTGCTCACCAACTGTTTTTTCGAGGGTGCAAGGTCAATCCCTGCAGCCTGCATCATCAGCGCCCGGAATAAGGCAAAATCCGAATCGTTGATCAGTTTTTCCATCATCATCAACCCTGCTCATCCGACCATTCCTGCGAGCTCCGCAAATACGATCAGCATTCATACTCATTCATACTGCAACCATGTGGCCCGTCAATCAAAACCCAACCATCTTTGCGGTCAGAGCCGAAATCGCCCACTGTACTGCCTCACCCTTCGAGGAAGGCGCCAAGGCGCTGACGCACCATACGGATGGTTTGCTGATCGTCCGCGATGGCCTTGTCAGCGCCTGCGGGCCTGCATGTGCATTGCTGCAACAACTACCCGACCATGTCCCGTTGTTCGACTATAGAGACAAACTGTTGTTACCGGGTTTTGTAGACACCCACACACACTACAGCCAGACGGACATTATCGCCAGTTTTGGAGAACACCTGCTGGAGTGGCTGGAACGCTATGCCTTTGCGTCCGAGATGGCATTTTCCGACCCGGCTCACGCGGATGAGGTGGCATCGGTTTTCTGCGAACAGTTGTTGCGCAACGGCACCACCACTGCAATGGTTTTCGCCACTGTACACTCCCACTCGGTAGACGCCATATTCAAAGCTGCCCAGCGTCGGCACATGCGATTGATAGCGGGTCGCGTCTTGATGGATCGCAACTGCCCTGCAGCGCTATGCGACAACACCGAACAAGCTCACATCGAAACACTGTCGCTGATCGAGCGCTGGCACAATCGCGATCGCCTGGCGTATGCCATCACGCCGCGTTTTGCTCCGACCTCTTCCAGACACGCCATGACCCTGGCTGGAGAACTATTCAGGACACATCCCGATTTATACCTTCAGTCGCATCTCGCCGAAAACCCCGAAGAGGTGAGCTGGGTCGGCAATCTCTATCCCGAGGCGCTGAGTTATCTCGATGTCTATAAGCGATATCAGCAACTTGGCCCACGCTCGGTGTTTGCACACTGTATCTGGCTCGACGACAAGGACCGGCGCCTGATGGCGGACTCCCGCAGTGCAATCAGTTTTTGTCCCAGCTCAAACCTTTTTCTGGGTTCGGGACTCTTTGACCTGTACGCTGCCATCGAAGCCGGCATTGCTGTCGGAGTCGGCACCGACATTGGCGCAGGCACCAGCTTCTCCATGCTTGGCACCCTGTCTGATGCCTACAGGGTTTTGCAATTGCAAGGCCAAAGACTCAGCGCCGAACAAGGGCTGTATCTGGCAACCCTGGGTGGTGCACGTTGCCTGCAACTGGATCACTCCATAGGCAATCTGTTGCCTGGCAAGGATGCGGACTTCGTGATCATTGATCCACCCGTGGATTCATTGATCGAAAGGCGTCTAAGCAGATGCAATTCCCTCCCGGAGAGGTTGTTTGCGCTGATGATGCTGGGTGACGACCGCTGCATCAAGGCCACCTATGCGGCAGGCAATTGCGTGCATCAATCCCCGCAGCACCACTGCGGAAACCGCAACTGACCGGTCGGGACCTTGCACGTGAAGCCCGCACTCGGCATATCCTGACAGACAGGCCATTCGCATCACAAGGTGTGGACAAAACAACCGAACCAGTCGCTTGAACCCAAAATGCCTTCAACATCAAAAAGGATTCGGAAAACTCTTTACAATTTAATGATGCGGGCACATTATTACGTCAAAGTGGCTTTGGAAACAGTTTGTTGAAATTCTCTGCCTGCCTGGCCACCAAAGTCATGAAACCTGCACAGAAAACTTCCCTCAAACGCCATATGAATCATCTGACGTCTGAGCTGAAAACTAAAACAGGAGACCAAAATGCTTACCGCAAACATGGAGAAGCGCAGAGACCTATGGATGCGCCGTTTTGTCGGCAAGATCATCGACTATCTGATGCAAGGTGGAGATCACGCCAACGCGCGACTGAACATGATCGAGATCGGCATCCCTCCCGATGTCCAGCGTCGCGTGCTTCACGGCCTGGCTACACGCAGATAGGCGCGCCCGGCTCGATTCAGCAGCGGCAATAGCATTCGAGCAACTTACGAACGCGGGCCATGGCTTGCTGCAGTACAACATCAATCTCCTCAAACGAGATTGCATGTTCGCTGCTACCCCGACCCGCAGCAAAGTTTGCCACCACATTGATTGCAGCGTAGGGCAGATCCTGCTCGCGAGCGAGGACTGCCTCTGGCATGGCGGTCATGCCGACCACGTCCGCACCATCGCGTTCCAGGCGGTTGATTTCAGCAGCAGTTTCCAGCCTGGGACCTTGCGTGGCCGCATAGACGGCCCCGTCAACCACTGCCTCTCCCGCAGCACTTGCCGCAGCCAGTATCTTCTGTCTTGCTGCGCTGTCGTAAGGTTGCGTAAAGTCGATGTGGTGAACGATCTGGTCATCGCCGTCGAAAAAAGTGCTTTGCCGCCCCCATGTGTAGTCAATGATCTGATCCGGCACAACCAACACCCCCGGACCAAGATCCGCTCGAATTCCGCCAACCGAAGCGATCGACAGAATTTCGGTCACACCGGCCTCCTTCAAGGCCCAGGTGTTGGCGAGGTAATTGACCTGATGCGGCGGAATGGTGTGACCATGACCATGGCGAGCCAGAAACACCACCTCACGATCACACAGACGACCAAAAATCAGTGCGCCAGAAGGCTCACCAAACGGCGTCCTGATTACCTGCCGACGCACCACCTCCAGCGAAGACAACTTGGTCAGTCCACTTCCTCCGATAATCCCCAGCATTCCGTCTTCTCCTGTCTGACTCGGCCCAGCGCCCCTTCGGCGGCCGATTCTAGCACGCTGAATAACGCCCCTTAACGCAATTCATAATTCCTTCACCGCTACGTGCTAAAATCCAGAGTTATTCTAAATTCTGCTCAGCCCCATGACCCGCGCCATTCGTAACATCGCCATCATCGCCCACGTTGACCACGGAAAAACCACCCTGGTCGATCAATTATTGCGTCAGTCCGGCACTTTTGCCGCACATCAGGCCGTCTCGGAACGGGTGATGGACAGCAACGATCTGGAGCGCGAGCGCGGTATCACCATTCTCGCCAAAAACTGTGCCATCCAGTATGGCGACACCCACATCAACATAATCGACACGCCGGGACACGCTGACTTTGGTGGCGAAGTCGAGCGCGTGCTCTCCATGGTGGATGGCGTCTTGTTGCTGGTAGATGCGGTTGAAGGGCCAATGCCACAAACCCGCTTTGTTACCCGCAAGGCGCTGGCACTGGGGCTCAAACCCATCGTGGTGATCAACAAGATTGATCGCCCGGGTAGTCGTCCGGACTGGGTCATCAACCACACCTTCGACCTGTTCGACAAGCTCGGAGCCACTGAAGAGCAACTCGACTTTCCGGTCATCTTTGCCTCGGCACTGAACGGTTTTGCCATGCTTGATGCCAATCAACCTGGCACCGACATGAAGCCGCTCTTCGAGGCAATCCTGCAATACGTACCGCCACCCGAAGTCACCAGCGACGGACCGCTGCAACTACAGATCTGCTCACTGGATTACTCCACTTACGTGGGTCAGCTTGGCATCGGTCGTATCAAGCGTGGCCGTATTCGCCCCAACCAGGAAGTCGTCGTCATGTACGGCGACGAGAGCCGTGGCAAGGCCAAGGTTGGTCAGGTGCTTACCTTCAAGGGACTGGAACGCAGCCAGGCAGAGAGTGCAGAAGCTGGCGATATCGTGCTGGTCTCCGGAATCGATCAGGTCAACATCGGCGTAACGCTTTGTGACCCCGACACCCCGGACGGCATGACGCCAATTGCGGTGGACGAACCCACGCTGACCATGAACTTCATGGTCAACTCCTCCCCGCTGGCTGGACGTGAAGGCAAATACGTCACCAGTCGCCAGATTCGTGAGCGACTCGAAAAGGAGTTGCTCAAAAACGTCGCCTTGCGCGTCGAATACACCAACGACTCCGATGTGTTCATGGTGTCAGGTCGCGGGGAACTACACCTGACCATTCTGCTCGAAAGCATGCGCCGCGAAGGCTTCGAACTGGCCGTTGGTCGGCCACGCGTGGTCTTCCGCGAAATCGATGGGGTCAAGTGCGAGCCCTACGAAATGCTCACCGTCGACATTGACGAAGAAAACCAGGGCGGCGTCATGGAAGAGTTGGGGCGCCGTCGCGGCGAACTGCTCGACATGCAATCCGATGGCAAAGGTCGTTGCCGACTGGAGTATCGCATTCCGGCGCGTGGTCTGATCGGCTTCCAGGGTGAGTTCCTCACGCTGACGCGTGGCACCGGACTGGCAAGCCATGTCTTTGACGACTACGGTCCCATGGCGGGCGTCATGTCGGAGCGGCGCAACGGTGTGCTCATCTCACAGGAAAACGGTCAAGCAGTAGCCTATGCGCTGTGGAAGCTTCAGGATCGTGGCCGTATGTTTGTCAGCCACAACGACCCGGTCTACGAAGGCATAATCATTGGCATACACTCTCGTGACAATGATCTCGTGGTCAATCCGACCAAGGGCAAGCAACTGACCAACGTTCGCTCGTCTGGAACTGACGAAGCGGTGCGCCTTGTGCCACCCATTCAACTGACACTGGAATCCGCCATCGAATTCATCGCCGATGACGAACTCGTCGAGATCACACCCCGCTCGATTCGTTTGCGCAAGCGATACCTCAGCGAAAACGAGCGTAAGCGCGCTGCCAAAGCCGAGGGCTGAGATGTCACCGAGGCAGGCGGCGGACACGGCAACAAGTCTGCCACAATGCTCCGCTCCAGACGAACCGCCACACTCGACAGTGTGGCGGTTTTTTTATCTTTTAAGAGCCGAGTGCACCGCGTGTCGCCAGATAAGCGGCGAAATCGTCGGCGAGTTCTGGATGACGTAAAGCAAGCTCAACCGTCGCCTTGAGATAGCCCAGCTTGGATCCGCAGTCATAACGCTGCCCTTCAAATTCATACGCCAGTACAGCCTCCTCCTTGAGCAAGGCCGCAATCGCGTCAGTGAGCTGCAACTCGGCACCTGCACCGGGACGCAGATCGCGCAGATGACGGAAGACACGTGGCGTGAGGATGTACCGGCCAACCACAGCCTGAGTGGAAGGAGCCTCTTCAGGCTTGGGCTTTTCGACGATTCCCGTCACTCGCCGCGCCCGACCACTCGCACTTTCGGTGCTGACGATGCCATATTGCCGGGTGTCTTCAATCGGCACGTCCATCGTGCCGAGCACGGAACAACGGTTGTAGTTGAACACATCCACCATTTGCTTCAACACTGGTGCACCACCGTCGTTGTCCAGCAAGTCGTCCGCTAGAAGAACCGCAAAAGCTTCATCATCGCCCACCACATGCGAAGCGCAAAGGACGGCATGACCCAGACCCAAAGCCTCGGGTTGGCGAATGTAGATACAGTTGACCCCAGCCGGCACGGTCTTGCGCACCACATCAAGCAAGGCATGCTTGCCGCGAGCCTCCAACTCGGTCTCCAACTCATAAGCCTTGTCGAAGTGGTCCTCAATGGCGCGTTTGGTACGGCCAGTAATGAACACCAACTCGGTAATTCCCGCCGCCACGGCCTCTTCCACCGCATATTGAATCAAGGGCTTGTCGACAATGGGCAGCATCTCCTTGGGACTTGCCTTGGTCGCTGGTAGAAATCGCGTGCCCATTCCGGCAACGGGAAACACGGCCTTGGTGACTCGTTTCATGGTTTTTCCTGATTAGTCGGATTGATATTGATCAAATTCGAACAAACTAGCTCTCGGATGCAGCAGCATTCTGGGCGCTCAACATGACAAGCAACTCCGCCTCGTCGATCACTGGCACACCAAGCGTCTCTGCCTTGATCAGCTTGGAGCCAGCTTCTGCCCCTGCCACCACAAAGTGAGTCTTCTTTGACACCGAGCCAGTGACCTTGCCGCCTTCAGCTTCGATCATGGCCTTGGCTTGGTCACGTGTAAGTGTGGGAAGCGTACCGGTGAGTACAAAGGTGAGTCCGGCCAACGGTGACGCAGCGCCAGGCGTTGCGCCCTCTGACGCGACACTGATCCCCAAATCCCGAAATTCATCAAACAGGGCTTTAGCCTGGGGACTGCGCAAACGCTGCAGGGCGGCACACGCCTGCTCCATGCTGATCTCAGCCTCATCAGCGAGTCGACCAGCGGTATAAACCTCGTCGATTAGATCCTCGAGCTGTGGATGCGAGGCAGCAATACGTTCTTCGCGAGTGCGACCCAAGCCGTCACTTTGCTGCGTCACGGTACCGTGTTGCGAATCGATTGCGATTGGCTTGAGTACCGACAGTACGGTTTCGGCGGTCAGGCTTGTTGGTGAGCGCTCATTTGCCACCGGGTCAATTGCACATGCCGGATCGAGCAATTTGTCCAGCACCTCAAGGTTGTGTTCAGCTTGAAAAAAGGCCTTGATCGCGCGGGCAGTCAGCAAACCGACATCAGGCACCAACAATAGAGCATGCAAAGAGGCATGTCGCAGGGCTTTGATGTTGCCAAAGAAACGCGCTAGTGCCTTGGCGGTTGTTTCACCGATGCCGGGAATACCAAGACCGAAGATCAGGCGCTCCAACGAGACACGCCGTGTTTCCTGAATCATTAGCAGCAGCTTGGCCGACGAGGTCTCCCCCATGCGATCCAGACCGGTCAGCTCGCGCATACCCAGGTTATACAAGTCTGCCGGATCGCGCACCCACCCACGATCGACCAGTTGCTCCACCAGCTTGTCGCCAAGGCCTTCGATATACACTGCGAGACGGCTGGCAAAGTGGATGATGGCCTGCTTGCGCTGCGCGCCGCAGGACAAGCCCCCCGAACATCGCAACACCGCGTCGTCTGCACTGATCTTGACTGCCTGCGCCCCACACACCGGACAATGTTCAGGCATGAAAAAGGCTGGCAAACTTGCCGTTCGCCGCTCCAGCACCGGCCCCACCACCTCGGGAATGACGTCGCCAGCACGCCTGACGATCACCCAGTCGCCAACACGGACATCCTTGCGTTCGATTTCAGACTGATTATGCAAGGTGGCGTTAGTCACTGTCACACCGCCGACAAAAACCGGTTCAAGACGGGCCACTGGCGTGAGCGCACCCGTGCGGCCAACCTGCACTTCAATTCCGAGAAGACGCGTCAACTCCTCCTGTGCCGGATACTTGTGGGCAACTGCCCAACGCGGCTCTCTCGACACAAAGCCAAGCTGTTGTTGCATGACACGACTATCGAGCTTGTACACGACACCGTCGATGTCATAGGGCAGCGAGTCACGCAGTTCGTGGATATGCTGATGAAACGCGACCAGTTCATCAGCGCCGCGCGCCACCCGCCTGTGCACGCACACAGGCACCCCCATCGCTGCAAGGGCATCCAGCAGTTGATGTTGAGTCGCCGGCACAACCCAGTCACCCGTTTCACCAATTCCGTAGGCAAAAAAGGATAGCGGGCGTTGCGCAGCAACTCGCGGATCCAGTTGCCTAAGTGTGCCTGCCGCCGCATTTCGTGGATTGACGAAGGTCTTTAGTCCGGCGCGTCGCTGGGTATCGTTGAGACGGTTGAAATCGTCTCTTCGCAAATAGATTTCACCTCGCACTTCAATCAACGAAGGCACAGCACCCGATAATCTGAGCGGTATCCCGCGAATCGTGCGCACGTTGTGGGTAACGTCCTCGCCGGTTTCGCCATCGCCCCGTGTCGCGGCGCAGACCAGCACACCATGTTCATAGCGCAGACTGACTGCCAGCCCGTCAAACTTCAGCTCACAGTGATACTCCAGCGCTGGCGCCAGCAAGTCCAGATCAAGCAGGCGACGCACCCGTGCATCGAAGGCCCGTGCGCCCGCAGCGCTATTGTCGGTTTCGGTGCGAATCGACAGCATGGGGACTGAATGACGCACCGCGAGCAGTTCCGGCCTGGGCGTCCCGCCAACGCGTTGCGTCGGCGAGTCAGTCGTCTGCAACGCTGGAAAGGTCTGCTCCAGCGACTCAAGCTCCCGATACAAGCGGTCATACTCCGCATCGGGAATCGTCGGATTATCCAGAACGTAATACTCGTGATCGTATCGATTGAGTGCCTCGCGCAATTGTGCAGCGCGCGCCACATCACGTTCTGGAATGCTCATGCGGAAAACAGCCGCTGCGCCAGCGCGCCCCCCGAGGGAAGTTCGGCCTTTGCCATTTCACCCTGATAATGGCGAATCTGGTCACGTACCAACTGCGCGTCTTCGTCAGAGAAGGGACGACGGTTATCATCCACCACCTCGCCCTGCAAGGTGTCTGCCATTTGCCGGGCCAGCCGGAGCATGCGCGAAAACGCCGCCACGCCGTCACTGACCAAGGGCACATCAATCAGTAGGGTCAACGCCTTGCTGTTGATATTGCGCATTTCGCCGACAGCAAACAGGGCGGACTCCAGATTGGACAAAGTGAATAGCGTTTGCCCGTTGTCGTCCAGTGCGTGAAATGCACCATCGTCGCCAAGCGTCATGCCAGCGGCCTCGGCAAGCGCCCTGATCTTGGTGCCGGGAAACGCAGGTCCGGTTGCCACCACGTTGATACCGACCTGGATATCCACACTTGCACAAAACTGATCCATGCTTGTGGCACGGGCCATTGCATCGGCTCGTGACGGCATGTCGGCGGGCACCGCAAGAAACTGATCAGCGACATGCTGCACACCGGCTGTGAACGCCTGAAACCCGACAACATCGACAATGCCGCGTCTGTCCACCATCTGCATGGCAACACAAAACCAATGGTGTGCGCTGCCGCTATGCGGACCAAGCTCGCGCCAGGCGTTCTCACGATCATCAAAACCGAACCAGCGCACCAGCTTGTTCAGGCTGGACAACTGCTGTTGCTGAACCGTCCACAGACGAGGGACCTCCAGCAATTCGATGGACTCCACCAGCACGATGCAGTCAATTCGCGGATCAAGTCTGTCCGGCACACCCGGCGCCTTGTGGCGTTCGCTGACCTTGGCCTGCTTGCGCTCGGGCTGAACCACTGACGGGGGTGGAATGGATACCACTTCGTCATCGACTTCAGACGAAGCAACATCGCCAATGACCGGCTCGGAACGCTTGTCGTCAGACATTTTGGGCTTGGGATCTAGCAAGACATCGTGGGTATCTCGACGAAAGCTTTGCTCGGCTTGCCTCTGGTCACGGCGATCCTGCCACTTGTTGAAGATCAGAACGCCAACCACGGCAGCAATACCGAGTCCGACAAGGGCAATCTGCAGTTCACTATCCATACTTGCTTACACTCCGGACAACGCACCTGGCGTCATCTGCTATTTGTTCAGGCGATCGGCCAATACAGCATTATCCGCAATGCGCGGAAAGTGCGAAAGGTGCAGGCTCGCAATAACCATGACGACAGACAAACAATTGATACATTCGGTGCGGGCAGCAGGAGCGACACGCAATCACTTTCAGGCCTCCATCGTCTCGGCCAGACGCAGCGCCTGTTCCATATCCACTTCGACGACTCTCGACACACCGCGTTCCTGCATGGTCACACCGACAAGTTGCTGTGCAATCTCCATCGTAACCTTGCTGTGCGTAATGAAGATGAACTGGGTCTGTGCCGACATTTTCCTGACCATTTGTCCGTAGCGCTCGGTGTTGGCATCGTCCAATGGCGCATCTACCTCATCCAGCATACAGAACGGCGCCGGGTTGAGTTGAAACATTGAAAACACCAGCGCAATCGCAGTCAAGGCCTTCTCACCGCCGGAGAGCAGATGAATGGAACTGTTCTTCTTGCCAGGTGGTTGCGCCACGATCTGGATGCCGGCATCGAGAATTTCGTCACCGGTCAACACCAGCATCGCCTGTCCGCCACCAAACAATTGCGGAAACAGGCTTCCAAACTGCTGATTGACCGCATCGTAGGTCTCCTGCAACTGCTCACGGGTTTCGCGGTCTATGCGCCGAATGGCGTCTTCGAGCGTATCAATGGCCCTGCTCAGGTCGTCATTCTGGGCATCAAGATAAGACTTGCGCTCACTCGCGGTTCGCAACTCGTCCAGCGCGGCCAGGTTGACCTCGCCCAATTCGGCGATCTCCCGGCCCAGACGTGCAATGTCACGCTGCAGGCTGGCCTCTCTGACGCTATCGTCAAGCATGGGCAGAAGCAGCGCCTCGTCCGCTTTATCTTCCTGCAATCGCTCTTCAAACTGGCCCACCGCGAGTTCCGCCGCTTGTGCTGCCAGTCTGAGGTCAGCGACACGTGCGCGCTGTGGCGCAGCTCCCTGTTCGCAGCGCAAGCGGCTTTCTTCAAGCTCGCGTAGTGTGGACGCTGCCTGCTCCTGCGCATCACGGCAGGCCGACAGCGTCGACTCACGCGACAGTTTCAATGCCAGAGCCTGTTGCAAGGCCTCGCTGGTCTGACCACTTTCAGTGGCTTCAAGCTCGACGTCACGGCTTGCCTGCTCGCTGACAACCCGCTCCAACTGCTCATCGGCAAGCTGAAGGTTTCGATTGATGTCCTCAAGCTTGCCGTCACATTCGCGCTCGCTGAAACGAGCCTCCTGCAGTTCTCGCGTTGCCGCCGACTCCAGCGTACGCAGTTCGCGAAGCGCGCGGTCACGTTCGTCAAACACCTCTGCGATGGCATCATGTCGCTGGTGCAGCAAATCCAGCAGCTCGGTGTGGCGCCCATGCTCGGCCTCGGCCCGCGCCAGATGATCGCCTTCGGTGGCAAGCTGATGATTGACATCGCTCAGGTCCCGGTCGATCTGTGCTTGACGTTCGCATGCGCGTTGCCGCGCTTGATCGAGCTTGAGCATGTCAACTTGCGCGACATGCAAGGCTTGCTGGTCCGACTGCAATTGCCGACGCAGGGAGGTCAAGGTATCGCTCAACTCAGTCACCTGCGCCTCGGCCACTTCAAGCCGCTCACCAGCGGCCTCAGCCTGGTCCTCAAGCGTGTGCATCGACGCTTCTAGCTGATCGATTTCGCGCTGACGCTCCATGACGCCATGGGTTCTGCCATCCGGTGCGTGGTGGCTGAGCAGACCCCGGCTGAGCAGATGTCCATCCGGGCTGACCAGCACAATGCCTGGCGCGAGTTGCTGGTGACGGTCGTACCACGGCTCCAGCGACTGCACCGCAAAACAACCCCGCAGCCATGCAGCAAGCGGCTCGGCAAGCGCGGAATCGATGACTTCGACATGCGATGACAGCGCACACGCACCATCTGGCGCAACATGCTCATCCACCCTCGCCTGGTCACCTGCGGCAGGCAACAGCAAAGCCAGCGTGTCGGGCGGCGCTTGTTCCCGCCACGCGCTGATCGCCTTTGAGTCTGTCGCCATCAGCGCAGCGAGACGCTCACGCAACACCGCCTCAATGGCCAACTCCCAACCGGCAGTCACGCGCAAACCCTGCCATACCGGTTGAAGCCCCTCCAGGTGATGGCGCTTGAGCCAGTCACCAAGTTGCCCCTGACTCTGCACCTTGCGCTGAAGCTGCACCAAGGCATCTCGCCTTGCCCGCGTTTCGGTGATGCGGCGTTGCACCGTGCGTTCATCATCCAGCGCACCTTTCAGGGCAGCCTGGGACTCAGGCAACTGGCGCTGACAATCGTCGATAGCGAGTCGGATCTCAAGCAGCCCCTCTTCCAGCGAATCAACACGCGCCTGGCTCGCCGCCAGCATCGCCTCGTCAGGCCCATGAATCGACCCGGCTTCGGCCAGCAGGCGCTGGCGACGCTGCTCCAGCGTGTCGATGGCGCGTTGCGCGCTGGCGCGGCGGGTTTCTTCCACTCTCAGTTGTTGCTCGGCCTGCGCCAGATCGCGGCGCGCCGCCGCCAGGCTTGTTTCGGCGGTCTGGCGTGCCAGCTCGGCCTCTGGCAGTCGCTCGGTCACCTCTTCATGGCGTGCCTCACAGCGCTCGACCCGCAGTCCGGCATTCTCGGCCAGTGCTTGCCAACGCTCCTGTTCCGTCAACAGCAGGTGTCGCCGGTCTGTCCAGTGCAGTTGTTCCTTTTCAAGTTCAGCGAGTCTCCGCTCCAGGCGTTGGCGATTGTCCTCAAGGTGTCTGAGCTCAGCCTCAAGCCGGCTCACCTCGCCAGCCACCGCATACACTCCCGCCTGTGCCTGATGGGTAAGCTCCACTGCCATCAGGTGGGCCTCGCGGGCTTCTTCCACAGCCTCTTCCAGCGCTTGCAAGCGTGCGCTGTCCTCCTCAAGCCTGCGCGACAGTGACTCAAGCTCGCTGCTGACGCGCGTCAAGTCCTGCCTGGCTTGCTCACGTTTAAGCAACCACAGCAACTGCTGTCTGAGCACAAGAGTCTGTCGCAGCTCCCGATAATGCGCGGCTACCCTCGCCTGGTCTTCAAGGCGCATGATGCGTTCGCCCAATTCGCCGCGGATATCGTCAAGACGCAGCAGGTTGTCACGTGCATCCGACAGGCGACCTTCGGTTTCGCGGCGCCGCTCGCGATACTTGGTCACACCGGCCGCCTCTTCGAGAAAGCCGCGAATCTCTTCCGGTCTGGCCTCGATGATACGTGAAATCATCCCCTGCTCGATGATCGCGTAGGCCCTGGGCCCCAGACCAGTACCGAGAAACAGGTCAATGACGTCCTTGCGACGTACCCGCACATTGTTGATGAAGTAGGTGGATTCACCGGCCCGGTCGAGCACGCGCTTGACCGCAATTTCGGCATAACGTGCCCACTGACCCGCAGCTTTTCCCTGGGCATTGTCAAAAACCAGCTCAACACTGGCGCGGGACACTGCCTTGCGCGTGGTCGAGCCGTTGAAGATGACATCCTGCATGGATTCGCCGCGCAAGGCGCTGGCGCGCGTTTCACCCAGCACCCAGCGCACGGCGTCGATGATGTTGGATTTGCCGCAGCCGTTGGGGCCTACCACCCCGACCAGATTGCTCGGCGAGAGCACCGTGGTGGGGTCAACAAAGGTTTTGAAACCGGCGAGTTTCAGCTTGGAGAGACGCACGCGCGAACCACTCGTCGAAGGCGTTTGGGTTGGCTGACCATGATACCATCGAAGCTTTCCAGCACCTGTCAGTCAGGGGCCCAACAACACTCAATCACTCGCCTGAACCCGTGAACCCGAATCTGGACCGACTCCAAGCCTACCCCTTCGAAAAGCTCCGCGCACTGTTTGCGGGCATAGAAGCTCCTGCGCACCTCAAGCCGATACGCTTGTCAATCGGAGAGCCGCGACACCCCACGCCAGCGTTCATCAAACAAACGCTTGCCGATAATCTGGATGGCTTGGCGGTGTATCCCACCACCGCTGGCAGCGACACCCTGCGTGAAGCCATTGCCAACTGGCTGACGCGGCGCTATCAGCTTGATGGCCTGAATGCCGCAAGCCATGTTCTGCCGGTGAACGGCTCGCGTGAAGCACTGTTTGCCTTTGGTCAGGCCATTCTGGACAGCACCCGCCCGGGTGCACGGGTGCTGTGCCCCAACCCGTTCTACCAGATCTACGAAGGTGCCGCCCTGCTCGCCGGCACCGAACCCCAGTTTCTCAATAATCTGGCGGATGACGACTTTGCGTCAAACTTCGACGCCATTGACCCCGCTGACTGGGAACGCATTCAACTCGTCTTCGTCTGCTCTCCGGGCAACCCGACCGGGCGTGTACTGACGCTGGACGAATGGGCCAGACTGTTTGCGCTGTCGGACAAATATGGCTTTGTGGTAGCTGCTGACGAATGCTACTCGGAAATCTACTTCAACGATGATGCGCCACCCGTCGGCGCCCTGCAGGCTGCCCAGCAACTCGGACGCCACGACTTCAGGAACATCGTCATGTTCTCCAGCTTGTCCAAGCGCTCCAACGTGCCGGGTCTGCGCTCGGGGTTTGTCGCCGGTGACGCAAACATCCTGGCCGCCTTCCTGCGCTACCGGACTTATCACGGCTGCGCCATGGGCACCGCCATGCAGGCCGCATCTGTGGCAGCCTGGCAAGACGAAGCCCATGTTGCCGAAAACCGCCGTCTCTATCGCGAAAAATTTGACCGTATGATCCCCATGCTGTCTCCGTGGCTGGGTGTCGAACGCCCGGATGCCGGCTTTTATCTGTGGGCACGCACCCCGCTGCCCGATACCGAATTCGCCCGCCGCTTGCAGGCGGAATATAATGTAACTGTGCTGCCTGGCAGTTACCTCGCCCGCGAATCAAACGGCATCAACCCCG
The DNA here is from genome assembly GCA_036734105.1 of Azoarcus sp. GTDB lineage: Bacteria > Pseudomonadota > Gammaproteobacteria > Burkholderiales > Rhodocyclaceae > Azoarcus_F. Next base: position 71,848 of record DAIMZH010000005.1, on the reverse strand, counting down.
GAGCCGGATTCGTGCGGATTGCGCTAGTGGCCGAACTTGAAGAATGTGTCGAAGCAGCAGAACGCATCGTAGCCCTTTGTCAAAAGCTCTGAACCATCAACAACGGATCTCCCCAATGCAAGAACTTCAAAAAATCATTGACGACGCCTTTGAAAACCGTGCTTCGCTTTCCCCCTCCAGCGCGCCAGCAGCAGTCCGTGAGGCAGTCGCCACTGTCATCAACGGTCTGGACAGCGGCAGCCTGCGCGTAGCCGAAAAGCGTGACGGCGAATGGGTGGTCAATCAGTGGATCAAAAAGGCGGTGCTGATCTCGTTCCGCCTTGCCGACAACGAGGTCATGGCGGGCGGCGCTACCCAGTACTACGACAAGGTGCCCACCAAGTTTGCCGACTACACCCCGGAACAGTTCCGTCAAGGCGGCTTCCGGGTCGTGCCTAACGCCGTTGCACGCAAGGGCAGTTTCATCGGTCGCAACGTCGTGCTGATGCCTTCGTATGTCAATATCGGTGCCTATGTCGACGAGGGCTCCATGGTCGACACCTGGGCAACCGTAGGCTCATGCGCGCAGATCGGCAAGAACGTCCACCTTTCCGGCGGTGTCGGCATCGGTGGTGTGCTTGAGCCAGTGCAGGCCGGTCCGGTCATCATCGAAGACAACGTGTTTGTCGGTGCGCGCTCCGAGGTGGTGGAAGGCGTCATCATCGAAGAAAACGCGGTCTTGTCGATGGGCGTCTATATTGGTCAAAGCACCAAGATCTACGACCGTGAAACCGGCGAAGTGCATTACGGACGGGTGCCCGCCGGTGCGGTTGTAGTGCCGGGTAGCCTGCCATCGGCTTGCGGCAAGTACAGTCTTTATTGTGCAGTGATCGTCAAGAAGGTGGACGCACAAACCCGCGCCAAAACCGCCATCAACGAACTGCTCAGGGGCGCCTGAGCAGGTTTTCAAGTGGGCGGCAGCTTTGCCGCCCCTGACATTCGCAGGTGAGTCAGCTCATGGCCATGATGTTCGACAAACTGTTCCAGTTGATGGTTGAAAAGCGCGCTTCCGATATCTTCATCACGGCAGGCACGCCCATTCACATCAAGATCGAGGGCAACACCGTCCCGATCAATCAGCAGGTCATGGATCCGGCCATGATCGAAAAGCTGCTTTTCGAGCTGATCACCCGCGAACAAACCGATATCTTCAAGCGCAGTCGCGAGCTGAACATCTCGCACGGCATCAAGGGTGTCGGCAACTTCCGTATCAATGCCTTCTGGCAACGCAGCACCATTGCCGTGGTGGTGCGCTTCATTCAGAGCGACATTCCCCCACTCAATAGTCTCGGCCTGCCCCCCGTGCTGGCCGACCTGGTTCTCGAAAAACGCGGCCTCATTCTGGTGGTCGGCTCCACCGGTTCAGGCAAGTCGACCACGCTGGCCTCGATGATAGACCATCGCAACCGCCACCATAGTGGTCACATCCTGACCATCGAAGACCCCATTGAGTACCTGTTTCGCCACCGCAAGTCAGTGGTTAACCAACGTGAAGTGGGAATCGACACCCACTCGTGGCACGAAGCGCTGCGCAACGCCATGCGACAGGCGCCTGATTGCATCCTGATTGGTGAAATCCGGGACCGTGAAACCATGCAGGCTGCGCTGTCGTATGCGCACACTGGTCATCTGTGTCTTGCCACGCTGCACGCCAGCAACGCCTATCACGCGCTGAACCGCATCGTTAATTTCTTTCCGCTCGAAAATCGCTCATTGCTCTATCTTGACCTCTCGGTGGCCTTGCGCTGCATCCTGTCGCAAAGACTGGTTCGCAAGCCTGACAAGAGTCGTACGCCTGCGGTTGAAATTCTGCTCAACACCCGACACATCGCCGACCTGGTAGAGCGTGGAGAGGTGGGTGCGATAAAGGAGGCCATGGACCAGAGTCTGGCTCCCGGCTCGCAAACCTTCGAACAAGACCTCCACCGTCTGTATCACGAGAAGGTCATCACGCTGGATGAGGCCCTGGTCAATGCCGACTCGCCCACCAACCTGTCCTGGCTGATCAACAATGCGCATTTCAAGGACGGTAACTTCGGTGAAGCACCACCGTCCAGCGACAACGGTAGCAACAGGGTCAGAGACCTCCAGATGAGTGACCCTGAAGGCGCATCTTTCCAGGAGTTTTCGCTTCATATCGACGGCGACTAGCTGGCTCGCCGAGGTGTTCCGGCCTCAGGCAACTTGCGTATTAACAGCTTGTCGACCTGAACGCTTCCTGTCTGTGGACTGCCATCGCAGCCTGACCATCAGCTCCTCACACCCGGAACAACAGTTTAAACACAAGATCAAGCGCACAATGAACAAAACCCCCTCCCCTACACTGGAACTCGCTTGCGAACTCATCGCGCGACCGTCAGTCACCCCTGAAGACGCCGGTTGCCTTGAACTCATCATGTCACGGCTTTCACCACTCGGTTTCAACTTTGAGCGTGTCGACAGTGGTGGTGTCATGAACCTGTGGGCACGTCGCGGCACCACTGCGCCCTTGCTGTGTTTTGCTGGCCACACTGACGTCGTTCCGCCAGGGCCGAGCGAACGCTGGAGCAGCCCGCCTTTTGAACCCACCTTGCGCGATGGCATGCTGTTTGGGCGTGGCGCAGCGGACATGAAAACCTCACTGGCGGCCTTCGTTACGGCCATTGAGCAATTTCTGACCGCAAACCCGGATCACCAAGGCTCGATTGCCTTGCTGCTGACATCGGACGAGGAAGGAATTGCCACGCACGGCACGGTCAAGGTCGTCGAGGCGCTGGCTGCTCGCGGCGAACGAATAGACTACTGCGTGGTTGGTGAACCTACCTCGGTCATGCAACTGGGTGACATGATCAAGAACGGTCGACGCGGTTCGCTGTCGGGCAAGCTGACTGTCAAGGGCAAGCAAGGCCATGTGGCCTACCCTCATCTTGCCCTCAACCCCATACACTCACTGGCGCCCGCTTTGGCGGAGCTGACCGCGATCCGATGGGACGACGGCAACGAGTTCTTTCCGCCAACCACATGGCAGGTCTCCAACATCCACGCCGGCACAGGCGCCAACAACGTCATTCCGGGCGAATGCGTCGTGCTTTTCAATTTTCGTTTTGCGTCAGTCAGCAGCGCCGAATCCCTGCAGCAACGTACACACGAAGTCCTCGACCGACATGGCCTGACCTATGAGCTTGAGTGGCATTTATCCGGCAAACCCTTCGTGACCGGCAGGGGCAAACTTGTGCAGGCGGTCTCCCAGGCAATACTGGCCGAGACTGGACTCGACACTGAACTCTCAACCACCGGTGGCACCTCAGACGGACGATTCATAGCCGACATCTGCCCCGAAGTGGTGGAGTTTGGCCCGGTCAACGCCTCCATTCACCAGATCAACGAATGCGTCGCTGTTGAGGCCATAGAGCCGTTATCGCGCATTTACCACCAGACCATGACCCGACTTCTCGCCAAGGAACAGCACTGAGATGAGCACCGAAATGCAGCAAGACGAGCCAATCGATGAGCATGAACATGAACACGGGCCACTGGCAGAGTTGGTCACGTTGCGCGACTGGCTGCGCTATGCCGTGACCCGTTTCAACCGGGCTGGCTTGTTCTTCGGCCATGGTTGCAGCGATGCCTACGACGAGGCTGTGTGGCTGTTGTTGCACACCTTGTCACTGCCAAACAACCGACTCGAACCCTTTCTGGATGCCTGCATCACTGGCGAAGAGCGCGAGGCGCTGCTCGACGTGATCGAGCGCCGCGTCAATGACAGGACTCCAGCAGCCTATCTGACTGGCGAGGCCTGGCTGGGTGACTTCCGTTTCAAGGTAGATCCGCGCGTCATTGTGCCGCGTTCGTTTTTCGCCGAGTTGCTGGGCGACGGGTTCTCGCCGTGGATCAACGATGCCCAGGAGGTCACCGACGCGCTCGATCTATGCACCGGTTCAGGATGCCTCGCCATCCTGATGGCGCATGTCTTTCCGAACGCCCGGATAGTCGGCGCTGACCTGTCCGCCGACGCGCTTGAAGTCGCCCACGAAAACGTCGGCGATTACGGTCTGGAAGAACAGGTGGAACTGGTTCAGACCGATGTTTTCGCTTCGCTCGATGGACGCCAGTTCGATCTCATCATCTCAAACCCGCCATATGTTACCGAGCCCGACATGCAAACCTTACCAGGCGAGTATCTGCACGAACCCCGCATGGCACTGGCTGCAGGTGATGACGGCATGGATATCGTCAGACGCATCATCGCGGAGGCACGCAGACACCTCAAACCGGGCGGCATTCTGGCGGTGGAAGTGGGTCACAACCGGCATCTGGTACAGGCCGCCTTCCCCAATCTGCCCTTGGTGTGGCTGACTGAAGGTAATGTAGAAGACTGCGTTTTCGTCATCACTCAGGAGCAACTGCCTGCGGCTTGATGAGATTTTCAGCGCATCAGCGGCATCTGAACTGAAACTTGTGGCCAGCAAACAGGCTGGTCACAACAAGGACTCGATTGCCGAATCCAAGGCCTCCGGTTTGGTCGCCGGTGCAAAACGATCCACCACCTGACCCTGGCGGTTCACCAGGAACTTGGTGAAATTCCACTTGATGCTGTTGGTCCCCATCAAGCCGGGAGCACCTGCGCACAGATAACGATAAAGCGGATGAGCGTCAGGGCCGTTTACCTCAAGCCTGGCACTGACCGGGAAGCTTGTCGAGAAGCGGGTCTGACAGAACTCGGCAATTTCGTCGTCACTCCCAGGCTCCTGCGCGCCAAACTGATTGCAAGGCGTTGCAATGACCACAAAGCCACGCTCCCGAAAGCGCTGATAGAGCGCCTCCAGACCAGCATATTGGGGCGTGAAGCCGCAACGGCTCGCGGTATTGACCACCAGCATCACCGAACCGCGATAATCAGCCAGTTTCAGTGGCTGACCATCGAGCGCGGTCAAGTCAAAGTCATATACCCGTTGATCGCTCATCACAGGTGCTCACGAAAGGTCAGGAAAGCTCATCGATCCAGGCCTGCTGAATCCCTTCGAGGATACGTTCGCCACAACGTTTGGGGTCGTCGTCAAACTCCGGCAAGGCCATGACCCAGTTCATCAGGTCGACGAAGTTGACCCGGGTGGGATCGACGTCTGGCTTGCTATCTGCCAACTGAATGGCGATTTCCTGTACATCAGTCCATTTCATCAGTGTTTATCCTCACGTGCCATGTTGATGGTGTAGCGCGGAATTTCGACCACCAGAGGGGTATCGCCGACCACAGTCTGACAGGACAAGCGGGACTGCGGCTCCAGGCCCCAAGCCTTGTCGAGAAGATCTTCCTCCTCTTCGGTGGGTTCACCAAGTGATGCGAACCCTTCGCGTACGATCACATGGCAGGTTGTACAGGCGCAGGACTTTTCGCAGGCGTGCTCGATATCGATATCGTTATCGAGCAAAGCATCGCACAGGCTTACACCGGCCGGAACATCGATCACCGTGCCATCCGGACACAGCTCGACATGGGGTAGAACAATTACTTGTGTCATGTTTCAATCTCGTTGATCTGGCGTCCGGCCAATGCCGACCGAACACTCTTGTCCATCCTTCGAGCAGCAAACTCATCGGTTGATCGCGCCAGCCGCTCGACCGCAGTCTTGATTGCCCGGTGATCGCTTCCGGCCTTGGCGTCACGCAACACTGCCATCGACTGATCAATGGCAGCGCGCGCCGGCGCGTCCAGCAACTCGGCATCCACTGCCAGCGCCTGCGTGGTGGCTTCGAGCAGCCGCTCGGCCTCTACCACCTGCTCCTGCAGCGCCCGGGCGTTCATGTCTTCGGAGGCATGGTCCATACCCTCGCGCAGCATCGTGGCGATCTCGTCATCACTCAAACCATACGATGGCTTGACCGACACCTGCGCCTCAACCCCCGACGACATCTCGCGCGCAGCCACCGCCAGCAAGCCGTCCGCATCCACCTGAAAGGTGACACGGATACGCGCAGCACCCGCTGCCATTGGCGGAATGCCGCGCAGTTCAAAGCGTGCCAGCGAGCGACAGTCGGACACCAGCTCACGCTCACCCTGCACCACATGAAACGCCATGGCCGTCTGACCGTCCTTGAAAGTGGTGAACTCCTGGGCACGCGCAATCGGCAAGGTGGCGTTGCGTGGTATCACCTTCTCGACCAAGCCGCCCATGGTCTCCAGCCCGAGCGACAAGGGAATCACGTCAAGCAACAACCAGTCATCCTCTTCGCGACGATTGCCAGCCAGCACGTCCGCCTGAATGGCCGCCCCCAGAGCGACGACCTTATCCGGGTCCAGATTGTTTAGTGGCTCCTGCCCAAAGAATTCGGCTACCGCCCGCTGAATATGCGGCATGCGGGTAGCGCCACCCACCATCACCACACCTTTGACCTCATTCGGCGACAAGCCTGCGTCACGCAAAACTTTGCGCATTGGCGAAATGGTCTTGCGAACCAAGTGCTCGGTGAGACTGGCAAACTCTTCGCGGGTAATGGTCAGATCAACGGTTTCGTCTGAGCTAAGATAGGCCAGCACTCTGGCCTCTTCACTGGCGGTGAGCAACTCCTTGGCTTCACGCGCCTTGATCAACAGCAGCCGGGCGTCTTCTCCCGAGGGTGGCGAGATACGCGTGCGGTCGAGAATCCAGCAGAACAAGCGATGATCAAAGTCGTCCCCACCCAACGCGCTGTCGCCATTGGTGGCCAGCACCTCGAAGATGCCGCGTGACAGTTTGAGGATGGACAGATCAAAGGTGCCGCCCCCAAGGTCGTACACCGCATAAACGCCCTCTGCCGCATTGTCCAGCCCGTAGGCCACGGCCGCCGCAGTGGGTTCATTGAGCAAACGCAGCACGTTCAGACCAGCAAGCTGAGCTGCGTCCTTGGTGGCCTGACGCTGAGCGTCATCGAAATAAGCGGGAACCGTGATCACCACGCCGGTCAGCGCACCACCAAGGCTGTCTTCAGCGCGCTTGCCTAGCACCCGGAGGATTTCCGCAGAGACCTCAACCGGGCTCTTGACGCCTTGCACAGTGCGCAGGCGAACCATGCCTTCTTTGTCAACAAAGTCGTAAGGCATGGTCTCCACATGCGCGACATCGCGCAGACCGCGTCCCATGAAACGCTTGACCGAAAGGATGGTGTTGCGCGGGTCCTTGGCGTGGGCCTGCATCGCAGTACGTCCAACCTCAACTTCGCCATCTGTGCGGTAGCGCACAATTGAGGGCAGCATGGTGCGCCCGCCTTCATCAGGCAAGCACACGGCAATGCTGTTGCGAACAGTCGCCACAAGCGAGTTTGTGGTCCCAAGATCGATGCCGACCGCCAGCCGATGTTTGTGCGGCTCAGCCGACAAGCCGGGCTCGGCAATTTGCAATAAAGCCATTAGTCCTCTAGCGCCTCGAGGGCGTCATCAATTTCGTGCTGAAGTTTTTCCATGAACATCAGTCGCCGGGCAATTTCGGCTGCCTGTTTCAAGTCTCTCAGAATGTCAAAACTGTCGCGCAGTTCGTCAAGCAAGATCCACGAAGCCGCGCGGAGGCGATGATGCAACTGCTCAAGGTCGTTGATGTCAGCCGCTTCGCGCGCCTCCTCCACCGCCTCACGCCACTCCATCTGTTCAATCAGAAACTGGGGTGACATCGCAGTGTTGGTTTCCAGCCCGGCATCGACACCGTTCAGTTCAAGCAAGTACAAAGCCCGCTGCAAGGGATTACGCAGCGTACTGAAGGCTTCATTGACACGAGTTGCCCACTGCATGGCACGACGCTTGTCAGCGTCAGGGAGATGAGCGTGGCGATCCGGATGAACCCTTGAATGCAGCTCGTGATAAGCGGATTCAAGCGCGTTTTCATCCACTGCAAAACTGCGCGGCAAGCCGAACAGCGCGAAAAAATCCTGCTGCAGATCAACCGGCATCGTCACGCTCATGGATGCACACCCCAATCAGACATTGAAGCTTTCGCCACAACCACACTCGTCCTTGACGTTCGGGTTGTTGAACTTGAACCCTTCGTTCAAGCCCTCCCGAACAAAATCAAGCTCGGTGCCTTCCAGATAGGGCAGGCTCTTGGGGTCGACCAGCACGCGTACACCGTGACACTCAAACACCACATCATCGTCATGCGCATCATCGGCAAACTCCAGCTTGTAGGCCATACCAGAGCAACCCGAGGTGCGAACACCCAGACGAATGCCTACACCCTTGCCACGCCGCATCATGAAGTTAGAGATATGACTCGCTGCCCGTTCGCTCAGACTCACGCCCATGTCAGCCACCTTGACTCACGTGTTTGTTCTTGTAGTCCTCGACCGCTGCCTTGATGGCATCTTCGGCCAGGATGGAACAATGAATCTTCACCGGCGGCAAGGCCAGCTCCTCGGCGATCTGGGTGTTCTTGATCTCCAGCGCCTGGTCGACGGTCTTGCCCTTCACCCACTCGGTCACCAGTGAGCTGGAAGCAATAGCCGAACCGCAGCCATAAGTCTTGAACTTGGCGTCTTGAATGACGCCGTCGGCGCCCACCTTGATCTGCAGCTTCATCACGTCGCCACAGGCTGGTGCACCCACCATGCCGGTGCCCACGCCATCGTCGTCCTTGGAAAACGCGCCCACATTGCGCGGGTTTTCATAATGGTCGAGTACTTTTTCGCTATATGCCATGATTGCTCTCCTGCTGTTTGTCCGGGGTTATCAGTGTGCTGCCCACTGAACAGTGCTCAGATCCACACCATCCTGAACCATCTCCCACAAAGGAGACAGCTCGCGCAACTTGCCAATCTTCTGGCGCAGCAACTGGATTGTGTAGTCGATTTCTTCTTCGCTCGTAAAACGACCAATGGTGAAACGAATCGAGCTATGAGCCAGCTCGTCATTGCGACCAAGCGCACGCAGCACATAAGATGGCTCCAGACTGGCGGAGGTACACGCCGACCCTGAAGACACTGCCACATCCTTGATGGCCATGATCAATGACTCGCCTTCCACATAGGCAAACGAGATGTTGAGATTATGCGGCACACGGCTGTCAAGATCACCATTGACAAACACCGCTTCCATGTCGCTGAAGCCATTCATCAAGCGATCACGCAACATGCGGACACGCTCATTCTCGGCACCCATCTCTTCCCGGGCGATACGAAACGCCTCACCCATACCGACGATCTGATGCGTCGCCAGGGTGCCGGAGCGCAAACCGCGTTCGTGCCCGCCGCCATGCATCTGCGCTTCCAGACGTATTCTTGGCTTGCGGCGCACATACAGCGCACCTATGCCCTTGGGGCCGTAGGTCTTGTGCGCCGAGAACGACATCAGATCAACCTTCAGCTTCGTCAGATCAATCGCCACCTTGCCCGTGGCCTGTGCCGCGTCAACATGGAACACGATACCCTTCTCGCGGCACAGCTCGCCAATCTCGGCGATCGGTTGAATCACGCCGATTTCGTTGTTCACCATCATGACGGATACCACAATGGTGTCGGGCCGGATCGCTGCACGCAAGGCATCGAGGTCGACAAGACCGTTTTCCTGCACATCCAGATAGGTCGCTTCAAAACCTTGGCGCTCAAGCTCGCGAACCGTATCCAGCACAGCCTTGTGCTCGGTCTTGAGCGTGATCAGGTGTTTGCCCTTGCTCTTGTAAAACTGGGCTGCGCCCTTGATCGCCAGGTTGTTGGACTCTGTCGCACCTGAAGTCCAGATGATTTCCTTGGGATCTGCCCCGACCAGTGAAGCCACATCTGCGCGTGCATCTTCAACCGCTTTGTCGGCTTCCCAACCATAGGCATGGGAGCGGCTCGCCGGATTGCCGAAGTGCTCGGTCAGCCAGGGAATCATCTTGGCGGCCACACGTGGATCAACCGGTGTCGTGGCCGAATAATCGAGGTAAATGGGAAACTTCAACATGCTCGCTCTCCGTAAGCCTTTACTGTCTGTTACACGGTGGCTGCCATGGCAGCCTGTTTCTTGAGATCACCTGTAACCGCGTCGAATGCAGCCACAAAATTCTGTACATCCTGTTCGTTGGTAGCATGCCCAAGGCTGACACGCACCGCACTGCGCGCAACATCGCGCGCGACGCCCATGGCCAGCAGGGTATGCGACGGCTCAGGGTTGGCACTGGAACAAGCCGACCCACTGGCACACGCAAACCCCGCCCTGTCGAGCTTGCCTACCAGCGTCTCACCATCCAGCCCGGGCACCGCGAAGAAGCTGGTGTTGGGCAGACGCGCAGCGCCAATCGAGAATACCGTTGCACCTCTCGTCCGCAATTGCACCTCAAGAAAGTCACGCAAAGCAGCAAGCCGCGCACGATGCCGGACCACGCTCCCCGCAGCCAGCTCGGCGGCCACGCCAAAGCCGACAATCGCAGCGACGTTCTCGGTGCCAGAGCGCAAACCACGCTCCTGACCACCACCAGCAATCACCGGCAACAACTCCACCCGCTTGTCCAGCACCAAGGCTCCAGCCCCAATCGGCCCGCCAATCTTGTGCGCAGACAAGGACATGCCATGCACGCCAAGCGCACGAAAATCAAGTGGCAGTTTGCCTAGCGCCTGCACCGCATCGGTGTGTATCAGCGCGCCCGCACGTTTCGCCTGAGCAGCCAGGGTGGCGATATCCTGCACCACACCGCTCTCGTTGTTGGCCAACATGATCGACACAATGGCCGGCTTGTCATTCAAAACCTGCTGCCAATCCTGAGCATCAATCAGACCATCGTGATCAACCGTCACTTCCCTGACCGACCACCCCGCCCGCCGCAACTGCAAGGCAGGCTCACGCACACAAGGATGCTCAATGGCGCTGATGGCAATCATCGAGGGCTTCAGAAAACCTGCCGCACCCTTGACGAATGAATTGTTCGACTCCGACCCACCGCTGGTAAAAACCACTTCGCTGGCATGTGCGCCAACGGCTGCCGCCACCCGTCCACGCGCCTCGTCAATTGCTGCGCGGGCTTGTCGGCCGTAGTCATGACGACTGGACGCATTGCCATAGCGCTGGCCGAGCCAAGGCAACATTGCCTCAAGCGCTGCCGGGTGCAATGGCGTGCTGGCATTCCAGTCAAGATAGGTTGGCGCAAACATGGCTCACCCACCTCAGGCAGTCACGCCCTGACGGAGCATGATGGTGGCACGCCTGCGCACATCCGTGATGACGTTCATGTCGGCATCCGGCTTGATTTGCTGCCTGACCAGCGCACCCAGCGACACTGAATCGAGATATTCGTACATGCGTTTGTTGAGATTGGCCCACAGATCGTGCGTCATGCAACGCTGTTCGTCGTGGCAGTTCTGCTTGCCACCACACTGCGTGGCATCGAGCGGTTCATCCACCGCGATGATGATGTCTGCCACCGTGATCTCGTCAAGCTCACGCGCCAGCCTGTAGCCGCCACCGGGGCCACGCACGCTGCTGACAAGCTTGTAGCGGCGCAGCTTGCCAAACAATTGTTCCAGATAGGAAAGGGATATCCCCTGTCGCTCCGCGATGCCAGCCAGAGTCACCGGCCCATCGGCCTCGCGTGCAGCCAGATCAATCATGGCCGTTACAGCAAATCTACCCTTGGTGGTCAGTCTCATGGTGTCGCCCCTGCGCCGAAAATCGACGTTTTGTTAATACCCGAACATTTCACTCAACTATACGTAACCCGACAAAAACGGTCAACTACTGTGAGCGGTTAATGCAAGAGACTCAATCCACCATGCGCGACAGCTTTCCTGCATCAAACTGATCCGACTTATCAACGCTTTCGTCGAAGGGAATGCCCGCCTTTTCAAGCCGGTCAATCACCACCTTGAGCCTGCGATCGGTCTCGACGGCGTGATCCAGCAAGCCATGCAAGGCCTTGGCCAAGGGGTCGTCCATGTCTCGCGTCACTCCGTACGCAGAGAACCCCATCTGCTCTGCCTTGCGTTCGCGCTCTTCGTTGCGATCTGCCGACTTATCAGGGCTGATCAGGCGTGCCGGATTACCTACCGCGGTCATGCCGGCAGGCACGGGCTTTACCACCACCGCGTTGGAGCCGACGCGTGCACCTTCGCCCACCACAAAGCCACCCAACACCTTGGCTCCGGCCCCAATGACGACCCCCTTGCCAAGCGTGGGGTGTCGCTTGGCACCACGGTATAAAGAGGTTCCGCCCAGCGTTACCCCTTGATAAATGGTGCTGTCGTCGCCGATCTCTGCGGTCTCTCCAATCACCACCCCCATGCCGTGATCAATGAACACCCTGCGCCCGACCAAGGCGCCGGGGTGAATCTCGATGCCGGTCAGAAACCGTCCGATGTGACTGATGAACCGACCGAGCCAGAAGAGCTTGCGCTGCCAGGCCGCATGCGCGAGCCGATGCATCATCAATGCGTGCACGCCCGGGTAACAGGTGAGCACTTCCCAGGTCGAGCGAGCGGCAGGGTCGCGCTCACGAACACTGGCAAGGTCTTCACGCAATCGGCTGAACATGCTTGGCACTCCGTCTGTTTTTATTTCCGACTATTTTAATCAGGTTTTGCGTTCGAGTGCACCCAGAATGCCGCGAAGAATATTGACCTCTTCGCGCTCCAGGCGCGCACGAGCAAACAAGCGCCGGACGCGCGCATGCAGGCGCCCCGGGTTGTCGGGTTTGTAAAATCCGCTACGCGTCATGGCCTCATCCAGATGCTGGTAAAAGCCTTCCACCTCGTCGGCAGTCGCCAGCACACGCGGCGCATCAGTCAAGGGGGGCGCAAGCGTCGCCGCAATACGGCACTCGTAGCACAACAACTGCACGGCAGCACCGAGATTCAAGGATGAATAAACCGGATTGGCAGGAATCGTCACCGGCCGCGAACACAGCAACACCTCATCGTTGGTCAGACCGCTGGTCTCTGCGCCGAACACCAGCGCCACCTCACCCTCGCCTGCCGCAGCCACCAGATCGGGCAGCGCCTCCCGCACATAAGCTGCCGGGGCTGCCCACTCCCGCTTGCGTGCAGTCAGCGCTGCGGAATAGACGGTGCCTGCCAACGCCTGCTGCAGCGACGCCACCACCACCGCGCTGTTCAGCACGTCGCCCGCACCCGACGCACGCGCCTCGGCAACCGGATCAGGAAAGCTCAGCGGCGACACCAGATACAACTTGCTCAAGCCCATGGTCTTCATCGCACGCGCGGCTGCACCAATATTGCCAGGGTGACTGGTGCGCACCAGCACCACGCGAATCCGGTTCAGAATGTCTTCAGTTTGATTCATGATCTCACCAGAAATGAACGGCGCCAGAGTCAAGCGCAAGATCATCCAGACGGAACACGAGACGGAGTCGCCGCGTTCGACCGGATTAAGGTTAAAATTAAGGGTTCTTCCAACGGCCTGCGCGAATCTCGCCCGGCCCAACACAAGCTTTCCGGATTTCTCATGCATCCCAGCCTCAACATCGCCGTCAAGGCCGCGCGACGCGCCGCTTCCATCATCAGCCGTGCCTCCGGTCAGCTCGATCTGATTTCGGTTCAGACCAAGGCGCCCAACGACTTCGTCAGCGAGGTCGACAAGGCCGCAGAAGCCGCCATCATAGAGGTGTTGCGTGATGCCTACCCGACGCACGACATTCTAGCAGAGGAGTCCGGCGCCTCCTCCCCCACCGCATCGTCCGAGTTCCAGTGGATCATCGACCCGCTGGACGGCACCACCAATTTTCTGCACGGCTTCCCGCAATATGCGATCTCCATCGCGCTGCTGAAAAACGGCGTGCTTGATCAAGCGGTGGTGTTTGACCCCTGTCGCAACGAACTATTCACCGCGAGCAAAGGCGCTGGCGCCTTCCTGAACGAGCGCCGCATCCGGGTTTCCCGTCGCATCCGCCTGTCCGAATCTCTTATAGGCACTGGTTTTCCGTTTCGCGAGTTCGACAACGTCGAAGCCTATCTTGGCGCCTTCCGCGAGCTCACCCAAAAGACTGCTGGCATCCGTCGCCCAGGCGCTGCGTCGCTCGACCTGGCCTATGTCGCCTGCGGTCGCTTCGACGGCTTCTGGGAGTACGGCCTGCAAGCCTGGGACATGGCGGCCGGGGCGCTGTTGATACAAGAGGCCGGTGGCCTGGTCAGCGATCTGGCTGGCGAAGCGACCTACCTTGAAACCGGCAACCTGGTCGCCGGCACCCCCAAGATCTTCGCCCAGATTCTGCCCATCATCCAGAGCCACCGCCCAGCCGGCGTCGAAGCGTGATTTGAGCGGGGCTGATTGGACCACGAGTAGATCGATGTCGGAACCCTTGGTAGCTTCACCAAGTGAATAAGAGCCGAGCAGCATGATCCGCACGGGTTGTTTGAGTGCCGACACCATGCGATTTGCGGTGTCACTCACTTGATGGCGACTGAGCGCCCCAGTGCTCCAGTTGCAGGCCAGGGTAGTCGGGGAGCTCGTCCGACTGCGATGACGCCGGTCGAGCGGGTCGCGGCGGCGGTCATGCGTGGCGGCATGCAGCATGCCTGACTGCCCGGCGTCAGCTTCGGTGAAAGGCTGCAGCGGGATACCTTGCTCCAGCAGGGCAAGCCCTTTCTCGTCGTGGTCGCCCTTGCGTTCTTGTATCTTCAACCCGGCTCGCAGCTCGGCATAGGTGACAACTGACAGCAAGTGATTAGCAACAGGCCTTCAGGCCTGTTGCTGTGACAGGATTTGGATGGGGTTTGCGTCCCCTCCCAAAAACGCTTCTGCCGAAACCTCGGCCTTAAGCCCGGGGTTCCTGCCTTCGCTTCGCCCTGAAGGGCGAGGTTTCAAACCCGAGTCAGTTTCACGATCAAGTACAATCGCCGCGCACCCCTCTTTGTTGGAGTCGCGGGCTAAACAGCATGGCTAGCCATCGACCGCCGATCTGCGCGTTTTCCCGCGAGCTTTCGCAACACATTGCAAACACGAATAGAGCTGATAAGCTGAAAAACATGAAGTCAGGCCCGGATATCAAGGACTCAAGCGCTCACACCCCGATGATGCAGCAATATCTGGCGCTGAAGGCTCAGCACCCGGACACCTTGCTGTTTTATCGCATGGGGGACTTTTACGAGCTCTTTTTTGACGATGCCGAGAAGGCTGCGCGTTTGCTTGATATCACGCTGACCACCCGTGGGCAGTCTGGCGGCAGCCCGATCAAGATGGCAGGGGTGCCTTATCACGCGGTGGAGCAATATCTGGCCCGTCTGGTCAAGCTGGGCGAATCCGTGGTGATTGCCGAACAGGTTGGCGAACCGGGCGCGGGCAAGGGGCCGATGGAGCGTGCGGTGTCGCGCATCGTCACGCCGGGCACGCTGACCGACGCGGCCTTGCTGGATGACCGGCGCGATGCCTTGCTGCTGGCGCTGACGCTGCAACGCGGCAAGCTGGGCATGGCGTGGCTGAACCTTGCCAATGGCGATCTGGCGCTGACCGAATGTGATTCGGAGCAACTGCAAAGCCAGTTCGAGCGGCTACGACCGGCCGAGGTGCTGGCGCCGGAGGGTTTGAGCCTGCCCTTGGTCGAACAGTTGTCGCCAGTGCTGCGCAAGCTGGCCGACTGGCAATTTGACGAGGTCACAGGGCGGCGTTTGCTGACCGGTCATTTCGGCACCCGCGATCTGGCCGGCTTCGGGGCCGAGGGCTTGTCGCTGGCGGTTGCGGCGGCAGGTGCCTTGTACGACTACGCACGCGGCACGCAGCAGCAGACCTTGTCGCACATCACCAGCCTGCGAGTCGAAAACGAGAACGCTTTTTTGCGGCTGGATGCGGCCACCCGCCGCAACCTGGAGCTGACTGAAACCCTGCGCGGCGAGGCATCCCCCACCCTGCTGTCGCTGCTCGATAGCTGCGTTACCAGCATGGGTTCGCGCTGGCTGCGCAAGGCCTTGCATCACCCGCTGCGCGACACCCACGTAGCGGCAGAGCGTCACCAGGTGGTGGCAGAGCTGATGGGCGATGGTGATGGCCGCGCCCTGGGCGCACTGCGGGAATGTCTGCGCGGAGTGGCCGACATCGAGCGGATATCGGCACGTGTTGCCTTGCGCAGCGCCCGCCCGCGTGATCTGTCTTCGCTGCGCGACAGCCTTGCCCGTCTGCCACAGCTTGGCGCACTGGCCGCTGATAATGCCTCTGCCCTGCTGCTGGGTCTGCTTGCCGATGCCCAGGTGCCGCAGACCTTGTCGGCGCTGTTGCAGCAGTCGATTGCCGAAGAGCCTTCGGTGGTGCTGCGTGACGGCGGTGTAATGGCCAGCGGATACGACGCCGAGCTTGACGAGCTGCGCGGCATTCAGGACAACTGCGGCGCTTTTCTGCTGGAGTTGGAGGCACGCGAGCGAACCCGCAGCGGCATTTCCACGCTCAAGGTGGAGTTCAACCGGGTGCATGGGTTCTACATCGAGGTGAGCCGCACGCACGCCGACAAGGTGCCGGAAGACTACCGCCGGCGGCAGACGCTGAAGAACGTCGAGCGTTACATCACGCCGGAACTGAAAAGCTTTGAGGACAAGGCCTTGTCGGCCCAGGAGCGGGCGCTGGCACGCGAGAAGCTGCTGTACGAGGCCTTGCTGGATACCCTCGCAGCCGACATTCCGACGCTGCAGCGTATTGCCCGCGCGGTGGCCACGCTGGACGCGCTGGGTGCCTTTGCCGACGCCGCCTTGCGACATGGCTATGTGCGCCCGGTGTTTGTTGCACGGCCCGGGCTGGAGATTGAAGGCGGTCGCCATCCGGTAGTTGAGCGGCAGGTGGAAAACTTCATCGCCAACGACTGCATGCTCGCCCCGACACGTCGCATGCTGAT
This sequence comes from Azoarcus sp., assembly GCA_036734105.1. Taxonomy (GTDB): domain Bacteria; phylum Pseudomonadota; class Gammaproteobacteria; order Burkholderiales; family Rhodocyclaceae; genus Azoarcus_F. The sequence goes on along the minus strand of DAIMZH010000005.1, from coordinate 55,067 downwards.
GATTACCGGCCCCAACATGGGCGGCAAATCGACTTACATGCGGCAGATCGCGCTGATCGCCCTGCTCGCCCACATCGGCTCTTATGTCCCGGCTGACCGTGCCAGCATAGGTCCGCTGGACGGCATTTATACGCGAATTGGCGCATCGGATGATCTGGCCTCGGGGCGCTCCACCTTCATGGTGGAGATGACCGAAGCCGCCGCCATTCTGCATGGGGCCACCGCCAACAGCCTGGTGTTGATGGACGAGATTGGCCGTGGCACCTCCACCTTCGACGGGCTGGCGCTGGCGCTGGCGATTGCCCGCCATCTGCTGGACAAGAACCGGTGTCTGACGCTGTTTGCCACTCACTATTTTGAACTGACCCGGCTCAACAGTGATTATCCCGAGTGCGCCAATGTGCACCTGGACGCAGTTGAGCATGCCCATCGCATCGTGTTTCTGCACGCCATTGAAGAAGGACCGGCAAGCCAGAGCTACGGGATAGAGGTGGCCGCGCTGGCCGGGGTGCCTGCCGCCGTGATCCGCGATGCACGACGCCGCCTGAGAGCACTTGAGAACCGCGAGATCAGCGCCGGGCCACAGGGCGATCTGTTTGCCAATCTGCCGGAGCCGGAGCCGACCAGCCTGTCACACCCGGCCTTGACCGCCCTGATCGGGCTTGACCCGGACGAGCTGTCGCCGCGCGAAGCGCTGGAACAGCTCTATGTGCTCAAACGCCTCGCCAGGCAGGAGTCTCATTGATGAGTACACCGATCGACATCAGCGAATCGGCCGGGGTGCGCTATCTGCACTTTGGCTCGGAATGGGTGCAGGGTGCGATGCGCATACGCAAACCGTTTGCGCTGGAGCTTGCCTACACCCGCGAGATGATGGCCGGCCTGTTGCTGCGCGAGGCGCCGTGGCCACGCAACGCCTTGCTGATTGGCCTGGGCGCTGGCTCGCTAACCAAGTTCATCCACCGGCACTGCCCTGCTACCCGAATCGACGTGGTCGAGATCGAGCCCCGGGTGGTGGCCGCCGCCCAGCAGTTTTTCGCTTTGCCAGACGAAGACCAGCGCCTGCATATTCATATCTCCGATGGGGCAGAATACGTGCTGACCTGCGACAAACACTATGACGCGATTCTGGTTGATGGCTTTGACGAAGACGCACGCGCAGGCGCGCTGGACACCGTCGCATTCTATCTGGCTGCGCGCAGCAGGCTGAGTGACAACGGGCTGATGGCGGTCAACCTGTTTGGCCGGTCGCGCGGCTTCAAGGCCAGTCTTGAGCGCATCCAGAACGCTTTTGAGGGTCGCAGCATCGCCTTTCCGTCCTGCGACAGCGGCAACGTGATTGCCTTTGCCGCCGAGGGCGAGGCCATCCGGCTGAGCCTGACCGAGATGCGCGAACGTGCGCAGCAACTCAAGCAGGACACCGGGCTTGACCTGCTCCCCACGGTGAGCCGCCTGGAGCAGGCCGGCTCCTGCCCGGGTGGGCACTTGCGGCTGTAGTGACGATGGCCAGCGCCACAAACACCGCAGAAGCCACCGAAAGCGTTGATTGCGTGGTGATTGGCGCAGGCGTCATTGGCCTGGCCTGCGCGCATGCGCTCGCCGCGAAGGGGCGCGAAGTGTTGATTCTGGAGGCCGACAAGACTTTTGGCAGTGGTGCCTCCAGCCGCAACAGCGAGGTGATTCATGCCGGCCTTTACTACCCGGAGGGTTCGCTGAAGGCCAGTCTGTGTGTGCGTGGCAAAGCCTTGCTTTACGAATACTGCGCACAACACCATGTGGCGCACAAACGTTGCGGAAAGCTGGTGGTCGCCACCAGCCCGCAACAGATTGCCAATCTGCACGCAATTCAGGCGCAAGCCCTGCGCAATGGCGTATCTGATCTCGAACTGCTGGACCGTGCCGATGCGCAACGGCTTGAACCCGAACTGGACTGTGTCGCCGCACTGCTGTCACCCTCTACCGGCATTGTGGACAGCCACGGGCTGATGCTCAGCCTGCTGGGCCAGGCCGAGCTGGCGGGTGCCACGCTGGTATTGCGAACGCCGGTGCTCGCAGGCAGCCTGGGCGCTGATGGCAGGCTATTGCTGCACACGGGTGGCGACATGCCCATGCGTCTGGCGGCACGCGCCGTCATCAACGCCAGCGGACTGTTTGCCCCCTTGCTGGCGCGACGACTTCCGCGCCTGAGCGCTGTCACGCCGCCAGTTGCTCATCTTGCCAAGGGCAACTACTTTTCGTTGCAGGCCCGCAGCCCGTTCTCACGCCTGGTATACCCGGTGCCAGAGCCCGGTGGTCTGGGCGTGCATCTGACGCTGGACCTGCAGGGTCGCGCCCGTTTTGGCCCGGATGTGGAATGGCTTGTACCGCCCGCAAATACTTCCGAAGCACAGACTAGTTCAGATCTGAATTACACGGTTGACCCCGACAGGGCGAGCCGTTTTGAGTCCGAGATACGGCGCTATTGGCCAGCACTGCCGACACACGCTTTGCTACCGGACTATGCTGGCATCCGGGCCAAGATCAGCGGCCCTGGCGAAGCCAGCAGAGACTTTTACATCGAAACCGCTGCCGAACATGGGATTAGCGGTTTGATCAACCTGATGGGGATCGAGTCGCCGGGGCTTACCTCCAGCCTCGCTATTGGCGAACATGTCGCCAGCAGGCTGTTTTGCACAACTGGCCACCGGTCCGGCGGCACTTAGTCAGTCAGCCTGTCCGCCCGCCACAAGCAGCCACCCTTGCTGGCTTTGTCGATATCCTTCAGCACCGACTGGTGTGCTGCGAGCTCTTCGGTCGTCGGCTTGAGCACACGCAGAGCCGGACGATCATGCCAATCTGCCGGGCCACCAGCGTCCATTTGCCGATCCGAAGCCTCAAGCGACATGATCAGGCTCTCCTGCCCGCGCGTCATCGCAAGATAAACCTCAGCCAGAATTTCCGAATCGAGCAAGGCGCCATGCAGGCTGCGGTGCGCGTTGTCTATCTGATGACGATCGCACAAGGCGTCCAGAGAGGCCTTCTTGCCCGGATTCTGCTCCTTGGCCATGCGCAAGGTGTCGATCACGCCGACACAGAGGTCGGCGAGCTTGCCGCGTCCGATACGTTGCAATTCGAAATCCAGAAACCCCACGTCAAATGATGCGTTGTGAATGATCAACTCAGCACCACGCACAAAGCTCTCGAAATCCTCGGCAACATCGGCAAAGCGCGGCTTGTCTGCAAGAAAATCCGTGGTAAGGCCGTGCACCGCGATTGCCTCTTCGCTGATATCACGTTCCGGGTTCAGATAGACATGATAATGCCTGCCGGTGAGATTCCGGTTGAGTAGTTCAACACAGCCAATCTCCACCACTCTGTCGCCGGTACGCCAGTCAAGACCAGTGGTTTCGGTATCGAGTACGATTTGACGCATGCATGCTCCTGATTGAACCGGTTTCAAGCGCCAGACGATACCCGTCTGACCCTGGCTCCGAGCGCACCGAGCTTTTCTTCAAGGCGCTCATAACCACGGTCAAGGTGATAGATACGGTCGACGATAGTCTCGCCCTCGGCTACCAGCCCCGCAATGACCAGTCCGGCCGATGCGCGCAGGTCAGTCGCCATGACGTTGGCACCCTGCAGCCGATCAACGCCCTTGACCACAGCCACATTGCCGTCGATGACGATGTCCGCACCCAGCCGTTGCAACTCTACCGCGTGCATGAAGCGGTTCTCGAAAATCGTTTCGCGAATGGTGGCAGTGCCTTCGGCTATGGCATTGAGCGCCATGAACTGCGCCTGCATGTCGGTCGGAAAGGCCGGATAGGGGTCGGTTCTGAGGTTCACGGCCAAGGGTCGGGCGGTGCCGCGCAAACGTATCGCGTTGTCCTCGCAGTCGAGCTGACACCCGGTGGCAACCAGCTTGGCAATGACTGCTTCAAGGTAGTGGGCTGAAGTGTCGGTGAGCCGCGCATCCCCTCCGGTTGCAGCGATCGCACACAGATAGGTGCCGGTTTCGATACGGTCAGGCATGATGCGATGCGTTGCGCCGTGCAATTGGCTGACGCCGCGTACCCGGATCTCGTCAGAGCCCGCACCCTCGATACGAGCGCCCATGGCAATGAGACAGTTGGCCAGATCGACGACCTCCGGCTCCCGCGCGGCGTTTTCGATGATGGTGTCGCCATCGGCCAGGCAGGCCGCCATGAGCAGGTTCTCGGTGCCGGTCACGGTGACCATGTCAGTAAATATGCGCGCACCCGCCAGACGGCTGACACGCGCATGAACATAGCCGTGCTCCACGCCAACCTCGGCACCCATGGCTTGCAAACCCTTGATGTGCTGGTCGACCGGCCGTGCGCCGATTGCGCATCCACCAGGCAGCGAAACGCGGGCCTCGCCACAACGCGCCACCAGCGGTCCGAGCACCAGAATCGAGGCGCGCATGGTCTTGACAAGCTCATACGGTGCCACCGGGTTGTCCAGCGCAGATGCATCCAGCGTTACCCTGTCGCCATCACGCTCAACCTTGACACCCATTTGCTGTAATAGCTTGAGCAAGGTTCCCACGTCGCGAAGACGTGGCACATTGGTAAAAGTGACTGGCTCGGCAGTCAACAAGGCAGCGCACAGCAAGGGCAAGGCAGCATTCTTGGCCCCTGACATAGCCACTTCGCCAGTCAGGCGCGCACCACCTTCAATCAGCAGACTATCCATGGACTGTTACAACCCGAGTTCGCCACGTACCGACTCCCAGCGTGTGGGGGTATAGGTCTTGAGACCAAGCGCGTGTATCTCGTTACCCATCAAGCTACCCAGCGTTGCCTTGACCGCGCGGTGCTGGTTGAGCGTGCTCATGGCCTCAAACGCCGGGCTGACCACGATGGCTTGAAAGTGCACGCCATCATCACCTTGGACCTCAATAAAATCACATTCAAGACCGGCCTCGATGAGCCGCTTGATTTCTGATGCCTGAAACATGAGCAAAAACCTCACTGACGTAACTTGTAGCCCCGGGCCAGCATTGATAGCGTCAGCCACGAAAGCGCAATGAAGCAGACTCCAACCACCGCCAGGCTCAGCCAAGGCGACACATCGGACTGCCCGAAGAATCCGTACCGAAACCCGTCTATCATGTAGAAGAACGGATTGAGGTGTGATATTGCCTGCCACACCTCGGGAAGGGAGTGAATCGAGTAAAACACCCCCGACAACATGGTCAGCGGCATGATGATGAAGTTCTGAAAGGCCGACAATTGGTCAAACTTTTCAGCCCAGATTCCCGCAATGATACCGAATGCACCCAGCAATGCGCCGCCCAGCAAGGCAAAAAGCAGCACCCACAGCGGATAGTGCATGGGAAGATCGATAAATGGCACGGCTACCAGCCACACGCCGAAGCCAACCAGCAGGCCTCTGAGCACCGAAGCAAGCACGTAGGCCCCAAAAAACTCACGATAGGAGATGGGTGGCAACAGCACGAAGATGATGTTACCGGTGATCTTGCTCTGTATCAGCGACGAGGATGTGTTGGCAAAGGCATTTTGCAGCAGCGACATCATGATCAGCCCGGGTACCAGAAAGCTGGTGTAACCGATATCACCATAGACGGTGACATGGCGATCGAGCACATGCGAGAAGATCAGCAGAAACAGCAGCGCACTGAGTACCGGCGCGGCTACGGTCTGAAAGGCGACCTTCCAGAAACGCAATACCTCCTTGTAAAGCAAGGTGCGAAAGCCGGTCCATGAGGACACCTTGGGTGAGAATATGTCAGGCACGATTCATCACCCCAACAAATACCCGCTCCAGATCTGGCTCGCCTATCTGTATCTCATCGACGCCCGCGCCAGCCTCTCGCAAGCGGCCCAGCAATGCCTCAATGTCGGTATAGGCATCGAAACCAAAGGCCACCCACCCATCGTCCTCAAGCACACCGCCAAGCGACAGGGCAAGCTCGTTTGCACTCACCCGCACACGCAGGCTGTGGCTGGAAAACTGCTGCAGCAAGGCACTGGTGGTGTCGAGTGCGACAACCCGCCCGGCTTTCAACATGGCTATACGGCCGCACAAGGTCTGCGCTTCTTCAAGATAATGCGTGGTCAGCACAATGGTGTGGCCTTCGCGGTTAAGCTTTCGGATGAACTGCCACAGGCCTTGCCGCAACTCGACGTCAACGCCTGCGGTCGGCTCGTCCAGCACAATCACCGGTGGTCGGTGAACCAGCGCCTGGGCCACCAGCACCCGACGTTTCATGCCACCCGACAGCGCGCGCATGTTGGCGTTAGCCTTGGGCAGCAGGTCAAGACTGGACAAAATTTCGTCTATCCAGTCGTCGTTGTGGCGAATTCCGAAATAGCCTGACTGAATCCGGAGCAATTCACGCACCGAGAAGAAGGGATCGAACACCAGTTCCTGCGGTACTACCCCGATACGCCGCCTTGCCTGCTTGTAGTCGGCCACCACGTCATGTCCCATAACCTCAATGCTTCCAGAGGTCGGCAGTGTGAGCCCTGCAAGAGCCGAGATCAACGTGGTCTTGCCCGCTCCATTGGGACCAAGGAGACCGAAGAACTCCCCTTCTTCAACATCGAGGCTCACACCCGCCAAAGCCTGAAGATCACCAAACCGCTTGGTGACGGCATTCATCCTGATTGCTTTTGTCATGTCAACCCTGCTTTGATTGCTGCGGCAGGAGCCCGACAACATCATAAACTTCGGCCAGTTTCAGCAAAGCATCGGGCATGCTGCGAAACTCAATAGTGCGCCCAACGCCATGTGCGAAGCGGCGCAGATCAAACAGACACGCCAATACCGAGGAGTCTGCATCTTTCAGTTTGCTGAAATCGACCACCAGGTCATGGTCTTCAAGGATCTCCCTGGCCTTGCTGCGAAACGCTTCCACGCTGTTCAAGCCGAGACCCGCTTCAGCCTGCAGCGTCTTGCCTGCAGTCTCGGGCATCAGGACACCTCATCGAGGGCGCCACCCTCAAGTGAGCGGATCAGGCCGTCAATGCCGCTCGCTGATATCTCGCGGCTGAAGCTTCCGCGATAGTTGGTGACGAGACTGACGCCGGCAATAACCACATCAAACACCTGCCAGCCGTCAGGTGTCTCGCTCAACATGTAATCAACGCTGACCGGTTGAGCGCCAGACTGGCGGAAAGAGGTCTGAACCCGGGCGGTTCTGTCTCCCGGGCTCATACGTAGCGGACGAAAGTCAAAACTCTGATCGCTGTACAAGGTCAGCGCCGTGGAATACGTACGCACAAGCATGGAGTAGAAGGCATTTACCAATCGCTCACGCTGTGCTGGCGTGGCATCACGCCAGTCGCGGCCGACCGCCAGCATGGTCATGCGCTGCAGGTTGAAATGCGGCAGGACGATCTCTTCAACAAGTTTGACCGCGCGCGAGGCATCGCCATTGCGAAGCGCCTCGTCGGTTTTGAGGACAAGCAACACCTCGTCGGTCATATTGCGAATGAGCTCGTCAGGCGCTGCAACCTGTGCGCTGACAGCACTGGAAAGAGCAAGACTTGCAAACAGAAACATCAGAGAGCGCAACACAATCTTCACTTTGATCACCGCATCTCAACGATGGTATCTGAGCCAACAAGGGCGCCAAGTTGAACAAACTCAAGCCCGCCTATAGCGGTGTCAACGACGGCGTCAGCCATCGTGCGAACCGGCAGAAGGCTAGATTTACCGTTGAAATCTTCGTAGTCCATCGGCGGGTTGCCGTCGTGGACCAGGAAGCGACGACGCTGCAGGTAAGCGTCGCGAACCATCGAATATTTGTCTACCGAGTCTTCAATCAGTTTTTCGGTGCCGAGCAGGGACGCGCGAATATGGACAATACGCAGGACAGAGAAAGCCATTCTGGTCTGGTCGTGGCCGACATAAGCAACCGGGTCGCCTTTCCAGTCTACCGGCAGTGCTGCGGCATCACGCAAGGTGCGAGGCCCGAGCAGCGGCAACACCACATAGGGTCCGTCACCCACGCCCCAGACCGCGAGAGTCTGACCGAAATCTTCATTGCTCTTCTGCAGGCCCATGTCCGAGGCAATATCCAGCAGGCCACCAAAACCAAAGCTGGAGTTGACCATGAAACGCATCCAGTCGGACATGCCGTCACCAACCTTGCCCTGCAACATGTTGTTGAAACCTATCCACACATCGCCAAGATTGCCAAAGAAGTTGCCAACACCGGTTTGTACAAAGCCCGGAGTGACAGTTTCATAAACCTTTGCAACTGGCTTGAGCGCGACTTTGTCCACCCCTTCGTTGAAGGAGAACATCGCGCGGTTGTAGCGTTCCAGCGGATCATCCGGGTTTCGAGGTGTGCTGGCACAGCCGGACAAACCAAGCATTACGACGGCGAGCAACACCAGGGTGGCTCTGTTGAGGGCATGCATGCCAACGACTCCTTTTTATTATTGAGGGTGCTTATGGTGAATCATTCGCCTGAAGCACCGGCCTTGTCAAACAGGAACTGACCAATCAGCTTTTCCAGCACGATCGCCGACTGTGTGATCTCGATCATATCGCCATCAGCGAGCATGTCGATGTCACCGCCCGCGTCCAGTCCGATATATTGCTCTCCCAGCAGGCCGGAAGTGAGGATGGATGCAATGGTGTCAGACGGAAACTCGTAGCGTGTGGCAATGGTGAACTGCACTTGGGCGCGATAGCTGTGGGTGTCAAAATCAATTGAGTTCACCCGCCCGACCACCACTCCCGCGCTCTTTACCGGGGCTCTCGCCTTCAGACCGCCGATGTTGTCGAAACGTGCGGTGACCGTGTAGGTGTCGGACAAGTCAGGTCCGGCAAAGTTACCGACCCTAAGCGCGAGAAAAAACAGCGCACCAATCCCAATGACTACAAAAACCCCAACCCAAAGGTCGAGCGTTGTACGACTCATGACTGCCCCCGGAACATGAAGGACGTAAGAACAAAATCCAGCGCCAGAATAGCCAACGCGGAACCCACGACTGTACGCGTGATGGCGCGAGAAACACCTTCGGCGGTAGGCGAAGAATCATAGCCTTCAAAAACCGCGATCAAGGATACCGCCACCCCGAAAACAACACTCTTGATGATGCCGTTGACGATGTCGAACCTGAAGTCGACGGCCGACTGCATCTGCGACCAGAAAGCGCCTGAATCCACCCCGATCACCACCACGCCAATCAACCAGCCACCCATAACCCCCATGGCCGAAAAGATTGCGGCCAGGAAGGGCATGGATATCACGCCGGCCCAGAAACGCGGTGCCACCACACGGGCAATCGGATTGACCGCCATCATGTCCATGGCCTTGAGCTGTTCGGTTGCCTTCATCAGGCCGATTTCAGCGGTGATGGCCGACCCTGCCCTGCTTGCAAACAGCAAGCCCGCCACAACCGGGCCCAGCTCCCGCACCAGGGACAAGGCCACGAGAACGCCAAGAGCATCGCCCGAGCCGAAGCGCTGAAGCGTCTCATAGCCCTGCAACCCTAGCACCATGCCCACAAAAAGCCCGGACACGGCAATGATGAGTAGCGACAGAAAGCCGCCGTAATAGACTTCGCGTATGGTCAGGTGAAAGCGCACGAACGACTGTCCGGAATAACGGAGCAGGAGTCCGAAAAAGCGCGCAGCCAATCCGAAACGCCAGACAGCATTGATGGTCGTAGCACCGACAGCACGCAGAAAACCGATCATTTAAGCCGCTCCTCGCCGAGAAAATCGGCTTCCAGGGACTGCGCTGGATAATGAAAGGGCACCGGACCGTCAGCCTCCGCGTTGATGAACTGTTTTACGTAGCGATCTGTTGACTGCCGGATTTCGGTGGGCGTTCCCTGCGCCACAATCTGACCATCCGACACGAAGTAGATGTAGTCCACAATCTCCAGGGATTCGTGAACATCATGCGTCACCATGATGGAAGTGGCGCCCAGCGCGTCGTTGAGCCGACGAATCAACTGGCCGATGATACCCAGCGAGATCGGATCAAGCCCCGCGAAGGGTTCGTCGTACATGATCAACATGGGGTCAAGCGCAACGGCTCTTGCAAGCGCCACACGTCGCGCCATGCCACCGGACAGCTCGGCAGGCATCAGCTTGCCTGCGCCACGCAGGCCCACCGCGTTGAGCTTCATCAAAACCAGGTCGTTGATCAGCGCCGGCGACAGATCGCTGTGTTCGCGCAGCGGAAACGCAACATTGTCGAAAACCGACATGTCCGTGAATAGTGCGCCGAACTGGAACAGCATGCCCATGCGGCGACGCAACTCATAGAGCTTTGCACGATCGATCTTGCCAAGATCATGACCCGCGACGCCGACCAGACCCCGACTCGCGCGAATCTGGCCCCCAATCAGGCGCAGCAGCGTGGTTTTGCCGCAACCGCTGCCGCCCATGATGGCCACAACCTGCCCGCGCCTGATGGACAGATCAATGCCTTTAAGCACCTCATTTGCACCATAAGCAAAGCGCACACCCTGCAAATCAACAAGAAGTTCGGCGGCGTCGTTGTGACTCAATTGAATCGACCTGTAAAGCGAAATAAGGTTAAGGATGTTACCAGAGACCGGACATGGTCTGAACGTAATTCCGGGTAAGAGCCAGATTGCGGCACCCGGATGACGATGCCAGCAACATCGACGCATGGCAAGCTTCATTGCCAACAGAATGCTCGGGTTCGATAAATGCGTCACACAAGATCGCGACGAGATGAGAGACCCGGACAAACATGTTTTGTGACAACAACAATGCCCGACTTTTCGTCTGGCTGGCACAGCCTGATAGAATGTGCAGTCGAATCGATCCTTCTTGTGCCACCATGACTGCTGCCCGCCCTAGCTCATCCTCTCGCGCCATCGAAATGGCCAGGCGAGTGCTGCGCATCGAAGCAAGGGCAGTGGCTGCACTGGCCGACCGGCTCGGTGATGAGATGACCGACGCGGTAGACCTCATCCTGTCGCGCAAAGGGCGGGTTATCGTCTGCGGCATCGGCAAGTCCGGGCACATCGGACGCAAGATTGCCGCCACGCTGGCGAGCACCGGCACACCCGCCTATTTTGTTCACGCGGCCGAAGCTGCCCACGGCGATCTCGGCATGATCACCGCTGACGATGTCGTCATCGCACTATCCAACTCAGGCTCCAGCGACGAACTCCTGATGATCGTCCCTCTGGTCAAGCGTCAGGGTGCCAGTCTGGTTGCCATCACCGGGCGAGCGGAGTCGCCCCTCGCCCGTCAGGCCGACATCCACCTTGACGCGGCGGTCACTGAAGAAGCCTGCCCGCTCAATCTTGCCCCCACCGCCAGCACCACCGCCGCACTGGCATTGGGCGACGCACTCGCAGTTGCCCTGCTCGACGCACGCGGCTTCAGCAGCGAGGACTTTGCCAGGGCGCATCCCGGTGGCGCGCTCGGGCGCAGGCTGCTGACCCATGTGCGGGACGTGATGCGACCGGCTGAAAACGTGCCGCGCATGCATGCTGATGCCGGACTCGCCGACACACTGCTGGCCATGACCCGCGGCGGACTGGGCATGACGGCAGTCATTGACGACAAGCAGGCAGTCATCGGCATCTTCACCGACGGAGATCTGCGCCGTGCCATTGAACGTGGCATCGACATCCAGGCAGCACGCCTGAGCAAGATCATGACCCCTCACCCGCAGCACATACGGCCCGAGGCGCTCGCGGCAGAAGCGGCCGAAACCATGGAGCGCCTGCGCATCAGCCAGCTACTCGTTCTCGATGATCAGGGCATCATTGTTGGCGCCCTGAATACTCACGACCTCATGCAAGCCAAGGTGATCTGATGAATGCACGCGCTGCCGCTGCCAAAGTGGCGTTGATGGGACTCGACGTGGATGGCGTACTCACCGACGGGGGTCTGCACTTCTCATCGGCGGGCGACGAAATCAAGGTCTTCTCCAGCCTGGATGGTCACGGCATCAAGATGCTGCAATCGGCGGGCGTCGAGGTTGCCATCATCAGCGGGCGGCGCTCGCAGGCGCTGGCGCTGCGTGCAGCCAATCTCGGCATCGCCGAACTGCATATGGGCGTAGAGGACAAACGGAGCTGCCTGGGCACTTTGCTGGCACAGCGCGGACTTGACTGGCAACAGGCCGGTTACATGGGCGATGACGTGGTTGATCTACCGGTACTTCGCGCATGTGGTTTCAGTGCCTCGCCTGCCGACGGTCACGCCTTTGTCAGGCAGCACGTAACGCATGTCTGCTCACTTGGCGGAGGGCGCGGCGCGGTGAGAGAGGTTTGCGAACTGATCCTCGACGCCAGAGGTTGCCTCAACGATATGTTGATGGCCTATCTGAACTGATCAACACTCACGCTCAACCATGGCTCGCATCAACCTCGACCACCTCTATCCAGTTTTAGCCCTTGCCCTGCTTGCAGCGGCAACACTTTGGCTGGAGCGTACCTCACGGACAGAAGTGCCGCGTCCGACTGCCGAGGCGCGCCAACACCCGGACTTCATTGGCCACCAGATTCGCAGCACGCAGTTTGGTGACGACGGCAGCTTGCGCTATATCATGGTCGCAGACCAGATCAGACACTACCCGATAGGGGACATCTCGGTGTTTGACCAACTCCGCCTGCACTATCGCAGCGCCGACGGGCTTCTGCGCTTGCTCGCCGACCGCGGCGAAACCCGCGAGGGTGGCGATGTAGTCGAATTAACCGGCAACGCCCGTATCTTTCGTGACGGTATCGCGGGTGCTGCCGACGTTTCCATTGTGTCCGAAACCCTCACCCTGTGGCCCGACACCCAACGCGCGGCCACAGACAACTTCGTCACATTGACCCAGGGCCGCAGCATCGCCACCGCAGACGGCTTGCGCAGTGACAATCTGCTCGGCACACTCGAACTCATTGGCAACGCACGGGTTAGCCTGCCGCCACGACAACCCGGAGACACTGAATGAAACTGCTGCCCTTCACTCTGACGGCGCTGCTCACTGTCATGCTGGCACTACCCGGCAACGCAATGGCGGAGCGCGACGACCGCAAACACCCGGTCAATATCGAAGCCGACCGTGTCACCGTCGATGACCGCAACAAAACACACACCTTCGAAGGCAATGTCGTCCTGACCCAAGGCTCCCTGTCCATTCGCGGTGAACGCATCGTGGTCATGCAAGGTGCCGACGGTTTCGAGACTGGCATTGCCAGCGGGGGACGCGACGGGCTCGCACGCTTTCGCCAAAAACGCGAGGGCATAGACGAATTTGTCGAAGGCGAGGCTCAGCGCATCGAATACGACACCCGGACTGAACAGGCCAGACTGTTCAACCGCGCCGCGGTTACCTCAGGCGGTGATACCGTGCGTGGCGACTACATTGAATACGACGCCCTGACTGAACAGTATGCTGCTCGCAGCAACGCAACAGACGGTAGCGGCAACGGCCGGGTGCGCGCGGTCATCCAGCCACGCGGCGGCAACTAGCCAAGCTCAAAAATCCACTATGGAGACAACATGACTTTTGAATTCATTCTCGTCGAAAAACGCGATCGTGTCGGTCTGATCACGCTCAACCGCCCACAGGCCCTGAACGCCTTGAACGATAGCCTGATCGACGAGGTTGGTGCAGCACTCGATCAGTTTGAGACAGACGAAAACATTGGCGCGATAGTCATTACCGGCTCCGAAAAGGCCTTCGCGGCAGGTGCAGACATCGGCGCAATGGCCGGGTTTTCCTACATGGACGCCTACAAGGGCGACTACATCACCCGCAACTGGGAACGCGTCAAGACCTGCCGCAAACCCGTCATTGCTGCAGTGTCTGGCTATGCCTTGGGCGGTGGATGCGAGCTGGCCATGATGTGCGACATGATCATCGCATCCGACACCGCGCGCTTCGGCCAGCCAGAGGTCAAACTGGGCATTCTGCCCGGTGCCGGCGGCACTCAACGTCTGCCAAGAGCCATAGGCAAGGCCAAGGCAATGGACATGTGCCTCACCGCACGCATGATGAATGCCGAAGAAGCCGAACGAGCAGGCCTGGTGGCGCGCATCGTGCCGGCAGACAAAGTGCTGGATGAGGCATTATCGGCAGCGAGCACCATGGCCAGCTTCTCGCTACCGGTAGTGATGATGATCAAGGAGTCGATCAATCGCGCCTACGAAAGCAGTCTCAATGAAGGCCTGCTGTTCGAACGCCGCGCCTTTCACTCTGCCTTTGCCCTGGAAGACCAGAAAGAAGGCATGGCCGCTTTTGTCGCCAAGCGCAAGGCAGACTTCAAGCACCGCTGACCCAGGCAACCAAATACCCATTCACCCGGGTTTTTGTCCACCCCGACGCGAGGAACGCCATGCCGTTTGGCCTTCAACCGCAGGGAAGGTCATGCCGCCGCATTTTTTGCTCCCGTAACGCGGGAAACGTCATGCCGGCGGGTTTTGTCTTCCAACGCGTGGAACGTCTTTTGTCTTCCAACGCGTGGAACGTCTTTTGTTTTCCAACGCGTGGAATGTCTTTTGTTTTCCAACGCGTGGAATGTCTTGTCGGCGGGTTCTTGCTCCCTCTCCCCTCGCGGGAGAGGGTTGGGGAGAGGGGGTTGGGGCTCGACACCAATCACCGAGCCTGATCCAGCCTGCGCATGCCCTCTCCCCCAACCCAACACCACATCCGGCGGATCCTCCAGCATCTTGAGGCACCCTCCTCGTCCCGAAAAATGACGAGTTTGTGAAGATTTCACGATTTATGGTGCACTGCGCCATAAATCAGTTGACGTCAGTAAAAGCGGGCCTATAATACGAACCATGCTGCACCGCAACATGCAACAAGCAAACCTCAACCCGACAAGCCTTCAGGAGATTCAAATGTTTAACACACCCGAACAATTCGCCGCAAACAACAAAGCCAACGTTGAAACCGCTCTGAACTTTGCCAACAGCGCATTCGCCACCGTTGAGCGCCTTGCCGCCCTCAACCTGAACACCGCTCGTGCCCTGCTCGAAGACAGCATCGCAAACACCAAGGCCATGCTTGCCGTCAAGGACGCGCAGCAGTTCGCCGCTCTGCAGGCCGCTATTGCTCAGCCGATGCTTGAAAAAGCCATCGCCTACAACCGCAGCGTGTATGAAATCGCTTCGCAGAGCCAGCAAGAAGCTGCCAAAATGGTAGAAGCCAAAATCGCTGAAGCCAACGCCAGCGTTGCTTCCGCCCTCGAAAACGCCGCCAAGTCCGCACCGGCTGGTTCTGATTTCGCCGTGGCTGCCGTCAAGTCCGCCATCGCCGCTGCCAACAGCGCCTACGACAGCGTAAGCAAGGCTGCCAAGCAAGTGGTCGAAATGGCCGAAGCCAACGCCAACGCCACTGCCGAAGCAACCGTCAAGGCTGTTGGTACCGCCTCCAAGGCTGGTGCCGCCAAAAAAGCTGCCTGATCGCCTGACCGCGAAACGGTAGCCTGAATTCAGGGGCAACGGGGCAACCCGTTGCCCCTGAATCGTTTACCCTGTGACCTTGCGTCTGTGACCTTGCGTCTATTAGCAGGTAAAATCACGAGTCACACTACTGCGGGCACCCCGATGAAGCAATATCATGATCTGATGCGCCATGTGCTTGAGCATGGTCACCGCAAGAATGACCGCACCGGCACAGGCACTTTGTCAGTGTTTGGCTGGCAGATGCGTTTTGACCTCGCTACAGGTTTTCCGCTGCTCACCACAAAAAAACTGCACACGCGCTCAATCATTCACGAGTTGCTGTGGTTTCTCAAGGGTGACACCAACATTGCTTATTTGCGCGATAACGGCGTCAGCATCTGGGACGAATGGGCCGATGAGCGTGGCGAACTCGGTCCCGTGTATGGCAAGCAATGGCGACGCTGGGAAACCGCAAACGGCGAGACCATCGACCAGATCAGTCGGCTTATTGACGGCATCAAACACAACCCTGATTCACGTCGGCACATCGTGTCTGCCTGGAATCCAGGCGAAGTCGACGGCATGGCTCTGCCTCCGTGCCATGCGCTTTTTCAGTTTTACGTCGCTGATGGCCGACTGTCGTGCCAGCTCTATCAGCGCAGCGCCGACATCTTTCTGGGCGTGCCCTTCAACATTGCCTCATATGCCTTGTTCACCCTGATGGTCGCGCAGGTGTGTGACCTCGAACCGGGCGAATTCATCTGGACCGGGGGCGATTGCCATCTCTACCTCAACCATTTGGATCAAGCCCGGGAGCAACTCTCGCGCACACCCCGGGCTTTGCCGACCTTGCGGATTGACCCAACGGTTCGCGACATCTTTGGTTTCCGCTTTGAGCACTTCACGCTCGAAGGCTACGACCCCCACCCACACATCAAGGCACCAGTGGCGGTATGAGCGAAAAAACCGAGCTGATACTGATTGCGGCGGTGGCCAGCAATGGCGTCATCGGGCTGGACAACACGCTGCCATGGCGCTTGCGGGCAGATCTGGCCCACTTCAAGGCCCACACCAGCGGGCACCCGGTGATCATGGGGCGCAAGACCTGGGAGTCTCTCGGCCGCCCACTGCCAAAGCGACGCAACATCGTCATCACCCGCAATCCGGATTACATCGCCAGCGGAGCCGAGGTGTTCGTATCTCCCCAGCAAGCCGTGGTCGCCTCCAACAACCAAAGCGGACCAGTTTTCGTGATTGGTGGAGCCGACTTGTATCGGCAACTCATTGCTGGCGCTGATCGACTTCTGATCACCGAAGTACATGCCAGCATGGCGGGCGATGCATTCTTTCCCGACATTGCCCCGGACCTGTTCACTGAAGTCAGTCGCGAACATCACCCGGCCGACAGCGACAACGACCACGCATTCGACTTTGTCGAATACCAGCGCCGACTCTGAACCAGCAGGCAAAGCTGTTTGCTGCCGGATCGCTGGCATCTCGTTTTACCGCCTGGCCAAAAAACCGACCAAGCGGCTTTGCACTACTACTTTACGCAGTCAACGTGGTAGCTCTTGACGCCTTCATGATCCTCACACACCAGCCCGTGAATATCGGTTTCAAAGCCCGGAAAACGGGCATTGAAATCACGCGCAAATTTCAGGTAACGAACGATAGTAGCGTTGAAACGCTCCCCCGGAATCAGCAGAGGGATGCCCGGCGGATACGGCGTGACCAGCATGGCGGTTACACGCCCCTCAAGCGCGTCAATGGATACCCGTTCGATCTCCCGGTGTGCCATCTTGGCAAAGGCGTCCGTCGGCTTCATGGCGGGGACCATGTCCGAAAGATACATCTCGGTGGTCAGTCTGGCCACATCGTGGGCCTTGTAGAAGCAGTGAATCTGAGCGCACAAGTCCTTCAGCCCAACCCGCTCATATTTGGGAAACTTGGCGACAAACTCGGGCATGACACGCCATAGTGGTTGATTGCGGTCGTAGTCGTCCTTGAACTGTTGCAACTCGGTCACCAGCGTGTTCCAGCGTCCCTTGGTGATGCCGATTGTGAACATGATGAAGAACGAATAAAGGCCAGTTTTTTCAACAATGATGCCGTGCTCGGACAGATAGCGGGTCAGGATGCCGGCAGGGATGCCCCACTCGGCAAAATCACCATCTACGTCCAGCCCCGGCGTGATCACCGTGGCCTTGATCGGGTCGAGCATGTTGAAGCCTTCGGCAAGGTTGCCAAATCCATGCCAGCGCTCACCCGCCTTCAGCATCCAGTCTTCGCGCTCACCGATGCCTTCCTCGGCCAGATACTCCGGCCCCCACACCTTGAACCACCAATCGGCCGCACCGAATTCGTCTTCCACCTTGCGCATCGAGCGACGAAACTCAACCGCCTCGCGCAATGACTCATCAACCAATGCAGGGCCACCCGGCGGCTCCATCATCGCCGCTGCCACATCGCACGAGGCGATGATGGCGTACTGTGGCGAGGTGGAGGTGTGCATCAGATAGGCTTCGTTGAAGATGTCGCGATCGAGCTTGCGGGTTTCGGAATCCTGCACAAGAATCTGCGAGGCCTGACTCAGCCCGGCCAGCAGCTTGTGGGTCGACTGGGTGGAGAACATCATCGACGACTTGCAGCGCGGCCGGTCTGCGCCAATCGCATGATAATCGCCATAGAAATCGTGAAACGCAGCGTGCGGCAACCAGGCCTCGTCAAAGTGCAAGGTGTCGATCTCGCCGTCCAGCATCTCCTTGATGGTTTCGACGTTGTACACCACGCCATCGTAAGTGGACTGGGTGATGGTGAGGATGCGCGGCTTGCGGTCGCCCGCCTCGACAGCGAAAGGGTTGGCGGCGATCTTGCGGCGGATGTTCTCCATCGAGAACTCCTCAAGCGGAATCGGCCCGATGATGCCGTAGTGGTTGCGGGTGGGCGTCAGAAACACCGGCACCGCGCCAGTCATGATGATGGAGTGCAGGATGGACTTGTGGCAGTTGCGGTCCACCACCACCACGTCACCCGGCGCCACGGTGGTGTGCCACACCATCTTGTTTGAGGTGGACGTGCCATTGGTGACAAAGTAAAGGTGATCGCAGTTGAAGATGCGCGCGGCGTTGCGCTCGCTGGCGGCCACCGGCCCGGTGTGGTCGAGCAACTGGCCGAGTTCTTCAACGGCATTGCAGACGTCGGCACGCAACATGTTCTCACCAAAAAACTGGTGAAACATCTGCCCGACTGGGCTCTTCAGAAACGCCACGCCGCCAGAATGCCCTGGGCAGTGCCACGAATAGGACCCGTCAGCAGCGTAGTGCGTCAGTGCCCGGAAGAACGGCGGGGCCAGCGTTTCGAGATAGTTCTTGGCCTCGCGCACTATGTATCGGGCGACGAATTCCGGGGTGTCCTCGAACATATGAATGAAACCGTGCATCTCGCGCAGCACATCGTTTGGAATGTGTCGGCTGGTGCGAGTCTCACCATGCAGAAAGATCGGAATGTCGGCGTTGCGGAAACGGATCTCCTGCACAAAGGCGCGCAAGTCGGCAATTGCCTTGTTGGTCGCCTCAACCGACGAGAACTCCTCGTCATCAATAGACAGGATGAAGGCCGAGCCACGGCTCTGCTGTTGCGCAAAAGAGGTCAGGTCGCCATAGCTGGTGACGCCCAGCACCTCTATGCCCTCTTCCTCGATGGCCTTGGCCAAGGCACGTATCCCCAGGCCAGAGGTATTTTCAGACCGGAAGTCTTCGTCAATGATGATGATCGGAAATTTGAAACGCATGGCCATCTCCAGCAAGTGCGGCGGCGGGGAACAGGTTGCGCAGCAAGGGCTGCGCAAAAGCAGCAGGGCCGTCACCGGCCCTCAGTCAGGGGTTGATATCACAGGTTTGCTGCAGAGGTATTGCAAGGAGCTAGATGCGTGGCAAGGTTACGCCGGTTTGCCCCTGATATTTGCCACCCCGGTCACGATAAGAGGTTTCACAGACTTCGTCAGACTCGAAGAACAGCATCTGCGCGATCCCCTCGTTGGCGTAGATCTTGGCCGGCAAGGGTGTGGTGTTGGAGAATTCCAGCGTGACATGCCCCTCCCACTCCGGTTCGAGCGGGGTCACGTTCACGATGATGCCGCAGCGCGCATAAGTGCTCTTGCCCAAGCAAACCGTCAGCACACTGCGCGGAATGCGGAAGAATTCTACCGTGCGGGCCAGCGCAAAGGAGTTGGGTGGGATGATGCAGACGTCGCCGACGAAGTCGACAAAATTGCGCTCGTCGAAGGCTTTCGGGTCGACGATGGTCGAGTTGATGTTGGTGAATATCTTGAACTCGTTGGCACAGCGCACATCGTAGCCATAGCTTGAGGTGCCGTAAGAGACGATTCGCCCCGATTCGGCGCTTCGCACCAACTCGGGCGCGAAGGGCTCGATCATGCCTTGCTGTTCCGCCATGCGGCGAATCCACTTATCGGACTTGATGGACATGGGCTGAATTCATCCTGTGCGTCTGAAATGCTGGCCGGACACCAGCGTTAAACCCAATATTTTAACGCTTTTATCCGACCAGAACAGCACCATCTCGATCAGGTGTTCTGAATCACGATGCTCGGGAACTTGTGCGTCATGTCCTTTGATTTTTCTGCAACGCTGATCGCCACCTTGCGCGCAATATCCTTGTAGATTGACGCGATGCGTCCATCAGGGTCTGCCGCCACCGTCGGCTTGCCATTGTCTACCTCGGTACGGATCTGCAAGTCCAGCGGCAGCGCGCCCAGAAAGGGGATACCGTAATCCGCGCATAGTTTCTGGCCCCCGCCAGTGCCGAAAATAGGCTCTTCATGGCCGCACTTGGAACAGATGTGGATGCTCATGTTCTCCACAACGCCGAGAATCGGAACGCCAACCTTTTCAAACATCTTCAATCCCTTGCGGGCATCCAGCAAGGCGATATCCTGAGGCGTGGTGACGATCACCGAGCCGGTCACCGGAACGCTTTGAGAAAGGGTGAGCTGGATGTCTCCGGTGCCCGGCGGCATGTCGATGATCAGATAGTCGAGATCGTCCCAGCGCGTATCCTTGAGCAACTGAGTCAACGCCTGAGTGGCCATCGGGCCGCGCCACACCATGGGCGTCTCGACATCGACCAGAAAACCGATGGACATGGCCTGGATACCGTGGGCACGCATGGGTTGCATGCTCTTGCCGTCGTGCGATTCAGGCTTTTCGCCGCCAATACCCAGCATCTGCGGCTGCGACGGGCCATAAATGTCAGCATCGAGAATGCCGACACTGGCGCCTTCGGCGGCCAGCGCCAGGGCCAGATTGACGGCCGTGGTGCTTTTGCCTACGCCACCCTTGCCCGACGCCACCGCAATGATGTTGCGCACGCCGGGCAACAGCTTGGCCCCTTGCTGGACCGCGTGCGCCACCACCTTGCTGCGCACCGACACCTCGACCGAAGTCACGCCCTCGACGGCCGATACCGCGTCGGCACAGAGTTTTTGAAAGGCTTCGTGCTGGCTTCTGGCTGGATACCCCAGCTCGACAGTGAAGCGAACCGCCCCACCATCGACCGCTACATCCTTGATATTGCGGGAAGAAACAAGATCCTTGCCAGTGTTCGGGTCAAGCACGCCTTTCAGCGCAGTGATGATCGAGTCGGGGCTGATGCTCATGACAACATTTCCTTTGAGTTGCGTTCTGTGTATCCCCGCAGCAAGAGCGCCCGGGGGCAGGCATTGAATAACTTGACGATGATACCGAAGGCCGCGCTTAAGCTCACCCCTTGCAGCATCATGGGAAATCACCGATCGCACCCGGCTTTCGCCCGGACGAGCCCGCCTGTCGCCAAACATGTGCCAATTGCCGCAACTGCTCACCGCCCCTACAATCGCGACTTCGAAGAGCCTGCTTCATCATTGCCACACACCGGAGAGCCACCCAAATGCGCCGCAACCTCATTCTGGCCCTGTTTGTGGTGCTGGGTTTGTCGGCCTGCGTGCCGCTGACCACCTCCAGCACGCCGGGCACAGCCGAAGCGCCTGAAGCCGCACACCTTACCGCGCAGGCACGGATTGAGCGCGAGCTCGCCAGCCACCCCAGCATCAGCGTTGGGCGCAGCGAAGGAAGTCTGATCATTCGCCTCCCGGCTGCCGACGGCTTTGCCACGGGTAGTGCCGAGCCCACCGCCGAACTGCAAGCCATGCTTGCCGAACTCGTTCCCGTATTGAGCAGCGACACCAGCACCGAATTGCTGGTGCTCGGTCACACCGACAGCATAGGCAGCGAAACCTACAACCTGCGTTTGTCCATTGCGCGCGCTGAAGCCGTCATGGATGTGTTGCGTCGACTCGGCATTCCACTCGTACGACTGGCAGCCGACGGACGGGGCGAAGCCGAACCAATAGCCGACAATGCAACCGAAGAAGGCCGTGCATTGAACCGCCGGGTGGAGATCGTCCTCCGGCCCGGGACTTAAACACCGTCCACGCCGCGAACCAGGCGGACACCGACCAGGAGTTTGTTCCCCGCCGACAAGCTGCCAGTATGCGCCGCGCTTTGCTAAACTTGCGCTCTTTACCTTTCTGGCTCCGGACATGTCCCGCAAGATTCTCGTCACCAACGCCCTGCCCTACGCCAATGGCGACATCCACCTTGGTCATCTGGTTGGCTACATACAGGCCGACATCTGGGTGCGCTACCAGCGCATGTGTGGCAACACGGTGCATTATGTGTGCGCAGACGACACGCACGGTACGCCGGTCATGTTGCGCGCCGAGAAGGAAGGCGTCACGCCTGAACAACTCATCGCCAGGGTGCATGGTGAACACCTGCGCGACTTCTCCGGTTTTTCGGTCGACTTCGATCACTATCACTCCACCCACAGCCCCGAAAACAAGGCCTACGCAGAAGACATCTACGGCAAACTGCGTGCTGCAGAGCTGATCGACGTCCGTGCCATCGAGCAGTATTACGACCCAGTCAAGCAGATGTTTCTGCCAGACCGCTTCATCAAGGGCGAATGCCCCAAATGCGGCGCTGCCGACCAGTACGGTGACAACTGCGAGGTGTGCGGCGCGGCCTACGCCCCGACCGAACTCAAGAAGCCGTATTCGGCAGTGTCCGGCGCCACGCCAGAAATGCGCCAGTCCGAGCATTACTTCTTCCGGCTGTCCGACGCACGCGCGGTGGCATTTCTGCGCGACTGGACACGCGGCAGCAACGCCGCCGGCACACGCCGCCTGCAGCAAGAAGCCACCAACAAGATGAAGGAGTGGCTGGGCGACGAAGGCGAAAACAAGCTTTCTGACTGGGACATCTCACGCGATGCGCCCTACTTCGGCTTCGAGATTCCAGACGCACCGGGCAAATACTTCTACGTGTGGCTGGATGCGCCTATCGGCTATCTGGCCAGCTTTAAAAAGCTCGCCGAACTGCGCAGCGACATCGCAGTAGAAGACTACACGGACGCCACCCGCGCCGAAGCCGCCAACACTGAAATGGTGCATTTCATTGGCAAGGACATCCTCTACTTCCACGCCTTGTTCTGGCCAGCCATGCTGCACTTTGCTGGATATCGCACGCCAAGCCAGCTCAGCGTCAACGGTTTTCTGACGGTAGACGGCGCCAAGATGAGCAAGAGTCGTGGCACCTTCATCACCGCGCAATCCTATCTGGCGCAGGGGCTGGACCCGGAGTGGCTACGTTATTACTTTGCCAGCAAATCCAACGGCACGATGGAAGACGTGGACCTCAGCCTTGACGACATGATCGCCCGGGTCAATTCCGACCTGGTTGGCAAGTTTGTCAATATCGCCAGCCGCTGTGCCGGTTTCATAGCCAAGCGCTTTGACGGCAAGTTGGGCGAAACGGACCCGGAACTGGGGGCCGAATTCAGCGCGGCCATGGGTGCCGGGCTGATCGCCCGGGCCTATGAAGAGCGCGACTTTGGCCGTGCCCTGCGTGAGATCATGCGGTTGGCCGACATTGCCAACCAATATGTCAACGATCACAAACCCTGGGAGCTGGCCAAGCAGGAAGGGCGTGAGGCCGAGCTGCACACTGCCTGTACCACTGCGCTGACGCTGTTCCGTGATCTCACCCGCTACCTCAAACCGGTGCTGCCGTCACTCGCTGCCAAGGTCGAAGACTTTCTCAATATCGAGCCAATGCACTGGGTCGATATCTGGGCGCCGCTGCCTTGCGGGCACACCATCAAACCCTATCAGCACATGATGACCCGCATCGAACGCAAGCAAATCGACGCCTTGCTCGACGCCAACCGCGACTCGCTGGCACCGGCAGCCGCCACCGCTCAACCCGCAAAAGCCAGCGGCGACAAGGCCGCAAGCTCGCAGCAGCGTCAAGCCGAAAAACAGCAAAAAACTACCAAGGCTGAAACTGCACCCGAAACCATTTCCATCGACGACTTCACCAAGGTCGATCTGCGAATTGCCAGAATCGTCTCGGCCGAGCATGTCGAAGGCGCCGACAAGCTGATCCGTCTGCAGCTCGACATTGGCGAGAAGGACGAAAACGGTGCAGCCAGAACACGTCAGGTGTTTGCCGGCATCAAATCAGCCTACGACCCCGCTACGCTGGTTGGCCGCAGCACCGTCATGGTGGCCAACCTCGCCCCACGCAAGATGAAATTCGGCATGAGCGAGGGCATGGTGCTGGCCGCCTCGGGCGACTCCGCGCAAACACCCGGCCTGTTCATCCTGTCACCCGACGCCGGTGCCCAACCCGGCATGCGCGTCAAATAAGCCAACAAGCGATGCCCCTCACTGCACGCAAACGCTGGTTGATCATGCAACGCTGCGCCCCCTGGGCGTGGCGCTGCACTGCTCATTCATCCGTTTCGCAATCAGACATTTGCAGAGGGCATCATGCTACGGTTTCGTCCCAAATTACTCGACACCCTGCCCGGTTATGACCGGCATCAACTAGGGTCCGATCTCTCCGCCGGCATCACTGTCGGCGTACTCGCCCTGCCGCTGGCCATGGCCTTTGCCATCGCCAGCGGCATGAGCCCGGCAGCCGGCATCTGGACCGCCATCGTCGCCGGTCTGCTGGTGTCGCTGCTGGGCGGCTCACGTGTGCAGATAGGCGGCCCCACCGGCGCCTTCATCCCCATCATCTACGCCATCGTGATGGACTATGGCGTGGCCAACCTGCTGATCGCCACCATGATGTCCGGTGTCATGCTGTTTGCCATGGGTGCGCTGCGTCTTGGGGTGATGATCCGCTTTATCCCGCTGTCGGTGGTGATTGGCTTTACCAACGGTATCGCGGTGGTGATCTTCATCTCACAGCTCAAGGACTTTTTCGGGTTGCAGATCGAGCAAATGCCCGGTGAATTTTTCGGCAAGATGGAAGCCCTGTGGCAGGCTGCTCACACCGCCCACTTGCCCACCATCGCGCTGGCCTGCGCCTCACTGGCCGTGCTGGTGCTGTGGAACCGGCTTGCCCCACGTGTGGCATGGATGCGTCGGCTGCCCGGGCCGCTGGCGGTGCTGATCTTGGCGACCGCCATCAATGTCTGGCTGCAGTTGCCGGTCGACACCATTGGCAGCCGCTTCGGTGGCATTCCACAGCAACTGCCGGATTTCGGCTTCCCCGAGCTGTCGCTTGGCCTGCTCGGCAAGTTGATCGCCCCGGCGCTGACCATTGCCCTGCTCGGTGCTATCGAATCGCTGCTGTGAGCCAGGGTGGCGGATGGTCAGATTGACGACCGCCATGACCCCAACCAGGAGCTGATGGCGCAAGGCGTAGCCAACATCGCCGCCCCGCTGTTTGGTGGCTTTGCTGCAACCGGTGCCATCGCCCGCACCGCCACCAACATCCGCTCTGGTGGTCGTACCCCGGTGGCTGGCATCACCCATGCCCTGACCTTGCTGGCAATCGTGCTGATCGCCGCGCCAATGGCCGCCCACATCCCGTTGGCCACCTTGTCGGCCATCGTGGTCATGGTATCCATCCACATGGGTGAATGGCATGCCTTCAAGTTCAGTGAGCTCAAGCGCTTCTCCAACAACTACCGCATGATACTGCTCGGCACCTTCTTCATCACCGTGGTGTTCGACCTGACGCTGGCGGTGGAAATCGGCATGGTCATGGCCAGTCTGTTCTTCATCTACCGCATGTCCGACCTGACACGCATCGAGCGCGTCCCGCTTGAAGCCTTCAAGGGTTACGAACTGTTCTACGGAATAGACGACCTGCAGCACAGCGACGGCAGCAACCGGGTCATCGCCTATCGGGTTTCGGGCAGTCTGTTCTTTGGAGCGGCCAACAAGCTGGACGCGCTGCTGACTGACCAGGAGGGACACCCGGAAGTGGTCATTCTTGACCTGGAAAAAGTCATCAACATCGACACCACCGGGCTGGACATTCTGCAGACCATGAAGCGCAAACTGGACAAACGTGGTTTGGGCCTGATGCTGTGCGGGCTTGGCAAGCAGCCATTGTCCATCCTGACCCGCTCCGGCTTTCTGGATCTGTTGGGCGAACGCGGGCTGGCCACGAACTTTGAACAAGCGCTGCTAAAATCGCAAAGTTTCAAACCAGACGGCAAACCCGGGATCAGTTATGTCTGAACAACAGCAAACACCGCAAGAGCAAAAACCAGCACGAATCTCCAGCCGCCGCCTTCTCATACATGGCAAAGTGCAAGGCGTGTGGTATCGCGCCGGCGCCAAGGCCGAGGCCGACAAGCTGGGGCTGACTGGCTGGGTGCGCAACCTGCCGAGTGGCGAGGTCGAGGCGCTGGTGCACGGCGAAGACCAGGCCATCGAACAATTCATCGACTGGGCGCGCCAGGGGCCACCGGCCGCGCAGGTGGCACGCATCGAGGTCAGCGCCGCAGACCAGCCGGACAACATCGGCTTTGAGAAAAGACCAGACCTCTGAGAGAAGCAGCCCGGACAAGTGTGCCGCCTTGCAACTGCTGTTTTGCCGGGAGTCAAAGGCCTGGTGCCAGCGTTGCGGGGTGGCATGACTCCCGCGAACAAACATCTCTGCCGGCTTCGACGCCAGCCGCCAACGCTCAGTGGCTGGTCCCCTCGTCGCGCATCACCTTGTTCCACACATTGTACTTGCCCACTGGCTTGCGCATTGGCAGGCGTTTGACCTCTTGCAGCGTTTCCGCGTCCAGCACCACCACAGCACCGTCAAACTCCCATTGGCTGGCCAACGCGAAGCGGCCATCGCGGGTGTATTCGATGTGCGCCAGAGTCTCGCCCTCGGTGCCGAATATCTCGTGCACCACTTCCAGCGTCTGCTTGTCGATGACTTGCAGGATGTGTTTTGCAGTGGGGCTCATCATGGAGTCGACGAAGGCGTAGCGGCTGCTGGCGTGACTGCGCAGAAAGAAGCCTGGCCCGCGCGTCGGGATGCGCTTGACCACTTCGAAGCTGTCCATGTCGATCACGGTTACCTCGGCCGCCTGCAGATTGGTGCTCGCCATCACCCGCCTGCCCTGCCAGTCCCAGGTAATGCCTGAGCCAAGGTGTGGCATGCCGTCCAGCGGCAGGTCGGCAATCTTGCGTCTGGCGTCCAGGCTCACCACCTGGCCGGTGCCATTGCGCGAAGCGCCCATCAGCAATGAATAGTCCTGGGTAAAGAAGAAATCATCCAGCACCTCTTCAACCACGGTACGCCGCACATTCAGATAACCGGATACAAACTCCCCTTCGCGCATGCGATAGTCGTGAATCACCCCAATTGGAATCGGCTCGGCCTGCGGGTCGAAGCTGATCTCCCACACCTCGGGCAAATCCTTCAGCGCCGCCACAAAAGACTTGCGTGGCGTGGCCTCATACACCGCCGACACCCGCGAAGTGGTCACGCCATCGGCACCAACCACATCCAGCACCTTGAGCAGGTTCAGATCACCGTCCAGCAACACCAGCGTATGCGGCAAATAGTTGGCCACCGCCACATATTTGCCGTCTGGCGACACCGCCACGTTGCGGGTGTTGATGCCAGCGCGCACCTCAGACACCACGGTAAGGTTCCACAGATCAAACTTGGTCACCCAACCATCGCGCGAACCGAAGTACACATAACGCCCTTCCTGCGCAAACTTAGGCCCGCCGTGCAGGGCAAAGCGGCTCTGAAAACGGTGAATGGGCTCAAGCTTGTCGCCGTCGAGCACCGACACATGATGATCACCGGTTTCCACCACCAGAAACACGTTCCAGGGGTCAGCGTCGAATACTGGCGTGGGTGACAGCGTGGCTGGATCCACGTGTGCGATACGCGAGGCGCGGATGTCTTGCTCGGTCCATTTTGGCGACGGCACGACCGGCGTGTAAATCAGATCGGTGATGGCCGAAATTTCGTCCTTGCCCAGCAGCTCGCCAAAGGCCGGCATCTGGGTGGCCACCAGACCATCGGTAATGGCAGCAATAGCCGCCGGTTTGCGCAATCGCGAGAGGTTTTCTGGCAGCAGCGCTGGCCCCATGCCACCGAGGCGATCCATGCCATGACAACTTGCGCAGTGCTGCACATAGTTGTGGAAGGTGGTCTCCGGTGAAGTGGCCGAGGCCATGCCGCCGGTCATCAATAACGCAGCAGCGCCGAGAGAGAGCGAAAAACAACTGATCGAGTTCATCTTGAAACCGACTCCGGTTGAAAACCTGGCCCTTCAGGGCGGTGTGAAGCGCTCAGCCCTGCTCCACGTTGATTGGCACACGCTTGCGTGGCTGGAAGGCGGTCAGCTCAACACGTTCGCCACGGCTGGCTTGAGCCAGCCCGATCTCGTCGTCACTCAGATAACAGGCGGGGTCTTCGGCCCACACGTCACCGGTGATCTGCTGCGCCCGCACCCGCGAGCTACCGTTGCAGATGTCCAGGTAGGCGCAGCCACCGCAGCGGCCTGACAGTGTGCGCGGGTGCTGCTTGAGGCCTGCCATCAAGGGGTTGGAGATATCCGACCATATCTCCGAGAACGGCCTGTCCTTGACGTTGCCCAGCGGCACATGCCACCACATGGTGTCCGGGTGCACCACACCCAGATTGTCGATGTTGGCCACATTCACCCCGCTGGCGTTGCCGCCCCATACCTGCAATTTGGCGCGGATGTGTTCGGTCTTGTCGGGAAAACGCGCCGCCACCCAGTGCAACATGTAGACCCCGTCGGCGTCGTTGTTGCCAGTAACGAATTCCTTTGCAATGCCGCGACGGTGCACATCAAGACAAGTGTCGAACAGCAAATCCATGGCCTGACGCGTGGTGCGATGCTGGGCGTCGTCGGCGCGGTGCTTGTTGCCGCGTCCGGCGTAATTGAGATGCGAGAAGTAGAACTTGTCTATGCCTTCATCCTCGACCAGCTTCAGCAGCGCGGGCAGGTCGTGGGCGTTATCTTCGGTCATGGTGTAACGCACACCCACCTTGATGCCACGGCCCATGCACAAACGTATGCCTTTCATCGAGGCATCAAAGGCCCCTTCCAGGCGTCGAAACTTGTCGTGGGTGGCACCAATGCCGTCCAGGCTAACGCCGACATAGTCATAACCGATGTCGTTGATGGCATTGATGTTGGTTTCATCTATCAATGTGCCATTGGTCGACAAACCCACATAAAAACCCATGGCCTTGGCGCGACGCGAAATGTCAAAAATGTCAGGTCGCAGCAAGGGCTCACCGCCGGACAGAATCAACACCGGCACCCGGAAGGCTTTCAGATCGTCCATCACCTTGAACACCTGCTCGCCGCTGAGCTCGCCGGGAAAGTCACTGTCGGCCGAGATCGAATAGCAGTGCTTGCAAGTCAGGTTGCAGCGTCGGATCAGATTCCAGATAACGACTGGCCCAGGGGGGTTGCGTCTCGGCCCAACCGGGGTCGGATGATCGAGTTCGCGGATGAATTGTGAGATTCGGAACATGTGCACCTCCAGATGGCATTCAATCGCAGAACGAGGGGGCGATATATGACACCAATCAATTGCGGGCTAAAACGACAGCTTGTCCTTGCCGGTCGATTTATTCATGCCTATTCGCAAGCCGGTTTTTTTCAGAATGGCGCTGGAGAAAAGCACATCGCGGGCCTGGCACACCGGGCCAAACTCCCGCTTCAGTTCCACCGCAATCTGCTCGATATGCTCGCGCACCTCGTCTCTGTCCTGCCCATGCACCATGGCAAACAGGTTGTAAGGCCAGTCCGGCAGCGCACGCGGACGTTGATAGCAATGCGTCACCCTGTCCAGGCGACCGACAAACTCGCCCACCACCGCCACCTGTGCGTCGTCGACATCCCACACGCTCATGCCGTTGGCGGTGTAGCCAATGGCGTAATGGTTGGGCACTGCCCCGATGCGGCGGATCACACCACGTTGCAACATGTCGGCCAGGCGTGTCAGCAGCTCATCCAGCGGCACACCCAGCCCGTCTGCCACCGCCTGCCAGGGTTCGGCCACAATCGGCAAACCGCCCTGCGTGGCCTCAATGATGCGACGTTCAAGCGGGTCAAGTGCTGGGCCAGTGGCATTCATGGGTTTGCTTGTCATACCTTGAGCTTCATCTCGACAAAGAATTCGCGCTGTTTGGGAAAGCAGAACACCGTGAGGCCGGTAGCCTGTTCGATGCGTGCGGCACTGTCGGCAATACCTTCTGGCGTTTCGGTGGCCAGCACAAACCACATGTTCAACCGATGATCACGGCGATAGTTGTGCGCCACCTCGGGAAAGGCGTTCACCTGCTCGCACACCGCTTCAAAGCCTGTCTCCGGCACCTCGATGGCCGCCAGACAAAAAGCCCCGCCAATGCGTTCAATCTGGTACATGGGCCCGAATCGCGTCAGCACGCCCGCTGCCAGCAAGGCACGCACACGCTCGATGACCTGTGTTTCACTGCTGCCCAGCGCGTCGGCCACATCGGCGAACGGCCTGGCCGACAAGGGAAAACCTTCCTGCAGGTGATTGATCAGCGTTTTGTCGAAGGCATCCAACCGAATCGGCTCACTACGTGCGCGGCTCATGTTTGTGGTCCGGCAAAGTAGCGGGAACCACGCTGCTTGAAGCGACGCGTGCTAAACAATACATCGTTGGCATAGCCGTTCATGCGACAAGCTTGCTGCAGCTCGGCGTGCGCTTGCAACACCGACTCTCGGGTACGCCCGTGAATCATGCAAAAAAGGTTGTACGGCCAATGCGGACGGGCACGGCTACGGCGATAACACAAGGTCACCGCAGGCTCGCGGGCCAGCCGCTCACCCAGCTCAGCCACCCTGTCATCTGGCACATCCCACACGCACATGGCGTTGGCGCAAAAACCCAGCTCGTGATGCCGCACCACCAGGCCAAAGCGCTTGATGCGACCATCGAACAGCCAGCTCTCGATGGTTTCCATCACCAAGGCTTCGGTGACACCCATGCGCCTGCCAATTTCGTGAAAAGGACGGCTCACCACGGGCAGGCCCCTTTCCAGTTCGGCCATCACCGCCCGCTCCAGATCAGGCAGCAAACAGGCTTGCTCGCTCATCGGCGCGAGGTTTTCGGCAGCCACATGATCACGCGTAACGGAAGACGACTGGCAAAGATCAAAACCCAGATCAATATGAAAGGCTTGCTCCAGCGGCATCACAATCACCTTGCAGCCGCTGTCGCGCTCAATGGCTTCAACCACCTCACCAAGCCGCCGACCAGATGCGGCGGTAATCACAAACCACAGGTTAAAGGCGTGCTCGCGCTGGTAGTTGTGGTTGACCTCGGCGTGTGCATTGATGCAAGCAGCCACTTCCTCAATGCGATGCGTCGGGGCCGACAAGGCGGCCAGCGCGCTCGCGCCGATACGCCTGGGGGCAAACACTGCCCCAACACGGCTCAACACCCCCTGTTGCAAACCATCAGACAGCATTTTCAGCACCGCAGCCTCGTCCACATCCAGCGCCTGTGCAAGCTGCGCAAAGGGTTGGGACACCACCGGAAAATCGCGCTGATAGTCGTTGAGCAAGCGCATGCGGCTGGCTTCGGCATCGCTGGCAGGCTGGTTCATGTTGTTGTGTTGGCTGGCGCTGGCTAGCATGTCAGAAACCTACCCGGTGCGCACGGTGGGTAAAGAAGATGCCGCTAGGGTTGACCACTGGCAGTTCGCCAATCAGCTCACGCGTGCGGGTGTCGTACATCACCACCTTGTTGTCGTCGCGTGCCGAAATCCAGATGGCTTCGCCCTTGGGCGTAAACTCCATGTGCAACACTGTCTTGCCCGGCACAAAGCTATGCACCACCTCGTTGCTTAAAGTGTCGATGATCTGCATCTTGCTGTTATCGGGAAAGGCAAAATTCACCCACACCTCGCGTCCATCAGGCCGCGCCATAACAAACACCGGCTGGCTGTGCACCGGAATCCGTCCCACCTCCTGCCAACTGCCAAGTTCCACCACCAGCACCTCGTGCCGACCGATAGCCGGCAGATAGGCCTTGCCGCCGGCAATGGCCCAGCCGCGCAGATGCGGCATCTTGAACACTGGCAGAGGCTCTTCACCACGGCCATAACCCGGCAGAATGGTGCGAACGCCCAGCTCGGGCTGCCACAGATCAAGCATGGACATGCCATCCTCACCAAACAGACCGGCAATGTAGTAACGGCCATCCGGCGTAATCAAGGCATCGTAAGGCTGGCGACCGGCCTTCCATTTGGTGGTCTGCGGCATGGTCGGATCAGACAAGTCGGTCAGCCAGATCTCGCCCGCCTCAAACAGCGAATAAATGAAGCGATTACCCGGCAGGTCACGCAACCCCACCACCTTGGCCCGTTGGCTATGCTCGCCCCACACCGTCGGCACCTCGGAGATCATCTCCAGCGTGTCGGCATCAAACACCCGGATACCGCCCGGCTCGTAATTCTGCGCCACCACAAAGCGGCCGTCCTGCGAGATCGCCCCGCCAATCGCATTGCCAGCCTGTATCACCCGGCCCACAATCCGGCCTTCCAGAATATCCACTTTGGTGAGCGCACCATCGCGGCCAAACACAAAGGCAAAGCGCGCATCGCGTGAATACACCAGCGACGCATGCGACAAATCGCCCAGGCCGGGAATCGACGCCAACGCGGTCATGCCGGTGGTTTCAACCACTGTCACCTGTCCGGTGGCACGCTCGATGATCACGCCCATATCCCCGGTGCCACGCACGCTGGCAGGCTCCGACGCCAGTGCGGTAGCGCCAAACCCGGCCACACACAGCGCAGTCGTCAGCGCACCCAACAAACTCACAAACCTGTTTTTCATGCCTGCATTCTCCAGTTCTGTCGTGCTCATCGCGGCAACACCTCGGGCGCGGCAACCGGCAAGGGGCCACCGTCCTCGGGAAAGCCTTCCAACAGCTTGCGCACAATCCACGCCGACTCCTGCTCGGTCAGTATCCCGACAAAAGGCGGCATGGGTGTGCCCGGTCGCCCTTGGTGCAGGGTCGCAAACAGAAACTCGAAAGGTTTGTCATTCAAGGCCTCAGCCGTAAGCGCAGGCCCCAGCCCACCCTGCAGGGTCAGGCCATGACAGGAGCCGCAGTCCTGTCGCACCATCCTGATCAAGTCTTGCTCGCGCGCGGTTTCCGGCACAAACGCCGACTCCGCTGCTGCCGTACCCGGCATCAACAGCGCCGCAACACACACAAACACGGCAGTCAAACCACTTGATACAATCGTACGCCTCATTGTTTCGACTCCTGACATTGCCTCTGGCCCGCCGGGTCGGGCTGCCTCAGGGCGGAGCCAGTATCCTTTGCCCACTGGCCGGCACACCTTGATTTACGTTAATTCACCCGGCCGCCAGTAGGGCTAAAGTGTCGCCACCAGCAGTCAGTCGATTAGCGCTTTCGGCCGACACGCTGTCATGGCAGCGGTCCGCCAAAACAAAAAATGGCACCGACACACAGGAGAGTCACCCATGCAGCCCGCGACAATCGACCACACCTCATCGCAGCAGGACGCTTCCGGCCAATCGATTGGCAAGGTCTATCTTGTCGGTGCTGGCCCTGGTGACCCCGAACTACTCACGGTTCGCGCCGCCCGCCTGCTCGCCAGTTGTGATGTGCTGGTGTACGACTACCTGGTCAGCCCGGACATACTCGCCCTCACCAGCCCGGACGCCCAACGCATTTACGTTGGCAAGCAAGCCGGCAACCACACCCTGCCGCAGGAAGAGATCAACACCTTATTGGTCCGGCTCGCCAAGCAAGGGCATAACGTGGTCCGGCTCAAAGGCGGCGACCCCTACATTTTTGGCCGTGGTGGCGAAGAAGCCGAAGAACTGGTCGAATCCGGCGTCTGCTGCGAAGTCGTTCCCGGCATCACCGCTGCATCCGGCATCTCGGCCTGTACCGGCATGCCACTGACCCATCGCGATCACGCCCGCTCGGTGGTGTTCACCACCGGCCACCTCAAGGACGGCAGCGTGGACCTCGACTGGCCCGCCCTAGCCCGCCCGTTTCAAACGCTGGTCATCTACATGGGCATAGGCGCGCTGGACATCATCTGTCAGCAACTCATCAGCCACGGACTCGGCCCGGACACCCCCGCCGCAGTCGTCCGCAAAGGCACCACGCGCGAACAAGTCACCCTCATCTCATCCGTGGGCGCCCTGCCCGCCGACGTCCAAGCCGCCGCCATCAAGGCCCCCGCGCTGATCATCATCGGCGCAGTGGTCGGGCTACACTCCAGACTCGGCCCGGAAGCACTGCAAGCGGCTTGCTGTGCACAGCGCAGTCTGTGCACGACATAGCCTCACAAGTTCGCGTCGGCGCTGAGTTTGTTCTGTTAGTTTTCAGCGGCATGCACTGCGTTCATGACCCCTGGCCGCATACCGCGACAAAGCTCAAGGCTTGAGGAAAATGCGGTAATAACGACCTTCCAGACATATCCGCATTGAGGAAGAGCGCCGATCGATCGTCTGGGGACAGTGGCTTCGTTCAACAAACGCATCAACTCGGACAAACAAGAAGCAGGGCTATGGCCCCGCTTTATTGTTTGCGGGTTATGCTGCACTTTGAGTGCCAGCTTTGAGTCAGAACGTCTGTCGGCTTTGGGTCGGGATGCGACTGACGTCTCTCCAAGTTCATCGCCGGAAAGCGATCGTTGAAATTTCACTTTCGTGAAGCGACCGTTCGTTGTCGAGTGCTGACGAGCCGCAGCAGCCTGTCAGGCTGACCGCTCTACACCTCCGATTTTCGGTCAATGCTGCCGTTCAGCAGAAACCGCGCTCTTTCCCCCGTTGTTTGTTCCGCGGAAAGGCGTGCCAGCAATTTGGCACCCTACCTTCTCGGCTCGCACGACACCGGCAAAATGTCTTGTGCGGCCGAGATCGCTGAGCGCGAGGGCCATAACCAAACCCATAGTTGTGTGTGGGCACCGGCATAGTCATACGTAGGGCGAATGGTTCGTCCTGGTTGCCTTGTGCAACTTCTGTGTAAATTCTGTGCAAACAACTTGCACAGCGAGGGCAACGACAGGACGAAAAAAAGGGGCTGCCTTTCGACAACCCCTTGTTTTTCTTGGCATTTATTGTGGACCGAATGAGGATCGAACTCACGACCTCCGCATTGCGAACGCGGCGCTCTCCCATCTGAGCTATCGGCCCGATG
Organism: Azoarcus sp.; assembly: GCA_036734105.1. Taxonomy (GTDB): domain Bacteria; phylum Pseudomonadota; class Gammaproteobacteria; order Burkholderiales; family Rhodocyclaceae; genus Azoarcus_F. Next base: position 20,125 of record DAIMZH010000005.1, on the reverse strand, counting down.
CCGGTGATTATAGACCACCCTCGCCGGCCATTGGAAGCCGCGCCCGTGCCGGGCTCAGTTTGCCTCACCGGCCCCTGAGCCGACCGCCGCACGACCCAGGCGGTCGTGGATGGCGGTCCATGCCTGTGTATCGGGAGGCGATTCGATAAGGATGAGGTCGGCACCGGAGGCGTCGAGGCTGCGCAGCGCGGCGTAGAGTTCGTGGGCGTAGGCTGCGGCGCTGGCCGGGGCATTCATCCAGGTAATGCCGGTATGCTCGTTCGGGTTGTGATTGCGCTGAAGCTGCGCAAACACTGCCAGCCGTTTGCCGCTGGCTTGCTGCTGGTCGATGGTGTCTTGCATGGCGGCAGCGGCGACCAGGCGGAGCGGCGTGACCGGTGCGTAGTGTGCGGCCAGCGAGCCGGACACGCGCGGGGTGGCGTCGGCGGCCTTGGTGGTGTCGCCGGTGTCGGCTGGCGCTGTAGCCGGGCTGGCTGGCATGCGGCCTATCACTGCGGCGATGTGCTCTGCGCTGATGGCACCAGGGCGCAGGATGCGTGGGCTGGCGCCGGACAGATCGAGGATGGTGGACTCAATGCCCACGTCGCAGGCGCCGCCGTCGAGGATCAGCTCGATGCGCTCGCCGAGCTCGGCTTGCACATGCGCGGCGGTGGTAGGGCTGATGCGGCCGAAGCGGTTGGCGCTGGGCGCGGCAATGCCGGAGTCAAAGGCCTTGAGCAAGGCCAGGGCAACCGGATGGGCGGGCACCCGCAGGCCGACGGTGTTCTGCCCGCCGGTGACGGCATCCGGCACCATCGGGTCACGCAGCAGGATCAGGGTGAGTGGGCCGGGCCAGAAGGCGCGGGCCAGCGCGATCGCCTCACGTGGCACGCTTGCTGCCCACTGCGTGAGGTGGTCGGCATCCGGCAGGTGAACAATCAGCGGGTGGTCGGTTGGTCTGCCTTTCGCGGTGAAGATGCGTGCCAGCGCCTGGGGTTCCAGCGCGTCGGCGCCCAACCCATAGACGGTCTCGGTGGGCATGGCGACCAGTTCGCCACGCCGCAGGCAGTCGACCGCATCCTGAATGGCTTGCGGACCGGATGCAATTCTGGCCATGTCAGTCTTCGTCCCGAATGCCAATGGATGCGCGCGCGGCCAGCGCGTGTTGCAGCACCTCGGGCATGTGCTCGCCGATTACCGTAAAGTGGCCCATCTTGCGGCCCGGTCTGGCTTGATGTTTGCCGTAGAGGTGCAGACGCAGACCACGTACGCCGTGCAGCACCGACCAGTCCGGCTCATGGCGATGGCTGTCTCCTTGCCACAAGTCTCCCAGCAGGTTGACCATGACCGCTGACGAGTGCTGGCGGGGTTCGCCCAGCGGCAGGCCGCAAAGTGCACGCACCTGTTGTTCATATTGACTGGTGACGCATGCGTCTATGGTGTGGTGCCCGCTGTTGTGCGGACGCGGCGCCATTTCATTGACCAGCAACTTGCCCCGGCTGACAAAAAACTCCACCCCCAGCGTGCCGACGTAGTTGAGCGCTTCGGCAATGCGGCAGGCCATGCCTTGCGCCTGATCGCGTTGTTCGGCGCTGGCGCGGGCCGGCGCGATGGTGACATCGAGGATACCCTTGAGGTGCCGGTTTTCGCCCGGTGGGTAGCAACGCAATGCGCCTTGGGCATCACGCGCCAGCACCACGGACAGCTCGAAATCCAGCGTGAGCATCTTTTCGAGCACGCAGGGTTCGCTGTGGAAGGCGTGAAAGGCGTGCACGGCTTCTTCGTGGTTGCGCACCCTCGCCTGCCCTTTGCCGTCGTAACCAAAGCGCGCCACCTTGAGCACTGCCGGAAACAGGCTTGCATCTGCCGCCTGCAGGTCGGCTTCGGTTTCGATGACGGCAACCGGCCCGTGGGCGATGCCGTGATCAGCCAGAAAACGCTTTTCGGCAATCCGGTTCTGACATACCGACACAGCGGCTGCCGAGGGATGCACCGTGACGAACTTGGCGAGATAGTCGAGGGTGCCAGCGGGCACATTCTCGAATTCGGTGGTGACCGCCGCGCAGTGGGCGGCCATTTCGTCGAGTGCGACGTAGTCGTCGTAGGATGCAATCAGGTGACGGTCGGCGATGAGTGCGGCCGGGCTGTTGGGGTCCGGATCGAGCACCCACACCTTGTAGCCCATTTCGTGGGCGGCGGAAACAAAGAAGCGGCCAAGCTGGCCGCCACCGAGCATGCCGAGCGTGGCAGGCGGCAGAATCATGGGGTGAAGCCTCTTAATCGAGTTTCATGTCGAGCACGGCGCGCGTCTGCCGGTCACGGAATTCGGCAAGCTTGTCGGCCATTGCGTCATCCTCATTGGCCAGCAAAGACACCGCAAACAGGGCCGCGTTGGCAGCACCAGCCTCGCCGATGGCAAAGGTGGCCACCGGCACGCCTTTGGGCATCTGCACGATGGACAGCAGCGAATCCTGACCACTCAGCGCACGTGACTGAACCGGCACGCCAAGCACCGGCAAGGTGGTCTTGGCAGCCACCATGCCGGGCAGATGTGCGGCACCACCCGCACCGGCGATGATGGCCTTGAGGCCACGCGCGCGGGCTTGTTCGGCATATTCAAACATCAGGTCAGGGGTGCGGTGGGCTGACACTACCCGGGCCTCGAATGGCACGCCGAAATCTTCAAGTATGGTGGCGGCCGCTTTCATGGTTGGCCAGTCGGAGTTCGAGCCCATGATGATGCCGACCAGCGGCGTCTGGGCTGTGGCCTGTGTGTCGCTCATATCAACGTCCCTTGCGCGCTGCGGCGCGTTCAGCGGAAATCACGGTGTTTTCGAGCAGCATGGTAATGGTCATCGGGCCAACCCCGCCAGGCACCGGGGTGATCCAGCCAGCCACTTCACTGGCCGAAACATAGTCGACATCGCCGCACAACTTACCTGCTTCGTCGCCTTCGGTCAGCCGGTTGATGCCAACGTCGATGACCACCGCGCCGGGTTTCAGCATGTCGCCGGTGACAAAACGCGCCTTGCCGACCGCCGCCACCACGATATCGGCGCGGCGGGTGTGAAAGGCAAGATCGCGTGTGCGAGAGTGACACACCGTGACGGTGGCACCGGCGTTGGTGAGCAACATGGCCATGGGCTTACCGACGATGTTGGAGCGCCCGATGACCACTGCCTCGGCGCCCTGCAGCTTGATGCCTTCGGATTCGAACATCTTCATGACGCCATGCGGGGTGCACGGTAGAAAGGCCTCGCGCCCCTGTGACAGTCTGCCAACGTTTTCGGCGTGAAAACCGTCGACGTCCTTGTCGACGCTGATCGCTTCCAGCACCTCGGTTTCGTCAAACTGCGGGGGCAAGGGCAACTGCACCAGAATGCCGTGCACCGAGCTGTCGCCGTTGAGCTCGGCCAGCAGGTCGATGACCACCTTGGGGTCGGCGTCTGGCGGAAAATCGTGGCGCAGCGAGCGGATGCCCGCCTTCTCACAGGCCGCCACCTTGTTGCGAACATATACCGACGAGGCCGCATCAGTACCCACCAGAATGACGGCCAGGCAAGGCTGCTCACCGCGTTCATTCAGCTCTTTGGCGCGAACCGCGATCTCTTCCCTCACCTGGTCGGCGAGCGCCTTTCCATCTATCCTGCGTGCGGTCATGCTCGAAACCCTCGATAAAAACCGGGATTTTAACGCATACCCTGCACAATCGACGCGCTTACGATGTTCAATGTCGCCAACTCACCATTACAACAGCGGCAACGCCATCGGGCACTTCAAGCCAACCTTGTCTATCTCGCCCTTGTTGTTGACATGGCGCACGGTGAGCTCGAAGGTGCCGACGTTGATTCTGTCACCTTCCACGGCGTGGCGTTCCAGTCTACGCACCAGCAACTGGGCAATGCTCAGCCCGACCTCGCCGGGCTCCAGCGCCAGACCATAGGCAGCGGCCAGGTCACCAGCCAGGCAGTCTGCGGCCACCGTGAATTCACCAAAAAAGCTGGCGTTGGCGCTCAATTCATTTTCGGCACCCGGTGCAAAGGCTTCGGCGAGTCGCTCCGCCATATCATCCGGCGCAATCACCCACAGCGCGTCACCATCGCGCAACCGGGTCGCCCGGTTGAGCGGAATGGTGCGCTCGCTGCGCAACAAGGAGGCGCAGCGCGCCTCGGGGCCGGCCTCATTGGACAGCAAGGTGTCTGGCTGCATGCCTTCGGCGCGGGAGCGCTTGCCGACGCGATATTCCATCAGGTCCAGGGTCTCGTTGGCACCCACCCACACCTCAAGCCGGTCGGCCGGTTCGGGACGCGGCGGCACCACTACCTTGAGCAAGCGTGCCAGCACCGGCACGGTCGAACCCTGCACCAGCAACGACACCAGCACCACCGCAAAAGCCACCTCGAACAGCACCAGGGAATGCGGCACCCCCATCATCAGCGGAAAGATGGCCAGCACAATGGGCACTGCCCCCCTCAGGCCAACCCAGGAAATATAGACCACCTCGCGCGCCTTGAAGCGCTGCCCCAACAGGCACAGCCACACCGCCAGCGGACGCGCAACCAACATCAGAAAAACCGCCATGGCCAGCGCACGCGGTGCGTGTTCCAGCAGATGGGACGGGGTGACCAGCAGGCCAAGAGCCAGAAACATGCCGGCCTGAGCCAGCCAGGCCAGGCCGTCCATGACCCGCAACACATGCTCGGTGGCATGACAGCGCCGGTTGCCAATGATCAGGCCAGCCGCATACACCGCCAGAAAGCCGCTGCCACCGATCATGTTGGCGAAAGCAAACACCATCAAACCACCCGATACAATTAGCAGTGCATACAGGCCTTCGGCCAGCCTGACGCGATAGAGCAGATTGGCCAGCACCACCCCGCCGAGCCAGCCGAGCAAGGCACCAAACGCCAGTTGTTGCAGCAACATCACCGCGTATGCCCAGCCGTCGCGCTCACCCGGGCTGATGATCATCTCCACCAGCACAGTGACCATCATGATGGCCATGGGGTCGTTTGCGCCGGACTCCACCTCCAGCGTAGCCTTGACACGATCATTCAAGCGCACACCGCTATTGCGCAGCAACGAGAACACGGCAGCCGCATCAGTCGAACCCACAATCGCCGCCAGCAGCAAGCCGATGCGCCAGTCCACACCAAACAGCCAGGTGGCGAACACACCCAGAGCAAGCGCGGTCAGCACCACACCTGCCGTCGCGAGGGTTGCCGCTGGTCTCAAGGCAACCCGCAGTGTGGTGGTTTTGGTGCGCAAACCACCGTCGAGCAGGATGACTGCCAGGGCCAGTTGCGCCACCAGCATGGTGGTGGAGAAGTCGTGAAAGACAATGCCACCCAGCCCTTCCTCGCCGGCCAGCATGCCCACAACGAGAAACAGCAGCAGCAACGGCAGACCAAGGCGTGCAGTCAGCGTGCTTGCCATGACGCTGACAAACAAAAGCACACCACCCAGCAAGAGCACGCCGTTTACGTAAGACATGGAAGACCACTCAAGCGGGCCAGCCCCGCCGTTTCAAAGCTCGCAGAAAACCTGCCGATCAGACACTCCGGGCCGCCACCGCTTCGCTGGTCATGACCTGCTGCACGAGCTCCGCCAACGAATTGGCCCCCATTTTTTCCATCACACGGGCGCGATGCACTTCTACCGTCTTGATGCTGATGCACAGTATGTCGGCAATCTGTTTGTTCAGTTTGCCGACAATGATCAGGTCAAGCACTTCACGCTCACGCTGAGTCAACTCGGACAATCGTCGCGACACATCCGCCTCTTTCGTGCGCTGAGTCCGGTTGTTGCGCTCCGTGGTCAGGCTCTCGTCGATCAGGCCAAGAATGTCGCGGTCGCCGAAGGGTTTCTCGATGAAATCCATGGCACCGCGCTTGACCGCCCGCACCGCCATCGGCACATCGCCATGACCAGTGATGAAAATGACGGGCAGAACGCAGTGCTGTTCCTGCAGCGCATCAAACAGTTCCAGTCCGCTCATGCCGGGCATGCGCACATCAAGCACCAGACAACCCTTCATATCGAGCGAATAAGCCTTGAGAAAGGCCTCGCCGGAATCATAGGCAAACACCTGATAGCCGCTGGATTCCAGCAACCACACCAGAGAGTCGCGCAAGGCCTCGTCGTCATCAACGATATAGACTGCCTGGTCAGGCTCGGCGTGCGACATGTTCATTGGCGGCCTCTACGGGTAGGGTGAAAGTGAAGATAGTACCGCCATCCGGGTTGGCTGCGACAGTCAGTCGGCCATCGTGGAACTCGATGATGGAACGACAGATGTTGAGCCCCATCCCCATGCCGTCAGGCTTGGTGGAATAAAACGGCGAAAACAACTGGGCCATACCCTCCTCGTCAATGCCGTGGCCACGGTCTATCACCGACACCTCTACATGACGCACACCGGTCGAACGTACGCGCAACACCAGCACACGCTCTTGCCGAGGCAGGCTGGACATGGCGTCCAATCCGTTCCTGACAAGATTGATGACCACCTGCTCGATCATGATCCGGTCCGCATGAACCAGCGGCAGATCCGCCGGCATGTCGACACTTATGCTGCCGCTCATCCTTTTGGCGTCAATACCAACAAAACCGATGGCGTCGTCGATGACCTCCTGCAGACGGGTCGGGCTGCGGCGCGGTTCGCTCTTTTTGACAAACTCACGCACCCGCCGAATGATCTTGCCAGCGCGTTCGGCCTGAAAACTGGCTTTTTGCATTGCAGCCAGCAAGTCTTCCTGCCGGAACTTGCCAGATTCAAGTCGGGTGACGCAACCCATGCAGTAATTGGCAATGGCCGACAGCGGTTGATTGAGCTCATGTGCCAGCGTCGAGGCCATTTCGCCCATGGTGATCAGGCGTGACGTGTGCTGCAACCTGTCCGCCTGCTGCTGGCTTGACTCCGCGCTCTGCTTGCGATCGGTAATATCGGTGGCGATGCCCAGGCGCACCACCCGTGTATCAACCCAGCGGGTAGCGTGCTCACGCACGTGATACCAACGACCGGACAAGGGATGTTGCATCTCGCCATCGAACAACTCCTTCGGCAGATCGCCAACATCAATGGTGCGCAGCTTGACCAGATAGTCCCGGCGCTCCGGTTGCGGAACAGCCAGACCGCGCGCGGTACGCCCCACCGCATCAAAACCGTAGATGTTTTTGAACGCCCGGTTGGCAAACAAAACCTCATCGCTCTGAACATCCGCCACAAACACCGCCGCATCCAGCCCGTCCAGCACAGCTTCAAAGCGCTGCTGGGCCTCTTCCAGCGCCTCACGAATACGCTTGGGTTCTGTGATGTCGGTCACCGAGGCCATCCAGCCGGTTTGCTTGCCGGTCAGGTCAATCAGCGGCGACAGGTAGAAGCGCGCATCCAGCCGCTTGCCATCTCGCCGCCGGATGCGCATTTCAAAACCGCTCGATGGTGCGCCACCAGACAGGGTGAGTTGAAGGTTGCGCAAGCAGGACTCGACATCCTCTTCCGGCCAGTAGGGAAAGGGTGCCTCAGCGCCGACCAACTCCTGTTCGCTGAAGCCAACCAGCCGACAAAACGCCGAATTGACATAAATGATGCGACCGGAAAGGTCGATGGCCCGCATGCCGGTGATGACCGACTCCTCCATCGCCTTGCGGAAGGCGGACTCTGCCCGCAGCGCATCCTCGGTGGCCTTGCGTCCGCTGATATCGTGCGCAACCGCATAGACCAGCCCCTCATCCAGCACAGGATTGATGCTCCAAGACAGCCAGCGATAAGTGCCATCTGCACAGCGGCAGCGGTTTTCAAAGGCGCATGGCTCTCCTTCGGACAAACGCCGCAATTGCGTGAGGGTTTCGGCCACGTCGTCACTGCGCACAATGTCAAGCAAGGCGCGACCTGGCAACTGCTCCGGGTCGTGCCCCAGCACCCGCTCAAAAGCCGGATTGCAGCGCCGGAAGGCGCCATCCAGACCCGCAATGCACAGCAGATCGAGCGACAGGTTGAACAAGCGATCGCGCTCCTTTTCAACCTGCACACGGCGACGCACATGCACCCGCAACAACCACAGGCTCCACAGCACGATGATCGCCAGACCAATCGTCATCGCCACTGGCAAGGCCTCAGGCAACTGGCCGTCAGTGCGATACGCCGTGGCCCGCAGCCGCAATCCGTTGCCCGGCGGATCGAGCGCGATGTCGAAGGAGACTGTCTCATCAAGATCCAGCACCCCCGGGTTCACCGCGAGTATCTCGCCCTTGGGACTGATCAGCGCAAGACGGTATTTTTCGGCAAACCAGCTTGGTACCAGATGGCGAACCATGCGCTCCACCGAATACACCGCCACCACCGCACCGACAAACTCGCGACCTCTACGCACTGGCACATACAACTCCAGCACCACTCTGTCCTGGGTGTTGACATAGGCGTCGCCATAGCTCAACCGCCCCAACTCACGGGCATTGAAAAATGGCTGAGTCTGCAAACCTGACAAGAGCTCGCCCGACAACCAGTCGACCGAATCGAATGGCGCACTCCAGACGACAGCCTTGTCGGCGCTGACCAGCACCACGTTGGTCAGCTCGGGATGGTTGGCGATGTGCTGATTCGCACGCAACTGGAATCCGTCTGCATCCACCACTCCCAGACCAATGTCGCGGGCAAGTTGCTGCAATGCCTCCTCGGTGCCCTGCATGTGCAACCGAATGGTCTGCTCGGCCCATTGCACATCACGCGCGACTGCATTGCGCTGGCTGTCTGTCTCACGCGCCTGCAGAAACCAGACCAGCAAAAGCATGGTGATGGCGAACACGCCAACCGCAATATAGGGAGCGATCCAGTACCAGCGAGCGGTCTTGTGGATGCTGCGATACTCAGTCATGCCGGGCTTCCAGGAAGTCGGCAAAACCGAAGGCCAGCATCAGACGCAGTTGGGACATGGTTGGCATTTGACGGCGAATAAGCGGCTTGGAGGGGCACCTTGCATAAGCAGACTGGTGCGAATAGTCGGCTTGATGATCACAGAACCATCAAGAACGGGTAATCGGGTGTTTCCCTTATCGGCACACTTTGCAGCCCCGGCATTGCCTGCACACGTCGCGACATCCGGACCGCTGCCGCGAAAACTCACCCGCTTGCCTACCACTTCGGGTTTTCGGCAATGTCGAAACTACCCCTATCGGAATACAGTAGCGAAAAACGTGACGCGCACAAGCTGCGCGATCTAACCATAACGAGAACAGATCGGATGCGTATGCAGGCGGCGTCAGATCCACCCTGGCAGTTGAACGCAAGTCATCGTCTCAGGTTGCTGCGCAGGTGTGGCTGCGCCCTGGTCGCGCTGATTGCCCTGCTCGCCTTGATGTCCGTCCCGCTGGCGCATGCCGGGGCGACACAAACATCAACACAGCCAATCCGCATCGGAGTGTCCGGTCCTTTTACCGGTGGCTCAAGCCCGATGGGACGATCAATGCGTGAGGGCATCCGGATTGCCGCCGAACGCATCAATGCGCAAGGAGGTGTGCTCGGACGCCCGATTGAACTGATAGAGCGCGACGACGAGGCACGCAATGAGGTCGGTGCCAGAGTCGTTCGTGAAATGATCGAAGCGGACGGCATCATAGCGGGCCTGGGGGTTGTCAACACCGGCGTCGCTTTGGCAAGCCAGCGCTATTACCAGTCGGCGGGCGTGCCGGTCATCACTTCAGTAGCAACCGGCACGCTGATAACACGTCAGTTTCTGCCGCCTGAGCACCCGGACAACTTCATCTTCCGGATGGCAGCCAACGACACCTTGCAGGCTGCGATGATCGTCGACGAGGTGGTGGTCAAACGCGGTTTGAAACGCGTGGCCATCTTTCACGACGCCACCAATTACGGCCAGCTTGGGCGCAGTGACCTTGAAACCGCCTTGCGCCGACATGGCATTGTCCCGGTCGCAGTCGAACGTTTCCGCCTGGCTGAAGCAGACATGACGCCCATGCTGCATCGTGCCCGGACGGCCGGCGCACAGGTGATCCTGACCTATGGCATAGGGCCAGAACTGGCGCGCATCGCCAACACCCGCGCCAGAATTGGCTGGAATGTGCCAATTATCGGAAGCTGGACCCTGGCCATGTCAAACTTCATTGATGACGCAGGGCCGAACGCCGAAGGGGTGTGGATGCCGCAGACCTTCGTCCCCAATCCGGAAAACCCGGCGCACGCCGAATTCATGGAAGCATGGCGACAAAGAACCGGCAGTGTGCGCATACCAGTTCCCCCAGCCGCTGCACAAGGTTATGATTCGCTTCTTGTGCTTGCCGCAGCCATCGAACAAGCTGGCAGCACCCACGGCGACCGCGTTCGCGAAGCCCTCGAATCCTTGCTTGAGCCAGTCGAGGGCGTCATCAAGGTCTATCGCAGACCATTCTCACGAGAATCCCACGAAGCCTTCAACGGCAACGGTGATGTGTTGATGGGTATTGTCGTGGAAGGTCGCGTACGCAAAGCATCATCGGCTGAAGGGTTCCGATGAGGCCGCCAGCGTTGCCTTTTCCTCTTCATGCCCGACCAGGAGGGCTCTCCCTCCTTCCTCTCCCTCCTGGTCGGCTTTTTTCCGCTGTTCTGCCCCACTCATGCCACGCGTCTCATGGCAGGACACCTCTTGGCTGTTTGCTTTTCCGGGCGCACGAGCACCTTTTCTCACGCAAACCGGAAGGCAATCACCACAAAGGCATGATAAGCGTCGTAGTTATTGCATTAAATGAAATATCGTTTTATATTATGAAACGTCGCGCCAGCATGGCAAGATCGTGCCTGCGCTTGCAACCCTTGCACCGCCCCACAGGGCGGGCTCGCCAACGTTAGTCATGAGGAGACACACCGTGACCGCCAAGCAAGACCAATCACCGCAAGTTGATACCGACGCCCAGGAAACTGCCGAATGGCTGGACGCCCTGGAGGGCGTCATCGAAAACGAGGGTCAGCCACGCGCTCACTTTCTGATCGAAAAGCTGATCGAATCGGCCCGCGAAGAAGGCATAGACCTGCCCTACTCCGCCACTACGCAGTACATCAACACGATTCCGGTCGATAGCCAGCCCAAATACCCCGGCGATGCCGACATGGAGATCAAGCTGCACTCCTACATTCGCTGGAATGCCATGGCGATGGTGGTGCGGGCAAACAAAAACACCAATGTGGGCGGACACATCGCCTCGTTTGCATCGGCTGCGGCGCTCTACGACGTAGGCTTCTCACACTTCTGGAAGAGCATCCAGCACGAAACCGGTGGCGACCTGATCTTCTTTCAGGGCCATTCCGTGCCGGGCGTCTACGCCCGCGCCTTCATGCTGGGCCGTCTTACCGAAGACCAGATGGACAGTTTCCGTCAGGAAGTCGACGGCAAGGGCATCTCCTCTTACCCGCACCCGTGGCTGATGCCGGACTTCTGGCAGTTCCCGACGGTGTCCATGGGTCTGGGCCCTTTGCAGGCCATTTATCAGGCCAGGTTCATGAAATACATGGCCAGCCGTGGCCTGATCGATGCCGCCAAGGCTGAACAACGCAAGGTGTGGGCCTTTCTTGGTGATGGCGAAACCGACGAGGTCGAATCACTCGGCGCCATCGGCATGGCAGCCCGCGAAAAGCTCGATAACCTGATCTTCGTCATCAACTGCAACCTGCAGCGTCTCGACGGCCCGGTGCGCGGCAACAGCAAGATCATCCAGGAACTTGAAGCCGAATTCCGTGGCGCTGGCTGGAATGTCATCAAGGTCATCTGGGGCGGACACTGGGATGCGCTGTTTGAACGAGACAAGACCGGCATCCTGAAAAAGCGCATGATGGAACTGGTCGACGGCGAATATCAAACCTTCAAGGCCAAGGACGGTGCCTATGTGCGCGAGCATTTCTTCAATACCCCTGAGCTGCGCGCGCTGATTGCGGACTGGACGGATGCAGAGGTGTGGCAGCTCAACCGTGGTGGTCACGACATCTTCAAGATCTTCTCGGCGTACAGCGCTGCGGTGAATCACAAGGGACAACCGACCCTGATCCTGCCCAAGACCATCAAGGGCTTCGGTATGGGCCAGGCCGGCGAGGCGATGAACATCTCGCACCAGCAAAAGAAGATGGACGTCGACGCCATCCGCCGCTTCCGTGATCGCTTTGGCTTGCCTGTGCCTGACGACCAGCTTGAGGCGCTGCCTTATCTGAAACCGGCCGAAGACTCGCCGGAATACAAATACATGATGGAACGCCGTGTGGCGCTCGGCGGCTTTCTGCCGCAACGTCGCCAGAAGGCCGACCCACTGCAGGTGCCGTCACTCGACGCCTTTGCCGCCCTGCTCAAGGCCTCGGGCGAAGGTCGCGAGCTGTCCACCACCATGGCCATCGTGCGCATCATGAACACCTTGCTCAAGGACAAGCAGATTGGGCGCAACATCGTGCCCATCGTGCCGGACGAGAGCCGCACCTTTGGCATGGAAGGCATGTTCCGCCAATATGGCATCTGGAGCCAGGAAGGCCAGAAGTACGTGCCGGAAGACCATGACCAGTTGATGTTCTACAAAGAATCCACCACCGGCCAGGTGCTGCAGGAAGGCATCAACGAGGCGGGCGCGATGAGCGACTGGATCGCCGCCGGTACCGCCTACAGCGTGCACGGCGTGCAGATGGTGCCGTTCTATATCTTCTACTCCATGTTTGGCCTGCAGCGCACCATGGACTTGTGCTGGGCGGCAGCCGATCAGCGCACCCGTGGCTTCATGATTGGCGGCACCGCCGGGCGCACCACGCTCAACGGCGAGGGCCTGCAACACGAAGACGGCCACAGCCAGATCATGGCCAACATGATCCCCAACTGCATCAGCTACGACCCGACCTTCCAGTTCGAGGTCGCAGTTGTGGTGCAAGACGGCATGCGCCGGATGTTTGCCGAACAGGAAGACGTGTATTACTACATCACGGTGATGAACGAGAACTACGAGCACCCCGAGATGCCGGTAGGCGCCGAGAAGGACATCATCAAGGGCATGTATTCGCTGCGCAAGGGAGCCGACAAACCGGGCCCGCGTGTTCAGTTGCTCGGTTCCGGCACCATCTTCAACGAGGTCATCGCCGCTGCCGACCTGCTCAAGAACGACTGGGGCGTCGAGGCCGATCTGTGGGGCTGCCCGAGCTTCAACGAGCTCACCCGCGACGGCCATCACTGCGAGCGCTGGAACATGCTGCACCCGATGGAAACCCCCAAGAAGTCACATGTCGAAACCTGCCTTGAAGGCACCGAAGGCCCGGTCATCGCGGCAACCGACTACATGAAGCTGTTCTCCGAGCAGATCCGCCCCTTCGTCAAGCGCACCTATGTGACGCTGGGCACCGATGGTTTCGGTCGTTCCGACACCCGGGAAAAGCTGCGCCACTTCTTCGAGGTGGATCGTTACTGGGTCACGCTGGCCGCACTCAAGGCGCTGGCTGACGACGGCGTGATCGCTCGCGAGAAAGTCGCCGCCGCCATGGTCAAGTACAAGCTCGACCCGAGCAAACCCGATCCGGTGACGGTCTGAGGAGGAGATGACGATGAGCCAACTGATTGATGTAAAAGTACCGGATATCGGCGATTTTTCCGACGTACCGGTGATCGAACTGTTCGTAAAGGTCGGCGACACCATTGCGGTGGACGATTCGATTGCCACGCTGGAGTCGGACAAGGCCACCATGGATGTGCCGTCCTCGCACGCCGGGGTGGTCAAGGAAGTGCTGATCGCCCTTGGCGACAAGGTCTCCGAAGGCAGCCTGCTGATCCGGGTGGAAGCCGTCGGTGCTGGCGAAGCCAAAGCCCAAGCGGCCGCCGCTCCGGCAGCAGCACCTGCGGCACCGGCCCCAGCCGCTGCCGTTGCGCCTGCTGCTGGCGGCATTGTCGAGGTCAGCGTTCCGGACATTGGCGACTTCTCGGATGTTCCGGTGATCGAACTGTTCGTCAAACCGGGTGACACCATCGCGGTGGATGACGCCATCGCCACGCTGGAGTCCGACAAGGCCACCATGGACGTTCCGTCTTCGCATGCCGGCGTGGTCAAGGAAGTGCTGGTTGCGCTGGGCGACAAGGTGTCGATGGGCAGCATACTGCTCAAGCTCGAAACCACCGCCGGGTCGGCGGCCACGGCAGCCCCCGCCGCCGCCGTTGCCCCGGCTACACCTTCCAAGCCTGCAGCGGCAGCACCGGATCGCGCCCCTGCCCCTGCTCCGGCCGCATCAACTCCCAGCCCGATGAAAATCGGCGGCAAGGTGCACGCCAGCCCGTCAGTGCGTGCGTATGCCCGCGAACTCGGCACAGACCTGACGCATGTCAAGGCCAGCGGCCCCAAGAACCGCATTCTCAAGGAAGACGTCAAGGCCTTCGTCAAGGGAGCGATGAGCACTGGCGTGGTGCCAGGCAAGACCCCGGCAGGTGCAGTGCCTGGCAGTCTTGGCGGCGGCCTGGATCTGCTACCGTGGCCCAAGGTCGATTTCGCCAAGTTTGGCGAGGTTGAAGTCAAGCCTTTGAGCCGCATCAAGAAGATATCCGGCCAGAACCTTGCCCGCAACTGGGCCATGATTCCGGCGGTGACCTATCACGAGGACGCCGACATCACCGATCTCGAAGCCTTCCGTGTGCAGATGAACAAGGAATACGAGAAGTCCGGCAAAAAGCTCACCATGCTCGCCTTCATCATCAAGGCATCGGTGCGGGCGATGCAGGAATTCCCGGAGTTCAACACCTCGCTTGATGGCGACAACCTGGTCTACAAGAAGTATTTCAACATTGCCTTTGCGGCTGACACGCCCAATGGTCTGGTGGTGCCGGTGGTCAAGAACGCCGACACCAAGAGCGTGTTCGAGATCGCCGCCGAAACCGGCGCGCTGGCCAAGAAGGCGCGCGACGGCAAGCTCGGCCCGGCCGAAATGTCTGGCGCCTGCTTCACCATCAGCTCGCTGGGCGGCATAGGCGGCACCTACTTTGCGCCCATCGTCAATGCACCCGAGGTTGCCATTCTCGGGGTCAACAAGTCGGTCATGAAGCCGGTGTGGGACGGCAAGGCCTTTGTGCCGCGCCTCACGCTACCCATGTCGCTGACCGCCGACCACCGTGTCATCGACGGCGCGCTGGCCACCCGCTTCAACGTGTATCTTGCGCAACTGCTGGCCGACTTCCGTCGGGTCATGCTCTGAGGAGGGTCGAAGATGAGCCAGATTGTTGAAGTAAAAGTGCCGGATATCGGCGACTTCTCCGACGTCCCGGTCATTGAACTGTTCGTCAAGCCGGGCGACAGCATCGCAGTGGATGAGTCCATCTGCACGCTGGAATCCGATAAGGCCACCATGGACGTGCCCTCATCGCACGCAGGTGTGGTCAAGGAGGTGTTGATCGCCTTGGGCGACAAGGTGTCCGAAGGTGCCTTGCTGCTCAAGCTCGAAACTGCTGGCGCTGCTGCCACCAGCAGCGATGCGGCTGCGCCAGCCCAGGCCCAGGCCGCAGCGGCTGCACCTGCAGCACCCGCCCCGGTTGCCGCCAGTCACTCGGGCAGCGCCGACATCGAATGCGATGTGCTGGTGCTTGGCGCCGGTCCCGGCGGCTATTCGGCAGCCTTCCGCGCAGCCGACCTCGGCCTGAAGACCGTCATCGTCGAACGCTACGCCAGCCTGGGCGGCGTGTGTCTGAACGTCGGCTGCATCCCGTCCAAGGCCTTGCTGCATGTCGCCGCAGTGATGGACGAGACCACCCACTTTGCCGAACTCGGCATCGAGTTCGCCCCGCCCAAGATCGACATCGACAAGCTACGTGGTCACAAGGAAAAAGTCGTTGGCAAGCTCACCACCGGCCTGGCCGGCATGGCCAAGGGCCGCAAGGTCGAGGTCGTACGCGGCTATGGTGCCTTCCTGGACCCGCATCATGTCGAAGTCGAACTCACCACCGGCGACGCGCAGGACAAGACCGGCGACAAGAAGGTCGTCAAGTTCAAGCACTGCATCATCGCCGCTGGCAGCCAGGCGGTGCGCCTGCCCTTCATGCCGGAAGACCCGCGCGTCATCGACTCCACCGGCGCGCTCGAACTCAAGAGCGTGCCCAAGCGCATGCTGGTCATCGGCGGCGGCATCATCGGTCTGGAAATGGCCACCGTCTACTCCTCGCTGGGGGCGCGCATCGACGTGGTCGAGATGCTGGACGGCCTGATGCAGGGTGCCGACCGCGACCTGGTCAAGGTGTGGGAAAAGAAGAACGCCCCACGCTTCGACAACGTCATGCTGAAGACCAAAACCGTGGCGGCGGAAGCCAAGGACGACGGCATCTGGGTCAAGTTCGAGGGCGACAAGGCGCCTGCCGAAGCCCAGTGTTACGACCTGGTGCTGGTGGCCGTCGGCCGCAGCCCCAACGGCAAGAAGATCGCCGCTGACAAGGCTGGCGTGGCAGTCACCGAGCGTGGCTTCATCGAAGTCGACAACCAGATGCGCACCAACGTGCCGCACATCTTCGCCATCGGCGACATCGTCGGCCAGCCCATGCTCGCCCACAAGGCGGTGCACGAAGCCCACGTGGCCGCGGAAGTCGCTGCCGGTCAGAAGTCGAGCTTCGATGCCCTGCAGATTCCGTCAGTCGCCTACACCGACCCGGAAGTCGCCTGGGCCGGTCTCACCGAAGACCAAGCCAAGGCCAAGGGCATAAAGTACGAAAAAGCGGTGTTCCCGTGGGCAGCCTCCGGCCGCGCCATTGCCAATGGCCGTGACGAGGGCTTTACCAAACTGCTGTTCGACAGCGAAACCCATCGCATCATCGGCGGTGCCATCGTCGGCACCCACGCGGGCGACCTCATCGGCGAAGTCTGCCTGGCGGTCGAGATGGGCGCAGACGCAGTGGATATCGGCAAAACCATCCACCCCCACCCCACCCTAGGTGAATCAGTCGGCATGGCCGCCGAAGTGGCTCACGGCAGTTGCACCGACCTGCCGGCACCCCGCAAACGCTGATCTGACTGCGCAGCCTAAGGCGCAAGCCAACAAGAGCCCGAGCTTGAACAGTCGGGCTCTTGGTTTCTGTGTCCCGGAAGTCCCTGCCAACGCTCCGACTGTGCAGTCTGCTCTGAAATGTGGGTCCAGTTAAGCGTGGAATGGCTGACCATCTTCGCCCGGATACGCAAATGCTTCAGCATGCTCTCGGAGGTCTGACAAGGATGGCGATGTTGGCAAACGGTCAGGCTCATCCATCGGCTGAGTTCGGGTAGTCAAGGCGAGTGCGCTACACTCTCGCCTCTTGCCATCACAACCGAACCTGAATGCCCGACACTCCCCCGCCCCCTTCAACGCCACCGCCCAACAAGCCACCACGTCGCCGCTGGTTGCGCTGGCTGCTGGACATCGCCATTGTGCTGGGTGTGGTTTTTGCGGTTCAAGCCTGGCGCACGCGTGATGTGCCGAACGAGACACCGGTGCCCGACTTCAGCTTTGTGAACCAGCATGGCGAGTGGTCGAGTTTTGCGGCGTGGCGGGCTGGTCAGGCTGATGGCGCGGTGGCGGTGTATTTCTGGGCAGAGTGGTGTCCGATCTGTCGCACCATAGAGGGCAGCGTGGGCGCGATTGCCGAAGACTGGCCGGTGCTCAGCGTGGCCATGCAGTCCGGCCCGCCCGCTGTGGTTGCCAGGGTGCTGGACGAGCGCGGGCTGGCGTGGCCAACAGCGGTGGATGAGGACGGTCGCCTGTCTGCCAGTTTTGGCATTCGCGGCGTCCCGACGGTGCTGATCATTGACCGCGAAAACCGGATCCGCTTTGCCGAGGTCGGGATCAGCTCCGGGCCGGGTTTGCGGCTTAGTCTGTGGTGGGCGAACCGTCGCCAAGTTTGACGGCAAGCTCATCAATCACACGCTCTCGCTCCACATCGGACACAAAAGCAGCACTGTTTTCGGTTTTGAGCGCGAAAACCGCAGCCAGGCGCGAAACCCCTGAGCCCTGTTGCGGCATGGCAGCACTGGCGCTGGCATCAGCACACATCGGCATGGCGAGGCTGGACCACTCCGGGTGAGCGCGTGCCTTGACCAGGCTGGGGGGTAGCGGGCCATCGCGCCAGTGGATGGCTTGTTCAGCAAACTGTGCCACCGGCTTGAGTGCTGCATGGCCACGACGGTCCAGCGCATCCAGTAAATGCAGTTGCCGCAGCATCATCAGGCGCAGGATCAGGTCGTCAACGGTCAGGGGCAAGTCACCGGTGAGCATGCCACCCACGCGCTGACCAAAATGCCTGACTGCCTGCAAACCGCCACCGGCCAGCGCCCCGATGGCGGTAGCTGTGCCTAGCGTCAGGCCTGCAAACATCACATCCACACCCAACCCGGCTGCCGCGCCTGCAGCTACACCAGACCCCAGTTTGACACCTGCATCACGCAAAGCCTCCGGGTTGAACAAGTCCTGCTCCCAGCGTCCTCCCGCCAGCGGCAAGGCTTGCTCGGCCACCGCATCGGCCTTGAACTGAAACAGATCGAGCAAGGCTTCCACGCAGGCCTGCTCCCGATCACGCACGCACTGATTCAGCGCCAGCAGCGTCTGAGCGCGTTGCCGCTCATCCCGCCCCAGTCGCCAGCGACCGGCTGCCACGTCCACCAGCAAGTCGGCAATCAGGCGTTTGCCGGCCGCAAGCCTTGCCACCGCCTCGCGCTCCCGGCAGGCCACCAGCTTATCCATCGCCGGACGCCAGTGGTCCAGCAGGTTGGCCAGCTTGTCAAACAGCATGCGCTCGGCTCCCCGCTCGGGGGCCACGGTGTCAAAGCGCACCACCACATGCAAACCAATCCGGGCCAGCGCTTCCCGCCATGCTGCCTCATTGCTGCGTTCGGCACTGACAAAATTGAGCACTGGCAGCAAGGGCACTGCACACCAGCCCAGAACAGCCAGCTCGTCGCGATGTTTGGACAAGACAGGGTCACGAGCATCGATCACATACATCGCCGCGTCGCTGGCGATGACCTGCCTCAATACCTTGCCCTCCTGCTCCAGACGCCCTTTGGCCGCCGGATGCGCCAGAAAACGCTGCACCCGCGCTGGCCCGTCCTGGCGCTCGCCTTCATCGCTGTTGCTCAGGGATTCGAGCAGGTCGAACAGCGCGATCGGGTCTTCCATGCCTGGCGTATCAAACAGCTCGACCAGGGTTTCGCCATCGGCCACCAGTCGCGCGCCCTCCACATGCCGGGTGGTGCTGGGACGGCTGGACACCTCGCCGAACTCGCTGTCGCGCGTGAGCGTGCGCATCAGCGAGGTCTTGCCGGTGTTGGTATGCCCAACCAGCGCAATCCTGACCGCAGCGTGTGCTGTATAACCGGATTTCATAAGCTCTCCACCCAGGTCATGGCGACTTGCATATCCTGAAAGACGTGGTCATCACCAAGCCCGAGTTGCGCCAACGCGTCCAGCCAGTGCTGCAGCCGATCAGTGTCAGTGACGTGCATCGCCTCGACCAGCCACACCGCACATTCGCCTGCATGGACTGACAAGTCGGCAATCAGGCTCAGACTGCCGCGATCTGGCGACAGGCGCGGATCGCACGCAATGAGCAGACGCCGCGGCTTGCTTGCCTCAACCTGCGACATGACGCGTCGTCGCTGTTCTCGACTGTCCACCACGCCGGCGTCACCCACCCCCGGCGAAAGCGCAGGTGGCCATGGCACTCTGGCCGGATCCAGTTCCACCCCGACAAGCAGAGACTGCCCTGCAGCCTGATGCGGGCTGGCCAGGTGCGCGGTTTCGATCTGCGCCGGTGCGGCATCGGCTACTCCCATGCGCTGACTCGGCCGCATCAGACGTTCGACCAGGGACGTATAGGCAGCATCGCCCGGGTACAGACGCAAGCGCGCACGACACTGCCGCAATCTGGCCTGACACAAACCCCACGCCAGCAGCCGTGGCACGAGGCCATAGCAGAGCACACAAGCAATCAGCCACAAAGACCAGGTTTGTGCAGACACGGCATCGACCTGCATCGCTTCGCCGCTGGCGAGGATCAGCTCGGCATCCGGAACCGGAAAACCGATCAGCGACGGCAACCAGGCCAGCGCCGACACCAGCGCCTCGAAGACGCCGACAGGCAGGATAGTGGTCTCCCACACAAAACCGTATCGTCGCAACGAAAAGCTGACCAGCAAGCCCAGCAAC
>DAIMZH010000004.1:10727-118951 GCA_036734105.1 Azoarcus sp. | reverse complement strand
GGACTTCAATCCAACGAGTGAGCTACCCAGATGCACAGAAACCTCCATTCCATGCAACATAAGCGCGCCACCATTCCATTTGCAATCTTTGTTCTCGGCGCGACATCACTACCAACTTGGGCCCAGAATTTGGTGGAGCCTGCGGCCACGGTCTTGCCTGACGTCCGGGTGACTGCTACCCGTACCGATCAGGCTGTGGAAGACTTCGCCGGTACTGTGACCGCGATTGACGCGGACCAGGCGCAACGCCGGATGGCCCGCGATGTGCGTGACCTGATGCGGTTCGAGCCGGGGGTTACGGTGCGTCGCGAACCCTTCCGCCCGGGTGCGGCCTTTGGATCAACCGGACGCGGCGGCAACGAGGGCATCAATATCCGGGGGCTTGAAGGCAACCAGGTGTTGTTGCAGACCGATGGCGTGCGCCTGCCTTCGGCTTTCAGCATCGGTCCGCTGCGCGCGGGTCGCGGAGACTATCTGGAGATCGAGGGTTACAAGAAGGTCGAGGTTCTGCGAGGGCCGTCGTCCACGCTGTACGGCAGCGACGGGCTCGGCGGGGCCGTCAGCTTCATCACCAAAGACATTGATGACCTGCTCGTGCCGGGTGAGACGCGGAGCTTTGGGCTAAGGACGATGTACAGTTCGGTGAACGACGGCTGGCTGCTGTCGCCGACCGCAGCGGTGCGCGGCGAGCGCCTGGAGGCCATGGTGCTGGGTGCTTTCCGCAGCGGTCATGAGCCCGAAACCCAGGCGCGCACCAAGGCACGCGACGTCACGCGCACCGCACCGAATCCGCAGGACGAGCGTTCGGACTACTTGCTCGCCAAGATCGGCTACCGGGCGGATGGCGTGCATCGATTCGGTGCTACGCTCGAGCATCTCGATCGGCGCACCGACACCAAAGTTTACTCCGGTGTCGCGGTGCCCCCTCTGGCAGCGACCAGTGTGACCGCCCTCGACACCCGCGACACCATAAGCCGTGACCGGCTCAGTCTGGACTACCGCCACACCGACGCCGACAATCCCTACTTTCAGATTGCGAAGGTCGATCTGCGTTATCAGGACTCGACGAATCGGCAGTTCTCCGATGAGCGGCGCAACACCGCAGCCGACCGAACCCGCGACAACCGCTACCAAGAGCGCTTGTGGGGTGCGAGCGTCCAACTCGAAAGCAACTTCGGCGATACCGTGCGCCACCGTTTGGTTTATGGGCTTGATTTTGACACCATGGACGTGCGCGGCATCCGCGGGGGCACCGTCCCACCGATGGGGGAGACCTATCCAGTCAAGGCATTTCCGGACACCGAATACCGCTTGATCGGCGCCTTCGTGTTTGACGAGATACACGCCGGATCGTTGGTGCTCATACCCGGGTTGCGCTATGACAGTTACAGGCTGGATGCCCGCAAGTCCGATCCGGCCTACGTCGGCGCTCGCCCGGCCAGCCTATCCGGCAGCGCGGTTTCCCCCCGGCTTGGTCTGATCTGGAAGGCGCACCCGCTTGCAAATCCGTTCGTGCAGTATGCCCACGGCTTTCGAGCACCCACGCCGAACAATGTCAATGATGGCTTTACAAACCTTGCCAGTCCGTTCAACGCCTACCAAACCATTTCGAACCCCGATCTAAAGCCGGAAAAAAGCCGTTCGTTCGAGATCGGGGTGCGCGGCGAGCAGGGTGGACTTCGGTACAGCGTGAGCGCCTACACCAACCGCTATCGAGACTTCATTGAGGAGCGCAGTCTGGTTGGCGGTGCTGGCACCCCGGCCGACCCGCGCATATTCCAGAGCGTGAACCTCAGGAGTGCGAAGATCCGCGGCTTCGAGGTCGCAGCGCAGTGGCAGTTCCTGCCTGAGTGGACCCTGCGAGGCAGCTACGCTCTTTCGCGTGGTGACAGTCGCGACGGCGGGGGCTCGACCCCGCTGATGACGATCGACCCGGCAAAGCTGGTGCTGGGCCTTGAATACGAAGTGGCGGGACGCTACGGCGCCGAGGTGATTGTGACCGCCGTGGAGCGCAAGAAGCGCTTGCATGACGAAACCCGCTTCGCACCCAAGGGCTACACAGTGGTTGATATCAACGCACACTATCAGTTGACGCCCGCCGCACGCGTCAACATTGGGCTTTTCAACCTGTTCGATCGCAAGTACTACCTGTGGTCTGATACACGTGCGATTGCGGCGAACAGCGCAACACGAGAAGCTTTCAGCCAGGCCGGACGGAATTTCTCGATCAGTCTGGATTATCGTTTTTAATTGCAGCCCTGACGGCCGGTATGATCACGTTCGCAGCGACAAACAATAGCGTTGCGACCGTGATCAGGAGTTGTAAGGTCTCATGCGGATCTGTCCAGCTTGAGTTTGTGAAAAGGATACTGCCAGTGCAGACAAGTAATGGAAATGGATTGCCGGGCTCTCAGCTAGATGCTGCAACAGCCCAAACCGCATCCGGTGATGTCATTGAGCGCGCTCGATGTGCATCGGCCCAATTGCTGCGAAGTCAGCATAGTCTTGTCGTCGCGAGCGTTGATCGTGGTGGCGAACCGATTGTCAGCACTTGCCCCTTCGCCAGCGACGGCAACGACTTTCTGGTCGTCGTCAGTGGACTCGCCCCGCATGGCGCAAGTTTTGAGCGTGGCGGTGTCGTCTCGATAATGCTGTTGGAAGATGAGCAGCAGGTCCGTCAGCCCTTTGCCCGACATCGACTGACTCTGCGCTGTGATGTGTGTAGTCAGCACCACCCTGACGACAGACACGCAACATTCGAGGCCTTGCGTCTGCGCTTCGGAGCGATTGCGACAACGCTGGAGTCGCTTCAGGATTTCCGCGCCTATCGGTTAAAGCCCTTAAACGGACGCTTCGTCATGGGTTTTGGTGCAGCCTTCTGCTTTGATGGCTGTGACATCGAAAACATGCAGCCAATCGCGCTTTAGTTTGACCGAACTGCGCTTGTCGGAATCTTGGGATGATTGCTGCTGAAAGCGCTGTTTGTGCTGGCTCCAAAGCCATTCATCTTCCCTCGTAGCATGATTGACCTTTTTGGTTTATGTGAATAACATACTTTATTGTTATTTCTCGGAGTGTGATGTGCGCTTGTCCATGAGGTCTGTCATGCAACAACAAAAAGCGTTTTCCGTTGACTGGCTAAAGCGTGTCGCTGCGGCCCTGTCGCTGGTTCTATGCGCTGCTGCCGCGTCAAGTGCATTTGCCGCCGATGAGGTGAAACTCCATGCCGACACCTTGATCAGCCGCTCGGGTGTGGATGCGGCGATCAGTGTTTTTCCCGGGATGGTCATGATGGGCATTGGGCAGGCACGTCAGCAGGGTGCGCCGATTACGGACGAGGTGATGCGCGCCATGGATGAGTCGGCACGCGAGGTGTTTGCCTACGAGGGCCTGCTGGAGGATGTGCGCAGCCTTCTGTTGCAGACCGTCAAGGCGGAGCATCTGGCAGACTGGGTGGCGTTTTATGCCTCTTCGGTTGGTGTCAGAATGGCGACAGCCGATGCTGGCTGGAGTGATCCCGACATGCAGATGATGGTGATGCAGCAGGGGCCCCGGATCATGCAGGAGCTGGCTGGCGAACCCGCACGCATGGCCTTGCTGCAATCCCTGCTGCAGGCCTCGCACACCGTTGAGCGGGCAAGCTCGTCAGCCCTGAGCTTTGCGCTGGCGATGGAGTGGGGCATGATCTCCACCATGCCACCCAGCCCGGATCTGCCGGACTATGACCAATTGCGTGACATGATTGAGGAGAGCCGCTTCGTGATACAAGGCCAGATGGCCCAGCTCACCCTTGCCCAGGCGTCAGTTCTTTACAAGGACTTCAGCCTGGACGATTTGCGGGCAGTGCTTGTACAGATGAACAGCGATGCTGGACAAGCCTTTTATCGTGACTTTTCGCAAGCCTTCGAGGCCTTGTTGGTGCAACGTGGCGAACGGCTGGGCGTTAGGGTGGGGCAGCGACTGGGTTCGCGGTCGACCTGATGGATCACCCAACCAGCACCACATGCACCCGACGTGGGCCGTGTGCACCGAGCTGTACGGTTTGTTCCACGTCGGCGGTGCGTGACGGGCCGGAGACGATGTTGGTGGCGCGTGGCATGCCGCCTTCGCGTTTGCGCAAAACCACCCAGGCGTCTTCAAACCACTTGACGATGTCGCCAACATGAAGCACCGCGACCTGGTCGTCGGGGACGAAGTTATGGGTGGTCGGGCTGTCCGGGCCTGATGCAAACAGCAGGCTGCCGCTTTCGGCAATGCCGCATACCGCCAGCGACACCGACAGGGCCTCTTCCATGGCTGCGGCGTTGTGGTGTACTTCCCAGTCTGGTGACCACTTCAGGGGGCTCAGCGCAGCGCCAACTGCAGCGCGGCGGGGTAGACTCCATTGTTCGCGGTGTGCCTCTACGGCTTTGGGGACGCTGTTCAGGTCTGGCACCCGGACCACTGTGCCGGCTCGACTTTCGAACTTGGCTATGAAGCGTTCGATCAGATCGTCTTCAAAGGCTGGGCGGAGGTGGTCAGGCGTAATCGCATCCAGCGTGTTTTCGCTGGCATTATCCAGCGATCCTCGACCAAGCGCGCTGCGGATGGCGCCGAGAATTTCCTGTCGTGCCGTGCTCATTGCTTGCCTCGTTGTTGTTGCCATTGCTCCAGAAAAGTCTTGCCAGAGGGGGCTGGCAGATCACGTGAGTCAGTCCATCCTGCGGCCAGTGGCAGTTTGCGCAGTCGTCCCTTGCGTCTACCGGCAAAGGCAAGCAGCCGTGCGGCGACTTGTTCGCCAAAGTGGTAGAGCTTTGGCCGCGTTGCAGCAAAGCGCCAGGCAGTCAAGGCGTGGCGTTGCAGGGCCGGGGTGATCTTCTGGCGGTGCTGCATGTGGCGCAGCTCGCGCAGCAGGTCGGGCAAGGGGATCTTGACCGGGCAAACTGAAGCGCAACGGCCGTTGAGTGTGCACGCGTTGGGCAAGTCGTAGGCGTTGTCCAAGCCCTTGATCAGCGGCGTTAATACCGAGCCCATTGGCCCGGGGTACACCCAGCCGTAAGCATGCCCACCCACCGAGCCATACACCGGGCAGTGGTTCATGCACGCGCCGCAACGTATGCAGCGAAGCATTTCCTTGAACCGTCCCGCCAGCATTTTGGATCGACCGTTGTCGATCAGCACCACGTGGTATTCCTCTGGGCCGTCCTTGTCTTCGGCGCGGCGCGGGCCGGTGGAAAAGGTGGTGTAGGTTTCGGTTTCCTGCCCGGTGGCGCTACGCGCCAGCAGGCGTAGAAACAAGGTGACATCGTCCAGCTTGGGTACGACGCGTTCAATGCCGGAGGTGACGATGTGCACCTTGGCCAGCGTTTGTGTGAGGTCGCCGTTGCCTTCGTTGGTGACGATGACGGAAGAGCCGGTCTCAGCCACCAGATAGTTGCCGCCGGTAATGCCGACGTCGGCACGGAAGTATTTCTCGCGCAGCACCTGACGGGCTTCGTTGACCAGATCTGGAACGGTGGTCTTGCGTGTGGTGCCGTGGGCCTCTTCGAAGAGGTCGGACACCTGCTCCTTGGTCTTGTGCACCGCCGGGGCAATGATGTGGGAGGGCGGCTCGTCAGCAAGCTGGATGATGTATTCACCCAGGTCAGTCTCGACCACCTCCATGCCGTTCTCGGCAAGGGCTTCGTTCAGGCCGATCTCCTCGGACACCATGGATTTGCCTTTGGTGACCGTTTTGGCATTCACTCGACGGCAGATGCCCAGGATAATCTCACGCGCTTCAACGGCGTCGCGCGCCCAATGCACCTGACCGCCGGTTGCCTTGACTGCATCCTCATAGCGGGTCAGATAGTGGTCCAGGTTGTCCAGGATGTGATTCTTGAGGTTCTTGGCTTGCTCACGCAGCGCCTCGAACTCGGGCAACTCGGCGGCCTGTTGGGTGCGTTTGGCCACAAAGCCATCGCGCAGCATGCCCATTGCATTTTGAAGGGCGCCGTCGTGGATGTAATACACCGCGCGAGATTTGAATTCCTGCGAGCGCATTTCCATTAGTCTGACTCCTTTTTGGCTTGGGCTATGCCTGGTCCGTCAGCCATGCCAGCCAGCACCTCGGCAGTGTGATAGACCTTGACTGGGGCGTTGATGCGGCTGAGTCGCCCGGCGATATTCATCAGGCAACCCAGGTCGCCGCCCAGCAAGGTGTCGGCACCAGTGACGAGAACGTTGCGCATCTTGTCCTCAACCATTTTTTCGGAGATCTCGGGGTATTTGACGCAGAAAGTGCCGCCAAAGCCACAGCACACCTCGGTGTCACGCATTTCCTTGAGTTTCAGGCCCTCGACGCTGTCCAGCAGGGCACGGGGTTGCCCCTTGATGCCCAGACTGCGCAAGCCTGAACAGGAGTCGTGATAAGTCACCTTGCCGTGGTAGCTGGCCCCGGTGCGCTCAACACCAAGCACATCGTGCAAAAAGGACAGCAATTCATGGCTCTTGTCGGCCAGCGCGCGTGCGCGTGGTGCCCAGTCTGCGTCGTTTGCGAGCAGCTCCGGGTA
Organism: Azoarcus sp.; assembly: GCA_036734105.1. Taxonomy (GTDB): domain Bacteria; phylum Pseudomonadota; class Gammaproteobacteria; order Burkholderiales; family Rhodocyclaceae; genus Azoarcus_F. Next base: position 112,421 of record DAIMZH010000004.1, on the reverse strand, counting down.
GTCATGGCGTATGGTGGCCATACAGGACCCGGAAGGGCCAACGACATAATCATAGTTTTCGAAAGCTTCGATGACTTGTCTGGCAAGTGCCCTGGCCGCGTCGTAGTCGCCACTGTTGTAACCGGGCTGGCCGCAACAGGTCTGCTTATCCGGCACCTCCACGCTGCAACCGGCGTCTTCCAGTAGCTTGACTGCAGCAAAGCCGACATTTGGCCGGAACACGTTCATCAGGCAGGTGGCAAACAGGCCAACCCGAGGACGACCCCCTTGTGAAAGCGACATCGGCGTACTCCGTAACGGGCTAAATAAGTGCTGAATGTTATCAATCCGGCGCAGGATTAAAAATCAGGGTTTTCATCCGATTCGTTAACGGGTCTGCAAGCAGGTGCTTGCTAAGGTGTAATGACCGTCAGCCCCAGAGAATGCCAGGCTTGCAAGCCTCCGCGATACCATTTGATGCGCTCCGGTGGATAGCCCATGCCGAGCAGTGCATGAATCATGCTGGCAGCCTGGCCGCACCATGGGCCGTTGTCATACACTGCGAGGGTGCGGGCCTGCGCAAAGTCGGCTGTGCCACCGTCAAGCTTGACCCCGAAGTCGCTCAGCCGCTCTTCGATCAGGAAGTCTACCGCCCCTGCTGCAATCACCAGATCGGTCCACGACACTCCTGTTGAGCCCGGAATGGTGCCGCTGCGATGCTCCGCACTGGAGCGCGCATCGATCACCTTGATGGTGTCGTCGTGGCTTTGGCGTTGCAGATAGGAGATGAGTTCCAACTCGCCCAGTGTGTCGACGCCAGCCGCCAGTGTCATCGGCTGAATGCAGAACGGCGGGCAGTCGCGAGATGTGAGCGCGTACCCCGAGTGAATGAGGTTGTTTGAGTGCTGATTGCGCTCAAGCCACACCCATTCTTGTTGATGCTTTACTGCCAAACTCTCCAGAGCTGGCGTGATACCGACGCGCAGTGGCTGAAGCCACTCGTCGGCAATGCTGGGTGACAGCAGGCTTAGCGTCATTAGCAAGAGACTCATTTGTCTGATGCAGCTTGATTGCCAGATCATGCGTGGATAATCCTTTTAGGGTACATCACCCGATTTGGGACACGCCGGAACTTGAAACGTGCCCGATCAGCGATACCTTGCACAGCAGTTTGAGCGGGTGCGCATGTGAGGTCGCGCGTGTTAGGGTTGCATCTCAACGCCTATAAGCAGAAACCGCAAACGATCGTTTGCCGGATTTCAAACGATTTTAAATGTTTGAATTCTGGCCGCTGAACTTTTGGATGGGTCAGCAACGCGTCCAACTGCGATGTCCAGGAGACCAATCATGCAGGAAAAACAGACTCAGACGCCTAAAACAGGCGCAAGCGACAAGCAGCAGCCAGATGCCAAGGAGGGCGTAAAGGAGCCGCAGTCAGAGATGTTGCAGGCCTTGCAGGAATCCTCAAAGCCGCTTGATGAGCTAGCGGAACTGGCCCGCGAGCGGGACGCGTTGCGGCACGAACTGGCGCGGTTCAAGCGCGACAAGCGACAGGCAATATCGCGACACCGGATGGAGCTTGCCCTGCGCCCCTACCAGGCGGAGTTGATTGCGATGCAAAAGTATCTGGAGGTTACCAAGACGCGCATGGTCATTGTCTTTGAAGGGCGTGATGCGGCTGGCAAAGGTGGCACGATTCGCCGTGTGACACGTTACATGAACGAGAAGCACTATCGTGTGGTTGCGCTTGGCAAACCCACCGAGGAGCAGCGCACGCAGTGGTTCTTTCAGCGCTATGTGGCGCAGTTTCCAAGAGGGGGCGAGGTCGTGCTGTTTGACCGCAGTTGGTATAACCGTGCCATGGTGGAGCCGGTGTTTGGATTTTGTACGCCGGAAGAGTACAAGAACTTCATGCGCGGCGTGGATGGTTTTGAGAAGGACTTTGTACGCCAGGGCACGATTCTGGTGAAGCTATATTTCAGTGTGACCAAGGATGAACAGGCCAGGCGCTTCGAGCGACGCAAGACCGACCCTCTGAGACAGTGGAAGTTGTCCGAGATCGATGTCCAGGCTCAGGATCGATGGGATGACTTTACCAAACAGAAGTACGAGATGCTCAAGCGCACACACACCACGCATGCGCCGTGGACAGTCATTCGGTCCAACAGCAAGGATCTGGCCCGGCTGAACGCCATAAAGGTCATCCTCAATGCCGTACCCTACGAACGCCTTGATCCGACGCTGACTTTTGTGCCAGACCCGAAGGTTGTGGTGTCGGGTGCGCGCGAGATTGAGAACATGGAAGCGCAGATGTTGAGCCAAGGACGGTTCACACACTGACGCGACACAATGCAAGCTTGCCGCCATTCGCCGGTTTGTATTCTTTGCGGTGATGTCGCGAGTTTTCGAGCACTTGGATGCCCGGTTTTTCTGTCAGGCTGGTTACGATTATGGCTGTATTAGCGCTTTGCCATGCAAGGCTCGGATTCTTCATCTGGACGAAGTATGATGCTGGGAAAATATGAAAACCATAAATCCAACAGGGCGAAAGTCCTTGGACATGGCCTGAGCGCAAGCCGCTGAGCGGATTGTGGCGGGTGGTCCGGTAGCATAGGCCTGCAATCGTGGAGGAGCCATGAGCAACAACGTTGTTTTTCACAAAACCGAACTGGGTCGATCCGAGATGACTCAGCGCAGTGGCAAGCTGACACCCCGTCAGCGACGGGTGCTGATCTTTGTTGACGGCAAGCATTCTGTGTCTGATCTGCGCGACATGGTGGCTGCTGATGATCTGACGCATACGCTCGGCATGCTTGAGGAGGAGGGTTTTATCGAATTGCTGGGTGAGCGTGCTGACGGCGGCGAGGTCACAGTCACCGACGGGGCTTTGCCGTCGATCACCGCCTTCCGGCGGCTGCCTGAAAAGCCCGATCCCAAGTCGCTGGAGATGGCCAAGCATTTCATGATCAACACCATCAAGACGTTTTGTGGGGGCTATTCGCATGTCAGCCTGCAAAGTGACATCTTTGAGGCAAAGGATCATCAGGTTTTGCGAACTTTCTATGACATGTGGTACCACGCCATCATGGAGTCACGCGAGGGTAAGCGTCGTTGCGAGGAGTTGCGTGGCGATCTGCTCAAGGTAATCTGACGTGTAAGCACGCTGAACAGTGGCGCCTGCGCTGTCCTCAAATGCAGGCCCACCTTGTTGTCAGATGGCGCCAGCAGTGCGTAAGGTTGCGAGCTCGCTAGCCGTGTAGCCAAGAGCGCCCAACACCTCGTCAGTGTGCTCTCCCAGCGCAGGCCCGGCCCATTCGGTGCTGCCCGGGGTTTCGGAGAGCTTGGGCACGATGCCGGGAATACGGCAGAGTTTGCCATCAGGCAGCTTGATCATTTCCAGCATCTGCCTGGCGGCAAACTGCGGGTCGGCAAACATGTCGGCAACTGAGTAAATTCTTGATGCAGGCACTTCTGCCTCACCGAGTGCGGCTAGCGCGTCTGTTTCGTCCTGGCTGGCGACCCAGGTGTCGATCAGGGCGTAGATCTCGTCGCGCCGGGCGTCACGCCCGGCGTTGTCGGCCAGTGTCGCGTCGTTGGCGAGGTCAGGGCGCTTCATTGCCAGCATCAGACGGCGGAAGATGGCATCGCCATTGGCGCCAATGGCAATATGCTTGCCGTCGCGCGTGGTGTGGGTGTTGGATGGCGTAATGCCCGGCATGATGTTGCCGGTACGCTCACGTACGAAGCCGAACACATCGAACTCCGGCACCAGCGACTCCATCATCGAAAACACGGCTTCATACAAGGCGACATCGACCACCTGGCCCTTGCCATTGTTGACTTCGCGATGACGCAAGGCCATCAGCGCCCCAATCACGCCCCACAAGGCTGCGATGGAGTCGCCGATGGAGATGCCGGTCTTGACCGGGGGCCGGTCTGCAAAGCCGGTGACATAGCGTAGTCCGCCCATGGATTCGCCTATCGCACCAAAGCCGGGTTGGCCAGCCATCGGCCCGGTCTGGCCAAACCCTGAGAGTCGTAACATCACCAGTCCGGGATTGAGGGCGGACAGCGTGTCCCAACCCAGCCCAAGCTTTTCTAGTACCCCCGGGCGAAAGTTTTCGACCACGATGTCGGCTTCGGCAATCAGCTTGCGCACAATCTCAAGGCCGTTGGGGTGTTTTAGATTGACTGTTACCGAGCGTTTGTTGCGTGCCTGAACAAACCACCACAGTGAGGTGCCCTGGTAGAGCTTGCGCCATTTGCGCAAGGGGTCGCCACCGTCGGGTGATTCGATCTTGATCACCTCGGCACCGAACTCGGCGAGGATGCGGGACGCGAAAGGGCCGGCGATCAGGGTCCCTAGTTCTATCACCTTGACGCCAGCGAGGGGTTTGTTTGCAGTAGTCATGCCGATTGAAAACTGAAGCTGAAAAGCGAAGTTATATGAAATGAACCGCAGGAAGCGCCATGCGCTGACGCTGATTGACCTTCTTGACACGGTTTGCCACCGGTAAAACGGCCGATTTCCGATTGCAGCCCCTTGATCATACCCCAGCGCGTGCTTTCCGGTCAGGCCGGTGCTATCGTGATCGTTTTGTTTGCGAGTGCGCTTTTGTCATGAAAAGAACATTGCTTTCGGTTGCCGTGCTGGCTGCGCTTGCCGGTGGTGGGTTTGTGGTCAGTAGCCACCTGATTGGTGGCGTGGTGGCTGAAGAGGTGAAGACCTTCGAGAGTTCGCTGGCCAAGCTGGATTCGGTACAGGTTCTCAAGCTGTCTTACGACCGAAGGCTGTTTGACGGGCGGGTTGATTACGATCTGCTGGTGCGCCCGCTCATTGCGGACCCGGCCTATGCTGATCTGCGCGACGCGCTCGGTGATCTGCTCGGTGATGGCGTGCGGCTGACTGGCAGCCTGGATGTACGACATGGCCCGTGGCTGGGCGACGGCTTCGGGCTGGCCATGGCCGAGGGAGGCTTGGCGCTGCCGGATGCGTGGCGCAAGGCGTTGCCCAATTATCCCGGGCAGCGTCTGCTGGTAGAGGTGCAGGCAGACATGAACCTGTCTCGTCAGGTGGCGCTGCAGTTCAATGGCACCGACTACCAGGGAAAGATGATTCCCGAGGGAGAAGGCGCGCCTGTCGATCTGGTTTTCAGTGGTTTGAGGGGGCAGGCGGGTTTGTCATCCGATTTATCGCGGATCAGCTATTCGATTGGACTGGATGAGTTGTCATTGCACACTGCAACGGATCCCGACGAGCACGGCTCGCTCAAGGGGGTGAGCGTCGCCGGTGATCTGAACAGGCAGGGTGGGCAGTGGCACGGCTGGGCCGCGGGAGGTCTTGGGCAATTCTCGCTCCGGAGTCGTCAGGACGCTGTCGAGATGGTACTCGCTGCGGTTCGAGTGAGGGCCGAGCTGGGCGCCAGAGCCGCTGATGATGGCAACTTGCGTCAGACCCTGAAAGGCAGCGTCACGATCGATGGGCTGACTGCAGGCGCTGACGACGGCGAGCTTGTCATCGGGTCCATACAGTCATCGGGCGATGCAATTCGTCATTGGCCAAACATCTGGCTCGGTAGTGCGCAGCTGACTGTGGATAGCGTGCTGTTCGAGGCCGATGAGGTGGCGCTGGATCTGGGCAAACTGTCGCTGACATCCAACGCGGTGAACAACGCTGGCGCGGTCGACCAGGAGATGGGCATCGAACTGGCTTCGGCCGCGTTTAACAAAATCCCCTTGGGCAAGCAGCGCTTGCGTTTGGCGGCCAATGGTTTTGACGGCGCTGCGTTGGACGCGTTGGTTCCCGTGCTGGAGCTGCTTGGCTATGACGAAACTGCCATACAGCGTCCGGAGGTGCTAGATGCGCTGCGTGTCGGGGCTCAGCGCATTCTGTCAGGTCAGCCTTCGCTGGCAGTCGATCCGCTGGCCTTGAGCTTTAGCACGCAGGATGAATTGGCCTTGAGCGTGAGACTGAGTTTCAACGGCAACGACAGTGTGGACATCGACAACATTTTTGACCTGATCGAGCGCTTGCAGCTAGATGCCGGGGTGTCGATCAGCAAGACTGCCTTGCGCGAGTTGGCACGCATCAGTGTCGAGGTGGAGGCGAATGAAGCCGGACAGACCCTGACTGTGACTCAGCGTGAGGTCGAGCAGGCATTGCGCCTGGAACAGATGGTGTCCGAGCTATCGGTTCAGCCCATGCTGCGCGATGACGGCGAGCACTTTGTGTCCACTGCGTCGTTTGCAAATGGCGTGCTTTTGATCAACGGCGAAGCCATGCCGGACATGAACTGGCTTCAGATGCTGGGCATGTTAGGCGGATTGTTTGACGGAGAACCGGCACCGAGCATGTCGGCTGCGGCCCCTGAAGAACTTGAACATGCAGCCGAAGCCTTGTTTGGTGAGCTGCGCTTGCGGGCTGAATTTGAACCCGACCCGCAGGAGGTTTCAGTGGGAGCCGGCGGTTCGACCTTGCTGACCGGTGAGTTGGGCGTTGACTGTATTGGTCATGTCAATGCCAGCCAGCCTGATGTAGCTTTTGAATACCGGGCGGGCGGCATGTCGTTGCACGTGTATGCCGAGGCCGATGACGACATCACGCTGATCATGCGCATGCCTGACGGCAGTTGGCAGTGCAATGATGATGCTCCCGGTCGTGGTCTGAACCCGGCCTTGAGCTTTACTGCGCCGCAGTCCGGTCGCTACGCCTTGTGGGTGGGTACTTTGGCTGTTGACACCACGGGTTCCTCGGTGTACATCTCCGAAGTGGCGCCCTGAAGGTGCGCCGACCGCGCAGTGTCTTGCGGCACTGCGCGGCCGGTTTGCGGATTACTGCTTGAGCAGCTTTCGCTCCTGCGCGCGGCGTCTTTCGGCACGGGCCATCAACCACCAGCCAATGAAGGTAATGATGGACACGGTGACTATGATGATGGTGGCCAGCGCGTTGATCTTGGGGCTGACCCCCAGCCGGACGCTGGAAAACACCACCATGGGCAGGGTGGTGGCGCTGGGCCCAGAGACGAAGCTGGCGATCACCAGGTCGTCCAGTGACAAGGTGAAGGCCAGCAGCCAGCCAGCGATGATGGCAGGCGCGATCAGCGGCAAGGTGATCACGAAGAACACCTTGAGTGGTCGGGCGCCCAGGTCCATGGCAGCCTCTTCCAGCGACTTTTCCAGTTCGCGCAGCCGGGAGCTCACTACCACCGCCACGTAAGCCGAGCAGAAGGTGACATGCGCGATCCAGATCGTGCTCATGCCGCGCGTGGTCGGCCAGCCTATGAGTTGCCCCAGTGCGACAAACAGCAGCAACAGCGACAAGCCGGTGATGACCTCCGGCATGACCAGCGGGGCGGTGATCATGAAGGCAAAGCCGTTTTCGCCGCGAAAGCGCCCGAAACGGGTGAGCACGAAGGCGGCAATGGTGCCAAGCAACACTGCCATGGTGGCGGCCATGAAAGCAATGGTCAGGCTGAGCAGCACCGCCTGAATGATGGCTTCGTCGCGGAATAACTCGCCATACCAGTGCGTGGACCAACCTGCCCACACGGTCACCAGCCGCGAGCTGTTGAACGAGTAGATGACCAGGATGAGCATCGGGATGTAAAGAAACCCGAGGCCAAGGATCAGGATGAGGCGCCGCACCCAGGAACGGCTGGCGGGGATATCCTGCATTATTGACTCTCCATCTGACTGCGCTGGTAGCGGTGGAACCACATGATCGGTGCCATCAACAACAACAGCATGCTGGCAGCCAGTGCCGCAGCCACTGGCCAGTCACGGTTGTTGAAGAACTCCTGCCACAACACCCGGCCAATCAGCAGCGTGTCCGGACCACCGAGCAGCTCGGGGATGACGAACTCGCCTACCGCCGGAATGAACACCAGCATGCAGCCTGCGATGATGCCGGCCTTGGTGAGTGGAATGGTGATGGTGAACAGCGTCTTCCAGGGCGGTGAGCCGAGGTCTGAGGCCGCCTCGATCAGAGAGTAGTCCAAGCGCATCAAGGCGGTGTAGATCGGTAGCACCATGAATGGCAGATAAGCATAGACAATGCCGATATACACCGCATAGTCGGTGTTGAGGATTTGCAGTGGCTGGTCGATCAGCCCGATGCTGAGCAAGGCATTGTTGAGCAGACCAGTGTTGCTGAGAATGCCCATCCATGCGTATACGCGGATCAGGAACGAGGTCCAGGATGGCAGAATGATGAGCATCAGCAGGATGATGCGGGTGGAAGGGGGGGAATGCACGATGGCCCAGGCCAGCGGAAAACCGATCAGCAGGCAGATCAGGGTCGATATCAGCGCCACTCTGAGTGAGCTGATATAGGCGTGCAGATACATGCTGTCGGTAAACAGCATGATGTAGTTGTTGAAGTTGAGCAGTATTTCGAGCTGGTTGTCGGCCCAGCGCCACACGTCGGCATAGGGCGGAAGTGCCACCATGGCCTCGGAGAAGCTGATCTTGAAAACGATCAGAAAAGGCACCAGAAAGAATAGGGTCAGCCATGCGAAGGGCAGGGCGATAACCAGTCCGCGTCCGCTGATTCTTGGGAGTCGCATGTCAGCCTCCTTGTCAGCTCAGCAGCACCGAGCAACTGTCGGGTTCCCATCGCAAATGCACCGTGTCGCCCCAGGTTGGACCGCTGTTGCGCGAGCGGTTCATGTTGGGCAGGGTCACCAGCAGCTTGTGTCCCCCTTTCAGTCGTACATGGTAGATCGACACATCCCCGAGATAGGCGATTTCTTCGACCTCGCCCACGGCGGTGTTGGCGTTCCGGCCTTCATCGGCGCTCACCAAGTGAATTTTTTCGGGGCGCAGCGCCACCGTGACCTGCATGCCGATGGCGGTCTCGATACCATGGTCAACCCGCATGGGTTGTGGCATGTCGGTGCACTGTATCAAGGCGTGATCCGACTCGTTTTCGACCACCTCCCCGTCTAGCAGGTTGACCGAGCCAATGAAGCCTGCGCTGTAGCGGCAGTTGGGATATTCGTACACATCATGCGGCTCACCCACCTGAACCAGTCTTCCCCTGTTCATGATGGCAATGCGCCCGGCCATGGTCATGGCCTCTTCCTGATCATGGGTCACCATTACACAGGTAACGCCAACTTGTTCGATGATGTTGACCAGCTCAAGCTGCATCTCTTCGCGCAGCTTCTTGTCCAGCGCCCCCATTGGCTCATCAAGCAACAAGAGTTTGGGGCGCTTGGCCAGGCTGCGCGCCAGCGCCACACGCTGACGTTGGCCGCCAGAGAGTTGATGCGGCTTGCGCTTGCCATACTCCGCCATATGCACCAGCGACAGCATGTGCTCGACACGATCGGCAATCTCGGTCTTGGGGATCTTGTCCTGTTTGAGGCCGAAGGCCACGTTGTCAAATACCGACATATGTGGAAACAGCGCGTAGGATTGAAACATCATGTTGATTGGTCGGTCGTAAGGTGGGACATCCACGATGTTTACGCCATCCAGCAGAATCTCGCCCCGGCTCGGTTGCTCAAAGCCGGCCAGCATGCGCAGCAGGGTGGACTTTCCGCAACCGGATGCACCCAGTAGTGCGAAGATTTCACCGCGTTTGATGGTCAGGCTGATGTCGTCAACCGCCGCCACCGAATCGAATTGCTTGACGATGTTGCGGATTTCCAGAAAAGCCTCGCCAGTGCTATCGGCTTTGTGCGGCTGCGGAGTGACAGGCTTGGCTGCTTCCATGACTTGCAAATTCCACGAAAAAGAGAATGTCGATCAGGGTTTTGGCTTGATGTGACCGCCAGCCGAGGGATGGAGCACGCGTGCAGTCATAGCCTGAACATGTGAAAAAAGCCCTGCCGTTGTCGGGCAGGGCCTTGAATGCAGCAGGTCGTCATAGCTTTTGCGTTCGCTCTCGAATACCGAGCGTCAGCGGCCAGTGCGCACGCGGGTCCACGCACGGGTCATGGCACGATGCACGTTTTGCGGTAGATCGCCGACGGTAAACAGCTTTTCCATGACTTCGTCCGATGGGTATATGCCTACGTCGTTGGTGATGGACTCATCCACCATGGACTTGGAGGCGGGAACCGGGTTGGCATAGGCCACATAGTTGGTGATGCCGGCCATGTTCTCAGGCGACAGCAGATAGCTGATCAAGCGATGGGCATTGTCCGGGTGCTTGGCATCCTTGGGAATGGCCATGATGTCCACCCACAAATGGGCGCCTTCCTTGGGGATGTAATAAGCGATTTCGACATTGTTGCCGGCCTCTTCGGCGCGGTCGCGTGCCTGCAAAATGTCACCGGACCAACCGACTACCGCGCAGATGTCGCCATTGGCCAACTCGGTGATGAAGCGCGAGGAGTGGAAGTAGGCGATGTGCGGGCGCAGTTTCATCAGGTGATCGAGCGCTGCGCCAGAATAGTCGCCTGGCGTGGTGCTGGTCGGATCCATGCCCAGATAGTTGAGCACGGTGGGGAATATCTCGGTGGGTGCGTCCAGAAATGCCACGCCACAACTGGCCAACTTGGCGATGTTTTCGGGCTTGAGCACCAGATCCCATGAGTCGATTGGCGCGTCTTCGCCAAAGGCTTCCTTGATCTTGGCCACGTTGTAGCCGATGCCTGTGGTGCCCCACATGTAAGGTATACCGTATTTGTTGCCGGGGTCGACCTGCGCTACCAGACGCATGATGGTCGGGTCCAGCGAATCGTAGTTGGGGATCTTGCTACGGTCGATTTCGCGGTAGATGCCAGCATTGATGTGACGTGCAATGTGGGTACTGGTTGGCACTACGATGTCGAAACCCGAGTTGCCAGCAAACAGCCGGGCCTCCAGCACCTCATTGCTGTCATACACGTCATAGGTAACCGCAATGCCGGTGTCCTGGGTGAAGCTGGGCAAGGTGTCTTCCGCGATGTAGTCGCTCCAGTTGTAGAAATGCACGCGTGGCGGTTCCTGGGCAAGCGCCGCAGTCGCAATGCCCACGGTGGCTAAAATGCTCAGTCGAAAGAACTGCTTGAGGTGACTCATCAGGCTACTCCAGGTCGGCTGGTTTGGGGAATCAATAGGGGCGAAATGTCGCACAGTCAGGGGTGTGGTTCAAGACTTTGAGCCTTGTTTTTTTGAAAAAAGTTGCGTTTGAGCAATATTCCCGGTGTGTCAGCAACCCTCCATAGTGGTGTGGCATACCGACAGGGCAATACGCAGGAACTCGACAAGCACCAAGACCTCTTCGGCCACTTCATCGGGTGAGCCAAAATCGTCGTGGCCGCCAGCGACGATTCTCAACTTAACGTGATCTGCGCTGCGTCCCGCGTATATGCGTTTGGCCTCGGTTGGCGGCACAGTGTGATCATCCGCGCCGTGTATCAGCAAGGTCGGGCAGTGCACCTGCGCAATCGTATTGACTGGTGCGATGTCGTCAAAGCGGTGCCCGATGACATGCTCGACATAGCGCAAAACCATCCAGCCAAACGGGATGAATGGCACATGCTTGTGCGCGAGAAAACTGCGCATGATGGTTTCGGGGTGAGAAAACGCAGCCAGGCTGACCACCGCCCCAATGTCAGTGCGTCTTGATGCAGCCAGCAACACCGCGCCTGCACCCACAGAGTGGCCAATCAATGCAACGCGCGAACAATCCACACCGGGCTGACTGATCAGCCATTGCATGGCGACACTGGCATCCTCTGCAAAACGTGGTAACGACACGAAATCGTCTTCATCGCTATGACCATGACAGCGGGCATCGATCAGCAACAGCGTGTAACCAGCCGCATGCAGTGCAGGAGCCAGCGGCAGCATCACCGCCGCGTTTCCGCCCCATCCGTGCAAGATTAACACTGCAGGCGCGGGGTCGTCCGAGGGCCGGACGAACGGGATGAACCAGCCGGCCAGTTGTTTTCCATTTTCTGTCGGTATCCGGCAGTTCTGAAAGCTCAGGCCGAGATCATGTGGCGTTTGCGTATATGGCACGCGCGCCGGTGCAAGACTGCGTCGTACGGCAGTGCGGAAAAGCCAACCAAGCAAAAACAGTATCAGTGACGCAGCGAGGGCATGACCTAGCGTCGGCATCACACTGTCACGACCCATCTAGCTGAAGCACAAGGCGAGTTGCCGCAACTCCGCACGGATGAGCGAATCGGTGACCGGTTGATGCTGCTGGCGCGATGAACGCAGCGCATTATTCTGGTGTTGTGCATTGCCGCATTATCCCGGAAAGCCGCTGCGATGGGCAGGTGATCTGATTGGGCGTAAAGGGAAGGACTTGTAAAATATCAATGCAATGATATAACGTACGTTAATGGATTGAAGGTAATTGTAAGGGACAAGCGCAAACATGACAAAATGCTCGGACATGGCAATCAGGACGTCGCCTGCGGTTACATCCGCAGACGCGGCGACTGCAACGCAGGAGTTGATCAGCACCGACGACGTGGCCGGGGTGATCTCCATCTTCGAGCCCGCCTGCCAGATTCTTCAGTGGCGCAGAGGCATGGCAAGTGACGTTGCGCAGGCGCTTGATGCAGTCATTGCAAGCGGTGCGCTTCGCACGGGTTTCAGGGTGGTGGTTGAAACGGAAGCGGTGGCAGAGGCTTTGCCGCTATTTGTTCCTCAGCTTGCCCCATTGCGTCAGGACATGGCTTTTCTGGTCGAGGTGTATGCCGATCTGCTCGGCTGCCCCCGCGTGGGACTGCGGCTTGAGTATCTTCACGGTGCAATGTGTCCGCGTTTTCATGTCGACCGCACAGGCATACGCATGGTTTGTACCTACCGGGGTCCTGGCACCGAATGGCTGTTGTCGCGGGCCGCTGACCGCAGTCGCCTGGGCGCGGCGGGTGGTCTGTCAGACGACGACTCCGGGCTGATTCTGGCGTCGGACGGTGTCGCCGGGGCGCAAGCGTTTGATGTGCTCTTGCTCAAGGGGACCTTGTGGCAGGGCAATACACAGGGCGGCGCGATTCACCGTTCGCCCATGCTCAGGCCGGAGCAAGTCCCCAGATTGGTAGTGGCGCTTGACGCTGTGTGGTAACGAACCGGACTGGTTCACCGTGAATTAGTATTCAAGTCCAGGCGGGTTGTGTCGTTTAAACTCCTCGAATAAACCACTAGTGTGTCTGGAGTCGAGATGAAGCCCGTCAAGCTTGCAACACGTTTTTCCATGTGGCTGATGTTTTTCGGGCTTTTATGTCTTGGTGCAGCCGCCGTGTTTGTGTCGGACGTGGGTAAGGGCTTACGACACGATGCGCTCGACAGACGAGCTGCCGAGCTGTCATCGAGCCTGAACAAGCGCCTTGAAACCAAGTTTGATGTGGGTATCACCAACGCGGTAGCGCTGGCTGGCGATCCGGTTTTTGCTGCAGCTCTGGCTATTGGAGATCGTGAACGCCTGGCCGCCATCGTGACGCGTCTGCGCGAACATTATGGCAAGTTCACCAACTATCAAGGCATTCACGTTCATTTGTTTGATGCAAGCGGGCGTGCGGTTTTTGATAGTGCTGGTCGCCCGGCACTCGCCAATCCGCTTCAAGGCTAGCTGGCGCGTGCCCTGCAGGCGGGTGAGGCGCACGCGGTGTTTGAAAGTGACGCCAATGGCAATGTCCTGATTCGCGCTTTTGCGCCTGTGCTGGCGGGCGATCGTGTTGTCGGGGCGGTAGAGATGACACAGGGGGTGGGTAGCATCAGTCGTGACTTCGAAGCTGAGGGAATACGCTATCTGATGCTGCTCGAAGCATCACGTCTGACGACCGGTCAGCCTGCCGCTCGCAACACCCGCTTCGGTAATTTCGTACTGGCCAATGATCGTTGGTTTTCCGAGGAGGTGATCAGCTTTGCGCGTCAGGTTCACGCCTCGGGTGGCTTGCTGCAGGCGGTTGAACTCACGGATGACTGGTTTACCGTCGCCATACCGGTTCGAGACGGTGCGGGTCAGACTATGGCAGTGCATCTGCTAGGCATGCCGTCGCAGATTGTGGCTGACGACATTGAGGCGGCCGCGGCGGTGGCTGATCTGATGTTGATCGCAATGGGGTTGCTGGTGTTCGTGCTGCTTGGGGTCGTGCTGGTTCTATTGCATCAACTGGTGTCCGGTCCGATTGGACGGATTGCGCAGGCCATGGCCAATATTGCCGAAGGCGACGGAGATCTGACGCGTCGTCTGAAAGTGGCGCGAGACGATGAAATCGGATTGGTCGGCGCAAGCTTCAACCGCTTTTGCGAGAAGATACAGACAACTGTCGCGCAGATATCGAACCAGGCAGGGCAGGTTGAGGACGCAGGGAGAGACTTGAGCCGAACCACCGAGACAGCGCGGCAGTGTGTGGAGCGTCAGCAAAGTGAGATTGCCGCGATTGCGCACACCATAGCTGAAATGCGGATTGCGGCTGAGGATATCGCACGCAGTTCGCACAAGACCATGGTAGAAACCGAGTCCGAAGCCACTCAGGTTGATGACGCACGAGAGTCAATGAAGCGTCTGGTGAGTGCCATTGAGACGCAGGCTGACGAGATCAGGCGCAGCGCAGAAGAGGTACGTTCGCTTGCCAGTCAGGCCGAGTCCATCGGCTTGGTGGTCAGCGTCATCACTGACATCACCGAGCAGACCAACCTGCTGGCGCTCAATGCGGCGATTGAGGCCGCTCGTGCAGGCGAACAGGGACGGGGCTTTGCAGTGGTAGCTGATGAAGTCCGCAAACTCGCAGGCAGAACCCATGAGTCCACCCGCTCGATTTCGGAAACCGTCGCGTCCTTGCAGGCCAAAACTCGCGTTGCGCGACAAGCCATGGAAAATAATCTGGTTCATTCAGAGTCCAGTCTCGTCATCGTCAGAGAGTCTGACCAGCGCCTGGATGCATTTGCCAGAACCATAGAGCGCATCAAGGATATGTCCATCCAGATCGCCAGCGCGACCGAGCAGGAGACCGCAGCGACTGGTGAATTGAACGGCAACGTTGAGCGTATCGAGAGCATTGCAGACGACGCAGCCCGAAGTGCCGAGCAGAGTGCAGCAAGCGCCCGAAACTTGCTGACCTTGTCGAGGCACATGCAGGACCTGGTGGCGCGTTTTCGCTACTGAGTTGTGGGCGTTCTGTTCAGGCCAACACGATCGCTTGTGCCCGGCAGCCTGAATGCCACTGTCCCTGTCCCTGGCCTTGGTTCCACATGACCAGAGAGCCGCAAAGCCGAGGTCTTCCGCGGTGGTCTTGAGTTCAGCTTTGTCAGCACCTCAGCGCCACCCTGGGCGTGGGTGCAGTCGAGACGATTTTGAAAAGCGTGGCTGCCGGGCTTGTCGCTCTTGCGCATCGCCCTGAACTGCAATGCTGGCAATCAAGCCCTCACAGCGCCACTGCGGGCCCCTGGCGTCTGGTCGGGATGTTGGTCGGCACTGATGCCTTGCGGGTTTGTCCTTCAAGCAGATAGTCGATACTGGCCTTCTCGTTGCGCGGTGTGGCGCGGACGAGGTCGAGAAAATGCATGGGATCGCGTGGCGCTTCGCCGTTGATTGAAAGTAGTAACGCACCGGCTGCAATTCCGGCACTGACTGCTGGGCCAGTGACGTGAGTGACGAGCACCCCAGGGGTGTTGGGCAGAGCAAGCGCTTCCCGTAGGTCGGTGGTGGCCTCTACAACCGTTATACCGATTGCGCTGACCACCTGGTCGTCGTGCAGCCCTTCAAACTCCAGACCTATTCCCGCCTGGAGCACTTTGGGGGCGACTCGTATTTCGGCTCCAGTGCGAGCGGCAAGGGCAAGGGCGTCGCTGGGGCGGGCGTCGATGCGGACCAGGCGATTGTCGGGGGCGACCCGGATCTCGAGCACACCGTGGTAGGTGTTGTTGCGCAAGTCGTCGACGATGACGCTTTCGAGCGTGCCCGAGAGCTTGTCCACAACGTCCTTCAGCAGGTCATGTGTCATGGGTCTGGGGGTGACCACGCCATGCAGGGCGAGGAGGATGGCGCGGGCTTCGGGCGGGCCAATGAAGATGGGCACCACGTCGCCGGATGTGGGTTCGCGCAGCAATACGACCGGTAGGTTGCTGCCGCTGAGCATGGCCACGGTGGTAAGCTCGACCGGTATCAAGGTCTCCGGCGCAACCGCCAGTTCTCGGGCCGCAGCGGAGCTACTGAGGGCGAGTGCGGTGATCAGCGACAGCAAGATTCGTGCGGACATGACGATGACCCCGGTGTGTTCAGAACACCCCGAAAAGCCGTTTTGTGACCACAACCAGCGTTGCGCGCAGGTGAGCGCTGTGTCTCGCTTGTTGTGTTCTGGTTGGCTTGGGCTTTTCGGGTGCTCTCTTATAATGTTAGCTGGCTTGCCGAGACAATGATGCCGTCCTCGTCTGCATAGGCGTAATGGCCCGGTACAAAGTCCACACCGCCAAAGGTGACGACGAGGTCGGATTCACCGATGCCCTTCTTGACACTCTTGCGCGGATTGGTGCCAAGTGCAAATACGCCGACATTCATTGTGCCAATGGCCTTGGAGTCGCGGATGCAACCATATACGACGATTCCGGCCCAACCGTTGTTTACCGCCAGCACGGCAAGTTGATCGCCTACCAGTGCGCAGCGCATGGACCCACCTCCGTCGACCACCAGCACCCGACCTTGCCCAGGCGTTTCAAGGGTGTTGCGTACCAGCGTGTTGTCCTCAAAAACCTTGAGCGTGGTGATCGGGCCGGCAAAGGCTGTTGCTCCGCCGTAGGACCGGAACATTGGGGCGACGACTTTCACCTTGTCTTCGTTGGCATCGCACAGGTCTGCGGTCTGAATTTCCATGGGATTCTCCGGTAGTAAAAAAAACAGCAGGCGATCGTGCTTGCCTGCTGTGCGTGATCTGACCGGATTTTAGCAGCCCGCCATGCCGCCTGAACGTAATGGCTGACGGGTCAGTGGTGTTTCAAGCCGTAACCGAGGCCGTCTCCTCTTCGAAAACAAGCTTGACCTTGCCTTCGTCGTCAAGATCGATCGTGACCTTGCCGCCGTCAACCAGACGACCAAACAGCAACTCATCTGCCAGTGCCGCCCGTATGGTGTCCTGTATCAGGCGAGCCATCGGCCGTGCACCCATGAGCGGGTCAAAGCCTTCGGAGGCGAGCCAGGTCTTGAGTTCTTCGGTGAAGTGAGCCTCGACCTTCTTCTCGTGCAGTTGCGCTTCCAGTTGCATCAGGAACTTGTCCACCACCTTCAGTATGACCTCGTTGTCGAGGGCACGGAATGAGACGGTGGCATCCAGTCGGTTGCGGAACTCTGGCGAGAACATGCGCTTGATCTCTCCCATCTCGTCACCCAGCTCGCGCTTGGCGGAGAAACCGATGACACTCTTCTGCATGGCCTCGGCGCCAGCGTTGGTGGTCATGATGATGATGACGTTGCGGAAATCTGCCTGTCGGCCATTGTTGTCGGTGAGCGTGCCATGGTCCATCACCTGCAACAGAATGTTGTAGATGTCAGGATGTGCTTTTTCGATTTCATCCAGCAGCAGCACGCAATGTGGTTTCTTGGTGACTGCCTCGGTGAGCAGACCGCCGTTGTCAAAGCCGACGTAACCCGGCGGCGCGCCAATCAGTCGTGAAACAGCGTGGCGTTCCATGTATTCCGACATGTCAAAGCGTAACAGCTCAATGCCCAGGGTGTAGGCCAGTTGGCGTGCCACTTCGGTCTTGCCAACTCCGGTGGGACCACTGAACAGGAAGTTACCGATCGGTTTTTGAGGGTTGCCAAGGCCGGAACGCGACATCTTGATTGCTTTCGCCAGTGCAGCGATCGCGTTGTCCTGACCGAAAACCACACTTTTGAGGTCGCGTTCGAGCGTTTTGAGCGCTGTCTTGTCGTCGTTTGACACAGTGCGTGGAGGGATGCGTGCGATTTTGGCGACGACTTCCTCGATCTCGTTTTTCCCGATTAATTTGCGCTGACGGGATTTTGGCAGGATGCGCTGGGCTGCTCCTGCTTCGTCAATCACGTCAATGGCTTTGTCAGGCAGGTGGCGATCATTGATGTAGCGGGCCGACAGTTCGACTGCCGAGGTAAGTGCAGCCGCAGAGTATTTGACGTTGTGGTGCGCCTCGAAGCGACTCTTGAGTCCCTTGAGAATCTGAATGGTTTCGGGCACCGAGGGTTCGACTACATCAATCTTCTGGAAACGGCGCGACAAGGCGTGGTCTTTCTCGAAGATCTGTCGATACTCTGAATAGGTGGTGGCACCAATGCATTTAAGCTGGCCGGATGACAAGGCTGGCTTGAGCAGGTTGGATGCGTCCAGCGTGCCGCCCGACGCGGCGCCTGCGCCAATGAGTGTGTGAATCTCATCAATGAAGAGAATCGCGTTCTGGTTTTCGACAAGCTGCTTGAGCACCGCCTTGAGGCGTTGCTCGAAGTCGCCGCGATATTTTGTGCCGGCCAGCAGCGCCCCCATGTCGAGCGAGAATACCTGAGCACCCTTTAGCACGTCAGGCACCTGATCTTCAACGATCTTGCGGGCCAGACCTTCAGCGATAGCGGTCTTGCCGACACCGGCCTCACCAACCAGCAGCGGGTTGTTCTTGCGCCGACGGCAAAGCGTCTGGATGACCCGCTCCAGCTCGTTGTCGCGCCCAATGAGCGGATCTATCTTGCCAATGATCGCCTGCTGATTGAGGTTCTGCGTGTAGTTTTCAAGCGCACCACCGGCAGATGTGCTGTCTTGTTCGCCTTCGTTGCCCTCACCTTCGCTGCGGCTGGCTGGCTGGGGGCGTGCCTGCGGCGACTTGGCGATGCCGTGCGAGATGAAGTTGACCACATCCAGGCGTGAAATCTTCTGGCGTTGAAGAAAATAGACCGCGTGAGAATCCTTCTCGCCAAAAATCGCGACCAGCACGTTTGCGCCGGATACCTCCTTCTTGCCCGAGGACTGGACGTGCAGGATGGCGCGCTGAATGACACGCTGAAAACCCAGCGTTGGCTGCGTGTCGACTTCTTCGTCGCCCGCAATCTTGGGTGTGTGCTCGTCGATGAAGCTGCCGAGTTCACGGCGAAGCTCATCGAGATTGGCCGAGCACGCTCGTAAGACTTCTGCTGCTGAAAGATTGTCCAGCAGGGCGAGCAAAAGGTGTTCGACCGTGATGAACTCATGTCGTTTCTGTCTGGCCTCAACGAAGGCCATGTGCAGACTGACTTCCAACTCCTGGGCGATCATAATCAATTTTCCTCCATCAAGCAGGCCAGCGGATGCTGGTGCTGACGGGCGTAGGAGACAACCTGTTCTACCTTGGTTGCAGCGACATCCTTTGGGTAGATGCCGCAAACTCCTGAGCCCTCTCTGTGGACTTGGAACATGATCCGCGTAGCGCGTTCGCGGTCCAAACCAAAAAACTTCTGCAAAATTTCGATCACGAAATCCATGGGTGTGAAGTCGTCGTTAAGCAGTAGCACCTTGTAAAGCGGTGGAGGCTTGGTGCCTGCGCGCTCCACCTCGAGAATGTGTTGATCTTGTTTGTGATTGGCCATGAAGTCCATTCTTAATCAAGTCAAACACAAGCGCAATAGTTTGCACCGAACCAATGTGTGTACGATCACGATTAAGCCTGCTGCTTTTTCACAACAGCACGATTGCTGCAGTGCATTTGAACGCATGCTGGCTGGTGAGGCTGCATTTCTTGACAGAAGTTTCGCTGGCTGGAATGTGTGCTGCCAGTCTCCGTTTTTTTGCAACACCTTGTTGTTTATAGGGCTTGCCAAACGCTGCAACCCGGGCTGTGGTGTCTGCCCCATTGCGGTGCGTAAGAGGATGTGAAGGACGACTGTTGTCTGATGCGCAGAAACTGGCCTTGGTTGTTGCGGAGCAATATAAATGAGTTCTCGGATCTTCGTTCAAACCGCTTGACGTGAGCGTGCGAACTGCGTAAAACCTCAATCAGCGCAATGCAATATCGCTTGTCCAAAACGGTTTCCGCAGCAGACTCAGAGGTAAGGCATCGTCGCAGCACCGGGTTAACCCCCCGATAGATAAAGTATTCATGAAGGAAGTAGGTAATATGGCAACTGGTACCGTTAAGTGGTTCAATGACTCCAAGGGTTTCGGCTTCATCACCCCGGACGACGGCAGCGAAGATCTCTTTGCGCACTTTTCCGCGATCAATATGAACGGCTTCAAGAGCCT
Source organism: Azoarcus sp. (assembly GCA_036734105.1). GTDB lineage: Bacteria > Pseudomonadota > Gammaproteobacteria > Burkholderiales > Rhodocyclaceae > Azoarcus_F. The sequence goes on along the minus strand of DAIMZH010000004.1, from coordinate 92,322 downwards.
GAAGGAAGGCGAAAAAGTCTCCTTCGAAGTGACTCAAGGCCCGAAGGGCAAGCAGGCTTCCAACATTCAGCGCGCCTGATTGTTGAAACTCTGAAAATAAAACGGTTGGCTCGCCAGCCGTTTTTTTTCGACCCCATTTTTTGCTCGCACGTTCATAGGCCGGTATTTACGGAAACACAAAAAGGCAGACATCTTTCGATGCTGCCTTTTGCTCCGAACCCGATCATCCTGTTTCTGGGGCGTGCCCCTGCGAGACGCGGACTGACGCGCGAACGACTACTTACTTGAGTTTGATTTCCTTGTACGCAACGTGCTTGCGTACAACTGGGTCGTACTTCATGAACTCAAGCTTGTTCGGAGTGGTGCGCTTGTTTTTGGACGTGGTGTAGAAGTGACCGGTGCCAGCGGTCGATTCCAGCTTGATTTTTTCACGGGCGCTTTTGGCCATGGTGAAACTCCGTATTCAGTTGCAAAACGGCTTGCTTACTGACATTCCCCTGAACGGCTGGCGTCTTTGGGGGAGGTGGAAGCTGAAACCGTACTGCAGGTTGATTCAGGTGTCTTGTCGGTGAGCGGATGAGCAATGCCGACGCGGCGCTGAAACTAGATTAGATCTTGTCGCCGCGGGCGCGCAATTCAGCGACAACCACGTCAAAACCTTTCTTGTCGATAGTACGCAGTGCGGCGTTGCTGACGCGCAGGCGGATCCAGCGGTTTTCGGCCTCGCTCCAGAAACGACGTGACTGGAGGTTGGGGAGGAAACGGCGCTTGGTTTTGTTATTCGCGTGGGAAACGTTGTTACCCACCATCGGTGCTTTACCGGTGACTTGGCAGACGCGAGCCATATGATGCTCCAAGGGTTCGGATTTCGGAAAACGTTGGATGATAGCCCAAGCACTATTGTTAGCACAAGCCCTTATTGCCAGAGTGTCTTCGCAAGCTAGGTTTTCGCGTCAGTTCAGAGCATTCCCCGTTCGGCAAACGAAACAGGCTGAGCGTGTGCCGTGACGACAAAGTGGTCCAGCAGTCGGATATCGACCAAGTCCAGCGCCTGCTTGAGACTGCGAGTGAGCAACTCATCGGCATTGCTGGGCTCGCGTGCGCCGGAAGGGTGGTTGTGGGCAAGGATCACGGCGGCCGCGTTTTGCCTGAGCGCCAGCTTGATTACCTCGCGAGGATAGACGCTGGTTTGTGTGAGTGTGCCTCTGAACAGTTCAGTGGCTTCGATAAGGCGGTTTTGCGCGTCCAGTGTGAGCATCCAGAAGACTTCGTGAGGCAGGCTGCCTATTCTGAGTCTCAGCCAGTTGCGCACCGCTTCCGGCGCGTTGAAAATGTCGCCTTCAGTCATACTCTCGTTCAAAGCCCTGCGTGCGAGTTCCAGCACAGCTTGCAATTGGGCGTATTTGGCCGGGCCCATGCCTGGCATCGTCGAAAATTCGTCCGCTGAGGCGTTGCACAATTTTGTCAGTGAGCCAAAATGCACGAGTAGGTCGCGGGCCAGGTCCACAGCGCTCTTGCCGCGTATCCCCACGCGCAGGAACAGGGCCAGCAGTTCGGCGTCTGACAGGGCGCCAGCGCCGCGCGACAAAAGCTTTTCGCGGGGTCTTTCTGCTTCAGGCCAGTCAGTAATTGCCACGGTGTTGTTTTCCGGGATGTCAAAAGGATAAGTGTATTGTCATGAATGTGCTACGTGGACGCAAGCTTTTACTGGCTGTAACCGGCGGGGTGGCTGCTTACAAGAGTGCCGAGTTGGTGCGCTTGCTGGTCAAGGCCGGGGCCGATGTGCATGTTTTGCTGAGTGAGGGAGGGGCGCGGTTTGTCACTGCAGTGAGCTTTCAGGCCTTGTCGGGTAATCCGGTATGGACGGATTTGTGGGATGCGCGCATGCCCAACAACATGGCGCATATCGATCTGAGTCGCGATGCAGATTTGGTGGTCATCGCGCCTGCTACCGCAGATGTGATCGCACGGTTGGCGCAGGGGCGTGCGGATGATCTGATCACCACGCTGTGCCTGGCGCGCGACTGCCCGTTGTTGGTTGCGCCAGCAATGAACAAGCAGATGTGGGAGCATCCAGCAACACAAAGGAATGTGGAACAATTAAGGGCTGATGGCGTCGGTGTGCTGGGGCCGGATGCCGGAGAGCAGGCATGCGGTGAGCTTGGCATGGGTCGGATGCTGGAGCCGGAACTGCTTTTTGATCGAATTGAAGTGTTCCTGGCCCCGAAGCCGCTGGCGGGGCGCAAGGTGTTGTTGACCGCCGGACCCACCTTTGAGCCGATAGATCCGGTGCGTGGGTTGACCAACACCAGCTCGGGCAAAATGGGTTACGCGCTCGCTCGCGCCTGTGTGCTGGCGGGCGCGGAGGTTGTCCTGGTGAGCGGCCCAACTGGGCTGGCAGTGCCAGACGGTGTGCGTCGACTTTCGGTGATGCGGGCCTTGGAGATGCGGGACGCGGTGATGGCTTGTCTGAGCGGTACGGATATCTTCATCGGTGTTGCTGCGGTGGCCGACTATCGCCCGGAAGTGGTGGCTGAGCACAAGATTAAAAAGAAGGGTGAGGCGCTAAGCCTGACGCTCGCACCAAACCCGGACATACTCGCCGAGGTGGCTGCGCGCGAGGATGCGCCGTTTTGCGTAGGCTTTGCCGCTGAGAGTCGTGATCTTGCCACCTATGCCGAGGGCAAGCGTCAGGCCAAGCGTCTGAACATGGTGGTTGGCAATCTGGTTCAGGATGGGCTTGGCACCGATGACAATGTGGTGGTCTTGTTTGACGCCGCCGGGGCGCACCCGTTGCCCAGAGCGAGCAAGACGGAAATCGCCGGGTCGATTGTGGAGGCCATTGCCCAGCGGTTTGCACAAGCAGGCGCCAGAGGGGAGGTCAGCAATGCACAAAATTGACGTAAAAATTCTTGATGCGCGTCTGCATGAGGCGCTGCCTGCCTATGCGACTGCTGGCGCGGCTGGACTCGATCTGCGTGCCTGTGTGGAGGCAGCCCAAACGCTGGGGCCGGGTGCAACGATTTTGGTGCCTACAGGGTTGGCCATTCACCTGGCTGATCCTGGTCTGGCGGCGATGATACTGCCGCGCTCCGGCCTGGGTCACAAGCATGGGATTGTTCTGGGCAATCTGGTGGGCCTGATCGACTCCGATTATCAGGGTCAGATCTTTGTTTCGGTGTGGAACCGTGGCAGTCAGGCTTTCGTCATCGAACCAATGGAACGTATTGCCCAGTTGGTGGTTGTGCCGGTGTTGCAGGTTGGCTTCAGCTTTGTCGACGATTTTGCCGTCAGTCAGCGAGGGGAGGGTGGTTTTGGAAGCACAGGCAAGCACTGAGCCCCGGTCTGGCGGGCACGAAGGGATTCTTACTGGTGTGCATGTCCTCATCGAGCGGGACGGTTGCGTGCTGTTGATGCGCAGGAAGGGTACTGGCTTCTTTGATGGGCTCTACAGTCTTCCCGGTGGTCACGTGGAGCCAGGTGAGTCCATGCGTGAAACCGCAGTTCGGGAGTTGGCTGAGGAGTTGGGGGTGGAGGTCGACTTCGCTGGGCTATCGGTGCTTGGCGTGGTTCATCGTCTGTCGGATACCAACCGGATCGAATTCGTATTGCGGGCTGCCTCTTGTTCGGGGGAGCCCCGCATCGCCGAGCCTGACAAGTGCGATGATCTGTTGTGGGCGCCACGTGATGCGTTGCCTCAGTCGCTGGTGCCCTACATCCAGAGTGTGCTGGCGGCTGGAGTGGGACCATGGGTGCTTGAGCTGGGCTGGAGAGGCTGAGCCTTCATCAGGCACGTCGGTGCCCGGCAAGTCATTTTCTGCGCGCCCACAGCGTATTTTGATTCGATCGGTGCAGTGCCAATTTGGCTTATGACTGTTTTCTGATTTAGACTTCCGTATTCAAAAGAGAGATAGTCTGGAGAGAGACGCAATGAAAAAGTATTTACAAAAGCTCGCGGTAGCGTGTGCTGCCGGGTTTCTGGGTTCGGCAGCATTTGCGATTGACCCGCCCGATGTGGATCTGACGAAAGCAGAAGAGATTCACATGGCCAGGTGTTTCATGTGCCACGGCGCTGAGGGGGAGAGTACGACGCCTCTGTATCCGCGTCTGGCGGCCCAGCATTATCAATACACCGCCAAGCAGCTTGAGGCCTTTTTGACAGGTAAGCGTCAGAGCCGAACCATGGGCAGTATGGTAGAAGGTCTGACGCCAGAAGACATGATCGCGCTTGGTGTGTTCTATGAGCGTAAACCGGCCTTGAGCAATGAAGTTGAAGACGAGGCGCTGTTGCAGGTCGGAAGCTTTATTTTCCACAGAGGCAACGAGTTTTCGGGTGTTGCACCCTGCGCGGGCTGTCATGGTCGGGAGGGTTATGGCAATGCTGAGTTGCCGAGACTGGCTGGTCAGATCGCGCGTTACACCGAGCGCCAGCTCAAGTCCTTCAATGATCGGCCGCGTACTACCGAGAATGATGTGATGCACTCCATTGCAGCCAACATGACGGAACTCGAGATCAAGGCTGTCGCCTTGTATGTGAGCGCACTTAAATAAGTTTGCGGCTTGCACTGCGACAAAAAAAGGCGCCCGGAGGCGCCTTTTTTTGTCGCAGCGCGAGAGCTTCACGCAAGCATGTCGGCCCAGACGTTTTGGGCCCAGGACAAGGCGTACTTTCCTTCGAGCTCGCTGGCTGCAGCGGAAACGCCGCCAGAGCCTTGCACTGGCAGGAAGGTCTTCTGCTCTGCATCGTACTGGTGTACCGAAGCGACGTGCACCACATTGCTGCCATTCACGAAGCTGTAGCAGGTGTTCATGACCACTGGCGTCGGGTTTGGCGGCAGGTCTGCCATGGCGTTGAGAATAGCGGCTGCGGCCACCTTGGCATGCTGGTTGGCCATGTGCCCGGACTTGGGCATGGTGGGCGCCGGGAAAGTGGCATCGCCGATCACATGCACGTTGGCCACGCCCTTGGCTTCCATGGTCAGCCAGTCTACGTCCACCCAGCGATCGTTGATCAACTCAACGCCAAGCATATCGACCAGACGGCCGGCGCGCATCGGCGGGATCACGTTGAGCACGTCTGCCGTGACTTCGGAGAAGTCGAGTTCGGCCTCAAGCGTGCTGGCGTCAACCTTGACCAGTGTGCTGTTGGGGCGATATTCGAGAATGCCGCTGTAGCGGTCCTCGAACGCTTTGGTAAATAGCCCTTTTTTGGATTGAATCTCGGGGTTTGAGTCCAGCAGGATGACCTTGGATTTGGGCTTGTGCGCGAGCAGATAGTCGGAGATCAGGCAGGCGCGTTCGTAAGGTCCGGGGGGGCAGCGATAGGGCACCTTGGGAATATGGATGGCGACCACGCCACCATCGGCCATGTCTTCCAGTTGCTTGCGCAGGATCACCGTCTGCGAGCCGGCCTTCCATGCGTGCGGTATGCGCTCTTCGTTGCCAGCCAACCCTTCGATCTGCTCCGGCAGGAAGTCGATGCCGGGTGAAAGTACCGCACGATCATAGCTCAGCTTTTGCCCGCCAGCCAATGTCATTTCGCGTTTGGCCACATCAATGCCGGTGACCATGTCGTGAATGACTTCTACGCCCCAGCGCGACGCAAGATTGTCATAGCTGGCGGTGATGTAGGCCATGTCCTTGTAGCCGCCGATGACCATGTTGGAGATCGGGCAGGAGATGAACTCCTTTTGTGGCTCGATCAGGGTGACCTTGACTGCACCATTGCTCCACATGCGGAGATACTTGGCAGCGGTGGTACCACCCCACCCGCCGCCGACCACGACCACGTGGCCCTTGCTGCCTTCGTTGGCAAAAGCAAATCCGGCCATACCCGTCATGGCGCCGGTTGCGGCGGTCATGGTGCCAATGGCCTTGAGGAAATCACGTCTGTTCAGCATTGGGCTTTCTCCTCAGTTGGCCTGTGCAGCAAAAAAATCGGCGACGAGCTTGATCTGCTCATCGGTGTAGCCCTTGGCAATCTGGTGCATGATCGTTGCTGGCATGTCGCCCGAGCGGTAATCATTGATCTTCTCGATGATCTCCTTGGCTGGCATTCCTGCCAGGGTGATCATTTCGCCAAGTGCATCACCATCGGCGGTGACGCCGTTGGTGCCGTGGCAGTTTGCACAGGTGGCAGCGAGGTTGCGTGCCAGGTGCGGGTCTTGAGCATGCGCAACACCCGCCACGAGGGCCAGGCCGAACAGGCTTGCGATAATCCGTGTTTTCAAGTTGATTCCTCCTCTCCAGAAACATCAGTGCGATTTTTGTCGCCCTTGTAAAAATTCATTCGCTGTTCTTGTCGGCGTTGAAGGTCTGACGCCTGTTTTTGGCACGACATCCTTGAGTCTATCGCAATAAAAGATGTCGTAACAAGCGTTTGCACAACTATCGACCTCCCGTCAAATGGCGCAGTGAACAAATATTAGGGGTTGACTATATGCGCATATAGTCATACAGTCGCGTCCAGCACATTTGATCCAGATCAAGAAAATGGATGAGCTTTCCAAGGTCTTCGAAACCGTTGCGGATTACTTCAGCTTGTTGTCAGAGCCGACGCGTCTGCGCATTCTGCACTGCCTGTGCAACGGCGAGATGGCTGTGGGGGAGGTCGTCGAGACGACCGGTCTGAACCAGGCCAACACTTCAAGACACCTCAACCTGCTGTATCGCGCTGGAGTCGTTGATCGTCGTCGCGAAGGCAGTCAGGTGTTCTACCGGATAGTCGATCCAAACTTTTCGGATTTGTGCCGGACAGTGTGTGTGACCATCGCTTCACGCACTGACTTGAGCTTGCCCAGGCGGCGGTCCTTACTCAGGCTCGAACAGGATTTACACGAAAAACAAAGTTGATTGATCAACGTTACCACACGGGTAAAAAGGGGAGTCGAAGCATGACGAGCAACTACACCCGGCCGGGTAGAATCAGGCCGGCACCGGAGAATTTCCTGTCCCAGGATCAGATCGGGGCAGTGACCAAGGGGCGGCGCGACTTCATGCGCAACGCCTTTCTGGCTGCAAGCGCAGCCATGGCTGCGCCCGCTGTGGCGCGCGCTCAGGGTGGTTTGGGTGATCCCGCCATTCTTGAGCTGCCGGAGTGGACTACCTCGCTTGGTTTGCCGGTTGCGGCAAATCCATATGGTGTGCCGTCCAAGTACGAACGCGGTCTGGTGCGTCGGGAGAGCCCGGGACTGACCCGGGTTGGTGGTTCTTCAGTGTCGTTTGCACCCCTGCAGGGTTTGTTCGGCATCATCACGCCGTCAGGCCTGCACTTTGAGCGGCATCACCAGGGTTGGCATGATATCGATCCCAACCGCCATCGCCTGATGATCAACGGCTTGGTCAAGACCAACGCGGTCTACACCATGGACGATCTCATGCGTCTGCCGTCAGTGTCCCGTATTCACTTCATCGAATGTGGTGCCAACACTGGCATGGAGTGGGGTAACGTCGCGGTGCCGACCGTGCAGTATTCACATGGCATGGTTTCCTGTTCTGAGTTCACCGGTGTGCCACTCAAGCTCATTCTTGACATGTGCGGTGCCGACTACAAGAAGGGGCGTTACATCCTGGCCGAGGGTGCAGACGGCTCGTCAATGACGCGTACCATTCCCATGGAGTTGGTTGAGTCTGGCGAGGTTCTCGTGGCTTACGGCATGAACGGCGAGATGATGCGGCCTGAAAACGGCTATCCGCTGCGTCTGGTTGTGCCGGGAGTTCAAGGCGTGAGCTGGGTCAAGTGGCTGCGTCGAATCGAAGTGGGTGACATGCCCTATGCCACAAAGGACGAGGCTGTCCACTACATCGACATGATGCCGGATGGCCTGCATCGGCAGTACACTTCCGTGCAAGAGGTCAAGTCGGTTGTCACCAGCCCTTCTGGTGGTCAGATACTGCTCGACAAGGGCTTTCACAACATTTCCGGCCTGGCCTGGTCTGGTCGCGGCAAGGTCACCCGTGTCGACGTATCGGTCGACGGCGGTATCAACTGGATGCCGACGCGCCTCGAAACGCCTGTGCTGTCCAAGGCGCTTACCCGTTTCAATGTTGATTGGGTGTGGGACGGCAAGCCCGCCATTCTGCAGTCGCGAGCGGTTGATGAAACCGGCCATGTACAACCCAGCTACGGTCAGTTGCGCGCAGTGCGCGGGACGTCGTCGATCTATCACAACAACGCCATTCAGTCCTGGAAGGTGGAAGAGTCGGGAGAGGTGAGCAATGTTCAGGTTCTCTAAAACACTGATTGCCCTGGCGATTGCGGGTGCAAGCACGACAGCGGTGGCTTTTGATCGCTTTGAAAACATTGGAAGAGAGGCCACGCCTGCCGAAGTCGCCAAGTGGGATATCGATGTAAGGCCCGATTTTGTTGGGCTGCCCGAGGGTTCCGGGAGCGTTTTCGATGGCGAAGACACCTGGGAGGCCCACTGTACTGTTTGTCATGGTTCGTTTGGCGAATCCAACGAGGTATTTACCCCTCTGGTTGGTGGCGTAAGGCCGTCGGACATTGAAACAGGCCGGGTACAGGCGCTCACCGATCATTCTTTCCCGCAGCGTTCGACGATGATGAAAGTGCCGACCATTTCGACACTCTTCGACTACATTCGTCGTGCCATGCCATGGACTGCGCCCAAGTCTCTTACCGACGACGAAGTCTATGGGCTGCTGGCTTACATGCTGAACCTCTCGGAAGTCGTCGATGACGATTTTGTGTTGAGTCACGAAAACATCCGCGAAGTGCAGGAGTTGATGCCCAACCGCAATGGCATGACCACGGATCATGGCATGTGGCCTGGCGCATCGGCGGCTGACGGCGGCATTGGCAACGGCGGGACTCCAGATGTCCAGGGCGTGCTGTGTATGGAAAACTGCAAGACCGAGGTCGTAATTGCCTCGTCCCTGCCAGACTATGCGCGCGATGCTCACGGTAACCTGGCCGACCAGAACCGCGAAGTAGGCCCGGTTCGTGGTGTGGTGACCATTGAGCCCACCGGTGACTCGTCGCCTGCTGAACAATCTGACGCAGCAGCAGCCTTGGCGCTGGCCAATGCAAAGGGATGCATGGCTTGTCACGGCGTTGCCAACAAGATTATTGGCCCCGGGTACAACGAGATTCAGGCAAAGTATAAGGATCGGGCTGATGCAACTGAATACTTGACCGCCAAGGTAAAAAACGGTGGTCAGGGTGTGTGGGGGGCGATTCCGATGCCGCCTCAAGGCCACTTAACGGACGATGAAGCCAAGGCGCTCGTCCAGTGGATCATGTCGGGCGCCAAGGCGCAGTAACTGTCAAGAGGAGAGACGGAATGAATATTCAGCGCAGGGAAACACTCAAGGCCGGTGGTGGTATCGGCGTGTTCGGTTTGTTGGTTGCAGCCGGCATGATCAAGCCGGGAATGGCAATGGCAGCTCAGGAGCGTGAAGCTTTTGCTGCAAAGACCATGGACGAGGCACTCAGTGCGCTCAATGCGGGTGCTCCCGTTGAGAGCGGTGACGTGCAGATCATTGGCCCTGACATCGCCGAGAACGGTGCAGTTGTGCCGGTTGGGGTGAATAGCAGTCTGAGCAATGTTGAGCAGATCGCGATCATGATCGAGAAGAACCCCAACATGCTGGCGGCGAGTTTCGACATTCCGCAAGGCACGATGGCCGACGTGCAGACGCGCGTCAAGATGGGTCAGACGTCCGATGTCTTTGCCGTTGTCAAGGCCGATGGCAAGTTCTACATGGCCAAGAAAGAGATCAAGGTCACCCTCGGCGGCTGCGGCGGCTGATCGACAAGACATAAGTTACAGGAGATAGAACAATGGCAGGTCCCATGCGTATCCGCGCCGCATCCAGCGACGGCGTAACCGAAGTTCGCGTACTCATGTCCCACCCGATGGAAACCGGTCAACGCCGTGATTCCGCTGGTGAGTTCATCCCGGCGCACTACATCACCCAGTTGACAGCCAAGCATCAGGACAAAACGGTGCTGATAGCCAACCTTGGTCCGTCTGTATCCACCAACCCGTATCTGGCATTCAAGTTCAATGGTGGCGCTTCGGGCGAATCCGTTGAAGTCAGTTGGGTGGACAACAAAGGCGAAAGCCGCACTGACACGGTTCAAATCCGTTAATAGCGCCCGACGGGCGGGTTGTCAGCCTGTCGGACTTGAGTCTGATCTGCTGCGCCAGTGGGAACCGCGATCCATATTCACCAGTTTTTTATCGCATGAAACCACTATGCGCCTCAAAAACGAGCGAATCCGGTCGCGGTTTGACCCTTGGTTCGCGACGATCGCTCAAGCTCGACAAGCTTCTCGTCTCGCCCGTTCTTGCGATCAGGTGTCTGACAAAAATCTGAAGGGCTGATTCCGCATGCGGGTTCAGACGCCCTGCGCAAAACGAATCACGCGGATCAATTCTGGAGGAGAGACAATGAAACCAAGAATACTGACTGTTGCGGTCAGCGCTGCAGTCGCCCTTGCTGTTTCCAGCATCGCATCAAGCAACGATCTGAATTTTGATGAATACCGACAGATGCTGCAGGACGGCAACCCGGCCGAACTATATGAAATGGAAGGCGAGGAGTTGTGGGTGACTGCTCGTGGTCCGAAAAATGCCACACTTGAACAGTGCGACCTTGGTCTTGGCCCAGGTGTGGTCGAAGGTGCTGCCGCTCAAATGCCGCGTTTTTTTGAAGATACGGGCACGGTGCAGGATCTTGAGTCTCGTCTGATGTACTGCATGGAGACTTTGCAAGGTATCCCATCTGACGAAATCATCAACGGCCGATTTCGTCAAGGCGAACGGGGCAAAGTGGCAGCAGTCGTGGCCTATGTGACTGGGCAGTCGAAAGGCCACAAGATCGCAGTTGACCTCGACCACCCCGCCGTGAAGGACATGTATGAGCTCGGCGAGAAGGCATTCTATTTCCGCACAGGGGCAATGGACTTCTCCTGTGCCTCCTGTCATGGAGAGGATGGTTTGCGTATTCGTGCTACTGGCCTTCCCAACATTACGACTCCCGAAGGTGCGGCCGAGGGTTGGGGGTCATGGCCTGCCTACCGTGTCTCGAACTCCCAGTTCTGGACCATGCAGCATCGCCTGTGGGACTGCTTCCGTCAGCAACGCACCGCCGAACCGATTTTCGGATCGGATGTGACGATTGCGCTGTCGGTCTACATGGCGGGCAAAGGCAATGGTGGCGAGGCCGTCTGGCCTGGTGTGAAGCGTTGAGGAGAGCAGACATGAAGAAACTGTTGATTGCACCGTTGGTGTTGTTCACGTCGGTGGCCCTGGCGTCTGATCTTGAGCAGCGCATCGAAGAGATGATGGTCAGCTCTTTCAAGGCAACCGGCATTGCCGGAATCGAGCGTCAGACCAGGGACGAAATTCAAAAGGCCTGTTCAAGCCCGAACGACCCTGATCGCGAAACCATGAAGCGGCTTGAAGCGGCCGAAATGGCAACTGTTCAGTGGCCTGCCAACGGAGACTACTGGCAGGGTGGAGACTGGAAGGAAGGGCAGAAGATCGCCATCAGCGGTCGTGGTCTTACCTGGACAGACAAAGCCGATACGGTTAACGGTGGCAGTTGCTACAACTGCCATGGTCTTGACCCCGCCAACGAGTCATATGGAACCATCGGCCCCGCGCTTCACGGCTACGCAAAAGTACGTGGCACATCTGACGAAATCGTCAAATACACCTGGGGCAAGCTGTGGAACTCCAAGGCTTACAACGCGTGCAGCACCATGCCCCGTAATGGTTTTGGCGGGATACTCACAGAAGAGCAGATTCGTCATGTGATGGCTTATTTGTTCAATCCCGAGTCCCCGGTCAACCAGTAAGGTCGGCTTCTGCGCGCCGGGGTGGTGGTCACCATGGCAGTGACCATTGTCCCGGCATTGTTTTGGTTGTGCGTGTTGCCGGATCCACGCCAGTATCACCTTTCATTTTCTAAACAAAGGGTTTTGCCATGTCGATGAATCGTCGTGAATTCATGCAGTTGCTGGCGGTAGCCGCCGCCGGCGGCATGACGCTGCACTCCGATTTTGCTCGCGCAAGCCAGGCTGCAGAAGCGCTGTATGATCTGCCTCCGTTTGGCAACGTCAGCCTCCTGCACATGACCGACTGTCATGCGCAGTTGTTGCCGATCTATTTTCGTGAGCCTAACGTCAACCTGGGCGTATCCTCAATGCTTGGGCAACCTCCGCACCTGGTAGGCGAGGCGCTACTCAAGCATTATGGTTATGAGGCTGGTTCGCTCAAGGCGCACGCCTACACCTATCTTGATTTTGTCGAGGCCGCGCGTACTTATGGCAAGGTCGGTGGTTTTGCGCATCTCTCCACCTTGGTCAAACGCATGAAGGGGAGTCGCCCCGGTGCACTGCTGCTTGACGGTGGCGACACCTGGCAAGGCTCGGGCACCGCGTTGTGGACCAATGGGCAGGATATGGTTGATGGCTGCAAACTGCTCGGCGTCGATGTCATGACTCTGCACTGGGAGAGCACACTGGGTGCCGATCGTGTCAAAGAAATCGAAGAAAACGATTTTGAAGGCAAGGTCGATATTGTTGCCCAGAACGTCAAAACCACTGACTTTGAAGACCCGGTCTTCAAACCTTACGTCATCAAGAATATCAACGGCGTGCCGGTTGCCATCGTTGGTCAGGCATTCCCGTATACCCCGATCGCCAACCCGCGCTGGCTGACTCCCGACTGGAGCTTTGGCATTCGCGACCAGGAAATGCAGGAGGCGGTGAATGCGGCGCGCGCCGAGGGCGCGCAGGTTGTCGTCGTGCTGTCGCACAACGGTATGGACGTCGACATCAAGATGGCTTCCCGGGTGACCGGCATTGACGCTATTTTTGGTGGCCACACGCATGACGGCGTGCCGGCCCCGACGATTGTCGAAAACGCTAGCGGCAAGACGCTGGTCACCAATGCCGGCTCCAACGGCAAGTTCCTGGGTGTCATGGACTTCGATGTACGTGATGGCAAGGTTCAGGACTTCCGTTACAAGCTGTTGCCGGTGTTCTCAAACCTGTTGCCGGCTGACCCGGAGATGCAGGCCTTCATCGACAAGGTGCGTTCGCCTTTCCTGGAAAAACTGCGTGAGCCGCTGGCGGTTACCGAAGGCCTGCTTTACCGTCGAGGCAACTTCAATGGTTCCTGGGACCAGTTGCTGGTCGACGCGCTCATCTCGGAGATGGATGCCGAGATCGCCTTCTCGCCGGGTTTCCGTTGGGGTACGTCACTGTTACCGGGCGATACCATCTATATGGAAAACTTGCTCGATCAGACCGCGATCACCTACCCATGGACCACCATGACCGAGATGAGCGGCGAGATGATCAAGACGGTGCTGGAAGATGTCTGCGATAACATCTTCAACCCTGATCCGTACTATCAGCAGGGCGGCGACATGGTTCGCGTTGGCGGCTTGCAGTACGACTGTGACCCGCTCGCGTCCATGGGCGGACGTATCAGCAACATGATGCTCAAGGGCAAACCGATTGACCCGAACAAGACCTACAAGGTCGCAGGTTGGGCGCCAGTGTCTGAAGAGGCGCGTGACTCCGGTCCTCCGGTCTGGGATGTGGTTGCAAGTCATCTGCGTGACCGCAAGGTGATCACGCAGCTTGAGATCAACGAACCCAGACTGAAAGGTATGGCGGGCAACCCGGGTATCGCCTGAGTCCGTTTCACTCAGCACGCAAAGACCGCCGCTAGGCGGTCTTTGCGTTTCAGGCAGGTCCGGCAAGACACCGCTTCCATGAGAGGTCTGTGGCAGAATGCAGGCCAGTCTTCAAAAAGCCCGTTTTGGGCGTTCAGGGTCAAAAATGTTCAAACCAAGTCGTTATTCCATGCTTTTGCCGGTTCTGATCGTAATGACGGCGTTTTTGACAGCATGCGGAAAGGATTCGTCCCCGCCGGATATCATGCGCATCGCGACGCAACCCGGCGGTGCCGATATCACAGTCAATGGGCAGCACTATGGAAAAAGCCCTCAACAAGCGGGGCAGGCGCTGGAGCTCCGTTTACCCACTGGGCGCTATCATGTGGAGGCAAAACGCTCTGGTGGCGAACTCTTTGATTTGATCGCTGCGGTTGAAGTTGAACACTCGGAAACAGTTTCTTCGCCAGTGCTGACCATCGTGCTGGAGCGACGACTGACAGAGGCGGGTGAATTGGCTCAGGCGGCTGAAGTGGCTGCAGTTGAAGAGCGGCGCGAGCGCATGTCGCAACGCTTTGAGGTCCTGAACAATGGCACGGTGATTGATGCCGAGGCTGGCTTGATGTGGATGCGATGCGCCATTGGACAGGACTGGAGCGGCCATACCTGCGTAGGCGAAGGACGTCAGCTAAACTGGGATCGCGCCTTTCTGGTGGCAGATGAAACCGCCTTTGCCGGGTATGATGACTGGCGGCTGCCGACGCAGCCCGAGCTCTACGCGCTGACCTTCTGCAGCACCGGACGTCGCTCCGAGCCCAGTCGAGAAGGCCTTGGCGGAGGCTGCGTGGGGGAGTTCGAAAAGCCGACAATAATCACTACCGTCTTCCCTAATTCTCCTACCCACAGTTTCTGGACCAGCACCCGGCATGAGCGCTTGAATTACAGTGCCTGGGGGGTGTCGTTTCTGAGTGGTCATACCGGTACTGGTGGCCGTTCCGACTTCATCTATTTGCGCCTGGTGCGTGATCTCGCACCGTGACCCGAATCTGCTTGCCCCTGTGTCTCGGCTCAAACGCATCTCATTCTTGGCTCTTTGGCGCTAAGTTCGCTTGAAATGCCGCCGATGTTACGACTTGTAAGCTAGAAGTAAGATCGCGCGTCGATAATCGGGGGGCTGTTTATGGCAGTCCGTGAACCATCTGGTTCGATAACTTTAAGAGAGGAGGCGTTATGGACAAAAACGCTGCAGGCTACTGGACGGCGACGCTCGCGCTGATCCGGAATGTCCTGATTGTCTGGTTCCTGGTGTCGTTGTTTGCTGGCATCATCATTGCCCCCGTGTTGAACAACATCAGTCTGGGTGGCTATCCGCTCGGCTTCTGGTTTGCACAGCAGGGTTCGATCTACATCTTTATCGCTTGCATCTTCTATTACGCCAAGAAGATGGGTGATCTGGATCGCGAATTCGACGTTGACGAACAATAATTCAGGAAGAGGTCAATATGGATAATTTGCAATTAATGATCTACCTCTTCGTGGGGGGGTCGTTCGCGCTCTATATCGGTATCGCCGTGTGGGCGCGTGCCGGTAGCACCAAAGACTTTTACGTGGCCGGCGGCGGGGTTCACCCCGTTACCAACGGTATGGCGACTGCTGCTGACTGGATGTCTGCCGCTTCGTTCATCTCGATGGCTGGTCTGATCTCCAACCTGGGTTATGGCGGTGGTCTGTTCCTGATGGGCTGGACCGGCGGTTACGTGTTGCTGGCCATGTTGCTGGCACCGTATCTTCGTAAGTTCGGCAAGTTCACCGTGCCGCACTTCATTGGTGACCGTTACTACTCCAACAGCGCCCGCGCAGTTGCTGTGTTGTGCTTGCTGGTGGCTTCCATCGTCTACGTTATCGGCCAGATGACCGGCGTTGGCGTGACCTTCTCGCGCTTCCTCGGCGTGACCAACGAGATGGGTATCTACATCGGTATGGGTATCGTGTTTGCCTACGCCGTGTTTGGCGGCATGAAGGGCATCACCTACACCCAGGTTGCTCAATACATCGTGCTGATCTCGGCCTACACCGTGCCGGCAATCTTCATCTCGCTGCAACTCACTGGCAATCCGCTACCGCAGTTGGGTCTTGGCTCAATACTGTCAGGTACGGATGTTCACCTGCTGGAGCGTCTGAACCAGGTTGTTACCGACCTCGGCTTTAACGAGTACACCACCTCTGTTCCGGGCAGTACGCTGAACATGTTTGTGTACACGATTTCGCTGATGATTGGTACTGCTGGTCTGCCGCACGTCATCATTCGCTTCTTCACCGTACCTAAGGTGGCCGATGCCCGTTACTCTGCTGGTTGGGCGCTGGTTTTCATCGCCATTCTGTACACCACGGCGCCTGCTGTTGCCGCCATGGCCAAGTACAACCTGCATGCCACGGTGAACTCCGCGGTCGTGACTGGTGGTGACATGTTCGCCGAAGAGGCCAGCCTGGTCTACGAAGAGCGTCCTGACTGGATGAAGCGTTGGGAGCGTACTGGTCTGCTGCGTTGGGAAGACAAAAACAACGACGGTCGTATCCAGTACATGTCACCGAGGCCGAGTGCAGAAGCGCAGGAACGTGCCGCAGCAGCTGGCTGGAACGGCAACGAGCTGACGGTTAACGCCGACATCATGGTGCTGGCCAACCCGGAAATCGCAGTGCTGCCCAACTGGGTGATTGCGCTGGTTGCTGCGGGTGGTGTGGCTGCTGCTCTGTCAACTGCTGCAGGTCTGTTGCTTGCAATCTCTTCTGCAGTCTCGCATGACCTGGTCAAGAGCATCTTTGCGCCGGACATGTCCGAGAAGGGTGAGCTGATGATCGGCAAGATCTCGATGGCGTTTGCAATCGTGGTCGCAGGCTGGTTGGGTCTTAACCCGCCGGGATTTGCGGCAGGTACGGTGGCACTGGCCTTCGGTATCGCGGGTGCGTCGCTGTTCCCGGCCATCATGATGGGCATCTTCAGCAAGACCATGAACAAGGAAGGCGCGATTGCCGGTATGTTGGCCGGCCTGACGGTCACCCTGTTCTATGTGTTCGCACACAAGGGTATCTTCTTCGTGAAGGGCACTGAGTTTGTCGAACTGATCGGCGGCCCGAACTCCTTCTTCGGCATCACGCCGGAAGCCTTCGGCACGGTTGGCGCATTGGTCAACTTTGCAGTGGCCTTCGTCGTGTTGAAGGTTACCGCTCCGGCTCCGGACCACATTCAGCACATGGTTGAAGACGTCCGTGTGCCGCGTGGTGCAGGTGCTGCTGTTGATCACTAAGCGTTAAATGGCTGGCATCTGCTCATGCAGGTTGCCAGCAGATTCGGACACCCCGTCGAAGTCTGGCGGGGTTTTCTTTTTTGTGGCAAATTTACTGGCTGCTTGCATCACTTTGGTGCACTCAACTGGAGTATCAAATGGCTTTTGACATAGGTATCGCGCTCACCTGGATTCTGTTTATTGCGCTGTTTCCGATTTCCTTCGTGTGGCTCAGGCGCGCCTGGAAGATCATCATCAAACGGGATTTTTCAGAGGTTGCACTCAAGCGCGGGGAGTCGCCTGAAGAGCCCGGGCGTTACGCGCCTGTTGCTGCGCTTATCAACCTGGTGGGCGCAGGTTTGATCATTTTTGCAATCGGACTTGTTTTGCTTGGGCAGGCCGAGTATGACGTATGGAGCGCGCTGGCTGGGGTCACCATATGGTGTAAGGTCATTTTCGACTTTGCGCTTAGTCGGCATGCACACCACTTTGGCCGTCGCATTCAAAAAACTGAAAAATAGGCGTCACTGACGCCTCAACGCTTTTCCGCAACACCAAACTTTCTGTCCAGACGGTTCATCACCCACACGTAAATAGCTATGATGAACATGAAGACGATGAGTGCGCCCTGCGAGAAGATGTAAAAGCTCAAGGGAAAGCCAAAAAAGCTGTAGGCGTTGAGTTCGCGGGCAAAGTACCCAGTTACAAAAGTCACCAGAAACCACACCACCAGCAGACTGGTGGTGAGGATCAGGTTAATGCGCCAGTAAGCACGATGGCGTCTGGTGAGCTTCATGGTGTCAGTGTGCGGTGGCGTGTTGCTGATGAGACTGTATCAGTCGCTTTTGCACATCCGGTGGTGCCGGTTCGTAGGCAGTCGGCGCCACGGTGAATTCACTGTCACCCGAGCAGATGGCTTTCATGCGGGCCTCGAAACCGTCCATTTCTGCCATTGGCACCTCAGCGGTTATTCGCGTACGTCCAGGCGTAGTGCTTTCAGTGTCTGTCAGCTTTCCTCTTCGTGACGACAGTTCCGTGCTGATTTCGCCAAAATGCGCGTCTTCCAATTGCACCGTCACTTCCAGTATCGGCTCCAGCACAAGCGGGTTTGCTTGTTGCAAGGCTTCTAGCGTGGCATATCGACCTGCGGTAATGAAAGAAATCTCGTTGGAGTCGACCGAGTGATGTTTGCCGTCCACCAACACAATGCGCACATCCTGCACCGGATAACCTGCAGCGGCGCCTTCTGCCAGTGCCTGTTTGACACCTTTTTCGACAGCAGGCAAAAAATTGGTCGGGATGGTGCCACCCTTGACCTCGTTCCCCAGTTCAATGCCTGCGCCCCGTTCCAGTGGCTCGACGCGCAAGGCGACCTCGCCAAACTGACCTGATCCGCCGCTTTGTTTCTTGTGGCGATAGCGTGCCTCTGCGGTGCTGGAAATGGTTTCCCGGTATGGAATGGAAGGTGCCGCAGTATCAATTTCCAGATTCCAGCGCGCTCTGAGTTGCTCAAGCAGGATTTTGAGATGTAATTCGCCAAGACCACGAATCACCGTACGTTTATTTTGTGGATCAAAGCCTACCTCAATGCATGGGTCTTCGTCTTGCAGGCGGGCCAGGGCTTCAGCCAGCTTTTGTTCGTCAGCATGTTTGGCCGGGATCAGCGCCAGACCAAAAACAGGTTGCGGGTAAGGTGGCAGCGCGATATGGAAGTGATCTTCATCGTGAGAATCATGTAAAACGACACCAGGATGAATGTCATCCACCCGGGTTACTGCGCAGATATCTCCCGGCACGCCCACAGCCGTTTCGACTTGTTGCTTTCCTTGCAGGCGTAGCAGGTGTGAAACACGGAACGGCTTGCGTGCGCTGCCGATGAAGAGCTGAGTGTTGGGTGTGATGGTGCCCTGATGAATACGGAACACCCCAAGCTTTCCACGATAAGGGTCGTTGAGCACTTCAAACACATGTGCAACAACATGGCGTTCGGGGTCGGGTAGCACAGCGACAGCGCGCGCCTGATCGCCTTCGCCCTTGAGAAACTGCGGAAGATTGCCTTCGGTGGGGTCCGGCATGAGGCGTGCAATCACATCAAGCAGCTCACGAATTCCTGCGCCGTCGCTGGCCGATACAAAGCAAACCGGGATGAGATGGTTCTCGCGCAAGGCTTTTTCAAAAGCATCGTGCAGTTGTTCAGGGCTGAGACTTTCGCCTTGCTCCAGATAGGCTGCCATCAGCGCCTCGTCCAGCTCCACCACTTGATCAACAATAGCCTCGTGTGCCGAAGACACGGACGAAAAAGCAGTTTGTGCATCGGTGTCGGGCGCAAAAAAGCAGTCGATAACGCCAGTACCATCGGCAGCCGGCAGGTTGATGGGCAGACAGACAGCACCGAATGTGCTTGTAATTTGTTCCATCAAGGTTTCAAGATCAATCCCTTGGGTGTCGATCCGGTTGATGATGAGCATACGACATTTGCCGCGTGAGGCCTCCATCATGCGCCGAGTGCCACTTTCGATGCCTGCTTGTGCATTCAGCACGATGGCAGCAGTTTCGACCGCAGCTAGCGTGGCCATGGCACGTCCGGCCATATCGGGTAGCCCGGGTGTATCGAGCAGATTGATCCAGTGTCCGGCCCATTCTAGATGTGTCACCGCTGTGGTGAGCGAATGCCCCATCTGTTGCTCCTGGGGGTCAAAGTCGCTGACTGTGCTGCCGCGCTCGACTGAGCCAGCGCTATTGATTTCACCAGATTTAGCCAGCATCACCTCCAGCAGGCTTGTCTTGCCTGCTCCGCTATGGCCTAGCAAGGCAATATTACGAATGTCGTGCACCGAAGTCGGTGTCATGATGAAGCCCTCCTTGTGTTGATCTTTTTATAAATTTTCCGCTTGTGCACAACAAGACGCAATGGAAGCAAGCGCATTCCCATCTATCTGCCGAGTCAAGGCCTACAGTAAGCCGCTCAACCATGGCAACACTAACGGCAACAGCAAGGCTGTGACCAAGGCATTCAAGCCCATCGCCAGCGCAGCAAAGGCGCCAGCCTGTTCGCTGACCTGAAAGGCGCGCGCCGTGCCTATGCCGTGGGAGGCAATGCCAATGGCAAAACCACGCACTGCATGATCTTCGATACGTAGCACCTGATAAACGTATTTTGCAGTCACCGCACCGAATATGCCGGTGATGATGACCAGCACGGCGGTCAACGATGGCAGGCCACCCAGGCTTTCGGCGATACCCATTGCGATTGGAGTGGTCACGCTTTTGGGGGCCAGCGACATCAGACTCTCGCGGCTGCCCCCCAGCGCAGCGGCAATGCCAACAGCCGATAGCGCCGCAGTCAGCGAGCCCACCACCAGGGTTAGCAGCAACGGAATCAGCATCTTGCGCAAGCGCTGCCACTGCGCATATAACGGAATGGCGAGCGCCACCGTGGCCGGGCCAAGCAAAAAATGCACGAACTGAGCACCATCAAAGTAAGTGTCGTAATCAGTGCCGGTCAGCATCAGCACAAACACCAGCACAGTCACTGCGATCAGCACCGGATTGAGCAAGGGGTGTTGATTAGCGCGCTGATAAATCCACCAGGCAAGCTGATAAGCCACCAGCGTCAAGGTCAGCCCAAGCAGTGGTGTGGTGGATAGATATACCCACACTTCGCCTAGATCGTTGTTCATGACGACTCTCCCTTGCTACTGCGTTTGCGCAAGAAAAGGCTTAGCAGCAAGGCAGACACAGCAATTGATAACACCGTGCTGACCGTCACCGCAAGCAACAGGGACAGCCATTCGTCTCCAAGGCGTTGAAAGTGCAGCATGACGCCAGTGCCGGCAGGCACAAACAGCAGCGACAGATGCTGCAACAAGCCGTTGGCGGTGCCACGTAATTCCTGGTTTGGACCTTTCAAAACGATCAGGCTGGCAAACAGCAGCGCCATGCCGACCACCGGACCGGGTATTGGGAGCTCAAGCCAGCGCACCATGACTTCGCCGGTGAGCTGATAAACCAGTAGCAAGGTTAGGGCGGCGATCATCGTAAAACGGACTCCGGTTTAAAGCCTCGCCCATAAGGAACAGGCAAAGTGGTGAAGTTGTCTCTGACGGAAAGTCAATCGCCAGTGTAGCCCAGCTTGTGCTTTGGTTCTCGCGGATGGCGAATGTGGTCCAGCGGTAGCACATGCGTCTGTTTGACCGTACCCAGCACAATGTCGGTCTTGAGGTTGGCGATGCCTGGCAACCTGAGCACATGCTTCATCATCAGCTCGGAGAACGCGGCAAGGTCTGGTGCGACAATGCGCAACACATAGTCGGCGCTACCACTCACCGAAAAGCATTCAAGAACTTCGGGCAAGGCCGCAACACTGGCCTCGAAAGCCTCCACTCGCGCACCACCCTGGCGCTCAAGAATCACATGCGCAAAGGCAATCACGCCCAGCCCGATGGCTTGCGGGTTGAGCAGTGCAGCATAACCGGCGATCAGCCCACTCTGGCGCAGTCTTTGCAAGCGACGGCTGATCTGCGATGGAGACAGATGCACGCTCTCACTCAGTTGCGCGTTGCTGGCATCGGCATTGCGTTGCAATGCTTCAAGCAACGTGAGGTCGTAACGGTCCACAATCAGCGTGTTCATGCTTACTCCTTTTGATGCACAAAATGTGCATCTTTAGTGAAACAAGGCGGTCAGCTTGCGCACACCATGCATCAAGCGCGCGCGACAATGCTATTTAACACCTATAACGGAGACACCGGTCATGAACCTCACCGAATCACTGCTGCACGCCTTGAAGGACAATGGAGCTAGTCAGATTTTTGGCATTCCGGGCGACTTTGCGCTGCCTTACTTTCGCATCATCGAAGAGTCCAAAATCCTGCCCCTACACACTTTGTCTCACGAACCAGGCGTGGGTTTTGCGGCGGACGCCGCTGGACGGATAAGTGGTGGCCTGGGTGTTGCCGCCGTCACCTATGGTGCTGGCGCGCTCAACATGATCAACTCGGTAGCTGCCGCCTACGCCGAAAAATCGCCATTGGTGGTGATCTCGGGTGGCCCTGGGCTAGGCGAATCCCGCTCCGGTTTGCTGCTACACCATCAAGCCAAGACGCTGGACTCTCAATTCCGCATTTTTGGCGAAATCACCTGTGACCAGGTCAGGCTTGATGACGCCGACCGCGCACCGGCAGATATTGCGCGGGTGCTGGCTAACTGCCTGCATCACTCTTTGCCGGTGTACATTGAAATTCCGCGCGACTTGGTGGCTAGGGAGTGCGCACCAGTGCCGACTTTGCCATCCGTTGCCTGTGACGCTGAGGCTCTGGAAGCCTGCGTTGAAGAAGCGCTTGAGCGCCTGACGCGTGCCAAATCGCCAGTGATGATGGTCGGTGTTGAGGTGCGCCGTTTTGGCCTGGAGGACAAGGTGGCGGAGTTGGCGCGACGGCTTGATCTGCCAGTGGTCACCAGCTTCATGGGACGGGGTTTGCTGGCCGATCATGGCGCGCCGCTGATGGGAACCTACATGGGGCTGGCCGGCCTGCCCGAGGTGACTCACCTTGTGGAGCACTCCGATGGGCTTTTTCTGTTAGGGGTGATTCTGTCGGACACCAACTTCGGCGTGTCAGAAAAACACATCGACCTGCGACGCACGATTCAGGCGCTGGAGGGCAGGGTGAGCATGGGCTATCACACCTACCCGGCGATTCCGCTATCTGCGCTGGTCGATGCCATGCTGGTCTGTGTGCCGCAAAGCGACAAGACTTTTACGGTCAAGCAGCCGGAATATCCGCGCGGTCTGATCGCTGACGACGAAAGCATCAAACCTTCCGACGTGGCCACTGCCGTCAATGATCTGATGGCCGAGCACGGCAAAATGCCAATAGCCTCGGACATGGGGGACTGCTTGTTCACCGCCATGGATATCGAGCACACCGCCCTGGTGGCACCTGGCTATTACGCCACCATGGGTTTTGGCGTGCCAGCCGGGCTGGGCCTGCAGGCTGCCACAGGCGAGCGACCGCTTATTCTGGTTGGCGACGGCGCTTTTCAGATGACTGGCTGGGAGCTAGGTAATTGTAGGCGTTACAACTGGGATCCGATTGTGTTGCTGTTTAACAACGCCAGCTGGGAAATGCTCCGAACCTTTCAACCCGAGTCCGGTTTCAATGATCTGGATGACTGGGGCTTTGCCGACATGGCCGCTGGCATGGGCGGTGACGGCGTACGTGTTCGCACGCGTGCCGAACTGAAGGCCGCCATGGATCGTGCGCTGGCCACACGCGGGCGCTTTCAGTTGATTGAGGTGATGATTCCGCGCGGCGTGCTGTCGGATACCTTGTCGCGTTTCGTCAACGGGGTGAGACGACTCAGCGCCGCCAAGCCCGCATGAGCGCTGAGCCATAAAAATGGCGGTTACCCATCAGGGCAACCGCCTTGTTTAGGCCAGGCTGATAATGAATCAGCCTGGGTTCAGAGTGAGCTCAATAAGGGCTCAATGAGCCGCCTTGGCCACCAGACGCCATTGGTGCAACAGGGGCTCGGTGTAGCCGCTGGGCTGCTCGCAACCCTTGAACACCAGATCGCAGGCAGCCTTGAAAGCCACTGATTTTTCAAAGTCGGCAGCCATCGGCTGATAGACCGGATCGCTGGCGTTTTGCTGATCCACCACACCTGCCATACGCTTGAGGGTCTCGCTGACCTGCGCCTGGTTGGTCACGCCGTGGCGCAACCAGTTGGCAATGTGCTGGCTGGAGATACGCAGCGTGGCGCGGTCTTCCATCAGGCCGATATTGTTGATGTCCGGCACCTTGGAGCAGCCCACGCCCTGATCAACCCAACGCACCACATAACCTAGAATGCCTTGAGCATTATTGTCCAGCTCTTGTTGAATCTCTTCGGCAGACCAGTTGGCGCTTTCAGCCACCGGCACGCTCAACAAATCGGCAAGCAGGCCATCACGTTCTGCCTGAAAGTCTATGTTCTCCATCTCTTTTTGCAGGGCTGCCACGTCCACCTGATGATAGTGCAGCGCATGCAGCGCGGCAGCGGTGGGGGAGGGCACCCAGGCGGTGTTGGCACCTGCCTTGGGATGGCCGATCTTTTGCTCCAGCATTTCGGCCATCAGGTCGGGCATGGCCCACATGCCCTTGCCAATCTGCGCCTTTCCGCGCAAGCCGCAAGCCAGACCGGCCAGCACGTTGTGGCGCTCGTAGGCCTGAATCCACTTGGAGGTTTTCATGTCGCCCTTGCGAATCATCGGGCCAGCTTCCATGGCGGTGTGCATTTCGTCGCCGGTGCGATCGAGGAAGCCGGTGTTGATGAAGGCCACGCGGGATTCGGCGGCCTTGATGCAGGCGGCCAGGTTGACCGAGGTGCGGCGCTCTTCATCCATGATGCCCATCTTCAGCGCGCTGTCAGGCAGGCCATACATCTTCTCGACCAGGCCAAACAGCTCGCAGGCAAAGGCCACTTCGGCCGGGCCATGCATCTTGGGCTTGACGATATACATGCTGCCAGTGCGTGAGTTGCCCTTGCGCTGCATGTCGTGCAGTGCAATCAGGGTGGTCACCACGCAGTCCATGATGCCTTCCGGAATTTCGCTCCCGTCTTCCAGCAGGATGGCCGGGTTGGTCATCAGGTGGCCCACGTTGCGGATGAACAGCAACGAACGACCATGCAGACTCACCGTGCCGCCATCGGCCGCGGTGTACTCGCGGTCGGCGTTGAGGGCGCGGGTGACGGTCTTGCCGCCCTTGTCAAAGGTGTCGACCAGATCGCCTTTCATCAGGCCTAGCCAGTTGCGGTAGATCACGATCTTGTCTTCGCCATCCACTGCGGCCACCGAGTCTTCGCAGTCCATGATGGTGGACAGTGCGGCTTCAACCACCACGTCTTTCACCCCGGCGGCATCAGTCCTGCCGATCAGATGCTGGCGGTCGACCTGGATTTCGAAATGCAGGCCATTGTTCTTTAGCAATACCGAGCTGGGAGCAGCAGCCTCACCATTAAAGCCGATGAACTGTTCCGGACGGGCTAGGCCGGTGCTTGTGCCATCTTCAAGGCTCACCGTCAGTTGGCCGTTGGCTACGCTATAAGCAGTGGCTGCGCTATGGCTGCTGCTGGCTAGTGGCGCGGCCTGATCGAGAAACTTGCGTGCAAAGGCAATCACCTTGACACCACGCGCTGGATTGTAAGCGGCGGTAATGCCAGCGCCGTCAGCGTCGGAGATGGCGTTGGTGCCATACAGCGCATCGTACAGGCTGCCCCAGCGAGCGTTGGCTGCGTTGAGCGCATAGCGGGCATTCATCACCGGCACCACAAGCTGCGGCCCAGCCTGTTGGCTGATTTCGCTGTCAATACTGGCTGTGCTCACCTTGAACGGCGCTGGCAGCGCTTGCAGGTAGCCAATCGACTCGAGAAAGGCGCGATAGGCCGCTGCGTCGCGCACCGGACCCGGGTTGGCGCGATGCCAGCCATCCAGTTCGGTTTGCAGGCGGTCGCGCTCGGCCAGCAGGGCACGATTCTTGGGTGCCAGTTCATTGGCAACGTCGCTGAAGGCGTGCCAGAAAGCTTCGGCCTCAACGCCAGTGCCCGGCAAGGCTTCGGTTTCGATAAAACGTGCCAGGTCAGCGTCGACCTGTAGACCCTTGTGTTGAATGCGAGTAGTCATGTTGGCTTGCCTCGTGTGAAAGTGAAGGTGAAAAGGAAGATTGAATTGGACTGTTTGTTTTCAGGCCACATTTTGAGAAGTTTTGTCGTCGATAAACCGCAACAACTCGGTCAATGTGCTGCCGCTGCCGTGTGCTGCCACATCCAGGCATTCCACCGGCTGTGCGTTGCGATTGACCCAGAAGGTGGTATAGCCAAACCAGCTTGCACCCGCCACGTCCCAGCCGTTGGACGATACAAACACCAGCTCTGACGCCTGACAGTTAAAGGTGTCCGGTCCCATCTGATACGCATCGCGGTGGGTCTTGTATGTCTTCACCCGATCAACCGATAAAACATGATCGAACAAGCCCTTCATGCCTGCGCTGCGCATCGCCACCTCTAGCATGCCCTCGGTGCCGTTGGACAAGACGGCCAACGGCAGGCCACCTTGCTTGAGCTTGCGTAACACCGCCAGGTTTTCCGGGAAGGGCGACAGGCAGGCATACTGGTTCATCAACTGTCGGCGGGCGTTGTCGTCCAGCGTCAGCCCCAGCTTTTGCGCGGCAAACACCAGGCCATCTTCGGTGACCGCCAGAAAAGGCTTGTAGCGGCCTGACAAGGTCCGAATAAAGCTGTACGCGATCTGCTTTTGTCGCCACAACGCAGAAAGCGCCTCGCCCTTGCCCGGAAACAACTGCTCGGCCAGCGCACCCACCGAATACACGTCGAAGAGCGTGCCAAAGGCATCAAAAATCACGGCACGAATCTGGGGGGGCTGCGGCATTGGGCGGTTTGGCACGAGTGGAATACTGCGCGGCCTGTTGTTGGTTACGATGGGACTTAGTGTATTAGTATTCTTTTGAGTTTAAAATAAGCGCAAAAGTAAAACGATTTTATACGTGAGGTATAAGCTGAATAATCTCAAGCAAATCGAGAGCTTTGTTTCTGTCGCCACACGCGGCAGTTTGTCGGCTGCTGCACGTGCCGAAGGCGTCACACCCGCCGTCATCGGTCGGCGTATTGATGCGCTTGAAGAGCGTCTGGGCGTGCGTTTGCTGGTGCGCAGCACACGCAGCATCTCACTCACTTTCGAAGGGTCGGCTTTTCTGGAGGACTGCCAGCGTATCCTCAACGACTTGTCCAACGCCGAAGCGTCAGTCAGCCTTGGCGGCGTCAAGGCCAGCGGACATCTGCGCATATCTGCCCCGGCCGGTTTCGGGCGTCTGCATGTCGCCCCCTTGCTGCGCAGCTTTCTCGACGCCAACCCTGAGGTAAGCTGCTCACTTGATCTGAGTGACCGTCTGGTCGACCTGGTCAATGAAAACATCGACTGCGCCATACGCATCGGCGAGATGGCCGACTCCAGCCTGGTGTCTCTTCGTCTTGGTGATAACCGTCGTGTGGTGGTGGCCTCGCCTGAATATCTGGCGCGCTACGCGACACCACTAAAACCGGAAGACCTGCTCGGCCTGCACTGCCTGACCTTGGGCCAGCAGCGCGGCTGGCAGTTCGTCGATGAAAGCGGCGCGCTCATCACCCTCAAGGTAGGCGGTCCGCTGGAATGCAACGACGGTGCAGTGCTGCACGACTGGGCGCTGGCCGGGCGTGGGCTGGCCTGGCGCTCACGCTGGGAGGTGGACGCCGATCTGCACGCCGGGCGTTTGGTGTCGGTGCTTGACGACTACGCCGCGCCGCTCATGGGCATCTATGCGGTCTTTCCCCAGCGCCGACACCTCGCGCTACGGGTGCGCCTGCTCATAGACCACCTCAAAAATCACTATGGCCGCGCCGACTACTGGGCTAGCAACGCAGCTTAGATTTGTCTCTCGTTAATGTTGAAGCCAGAGCAGCGATCAGGTAATATCGCCAGTCTTCGCTGATGTAGCTCAGTTGGTAGAGCAACTGATTCGTAATCAGTAGGTCGGGGGTTCGATTCCTCTCATCAGCACCAAAAATAACAAGGGCCTGTAATCATGCAGGCCCTTGTTATTTTTGGTGGGAGTGATGTCTGCTGACATCGCAGGCGGGACGGTCAGCCCGCTAGTAAGCCGGTTTCAGCCTAGTCCGGTAAAACTCATCGGACTCGCCTGCAGAGCAAGTGATTAGCAACTGGCCTTCAGGCCTGTTGCTGTGACAAGATATGGAAGGGGTTTGCGTCCCCTCCCAAAAACGCTACGCTCGAAACCCCGGCCTTAAAGCTGGGGTTTCGGCCTTCGCTTCGCCTTGAGGGGCGAGGTTTCAAACCGGAGTCGGTTTTACGATGAACCGCATGGCAACTGCCCTAGTTGGTCTCGGCTCCCAGCGTTGCCCCCTCAGGAAGTGAAAAGCACGCTCACAAGCCGCTGTCGCTCTGCTAACATTCCGATCATGATGATCACGCGCCCTTTCATAGCATCGATGCTTGCTGCGCTCGCGGCTTTTGCCGCTACGCCTGCGAGTGCACAGTTTCTCACCGATCCTGACCCTAGCTGGACCGAATCCGAGTTCACCATGCCGGAGACACTTGATCGGGCGCAGTTCCGGTCGTTCTTTGTCAGCGCAGCAAGCAGCAACCGTTTTTTTGTTGATGCAAGTTCGCTGAGTGTGGGGGACGATGGTGTAGTGCGCTATGTGCTGGTGGTGCAAACTCAAGGGGGTGCTGAAAACATCACCTATGAGGGTATTCGCTGCACCACCGCAGAGCGGCGTATTTATGCCATGGCCCGGCCAGATGGTAGCTGGGCATCTGCGCGCAGGTCTGCCTGGGAAGTAATCGAAGACAATAGCTACAACAGGCCACGTGCTGCGCTCGCCTTTGATCACTTTTGCGATGGACCAGCACCACCGAGGTCGCGCGAAGAGGCGTTGCGCTTGCTGCAGCGGGCTCCGCGACTCAACTTACGCTGACTGCCGCTTGTTGACCCAGGCGAGTTCTGCATTTAGAGGATGGCGCAATGATTGATCAGGCAATTGTTCATTTTGACCGCGCGCTGCGCACGCTCTTTGCTCCAGCCTATTCGGTCAGGCCTGTGCCTGGCAGGGACGCACCGGATCTGACGCAGGATGAGTCCGAAAGACGCCACACCGCAGGGCTGATGCGAATCAACCACTGTGGTGAAATCTGCGCTCAGGCCCTCTACCAGGGGCAGGCCATGACCTGTCGTACCGAGTCGGTTCGACGTGAGCTAGAGCAGGCTTCCCGAGAGGAAACCGAACACTTGGCCTGGACCGAGCAGCGTATTGCGGAACTCGGCGGACGCAAAAGCCTGCTCAATCCGCTTTTTTATGCTGGGTCGCTTACGCTTGGCATGGTGGCAGGCAAGTTGGGCGACAAGTGGAACCTGGGTTTTCTGGCCGAAACCGAAAGGCAGGTTGAAGCACACCTCAGCGACCACATCGAACGTTTGCCGGATTCGGACGAACGCTCCCGCGCCATACTCCTGCAGATGCGTGAAGACGAATGCGCTCATGCCGAGATGGCTGTTCGCCTTGGTGCGGCGGAGTTGCCCCTGCCGGTCAAGGGTGCGATGAAAGTGATGTCGAAAGCAATGACGACGCTGACCTATCGTATTTGACCGGTTTGCCGGGCTGGGGCAACTGATCGCCTGCCGGATTATTCGACTTCGACCACCTCGTAATCATGTGTGATTGTGGCGGTCTTGCCCAGCATGATGGAGGCAGAGCAATATTTTTCTGCCGATAGTTTGACGGCCCGCTCAACCGCCTCTGGTTTCAGTGACTTGCCTTTTACGATAAAGTGAAAATGGATGCGGGTGAAAACCTTGGGATCGGCGTCTGCGCGCTCGGCATCCAGTCTTACTTCGCAGTCGGTAACCGCGTGGCGACCACGTTTCAGAATCAACACAACATCGAAGGCGCTGCAGCCGCCCGCGCCCACCAACAACATTTCCATGGGGCGAGGCGCCAGGTTGCGCCCCCCGGCCTCGGGTGCTCCATCCATGTTGACCAAATGGCCCGAGCCGGTTTCGGCAACAAAGGCCGCATCACCTGTCCATTTCACTGAACACTTCATGATCTCTCCTGTCAGGGTTGTGGCTTGCTGCTTTCCGTTGCCGGACGTGCCATAAAAAGAGCAGCGGATTGTACCCGGACCAAGAGACTTTGAGTCTGCAGCATTGCCAGAAAACGCGCTGCACTGCAGCAGGATTGTTGATGAAAGGCTATCCTCGATCACCTGGGTTTGGCAGGACAGCCAAGACTATCGCGCCAATTACCAATTTGAGTGATAAGTGGAATCTATAGTTTGATCAGAAGGTTTCTGTCGCACTGCACAAAAAACACTTGTCAAGCGTCACAAGGCCAAGCATAATCTTTTCAACCGAATTGGCTTGACTCATGCAATTCAACCCGTGTCTCCTCCACCCTCCTCCTTTGGTGTGGATTTGCGCAGTCCCATCGGGGCTGCGCTTTTTTTTGCTGCAAACAATTCGCACGCTTGCGGCATGGTTTTTTATTGCCTGAACTCGGTCTAGAATTCAAGGTCGAAGTAACCATACTCGGTTCAAGAGCCGAAATTTGCGTGACAGCCCAGAACTCAGCACAGGAGTGACCATGAATACCGTCGTTGATATCCCCGAACTGTTGGTGTTTACCGACAGCGCAGCAAACAAAGTCAAAGAGTTGATCGAAGAGGAAGGCAACACTGACCTCAAGCTTCGTGTTTTCGTCTCTGGTGGAGGCTGTTCCGGCTTTCAGTATGGTTTTACCTTCGATGAAGAAGTCAACGAGGATGACACCACACTCGAGAAGAACGGTGTGACCTTGCTGATTGATGCGATGAGCTATCAGTATCTGGTCGGCGCTGAGATCGACTATAGCGAAGGCATAGAGGGTTCGCAGTTCGTAATCCGCAACCCCAACGCAACCAGCACCTGCGGCTGTGGCTCTTCCTTCTCGGCTTGAGTTTCAAGAAAACAAAAAAGGCTCCCTCAGGGAGCCTTTTTTCATAGGCAAGTTGATCAGCGGCTTGAGAGAGAGGATGGCTGATAGTTGAGAATGGCGAGCCGGTCCAGCATATCAGCGGTTTCGGTCTTGAAACGTGACAGCTCGGACTTGTTCAGGGGCTGGGCCTGTGGCAGCGCGATTTTCATGGGATCATGCGGCACGTTGTTGATCCGGATTTCGTAATGCAGGTGTGGGCCAGTCGCCCAGCCGGTCTGGCCCACGTAGCCGATCACCTCGCCCTGGCGCACTCGCTTGCCTTTGCTGAGGCCGGATTTGAAGCCGTTCAGGTGGGCGTAGAGTGTCTTGTAGTTGTCTCGGTGCTGAATGATGATGGTTTTACCGTAGCCGCGCTGGTTGCCGACGAAATCCACTCGGCCGTCTGACGAAGCCATGATCGGGGTGCCAGTGGGTGCAGCAAAATCGGTTCCGTTGTGACTGCGCCAGTTGCGATGAATCGGGTGCATCCGACGACCAAATCCCGAAGAAATGCGGGAGAACTCCAGCGGGTAGCGCAGAAAGGCCTGATTGAGTCCATGCCCTTCAGGGGTGTAATAGGCTTCATTGCCGTCAGCCTCGCGGTACAGCACCACTGTATGCGCCTTGCCCTGATTGACGAACTCCGCGGCGAGAATACGTCCGGTCCTGATGGGTGTGCCGTTGTCAAAAACGGTTTCGTACACGACGCTGAAGCTGTCCCCCGCGCGTATGTCACGCGAAAAATCAACTTGGGTGCCGAACAGACGGGCCAGGCTGCTTGCAACGCCATCCGGCACTCCCGCTGCATCGGTTGCGCCGAACAGGGAATGCGTAATGGTGCCAGAGCGCATCTCAACCAGCGTATCGACGACTGATTCGTACTCCTTGGCCTTGCTGAAGCCGTCTTCGTTTCGCTCTATGATGTAGCGATCACTGCTGCGTCCGACCGGGAGGTTTAGCGACAGAATCTCGCCGGTTGCAGAGGCGGTGACAGTGAACGATCGTCCGGCCCGCAATTGTCTCAGCACATTGCGGGCCTCATCGTCGCGCATCAGAAAGGCGAGCGCTTCAGCATCTTGGAGGTCAAGGCGTTTCAGCATTGACTGCACATTGTCGCCGGAATGGATTCTGTCTTCAAAAATGAATGGCAGACCGTGATCTGGCGCGATCTTGACCAGTTCAGGCATGCCAAGACGTTCCACGACAAGTCCTGGCTCGAAGGCTGAGTCGGACTCGCTGGGCGTCATTGCCACTGCCATCACGCCACCAAAAAGGGTGACAGCAACCAAGCCTGCGAGCATTATGTAGTGCCCGGCGTGCACGGATTTTTCAGCACCTTGCGCGAGCGCTTCAACTTTTTGAGTCTGCATGTGACTCCTTTGGCAGAAATTTTTCAAAAGTTTAGCAAACTTTTCGAAAATTACTGTAAAGAGTGAAGGGTTAATAATGTAACGTGCCCCCGTGTAACGTGCCGCTGCGCGTGACAGGGCCGGTGGCTTGGCTGTTTTTTACCGTGATCGCAAAACGGACTCCGGTTTTGAAACCTCACTGTGCAGAGCAAGGCGGACGGGGATGCTCCAGCCTTGCGGTGTGTTGCCAATCAGTTTCTGCCCATTAGTCGGGTCGGTCAGGCGGTTCGAGCAGAATCACCCTCTTAAAAAAATACTTGACGTTGAAACTCGCTAGTCTATAATTCGGCCTTCTTTGCGATGGCCAGGTAGCTCAGTTGGTAGAGCAGCGGACTGAAAATCCGCGTGTCGGCAGTTCGATTCTGCCCCTGGCCACCAGAATTTTTGGACCCCAATCTTTTCGGTTGGGGTTTTTTATTGCCTGTTTGCGCCAACTCCCGCGTGTTCTCGCGGGTTCCTTCGGAGTCTTGCGGACTTCGCCTTCGCCACCGCTAGGCAGGTTCGGCGCCCGGTTCTCTCTCTATTGGCCCTTTCTCTCTGCGGGCGGGACTTTGTGTTTTTGCCCGAAGTCCGCAAAGGTTATGACAAAAACCCATAAAGATCAATGGGTTGCGCCAATCAAAGATGGCAGGGTTTCGCGCTACGACCTACGCATACGGCAGATTCTTGGTGCTGTGCGGACAGGGGTATTTCCGGTTTGATTTCCGACTTACGGTCTATCTACTTTGGTCTTCGAAAATATGGTTGAAACGCACCCGGTGTCAGATGACATTCGGTCAGATATTCTTGATCGACTGTTGGCCATGGAAGCCGAACATGGCGTGCGCGTCCTCTATGCTTGCGAGTCCGGTAGTCGGGGCTGGGGCTTTGCTTCTCCCGACAGCGATTACGACGTCCGGTTCATCTACGTCCACCCGTTGCCATGGTACTTGCGGGTCAGCGCACAGCGCGATGTCATCGAGGTGCCAATTTCCGACGAGCTCGATATCAACGGCTGGGAATTGCGCAAGGCGCTCAGTCTGCTGAAAAAAGGCAATGCCACGCTGATCGAGTGGCTGGACTCGCCGGTTGTGTATCGGGCTGACGTTGATTTTCTGCGGACAATGCGGAATGCCGCTCGGCAGACGCACCAGGCTGAGCGATCTTTTCACCACTACGTGCACATGGCGCGCAAGAACTACCGGGATTACCTGCGTGGCGACACCGTGCGGCTCAAGAAGTACCTGTACGTGTTGCGCCCGCTGTTGGCCACCCTGTGGATCGAACAGGGACGGGGTGTGGCACCGATGCGATTCCAGGATTTGGTCGATGCCATCGTGACTGGTCCGGCCTTGTTCGATGCGATTGGGCACCTGCTGGCCATCAAGCGCGCAGCAATGGAGTCGGAGTTCGGCCAACCCCTACCGATCATCAACACCTTCATCGACAGCGAACTGACTCGACTCGAATTGGTGCTGCCACCCTTGCCGCGTGATACTGACTTTGCGGTGCTGGATCGGCTGTTGATGGACACCGTGCTGCGCTTGGATGCTGAAAGGAAAAACTGATGTTGAACCAGTGGCCATCCGCCCGAACACTTCGACGCCTGAATCGTCGGCAACGCAAGAAGCTGCGTGTTGGGGAGTTCCAGGAACTCGTGTTCGAGGTTCAGGTTCAGTTCCGCCAGCCCATGGACGATGCTGCTTATGATGCCTTTTGGGATGGGTTCATCGAGCTCATCGAGTCGCGCCAGCTTGCCGTTGGGGGGATGGGTGGCCAACTGCCATTGATGGAAACTGATGGCGTTGTGTCGGCCTGGTGCCGTGGTTCGCCCACCGAAGAAGACAGGGTGGCTATTGTTGACTGGTTGCAGCAACGGCCCGACGTGGCCAGCGCTGACGCGGGTGACCTCGTCGATGGCTGGTATGGATGGGAGGGGGCGCCGTGAGTCGAAGTCGCCGCAAAGTGCCGATCTTCGGCCACACCACAGCGCGATCGGAAGCAGATGACAAGCGGCTGTGGCACAAGCGCTGGCGGTCGCGTGAGCGGGATCAACTCGCTTCCCTTGGTCCGGAGGGCGATCCTTTGCCAGTGCATCGCCAAGCCGTATCGAGCACTTGGGATATGGCCAAGGACGGGAAGCAGTGGTTCGATCCGCGTCGCCAGCGCGAGATGGCGGAGCGTATCGCGGCCCGTCGCAGCCAGTTGAAGCCGGAGCGCAAGGCATTGCAGGCTCGACTTTTGGCAAAGTGGCGGGCTAAGTAAGGCATTCGAGACGGCTGGGTCAGCACCTGAGAGTTGGCTGGTTGCTTTCCTGATGTGGCTTTATCAGGAGGCGAGGCAACACAAGGTGCTATTTCCATGCATTGAACTTTGCGGTATACAAAAAAACAGACTTCGATGGTATGATAACTTCCTCAGTTGCAGGAGGATAAATCAATGAGCCTTGATACTCTTGGCTGTAACCTGCAGCGCCTTCGCCTCGCTCGCGGGCTTTCTCAGGAAAAGCTGGCGCAAGCGGCTGGGATCAGCCGGATTGCCTACATCAACATCGAACGTCGTCAGTCCGAGCCGCGCGCAGATACTGTGCGGGCGCTGGCCAAAGTCTTGCAGGTTCGTGTTCCCGAGTTGCTGGTGGAGGCGCCAGCTCTGAAGCGCGTCCGCTTCCGTTCCCTTAAGCGACTCAAGCGCCGTGAGCAGGTGTTGGTTGAGGTGGGGCAAAAACTACGCGATTTCGTTGAGCTAGAGACCCTGCTCAAGGCCACTGATCATAGAGATTTTGATTCGCTGCGTGCGGTCGCTGCCAAGGCACGACAGCAGGGCATTCCTGCCGTCGCGGCTGCCATGCGTTCTCACTTTGGCCTGTGCGAGCACGAGCCTGTGCACGACATCTGTGGCCTGCTGGAGCATCAAGGCATTAAGGTGCTGTCGGTCAACATGGCGACCGATGCTTTCCTGGGGTTGTCGGTGTCCGAAGAAGATGGTGGCCCGGCGGTGGTGGTTAACACTTGGGAGCGTTTGCCGGTGGAACACTGGATTTTCAGTGCTGCACATGAGCTCGCCCACTTGCTGATGCATTTGCAGGCCTACCAGGTTGATGAAGAGCTGGAAGACAAGGACGAGGAGCGTGATGCGGATGCGTTCGCTTCGCACTTCCTCATGCCTGATGACGTGTTTCGCCGCGAGTGGGAAGACACCGTTGGGCTTCCGCTGTTTGACCGAGTACTCAAGGTCAAGCGCGTGTTTCGGGTCAGTTGGCGTACCGTGCTGTATCGGCTGACCGAGGGCTTACCTGACCCAAATCAGCGCAGGCGTTTGTGGATTCACTTTGGCAATGCCTACCAGCAGCGCAACAGCAAAGTGCTGCTGAAAATGGATGAGCCTGAAGGTGTCGGTGCCGATGCATATAGGGCTTTGTCTGATTTGCACAAGGCCGGGCCAGAGCCTGCAGGCATGGATCGCCATGACTTCCAGGGTGACCGCCTTTGGCGCTTGGTTCGTCAAGCAACCATGGGTGGAGAAATTACCCTGGCCCGTGGAGCTGAGATTCTCGGCATCAAGCTCATTGACATGCGGGATTTGGCCGAATCGTGGGCAAACTGATATCAACCACAGCATGGTTTATTGCTGATGCGAATGTTCTGATTGACTACGCCAAAACCAGCCCGGAAATTCTGGGTTTGGTGGCTGACCATGTCGGCCCCGTCTATGTGGCTGCTGCTGTGCTTGACGAAGTCGAACAGCTTGATGAGGCGCAATGCCAGGCCATTGGATTGACCGTCGTAGACGGCACCTTGGCCCAGTTGACAGAGGCATCTCAGCGCGGCGGTCCATTGTCCTTCGAAGACAAGTTATGTCTGGTGCTCGCCTGAGATCATGGTTGGGCTTGCCTGTCTAACGATGGTCCTTTACGAGATGC
This sequence comes from Azoarcus sp., assembly GCA_036734105.1. Taxonomy (GTDB): domain Bacteria; phylum Pseudomonadota; class Gammaproteobacteria; order Burkholderiales; family Rhodocyclaceae; genus Azoarcus_F. Next base: position 56,512 of record DAIMZH010000004.1, on the reverse strand, counting down.
CTGTGCGGCGCAGGGTGTTTCGGTTGTCTGGGGATTGGAAATCATGCTCCAGTTGGTCGAGGCCGGACATCTCAGTGTCGATGAGGCGATCGCAGTCGCTGACGCGATCCACACTGTCAATCCGCTGTACATCACTCAGAACATCGTCAGTGCATTCCGCAGAAAGATGCAACTGAAAGGTAAGAAAGCCCTGTAATACAGTTTGGCCTTTGAGTCAGCAACTGCGAGTAAGCAGACCGGTTTCCTGATGTGGTGTTACCAAGCAAAATTCTTCGTAGGCATCGATGTCCGCTCTGCGGTAGATGACCCTACCGCTGAATTTAAGGTACTTGGGACCGATCCCCTCTGATCTCCATCGTTCGAGGGTGGCTTGGCTGACGCCCCAGAGGGTGGCGAGTTGCTTTTGATTGAGGTACGAAATGTCCATCTTGGTTTCCTTGCGCATGAGTTGGCTGGTCTCCATGAAGGCGTTTCTGAAGTGAGAAGCCAAGACGGTTTTAGCGTTTCCCCTCATTTTTCCGAGGGCGCCAGGAGCACCCATGAGGTGCCTTCTTCGGTTGGTTTGCTGCGTGCTACAATGGCACGACCAAAATTTAAACCCCAATCTTTTTGGTTGGGGTTTTTTTATGCCTTCAGAATTATCAAGCGTTGCTGCGTTCCGACCGCAAGTCAAGGGCAGGGCGGGTACCGCGATAGGTCGATTCTGCCAGAACGGTTTTTGACGTGGCCCGGCCTTGCAGACGATAATCCACATCAGCGCAAAAAGTCTTATCCTTGGCCGGCTTGGGTACGGTGGATAGCCAGTACGAAGACCGGCGGTCTAGTGGTAAGCTGTTATGGCAATCAGCGCGAAGGGCAAGCAAAATCAAGGGGATGACCAAAAATGCTGCTGATGATCGACAACTACGACAGCTTTACCTACAACCTGGTGCAATATTTCGGCGAGCTTGGCGCACGGGTAAAGGTGGTGCGTAACGACGAGGTGACGGTGGAGCAGATCGTCGCTCTCGCGCCGTCCCAGTTGGTGATCTCGCCGGGGCCGTGCACCCCCAGGGAGGCAGGGGTTTCGGTGGCTGCCATCCAGGCTTTCGCCGGGCGAATTCCGGTTTTGGGTGTTTGTCTGGGGCATCAGAGCATTGGGGTCGCCTTTGGTGGGCGTATTGTGCATGCGCAGCAACTGATGCACGGAAAGGTGTCTCCGGTTCATCACAACAACTCAGGCGTGTTCGAGGGTTTGCCCAATCCCCTGACGTGCACGCGCTACCATTCGTTGGCCATAGAGCGTGACAGCCTGCCCGACTGTCTGGAGATAACCGCCTGGACCGAGGACTCGGAAATCATGGGCGTGCGTCACCGCACGCTGCAGGTGGAGGGGGTGCAGTTTCACCCGGAGTCCATCATGAGTGAGTCCGGGCATGCCTTACTGAAGAATTTTCTGGATGCACGCGTACGTGCGACAGCCTGAGCGCGTGCATCAAACCCAGACTTGACCGCAAGCGCAGGTCTTTTTCGATTGCGCTTTTGCTACACCCGGATGGGTGAGGTTTCAAACCGGAGTTAGTCCCACAATGACAATCACCGCACAGGCAGCACTTCAGCGCACCATTGAAAACCGCGAAATTTTCTACGACGAAATGCTGTCCCTGATGCGGCAGATCATGGCCGGTGAGGTTTCTCCGGTCATGACTGCGGCTATCCTGACCGGCCTGCGGGTCAAGAAGGAAACCATAGGCGAAATCGCAGCGGCTGCCACCGTGATGCGCGAGCTGTCAACCAAAGTGCATGTAAATCCACCGCATGAACATTTTCTGGATGTGGTGGGCACCGGGGGTGACGGCGCGCACACCTTCAATATATCCACCGCCACCTTGTTTGTGGCGGCCGCGGGTGGGGCACGGGTGGCCAAGCATGGCAACCGCAGCGTGTCATCCAAAAGTGGTAGTGCGGACGTGCTTGAGGCGCTGGGCGTCAATCTGGCGCTCAATCCTGATCAGGTGGCCGAGTGCATCGAGGCCACCGGTATAGGTTTCATGTTTGCGCCAAACCATCATAGCGCAATGAAGAACGTGGCTCCGGTGCGGCGTGAGATGGGGGTGCGCACCATTTTCAATATTCTTGGGCCGTTGACCAACCCGGCGGGTGCCCCGAACACCTTGATGGGAGTCTTTCACCCCGATCTGGTCGGTATTCAGGCACGGGTCATGAAGCAGCTCGGTGCAAATCATGTGCTGGTGGTGTATGGGCTGGATGGCATGGATGAGATCAGTCTGGGTGCGTCAACCATGGTGGCCGAGTTGCGAGATGGCGAGGTCACCGAATACGAGATTCACCCGGAGGATTTCGATCTGGCCATGTCGAGCAACAGGCAGTTGCGCGTGGACAACGTCGAAGAATCCATGGACATGCTTTATGGTGCGCTGGACAACAAACCCGGGCCAGCCCGCGAGATCGTCATTCTGAACGCTGGCGCGGCGCTTTACACCGCCAATCTGGTGCCCTCCATGGCCGATGGCATCGTACAGGCGCGCGAACTGATTGCCAGCGGTGCGGCACGTGGCAAGCTTGATGAGTTCGTCGCTTTTTCGCGCAAGCTGGGTGATGCAGCATGAGTGACATTCTGGATCGCATCATTGCAGTCAAACGACAGGAGTTGGCAGCAGGTCGGGCCGAACAGAGCTTGGCGATGATCCGGGCGGCGGCCGAAGATGCGCCTGCTGCCCGGGCATTTGTGGCTGGCATGCGCAATTCGCTGGCACGGGGGCAGTCGGCGGTAATCGCCGAAATCAAGAAGGCCAGCCCCTCAAAAGGCGTGATACGGGCTGACTTTCGTCCAGCAGATATTGCGGGCTCGTATGAGCGCGCCGGGGCGAGTTGTCTGTCAGTGCTTACCGACCGGCAGTTTTTTCAGGGTGATGCTGCTTACCTTCAGGCGGCCCGCGCAGCCTGCGCCTTGCCGGTGTTGCGCAAGGACTTTCTGATCGATCCGTGGCAGGTTTTCGAAGCGCGGGCGATGGGTGCCGACGCCATCCTGCTCATCGTTTCGGCGCTTGAGCTGTCGCTGATGCGTGACATGGAAGCGGTTGCCGAGTCGCTGGGCATGGCTGTGCTGGTGGAGGTTCATGATGCCGCCGAACTTGAGATCGCGTTGCAGCTTCGCACACCGCTGATCGGCATCAACAACCGCAACCTGCGCACTTTTGAGGTCAGCCTTCAGACCACTCTGGACTTGCTCGGACGCATTCCACGAGATGAGCGCATCGTGGTGACTGAATCCGGCATTCTGGTGCCGGACGATGTTGTGTTGATGCGTGAGCACAACGTGGATGCGTTTCTGGTGGGTGAGGCGTTCATGCGCGCTGATGATCCGGGTGCGGCTTTGCAAGCCTTGTTTTCCCCTGAGGTTTAAGCAGGGGGGCCGCAGCGCTGAGCTGGCGGGCAATCCGCAAGGAATCAATTCGGCCGTGCATAGTCACAAGCTTTTTACCGGGCTTGCTGCGTCGACTCATGGGGCGCTTGCGTAATGGATTGTCATTGGGCAGCGTTTTCGACCTCAACAGCATGGGTTGTTTGCGGGCATTGCTCGGTCCGGGAGTGCTCTCAAGGAGGTGAAAATGGCGGATGTTCAGCAGGCGATTTTTGGCGGTGGGTGTTTCTGGTGCACCGAAGCAGTGTTCAAGGAGCTTGACGGCGTATTGGCGGTGGAGTCTGGTTATTGTGGCGGGCGTACGGAGGCACCAAGCTACCGCGCAGTGTGCGGTGGTGACACCGGCCATGCGGAGGTGATTCGGGTTAGCTTTGATCCTGCCCGAGTAGGCTTTCGCACGCTTCTTGAGGTGTTCTTCGTTACCCATGATCCGACTACTCCAGACAGGCAAGGCAACGACGTTGGCACACAGTATCGCTCGGTGGTATTCCCGGCAGACGAGGCTCAGGCAGAAGCAACCAGGGCATTGATTCGCGAACTCGATGCCCAGGGCGTTTTTGGCCAGCCCATTGTCACTTCCATTGAGCCGCTTGCGCCGTTCTGGCCGGCTGAGGATTACCATCAGGACTACTTTGCACGGAACGCCGAACAACCCTATTGTCAGCATGTGGTCGCCCCCAAGCTGGCCAAGTTTCGTCAACGTTTTGCCGCTTTGCGGCAGGCGGATTAACACTGGGGCGAGCTAGCAAGCCCTGTATTCACGGAGAAACAAGCATGACCGAACAAACCCGGCCGGACGGCCTCGTTATTGAAGATATTGAAACCGGTACAGGTGCAGTTGCCGAAAAGGGCTGTGGCGTGTCGGTTCATTACACTGGCTGGCTGACCGATGGGCGCAAGTTTGATTCCAGCAAGGACCGGAATGATCCCTTTCGCTTTCCACTCGGCGCAGGCCATGTCATCCGTGGCTGGGATGAGGGGGTTCAGGGCATGAAGGAAGGCGGGCGCCGCAAGCTGACGATCCCGCCTGCCATGGGCTATGGTGCGCGCGGCGCAGGTGGCGTGATTCCGCCTAACGCCACTCTGGTGTTTGAGGTCGAACTGCTCAAGGTCAACTGAGCTGACGGTGTGTTGATGCCTTGGATCAGCCTGCTTCGGCCACCATGCCGAGCAGGGCGTCGCCGTAAGCCTCCAGCTTGCGGTCGCCTATGCCGTTGATTTGCGACAAGGCTTCGCGGCTGGTCGGACGGACAATTGCAATTTCGCGCAGCGTTGCGTCGTTCAGGATGACATAAGCCGGGACGTTGCGCTCGCGCGAGGTTTCAATGCGCCATGCACGCAATCGGTCAAACAAGGTGGTAGGTATGCCACCAGGAATGTCCAGTCGGCTGCTGCTGCGACGCTTGCCTTTCGATTTGCCGCGTGAAGGTTCGATGCGCAGCAAAAACTGACTTTCTCCACGCAGCAAAGGCCTGGCGGTTTCGGTGAGTCTAAGCGCGTTGTAGCGCTCGTGATCAACGGCAACATGTTCGCGTGCGACGAGTTGTCGGAACACCGTTCGCCAGCGCTTTTCGTCCAGTTCGGCGCCAATGCCGAAGGTGCTGAGATGCTGGTGGTCGCGTTCGATGACCTTGTCGGTGGTCTTGCCACGCAGAATGTCTATAAGGTGGCCAGCGCCATAGCGCTGACCCGTGCGATAGACGCATGACAATGCCTTGCGGGCGGCCTCTGTGGCATCCCAGGTTTCAGGGGGCGTCAGGCAGTTATCACAATTGCCGCATGGCTGAGATGTTTCACCGAAGTACGCCAGCAGGTGCTGTCGCCGACAGGTGGTGGACTCTACCAGCCCGACTAGCACGTCCAGCCGGTTACGCGCCAGACGCTTGAATTCCTCGTTGGCTTCGGATTCGTCGATCATGCGCCGCTGCTGCACCACATCTTGCGCGCCCCAGGCCATCCAGGCGCGGGCTGGCAGGCTGTCGCGTCCGGCACGTCCGGTTTCCTGATAATAGCCCTCTATCGAGCGGGGCAGGTCGATATGCGCTACAAAGCGCACGTCCGGCTTGTCTATGCCCATGCCAAAGGCAATTGTGGCCACCATGACAATGCCGTCTTCGCGTAGAAAGCGTGTCTGGTGCGCTGCTCGTTGTTCGGACGGCATGCCTGCATGGTAGGGCAGGGCGTTGATGCCGTGCTCACACAGCCACTGTGCGGTATCCTCGACCTTGCGCCGTGACAGGCAATACACAATGCCCGCATCGCCCAGACACTCTTCGCGGATGAAAGCGAGCAGTTGCCGCCGTGCGTCCTGTTTTTCGACAATGCTGTAGCGGATGTTGGGGCGGTCGAAGCTGGAGATGAACTCGCGTGCATCTTCAAGCCGCAGTCGGGTGCGAATCTCTTCGCGGGTCTGGCGGTCGGCCGTGGCAGTCAGCGCAATACGTGGCGTAGCCGGATAGCGCTCGGGCAAAATCGACAGTTGCAGGTATTCCGGTCTGAAGTCATGCCCCCACTGCGATACACAGTGTGCCTCATCAATCGCAAACAAGGAGAGTCGCCGGGTGTCACGCAAGTGATCCAGTTGGTCCAGAAAGCGCGGTGTCATCAGGCGCTCAGGAGCGACGTAAAGCAGATCCAGTCGACCTTCGTGCAATTCGCGTTCCACCGCCCTTGCGGCGTCCAGACTCAGGCTGGAGTTGAGATAAGCCGCCGTGACGCCTGCTTCGACGAGCGCGCTGACCTGATCCTGCATCAAGGCAATCAGCGGAGAGACTACGATGGCTGTACCCCCGAGCATTAGCGCCGGGATCTGAAAGCACAGCGACTTGCCACCGCCTGTCGGCATCAACACCAGCGCGTCGCCGCCAGCCGCCACGTGCTCAACAACGTCCTGCTGCTCTCCGCGAAAGGCGGTGTAGCCGAACACATGCTCCAGCAGGTGCAACGCCGAGTTGTTAGAGGCAAAGGTTTCCATCGCTGCTATTTTACCGGCAAGCAGACGTGTGACATCAATTTGTCTCGCACACGCCGCCAGCACCCATTGCAAGCGATATACTGAACGCTCAATACGACAAGCGGCCGCAAGAGCCTGATCAATGCTGAACAATATTCCGAACACCCTGACCTGGGGGCGAATTGCGCTGATTCCGATATTTGTCGGCGTGTTTTATTTACCAGATGGCTGGCTGACTCCCTTCGCTGCAAATCTGCTGGCGACGGTCATCTTTGTGCTGGCTGCCATCACTGACTGGTTTGATGGCTACCTGGCCAGAACGCTTGAGCAGACTTCCGAGTTCGGAGCCTTTCTCGACCCTGTAGCTGACAAACTCATGGTCGCCGCTGCGCTTATCTTGCTTGTGCAGCTCGGGCGCGCCGATGCCATCATCGCGGTTGTCATCATAGGGCGCGAGATCACAATCTCGGCTTTGCGGGAGTGGATGGCGCGAGTCGGTCAGTCTGCCAGCGTCGCTGTGGCCACTATCGGCAAGTTCAAGACCACAGCGCAAATGGTGGCGATTCCGATGTTGCTGCTTCATGACCCGGTCTTCGGGTTGAATGTTCAGTTGATCGGGACTTGGCTCATCATTGTTGCTGCGGTGCTGACCCTGTGGTCCATGGTTTATTACCTGCGCAAGGCGCTCCCCTTGCTAACCGCCAGAGGCTGATGGCGCAGCGCTCCAAGAAGCTGACACAAAGGGCTTGACACTCCCATTCGCGTGCTTATAATTGCGGTCTTTCCAGCGGGAATAGCTCAGTTGGTAGAGCGCAACCTTGCCAAGGTTGAGGTCGCGAGTTCGAGACTCGTTTCCCGCTCCAGTTTCAAGAGGCGCCTGAAAAGTCGCTTCGAATCGGTCGAAGAAATTCGGTCGGTGCTTACGGCGCGATGGCAGAGTGGTTATGCAGCGGCCTGCAAAGCCGTGTACCCCGGTTCGATTCCGAGTCGCGCCTCCATGACAATGCGGGAATAGCTCAGTTGGTAGAGCGCAACCTTGCCAAGGTTGAGGTCGCGAGTTCGAGACTCGTTTCCCGCTCCAGTTGCACAAAACACAAAAGGAGCTCAGGCTCCTTTTTGTGTTTTGTATGCTCACTGTCAGCCCGGTTATGATGCCCCGGTGTTACCATCAAGGCTTAAAGCTTTGAACAACAAACGATCACTGGTTGGCTCGCACCGCAGCTTGCTTTCGGTCCTGGGAGATGTCAATGCACTCAAGCCGCAAGGAACTACCAAATCCTTTTGAAAGTTTTCAACGTGCCATAAAAGGCATGCACGAGCTTCTTGAAGGGGAGGTTGATCCCATGGGGATGGCCGCGCCAATTCTTCATGCCCAGATGGCTTGGGCAGCTCACCCACAAGAACTTGCAGACAGGATGTTGCGTTTGTCTGCCCAGTTGTGGGAGTTGCAGACGCACTCCTTCTATCGTGCATGTGGTGTGCCCCATCCCGATCCGATAAAGCCTCACCCGGACGACCCCCGGTTTGCTGATCCTGCATGGACAGAGGTACCTACCTGGGATCTTGGCAAGGAGTGGTATCTGGCCATGACCCATCACATTCAGGACATGCTGTATGACACACCGGGTCTTTCTGCCAAGGAGCGTCGCCGGGCGGCGTTCTGGTGGCGTGAGTGGCTGAATGCGGTGTCTCCAACCAATTTTCTGCTGACCAATCCTGTGGCGATGCGAAAGGCTGTCGAGAGCCGGGGTGAGACGCTCAGGCAGGGCATGGTCAACATGCTTGGTGACCTGTCGGCAGGCAATGTCAGGATGACCCCGCCCGACAGCTTCAAGGTGGGCGTCGATCTGGCCTCCACACCGGGGAGCGTGGTGTTTCGCAACCATTTGCTCGAAGTGATTCATTACGCGCCGAGTCAAGCACAGACCCATGCCGAGCCTGTGGTCATCGTGACCCCGTGGATCAACAAGTTCTATGTGCTCGACCTGAACGAAAAGAAGAGTCTGGTCCGCTATCTGCGCGATCAGGGGCTGGAGGTGTTCATTACCAGTTGGAAAAACCCGGGTGCCGATATGAGCGACACCACCTTCGACGAATATCTGACCGAAGGAGTGGATTCCATCGTCCAGACGGCACGCAGCTTCTGCAAGGCCGAAAAGGTTCATGCAGTGGGTTATTGCATTGGCGGCACGGCACTCAGCATGTACATGGCCTGGGCCAATCGACGCTTTGATGAGGCCGATGTGCCGGTGCGCGACATCACGCTATTCACCACACTGGTGGATTTTCACAAGCCAGGTGACATCGAGGTGTTCGTTGACGAGGCGAGCATCCGGTTTATTGAATCCGGCATGGCGAAGAAGGGTTATCTCGATGGCCAGGACATGGCGACTTCATTCCGGCTGTTGCGTTCCAACAGCCTCATCTGGCACTACGTTGTAAGTGGCTGGCTGTATGGCGAAACGCCGCCCGCGTTCGACGTGCTGTTCTGGAACATGGATACCACCCGCATGCCGCAAGCCATGCACTCGTGGTATCTTCGCGAGCTGTATCTCAACAACAAGCTGGTGCACAAGGATGCGCTAACGGTAGCCGGTGAGAAGCTGGACCTGTCGAGCATCCGGCAGCCGGTTTATGCTGTGGCTGCCGAAGATGATCACATCGCGCCCTGGAAGGAAGCCTACAAGATCAACAACCATGCGACCGGCGAAAAGCGCTTTGTGCTGTCGAGCTCCGGGCATATTCTCGGCATCGTCAATCCGCCGGTAAAGCCAGCAAAGCGGGACTATCGCGTCGGCGAGGCGCATCGCTCCGACCGGGCTGAGGCGTGGCTGGCCAATGCCAGCGCTGAACAGGGCAGTTGGTGGGAAGACTGGATGCGCTGGCTCAAGCCACGCTGCGGTCCGTTGCTTGATGCTCGTGCCGACAACAAGGCATTGCCGACCTTGTGCCCGGCTCCAGGGCAATATGTGCTCGAAAAATAGACTGCGCTGAGACGCCTCCCGGGGCCTGCCCGACTTGGCCTCTCCGGCAGGGATCATTCAGCATTCAGACCGAGCATCAGCGTTGCGAGGTTCCGGCGCATCATGTCCATATAGGTTGGGGCGTCACCCTCTGAGGCGGACAAGGCGTCCGAATAGAGCCGGCCACCCATGCTTGAGCCGGATTCGCGTGCAATGCGTTCTATCATTCTGGGGTCGCCTATGTTCTCCACGAAAACCACAGGAGCTTGTTCGCGACGCAATTGTCTGATGAGACGGGCAATACCGGCGGCAGAGGGTTCGGACTCATAACTGATGCCAGCCGCAGCCAGCACGGTAATCCCATAGGCCTTGCCAAAGTATCCGAAGGCATCATGTGAGGTAACAAACTTGCGCCTCTCGGCAGGTATCCCGGACAGAGCGTTACGTATGTCGGCGTCCAGTGCAGCCAGTTCGCTGTCGTAGGCTGCGGCGTTTGCTTCAAATTGATCGGCAAGTTCTGGTGCGCTTGCGGCCAGCGCGTTTGCGATGTTGCGCACATAGAGTCGGACATTGGAGACGTCCTGCCACGCATGAGGGTCCAGTGGGCCATGATCATGCCCATGATGGTGAGCATGTCCTGTGTCTTCCAGCGCCTTCACCCCGTCACTGGCGATGAGCAGGCGGGTCTGACCAACCGAAGCACTTAGACGTTCGATCCAGTTGTCAAAGCCCAGGCCGTTGGCTACGACCAGGTCGGCTGCCAGTAAATGGCGTGCGTGCGAGGGGCGGGCCTGAAAACCGTGAGCGTCCTCGTCCGGCCCTATGATGCTGCTAACCTCTACATGCTCTTTGCCAACCTGCCGCACAAGATCGGCCAGAATGCTGAAGCTGGTGGTGACCTTGATGGTGTCTGCCTGCGCTGGCATGGCGAGCAGCACGGCCAGAAGCACGGCGAGCGGTATGGACAGCAAGCGCATGGGTAAGCTCCTAATATTCAAGATGAGGACGACGATACAGTCGAGGGCCGATGAGGCCGCCAGGGGCGAGAACGAGGGAGACCAGATAGAATAGACCGGCAATCAGTACGATGCTTGGGCCAGCAGGCACGTCTGCATGAAACGAGGTGAGCAGACCGGCGATACCGCTGGCCATGGCGAAGAGCACCGACATGGCCAGCATGCCGGGCAGGCGCTTTGCCCACAACCGCGCAGCGGCGGCAGGAAGTATCATGATGCCAACCGCCATCAGCGTGCCCAGCGTGTGAAAACCACTCACCAGGTTGAGCACCACGAGCACCAGAAAGCCATAGTGCGCTACTGGGCTGAATCCGCTGACGCCGCGTAGAAACGCAGCATCGAAGCACTCGATGACCAGGGGCCGATAAAGCAGCGCCAAGGCAAACAGCGTCATCGTGCTGATGCAGGCGATGAGGATCAAGGAGGCATCGTCCAGTGCCAGCACCGAGCCAAACAGTACATGAAGCAAGTCAAGATTGCGCCCGCCCAGAGATACCAGCAGCACTCCGGCGGCCAGCGACATCAGATAAAAAGCCGCGAGGCTGGCGTCTTCCTTGAGGATTGAAGAGCGTGCCACCAGTCCGGCGGCCATTGCCACCACAATACCTGCCACGATACCGCCTATGGTCATCGCGCCCAGCGACAGGCCGAATGCGAGATAACCAAGAGCAGCTCCTGGCAAAATGGCATGCGACATGGCGTCACCCATCAGACTCATGCGCCGGAGCAGCAGAAAGAGACCAATCGGGGTGGTGCCAAGCGCCAGCGCCAGTGAGCCCACCAAGGCCCGGCGCATGAACTCGAATTCAAGGAAAGGCGAAATCAGCAGATCCAGCATCATAGTGTCGATTTATCGCTCTGTCGGTGACAAACCGGAGCCTTCTCGTCAAAGCTTTCAGCAAGTTGTCGAGCACGCGCCAGGTGCTCAGGCGTGAGAACCATGCTGGTGTCGCCGTAAGCCACCAGCTCGCGAGCGATCAGCATGCTGTGGGGAAAGTGCAGCCGAACCCTTTCAAGATCGTGGAGCACCGCGATGGTGGTACGCCCTTCGGCATGCCAGCCCTGCATGAGTTTCAGCAAGTCGTCGGTGGTGCGGCTGTCTATGGCATTGAATGGTTCGTCCAGCAGTACCAGTTGGCAATCCTGCAGCATGAGGCGGGCAAAGCGGGCGCGCTGCAACTGTCCCCCGGACAGGGCTCCCACCGGGCGGCGCTCAAAGCCTGTCAGACCGACCTGGGCCAGCGCCTCCCGGATGTGTGCCAGATCGTGGCGTGTCAGCCCACCGAAACTGCCCATCCGACGCCACATTCCCATGGCGACCATGTCGAATACGCTCACCGGAAAGCTCGAGTCCATGTCGTTCATCTGCGGAAGATAGGCGATGCGGTCAGGCTTGAGTTGCAGCTCTATGCTGCCCTGCAAGGGTTGGAGCTGGCCGGTGAGTGCCTTCAGCAGCGTGGACTTGCCTGCACCGTTTGGACCGACCAGCGCCAGCATTGCCCCACCGGGAATGTTGGCTTCGAGGTGATGCACCGCCGGGTGGCGATCGTAACCCAGCGTGAGATTCTGAAAGCGGATCAAAGAGTTGGCCGTGGGAATCAGCGTTGTCATGTCAGTGCCCACCACAATGCACCCCACAGGGCTCCGCTGCCAGCGGCAGCCACCAGCAGACGTGGCATCACGCCAGTGGTCAGCCATGAGAAACCCATACTGTTCCGATGGGAGGCATGTGCGCTGGCAGCGTGCTGGTGCTGGTGCTGGTGCTGGTGCTGGTGCTGGTGCTGGTGCGCAGTGCTTTGAGAGTCTGTGGGCGTTAAGGGCACGTTTTGAGTTTGTACTTGTCTTTGCAACATTGTAGCATCTGTCACTGAGAGTCGAAGCCCAAGTGTCTTCGATGTAATGTTGATCACGAGTTGCCCGGAGATATCGATGAAAAACGCTGCCTTGCCCACAACCCGCCGCCGCGCCTTGACCTTCAAAAAAACCGTGCTCAGTATGGCCAGTCTTGTCTTGATTGCGCCGTTTGCTGCGCACTCGCAAGGCGCGCACGAGCACGGTTTGGCTGACCTCAGGGTGGCGCTGGATGGTGGCACCTTGCTGATCGAGTTTGAAAGCCCGATGGATAACCTGGTGGGCTTCGAGCATGCACCCAGCACCGATGCGCAGAGGCAGGCGCTTGCTGCCGCTGAGACACGATTGCGTGATTCTACAACGCTGTTCATGCTGCCTGCGGCGGCATCCTGCGTGCAGACAGACTTGCAACTTGAGTCACCCTATCCGCAGCAGGACGACGGCCACGACCATGGGCACGAAGATCATGGTCACAAGCACGACGATCACGGGCATAAGCACGACGATCACGGGCATAAGCACGACGATCACGGGCATAAGCACGATGATCACGGCCATAAGCACGATGATCATGCACACGCTGACATGTATGTGGTGTACCAGTTCGAATGTGCCGACCCCGCAGCTCTCGATGGCCTTGAGGTGAAGCTCATAGAGGCCTTCCCGCGCACCCACACCATTCGCGCACAAGTGGCTAGCGAAGCGGGTCAGGCATCAGTCAGGTTGAGCAAGCATGAAACCCGGCTCAGCTTCTGATGGTGTGTGATGAGTAATCGTCCCGGTTCGGCCGAGGTCGCAGTCCGGTTTCGCGAGGTTCGCTTCGCCTGGCCGGGAGCGCCCCGGCCATGTCTGGATGTACCTGAGTTGACAATTGCCCAGGGGGAGCTGGTTTTCCTGCACGGCCCCAGCGGTAGTGGCAAGTCCAGCCTGTTGTCATTGATAGGTGGTGTGGTCGAGCCGCAACAGGGACGCGTCGATGTATTGGGGACCTGGCTGGCGGCTTTGTCGGCTCGTCGCAGAGACCAGTTTCGTGCGGCCAACATCGGATTCATCTTTCAGTTGTTCAATCTGGTGCCTTACCTGTCGGCGCTAGACAATATTGTGTTGCCGTGCCGTTTTTCGCCTGAAAGGGCTGCTCGCCTGAATGCCAGCATGCAAGATGAGGCCATGCGTCTGGCGACGCGGCTTGATCTCAATGCAGAGTTGCTGCAACGGTCGGCGGCAGATCTGTCGGTTGGGCAACAACAGAGGGTGGCGGCTGCGCGTGCATTGATCGGTCAACCGGCTGTGGTGATCGCCGACGAGCCAACTTCAGCGCTGGATGCCGATCGTCAGGAGGCTTTTCTGAATCTGCTTCTGGAGGAGTGCGCGAGTGTCGGCGCCACCTTGTTGTTTGTCAGCCATGACCACCGGCTGGGCAAGCGATTTGACCGAGTGCTGGGGCTGGCCGAAATCAATCAGGTGATGGCATGAGCGTGTTGTGGTATCTCACTTGGCACAGCATGATCAACCGGCGTTTGAGCGTATTGCTGACCGCGATTGCGGTGGCATTGTCGGTTGCCATGCTGCTTGGCGTGGAACGTTTGCGACACGATGCGAGGGAGGGTTTTGCGCAGACCTTGTCCGGTACTGATTTGTTGGTGGGCGCGCGTAGCGGGCCGGTGCAGTTGTTGTTGTATTCGGTGTTCCATATTGGTGATGCCACCAACAATGTCTCCTGGGCTAGTGTGCAGGCCATGGCGGAGCATCCTCAGGTAGAGTGGGTGGTGCCGATATCGCTGGGCGATTCGCATCGAGGTTTTCGGGTTGTCGGTACCAGTCGGGCGTTTTTTGAGCATTACCGCTATGGACGCGGGCATGCGCTGGCCTTTGCCGATGGCCGTCCGTTCGATGGGGTGTTCGAAGCTGTGGTGGGGGCGGAGCTTGCCCGCCGCTACGGTTACCAGCCCGGGCAGTCCATAGTGGTGTCCCACGGTATTGGTGACATCAGCCTCGCCGATCATGCTGATAAGCCATTTACCATTGTCGGTGTGCTGGAACGCAGCGGCACCCCAGTAGATCGCGCCGTGTTGGTCAGTCTTGAGGGCATTGAGGCGATTCATCTGGACTGGGTGGGCGGGGCGCGACTGCCTGGCGTTCAGATTCCAGTGGAGCAGATCCATCGCTTTGACCTCACCCCCAAGAGTGTGACTGCCGCCATGGTTGGGTTGAGTTCGCGTGTGGCCGTGTTCCGCGTGCAGCGCTTCATCAATACGTATGCGGATGAACCCCTGCTGGCGATTTTGCCTGGCGCTACCTTGCAGCAGTTGTGGAGCGTGGTAGGGGTGGTCGAGCAGGTGTTACTGGCGGTGTCGGCGCTGGTGGTGCTGGTCGGGTTGACCGGGCTGGTGGCCGTAGTGGTCAGTAGTCTGGGCGAGCGCAGGCGGGAGCTGGCGATTCTGCGGTCCATGGGAGCCCGGCCCTTGCAGATTTTTGGTTTGCTTGCGCTGGAAAGCCTGCTGATCAGCCTGCTGGGTTGTGTGGCTGGCGTGGCATTGGTGCAACTGCTCGCCTTGTCGGTGGGGCCGTGGCTGGAAGCGCACCACGGTTTGCTGGTGTCGGCCGGAGCGTTGCGGTCAGGCGAGTGGTTGTTGCTGGGTGGAGTCATGTTTGCCGCATTTCTGGCGAGCGTGGTTCCCGGTTGGCGCGCCTACAGGTATTCTCTGGCTGACGGCATGAGTGTCCGTGTGTGACGGTCGCGGGAGTCAGGCGCAACTTGGCGCAGGTCTTCGGGTCTGTCGTTGTGACCAGGGCCTGAAAGGTTTTGCGTCCCCTTCAAAATTGCTGCCCTTGAAAACCCGGCATTTAGTCCGGGGCATTGCAGCTTCGCGTCGCCCGTGAGGGCGAGGCTTCCAACTGGAGTCAGTTTGACGAAGAACAGATCAGGTGTGGCCGTCTGGCTGCTTGTGATGCTTGGCTGGTTGGTGTCAGCCCCTGCGCTTGGACAGCAACAGGATTTTGAGATCGGCGATCGACTGGAGGCGTCTGGTGACGAGTACGTAGACGGCTTTCGAGTGCTCACATGGGACGATCTGATCCCGCCGGATTGGTTGCCCGAGGAGTTGTTTGCCGGGCTTTTCGATGATTCCGACTGGGAGTCAATCGACGATTTCGACCCGCGTGCTATGGAGATCATGCAAAAGATCCGTGAGGTGTGGGATGATGCGCCAGTAGTCGAACGCCTGAACGGCATGCGCATGCGCATACCTGGCTTTATCGTTCCGCTGGAAGGCGATGGTCAGGAGATTCACGAATTTCTGCTGGTGCCTTATTTCGGCGCATGCATCCATGTGCCGCCACCCCCGGCCAATCAGTTGATTCATGTCATGCCGGATGAGCCGATTCCGGCTGATCTGAACATGCAGCCTGTGTGGGTCAGTGGTGTGCTGACTGTGGCACGGCTCGATTCTGAGATGGGCGTGTCCGGCTATCAGATGCGCGGCCTGCGTGTTGAGAAGTATCTTGAACGCTGAAGCTTTTCGTATCGGGTCTGGCAAACGCAGAAACTGAAAAAACCTGCTGTCTAAAGCAGCGGCAAATTATAAAATGCGGCCATGACAGTTCATTCCGATTTTTCCCGACAGCCCGAGGCGTCGCCACTGGGCAAGAGTGTCAGCTACCGCAACGAGTACGCGCCAGAGTTGCTGTTTCCGATTGCCCGTCAGCTTAAACGCGACGAACTTGGCATCGTCGCCGATGCTCTTCCGTTTGTCGGTGTTGATGTCTGGAATGCCTACGAAGTCTCGTGGCTCAACCCGCGTGGAAAGCCGGTGGTGGCGCTCGGCTGCTTCCGGGTGCCTGCCGACTCGCCCATGCTGATCGAGTCGAAGTCTCTCAAGCTGTATCTCAACAGCTTCAATCAGTCAGCCTTTCGCAGCCTGGACGAAGTGAAGGACTTATTGCTGCGTGACTTGTCTGCAGGTGCCGGTGCAAGTGTGGATGTGAGTCTGATCGATCTGTGTGACCGGCCAGCACGTCAGTTCGGACAACCACAGGGTGTGTTGCTGGATCACCTGGATGTCCGGATTGACCGCTACCAACCAGCGCCTGACTGCCTGCACGCGGATGTTCAGGCTGAGGAGATTGAAGAGACGCTTTGTTCTCACCTCCTCAAGTCCAACTGTCTGGTCACCGGGCAGCCTGACTGGGGGAGCGTGGTGGTGCGCTATCAGGGGGCACCGATCGACCACGCTGCGTTGCTGCGATATATTGTGTCGTTTCGCAACCATGACGAGTTTCACGAGCAATGTGTCGAGCGGATTTTCTGCGACATCTGGCGTCAGTGCAGGCCTCGCCATCTGGCAGTGTGGGCGCGTTATACCCGGCGCGGCGGGCTGGATATCAATCCGTTTCGCAGCAGTGGTTTGTTTCAGTTGCCGGACAACGTTTTTGAAGTGCGTCAGTAATCGACGACTGAACCTTCGGTTTCATTGAGAAATATCAAATAAAACATCACTCAGGATCGATCAGATGAGGCTTTCCGGGGACGCACTCCAGCTTGTTGTGTGAGAGTGTTTCCGGATGTGAGTGGTGATGTACAATCGAACACGTTCGACTAATAATGTCGTTCCACAGTCCACACCAACAAGAGGAAAAAACATGAAAGCTCTCGTTTCCGCTGCTGTCATCCTGGGTGTTCTTTCGGTTGCGCCTGCCATGGCTTCCGAAGATCTCGCCAAGGCTAAAAACTGCATGGCCTGTCACGCGGTAGAGCGCAAGCTGGTTGGCCCGTCCTACCAGGAAGTCGCTGAAAAGCGCGCTGCTGAAGAAGGCGCAGTGGCCACACTGGCCGCCAAGATTCAAAAAGGCGGTGCTGGCGTTTACGGCCCGGTGCCGATGCCGCCCAACCCGCTGGTCAGCGACGCTGAAGCCATACAGCTCGCCGAGTGGGTGCTGAGCCTCAAGCCGTAACAGCCTGCTGTTCATCCAAAAAGCCGACCTTGATCAGTCGGCTTTTTTTGTTTTGTGCGCTTTTTCAGCTTCAACCAAAGTGCGTGTCAAAAACGATCGCACCCAAGGCTAGGCCTGAAGCGCATCGGCAAAGGACAATGCAGACAACAGCGCTTTGTTGACACGCTGCGGTTCAAGGTGCAGTTCGTCCAGCTTGTGACGTAGCGCGGATGGGTCGAAGCTTTCGGCGGCCTCGGCAAGACGCAAAAAAGGCGCAAACTCGCCCTGGCCGTGCACCAGTGCGTCGGTAACGCTTTGCGGCAGGCTCATCTCGTCCAGTACAGACGTCATGCTGGCACCCAGCAGCGCGGGTAGTAGCGAAAAGGCGCCGGTGATGAACAGGTTGTCGAGTTCGGATTTATCAAAAAAGCTTGCCGCAATGTCTTCCATGAAGCGGCCTCGGGCAATTGAGGTTTGCATCACGGCTTGTGCAGAAGGGTCGCGGCTGGCGGTGACCAGCAGCATGGACAACCATTTGCTCAGGTTGGCATAGCCGAGGATGGTGACTGCATGCCTGAATGACTGGATTTCGCACATCAGCCCGAAGCCCGCCGAGTTGATGTAGCGCAGAAGCTTGTAGGAGATCGCAACGTCTTGCTTGAGCACCGACTCGATCTGGCGAACATCAGCGTTGGCACGCACCAGACTGATGAGTCTTACCAGTTGAGCATGACCTGGCGTCAGCGCACGCGCCTGGGAGCCAGCGTGCAGAAAGAATGAGCCGGCTGCGCCCTCATAGCCATGCTTGACGGCAGTGTCGAATTCTTCCGTACTTTTGAGCCCCCAGGCGAGCGGAATGCCGGGAGCGCTGGCTGGTTTGGGCTGCTTGCGGGCATCCATCAAAACAAATCGCCAGTCGACGTCCGGGGGCAGGTCAGCACCCGGGGAAAACCAGCTCAGGCAAGTGCTCACGCCATTGTCACGCAGCAGCGGCAGGAGATCGCGTGTTTGCGGGCGCGTCAAAGCCTGAACCGGAATCTCGATCAGCGTGTTGTCGGGTATCTGCCAGTCGAGTATCTCTATGGTGGGCACCAGCCTGGCCAGGCACAGGAAAACCGGGTGGTGCGTGGGCCAGACCTCACTCAGACCACCGAGCGACTCAACCAGCGCGCCCATGTTTGGCGCATGAGCAATCAGGCGGTTGGCGGTGATGGCCCGTTTTTTATTTACAACGGGTTCGCGGGTAAGAACAACAGCCTGATCCATGACGATCCGTGTTCAAGTCGAAAAGGTGAAGGCGTCAGCGAAGAAGGCGTCGTCAGACAACCCGCACTGGCTAACAAAGTCCGCGCGCGCAGCGTCAACCATGGGTGGTGCGCCACAGACATATACTTCGTGACCGGAGAGATCGGGAACATCTTGCATGACTGCATGGTGAATCAAGCCACAACGTCCTTGCCAGTCGTCGGCTGCAAGCGCTTCGGACAACACAGGAATGTACCGGAATCCGGGCAGCGAATCCTGCCAGGATCGGGCAAGCGCATCAAGGTAAAGGCCCTCACGGTTTCTGGCACCCCAGTAAAGCGTGATTGAGCGATCTGGTTGTTGGTGAATGGCGTGCTCGATGATGCTCTTCATGGGAGCGAAGCCTGTTCCGCCAGCCACCAGAAGGACCGGGCGGTGACTATCCTCACGCAGAAAGAAGGTGCCTAGTGGCCCTTCCAGCCGCAGAATGTCGCGTGGCTTCATGGCGTCGAACACGTGCTTGGTGAAACTGCCGCCGTCGACCTGGCGTATGTGCAGTTCCAGCTCTCCCGCCATGTGTGGTGCATTGGCGATCGAGAAGCTGCGCCGACGACCGTCGTTAAGCAAAAAGTCGATGTATTGTCCTGCGCGGAACTCGAACTTCTCGCTCGCCGGTAGTTTTATCCGCAGAATCATGACATCGGATGCCGCGCGGTCCAGCGAAATGACCCGGCTGGGCATCTTGCGTGCGGCAATGTCACCGATCTTGCCCAGCGTGCGCACCTCGATCAATAGATCGGACAGCGGTTTGGTCTGGCACAAAAGGGCATACTGTTGGGCGCGCTCAGCGTCACTGAGCGCACCCGCTGAGCTGTTGCCCGGGTCGAAGTCGCCATGAATGACGCGCCCCTTGCAGGCTCCGCAGGCGCCGTCGCGGCAGCCATAGGGGAGCAACAGTCCAGCGGCAAGGCTGGCTTCAAGGACGGTCTGGGAGGGAGTAGCGTCGAAGGCTTGTCCGCCGGGTTGGGTCGAAATCCTGAATTGCATTCGCCGTGAGATAATTCGCAGATGAAAAAATTGTTGATCGTGGGCTGCGGCGATGTTGCCCGCCGCGCCATGCCCTGGTTGCTTAAACGGTTTCGGGTTTACGCTCTCGTCAGAAGTCATCAGCGGGCCAGTGAGTGGCGCGAACTGGGCGCTCGTCCTGTCGTGGCCGATCTCGACGACCGCCGCAGCCTGAAGCGTGTGGCGGGTATTGCCGAACTCGTGTTGCACTTTGCCCCCCCTCCAAACGTCGGCAAGGAGGATAAACGCACCGCCGCTTTGCTGGCCGCGTTGGCGAGTGGGTCGACTCTACCACAGCGCATCGTGTACATAAGCACCACGGGGGTCTACGGCGATTGTGGCGGCGCTTGGGTAGATGAGTGCCATGCTCTGCGTCCTGCCACGGCACGCGCGCGTCGTCGGGTCGATGCCGAGCTTCGCTTGCGTCGCTTCAACCGTGCAGGACAGAGCGGAGTGTGTTTGCTACGGGCTCCCGGTATTTATGCTGCCGAGCGTTTGCCTGTCGCACGCCTGGAGCGGGGCGATCCTGTGCTTGTGCCGGAGGAAGACGTCTACACCAATCATATCCATGCTGAAGATCTGGCACGCCTGGCTTGTCTGGCTATCTACAGAGGGCGGGCTGGCCGTGCGTATAATGCGGTGGATTCGACTGATCTGAGAATGGGCGACTACTTTGACCTCGCGGCTGACCTGTTCGGGTATCCAAGGCCTCAGCGACTGAGGCGTGAGGAACTGGCTGGCAGATTGTCACCGATGGCCTTGTCTTTCATGTCCGAGTCGCGTCGCTTGCGCGGTGAAAGAATCCTTAGGGAGTTCCGGGTCAGATTGATTTATCCCACCGTTAATGAAGGGCTGGCCGAGGCGCTGGCTCTGCAATCCACTGGAGTACATTCGTAATGCTGACCGTAAAGGCGCTGCACATCATCTTTGTCGTAAGCTGGTTCGCTGGCCTGTTTTATCTGCCGAGGATATTTGTAAATCATGCCATGGTTGAGGATTCTGCGACCCGCGAACGCCTCGCCATGATGGAGCGAAAGCTCTACCGTTTTGTGACTCCCATTGCCTTGCTTGCGGTTGGTTTTGGTTTGTATTTGTGGTTGGGCTACGGCTTTGCGGGCGGCTGGTTGCATGCCAAGGTCACGCTGGTTGCGCTGTTGATCGTCTATCACTTTTACTGTGGCAAGTTGATGCGGGATTTCGCTGCCGGGCGCAACACGCGCAGTCATGTATGGTTCCGTGTCTTCAACGAGGTGCCAGTGATCATTCTGGCTGTTGTGGTCTTCCTGACCGTGCTCAAGCCGTTCTGACCCCCGGACACTAACAATGAGAGACACTTTTTTTGCTCCCTGCCCACGAGGTCTGGAGCCCGTGCTGGTCAATGAGTTGCAGGCTCTGGGCGCACAAGCCGTAGTGGCCACGCATGGTGGGGTCAGCTTCGAAGGAGATTGGCGGACGTGTTACCGCGCCAACCTGGAAAGCCGTATTGCTACCCGTGTTTTGTGGCGTGTTGGTCTGGGCCGTTATCGTGCAGAGGAGGATATCTATCGCTTTGCCTATAGTCGCACCTGGGCCAAGTGGTTTACCCCGGATGACACGATGAGAGTCTATGTCACCGCGCGGCATTCACAGGTGAAGAGCCTGGAGTTCATTACGCTGCGTATCAAGGATGCGGTGTGCGATCATTTCAGGAGCATAGTTGGCAGCCGACCCAGCATCGACACCCAGTCGCCCGACGTGCGGATACATGCTTTTCTCAGTCGTGATGAAGTGGCGCTCTATATCGATACCTCGGGTGAACCACTTTACAAGCGTGGCTTCAAGCACGCGCTGGTTGAAGCACCGCTCAAGGAAAATCTCGCAGCAGGCATTTTGAGCCTGATTGGCTGGAAGCCGGGTGAACCACTGGTTGATCCGATGTGTGGCAGTGGCAGCTTTCTCGTTGAGGCGGCCCATATGGCGCTTGATATTGCGCCAGGTCTGGGGCGAAGCTTTGGATTCGAGCGTCTCAAGCCCTTTGATCACGCGCTTTGGGAGCAATTGCGGCAGGAGGCCGGAGCGCGTCGGCGGACTCGCAGAAAGCTTGCAATTTACGGCTCTGATGTGTCGACCAATCAGGTCCGCAAGGCTCAACTGAATCTGGAGGCTGCAGGTGTGGCTGAGTGTGTGACTCTAACGGTTGCCGACTTTGTCGACCTTGAGGCTCCTGCTGACGCCGGTGTGCTGGTCACCAACCCACCCTACGGTGTGCGCATAGGCGAGGCCGAAGAGCTGGCCGGGATTTATCCCGAGTGGGGCAGCGCACTGAAACGACACTGGGCGGGGTGGCGTTGCCATTTTCTGACCGCGGACACCACGCTTCCCGGCCTCTTTGGTCTCAAGGCTTCACGCAAGACACCCTTGTTCAACGGTGCGCTCGAATGCCGGCTTTACGAGTTCAAGATGGTGGCCGGCAGCATGCGCAGGCGAGGCCCGGACCCGGCTGAGTGATGATGTGCGGTCGTGCCCGGGTACGGCCGTGTCGGCACGGTGTCCGGCATGATTTTCAGAACAATTCGAGATGCTGCCCGCTGCCCCCGGGTTCGCGATCCTTGTGCTTGCTGTTGAGCTTGATCTGCAGGCGCAGGTCGTTGACTGAGTCTGCGTTGCGCAGCGCATCTTCGTAGCTGATGCGACCGTCCTCATAAAGCTTGAACAAGGCCTGGTCGAAAGTCTGCATGCCCAGTTCGGTGGACCTTTTCATGACTTCCCTGATCTCAGGTACATCGCCCTTGAAGATGAGGTCGGACACCAGCGGTGAATTCAGCATCACCTCGACTGCCGGAATACGCCCTTTGTGGTCACGCATCGGCAGCAGGCGCTGAGAGACGATGCCGCGCAAATTGAGCGACAAGTCCATCAGCAACTGCTGCCGTCGCTCTTCATTGAAGAAGTTGAGAATCCGGTCCAAAGCCTGGTTGGTGCTGTTGGCATGCAAGGTGGCCAGGCACAGGTGACCGGTTTCAGCGAAGGCGATGGCGTATTCCATGGTTTCCCGGTCACGCACTTCTCCCATCATGATGACGTCGGGCGCTTGACGCAGCGTGTTTTTCAGTGCGATCTCCCAGCTATCGGTGTCAATGCCGACCTCGCGCTGGGTGACGATGCAGTTCTTGTGCTGAAAAACGTATTCGATCGGGTCTTCAATGGTGATGATGTGACCGTAGGAGTGCTGGTTGCGGTAATCGACCATGGCGGCAAGTGAGGTCGTCTTGCCGGTGCCGGTGCCGCCGACCATGATGACCAGCCCACGCTTGGACATCGAGATGTCCTTAAGGATGTCCGGCAGTCCCAGTTCGGCCAGCGAGGGAACTCGCTGAGAGATTGTCCGCAACACCAGGCCTACGCGACTCTGTTGTACATAAGCGTTTGCACGAAAGCGTCCGATTCCCGCTGGCGAAATGGCGAAATTGCATTCCTTGGTAGCCTCGAACTCTGCTGCCTGCCGGTCGTTCATGATTGCCCGCGCCAGCTCAGCGGTATGTCCAGGGGTAAGTGCCTGATTGGATTGGGGCACGATCTTGCCATCAATCTTGATTGCCGGAGGATAACCGGAGCAAATAAAGAGGTCAGAGCCGTTCTTTTGCAGAACGAGCTTGAGCAGGTCGTACATGAATTTTAGTGCCTGGTCTCTTTCCATTGTCAGGTTCTCCAGCCCTTCCAGCCTTCATCCGACATCACGAGGCGATTCGGTCTGATGGATGGTTGCGCGATACGCCTCAAGCGGCGAAATTGTCCTTGTTTTGTGCACTGGACCGTGCATCGGAAGAGTTGATCAGGTTTCGCTTTACCAGAGCGGCCAGCGACTGATCAAGCGTCTGCATCCCGATACCCTGACCGGTCTGTATGGCTGAATACATTTGCGCAACCTTGCCTTCACGGATGAGGTTTCGAATGGCGGGTGAGCCAATCATGATCTCGTGCGCGGCAACCCGGCCGCTGCCGTCCTTGGTCTTGATGAGTGACTGTGAAATGACCGCACGCAGCGATTCGGACAGCATGGCACGCACCATTTCTTTTTCGTCGCCCGGAAAAACGTCGATGATACGGTCTATGGTCTTGGCCGCAGATGAGGTGTGCAAGGTGCCAAGCACCAGGTGGCCGGTTTCGGCGCCAGTCAGGGCCAGGCGAATGGTTTCGAGGTCACGCATCTCTCCCACGAGGATTACGTCGGGGTCTTCACGCAGGGCTGAACGTAGCGCGTTGCTGAATGACATGGTGTCGCGATGGACTTCGCGCTGGTTGATCAGGCTGCGTTTGGAGGTGTGTACGAACTCGATTGGGTCTTCGATGGTGAGAATGTGCGAATACTGGTTTTCGTTGATGTAGTCGAGCATCGCCGCGAGTGTGGTGGACTTGCCCGAGCCGGTTGGGCCGGTCACCAGCACGATGCCACGCGGCTGGTCGATGATGTTCTTGAAGATCGGCGGGCAATTCAGATCTTCAAGTGTCAGCACCTTGCTCGGAATGGTTCTGAACACTGCGGCTCCGCCACGGTTCTGATTGAACGCGTTGACCCGGAATCGCGCAAGATTGGGAATCTCGAACGAGAAGTCGCATTCGAAGGTTTCCTCAAGTTGCTTGCGCTGTGAATCGTTCATGATGTCGTACACCATGGCGTGCACATCCTTGTGCGACATGGGCGGAAGGTTGATTCGCCGTATGTCTCCATTGACACGGATCATGGGGGGCTGACCAGCGGACAAGTGAAGGTCGGAGGCCTTGTTCTTGACTGAGAACGCGAGCAGTTCGGTGATATCCATTGGAGAGACCGTTTGCGGTTGTGGGCAGGAGGCTCAGGCTGGGTGCACATGCCATCGTGTAGCGCGGTAACATAGGAGCCCGAGCGTTTTGATTTCCAGACCACTATATGACCTCAATACACGCCAACTTGCAAGCAGTGCGGATGCGCCTTGCATCGGCACTACGAGCCGCAGGCCGACCTGAAGACGATGCTGTGCTGATGGCCGTCAGCAAGACATGGTCGGCGCAACATGTATCGGAGGCGGTTCGGGCGGGCCAGCAGGTGTTCGGTGAGAACTATGTGCAAGAAGGGGTGAGCAAGATCGCTGATGTAGGGCTGGACACCCTTGAGTGGCATTTCATCGGCCCGTTGCAAAGCAACAAGACCCGTCTGGTGGCCGCACATTTCCGATGGGTGCATTCTATCGATAGACTCAGGATTGCTGAAAGATTGGCAGCGCAGCGCGATCCGTCCGGTGTTCCCTTGCAGGTGTGCATACAGGTCAACGTGAGTGGCGAGGAAAGCAAGAGTGGCGTTGAGCCGGTCCAGTGCCGGGAGCTTGCACACGCTGTATCACGTCTTCCAAACATGCGTTTGAGGGGCTTGATGTGCATCCCGGAGCCGAGTCAGGATGAGGTGCTGATGCGTTCGCGCTTTGCACTGCTACGTGAGCTTTTTCAGGAGCTTCAAAGCGATGGCATGGCGCTGGATACTTTGTCGATGGGAATGTCCGACGACCTCGAACTGGCTGTGGCGGAAGGCAGTACCATTGTGCGCATCGGAAGCGCCATTTTCGGGGCACGGAAACAACAGTTAATCAGCAAGGAATGAACAGCATGAAGATCGGATTTCTGGGTGGCGGCAACATGGCTGCGGCCATCATTGGTGGTTTGGTCAGACAGGGCATGAGCGCTGACAATATTCACGTGCTTGATCTGCAGCCCGGGAACTGTGAGCGTCTGACTCAGCGCTACGGGGTAAGCGCTGCAACAAGCGTGGATGATCGATTGCTCGCAGCAGACCTGATCGTGCTGGCGGTCAAGCCTCAGAATGCCAAGGATGCGCTTGAGCCGCTGTCAGGCAAGCTCGATCATCAATTACTCCTGAGTATCGCGGCGGGTTTGCGTGTGGCCGACCTGTCACGCTGGCTTGGAGGGCACAAGCGCATTGTTCGCTGCATGCCTAACACGCCTGCTCTGATCTCGGCCGGCGTGTCAGGGCTGTTTGCCGACCCCAGCGTTGATGATGCTGGACGCGAGGGGGCGGAGCAACTGATGGCCGCAGTAGGAAGTGTTGTCTGGGTTGATGACGAGTCAGGAATTGATGCGGTAACAGCGGTGTCGGGCAGCGGTCCGGCCTATGTCTTCCACTTTATTGAGGCGTTGGAGGCTGGGGGGCGTTCTCTGGGGTTTGATGAAGCCACCGCGCGACGTCTGGCAATTGACACCGTGCTGGGCGCGGCCAGGCTTGCCGCCGAGTCGGAAGAGGCGCCGTCGGTGCTGAGAGAGCGCGTGACTTCCAAAGGGGGTACCACTGCCGCTGCCTTGGCCAGTTTGGCAGAGTCTGGCGTGTTTGATGCGCTGGTGCGTGCGATCGCCGCAGCCGATGCCCGCGCACGTGAGCTCGGCGACGAGCTCGGCAAGCAGTGAGGATCTGATCATGCTGGCAACAATCATACTGCTCGTCATCAATGTGGTGCTGGGCTTCATCACGCTATTGCTGCTTGCCCGGTTTTTCATGCAGTTGATGCGTGTGCCGTTTCGGAATCAGCTTGGACAGTTTGTGGTGACAACAACAGACTGGGTCGTGCGTCCGCTCAGACGCGCCATTCCTGGCTTGTTCGGGATGGATCTGGCCAGTCTGTTGCCTGCCTGGGCGTTTCAGACCGCCATGGTGTTTGTGGAGTTGAGCTTTCGTGGCGTGCCCTTCGAAGGCGGTCCGGCCGGCATTGCTCTCGGGTTGTGGGGGATGGGTCTGGTCGAGTTGTTGCGCATGGCCATTTATCTGTTGTTCGGCATTGTGCTGATTTCAGCCATCATGTCGTGGGTCAGCCCAAACTCGCCTCTCGCCCCGCTGTTCAGGTCACTGGCGGAGCCGTTTCTGCGGCCGTTCAGACGGGTCATTCCACTGGTGGCAAACGTTGATTTGTCTCCGCTGGTGTTTCTGCTGTTGCTGCAGGTCCTGCTGGTGGTGGTGAGTGGTCTGCGTGGCAGCTTCATGCCGCTCATCGTTGGGCTGCCGGGCGGATGAGGGCCAGTTGGCTTGAGGTGGCAGCCGACGGTGTGGTGTTCATCCAGGTTCATGTTCAGCCCGGCGCGCGTCGCACCGAGATAGTCGGTGAGCATGACAACTGTCTCAAGGTCCGGCTTGCTGCGCAGCCAGTGGATGGCAAGGCAAATGCGGCCTTGACGGGTTATCTGGCTGATCGCCTTGGGCTGCGGGCGCGCGACGTCGAACTGGTGTCGGGTCAGATGTCGCGACGCAAGCGCCTGAAGCTCACCGGTGCCTCGGCGGATTGGGTGTCATCCGGTCTCGTCGCAAAACTGACTCCGCTTTGACACGCTGCCCTTCAGGGCTGGATAAAGCTGAAACCCCCGACCTGAAGGGCTTGAGCCGCTACGGTTTTTGGCATCAACCGGACAGGGAAGGGGGCTCGTACATCACCTTGCCCTCCACCAGGGTGTAGCGCACGCGCCCTGGCATTTCGAGCCCCAGAAATGGGGTGTTCTTGCCCTGGCTGCGCAAGCCGTCGCGGCTGATGCGAATCTCTTCGTTTGCATCAAAAATGCAGATGTCGGCGCGTGTTCCCGGTGAAAGATGACCGGCTTTGGTGATGCCGATGAGTCGCGCAGGGTCGGAGGTGATGCGTGCCAGCGCGGTGAGCAAGGACAGCTTGTTGTCCTTGGCCCATTTCAGGGTCAATGGCAGGAGTAGCTCCAGCCCGGTGGCGCCCGGTTCGGATTCGCTGAACGGCGTGAGTTTGCCATCGTCGTCCACCGGGGTGTGATCAGAGCACAGCGCGTTGATCTTGCCGTCGGCCAGCCCGCGCGACAAAGCGTCGCGGTCGCGCTGACTACGCAATGGCGGCACCAGATGACAGTTCGAGTTGAAATAGCCAATGTCCATGTCGGACAAGTGCACATGGTTTATCGAGACGTCGCATGTCACGTCCATGCCCTCTGCACGTGCCTGTTCTATGAGCTTGAGGCCCTCGGCGCTGGACAGTCGCGTGATGTGCAGGCGTGCGCCTGTGCTGCGTGCAAGCTGCAGATAGGTGAACAAGGCCACGCTCTCTGCTGCTACCGGAATGCCGGGCAAGCCCAGGCGGGTGGCCACTTCGCCGTCGTGGGCACAGCCACCGCGAGACAAAAAGGGGGCGATCGGCTGCAACCAGACGCGGAATCCGAAGGTGGCGGCATATTGCATGGCACGCATCAGCACCGCGTTGTCGATGATCGGCACGTTGGCCTGGCTGAAGGCGATGCAGCCTGAGTCGACCAACTCGGCCATCTCTGACAGGCGTTCTCCCTTCAACCCTATGGTCAGTGCGCCGACCGGATAGACATGGGCACGGTTGAGCCGTCGTGCCCGGTGGCACAGCATTTCGACCAGACCCGGCTCGTCAAGTGGTGGGTCGGTGTCCGGGGGAATCGCAAGGCTGGTGACGCCACCAACCATGGCTGCCTCCATTTCGGATTCCAGTGTGGCTCGGTATTCATAACCGGGTTCGCGCAGGCGGGCGGCCAGGTCAATGAAGCCTGGGCTGACGACTTGCCCGGTGGCGTCTATCCAGCGATCAGGCTGAAAACCGTCGGGCTGCTGACCTAGCGCGACGATTTTGCCGTCACTGATGAAAACGTCGTGCGCGGCGTCGATGCCGTTGGCGGGGTCAATGACGCGTCCGTTGCTGATGGTGATGTTCATAGTGTCTGACTCTGGTGGTGACCCGGCGCTCAGGCCGCAAGCATGCTCATGACTGCCATGCGCACGGCGATGCCAAAGGTGACCTGAGGCAGGATGACTGCCTGGGCACCATCGGCCACTGCGGAGTCGATCTCGACGCCGCGATTCATCGGGCCAGGGTGCATGACGATGGCGTCGGATTTGGCGAGTGCGAGCTTTTCGGTGGTGAGCCCCCACACTTTGGAGAACTCTTGCGGGGTTGGCAGCAGGGCACCGTTCATGCGCTCGTTTTGCAGGCGCAACATCATCACCACATCAACGTCACGCAAACCCTCGTGCATGTCGTGAAAGACCCGCACCCCCATCTTGTCAAGATCGGTGGGCAGTAGCGTTTTGGGTCCGATCACGCGCACCTCCGGTACCCCCAATGTGGTCAGTGCGCAGATCTGCGAGCGGGCCACGCGCGAGTGCAGCACATCGCCGACGATGGCGACGGTGAGTTGGGAGAAGTCGCCCTTGAAGTGGCGAATGGTGTACATGTCGAGCAGGCCCTGCGTTGGGTGGGCGTGACGACCGTCGCCAGCGTTGATGACATGAATGTCATGACGACCATTCGCGGCGAGGTGTTGTGCGATGAGGAATGGCGCACCGCTGGCTGCATGGCGCACCACAAACATGTCGGCCTGCATGGCGCACAGGTTGTCTACGGTGTCGAGCAGGCTCTCGCCCTTGGCGGTTGAGCTGGTAGACACGTTGAGGTTGACCACGTCGGCAGACAGGCGCTTGGCGGCGATCTCAAAGGTGGTTCGGGTACGCGTGGAGTTCTCGAAGAATACGTTGAAGATACTCTTGCCACGCAGTATCGGAAGCTTCTTGACTTCGCGCTCTGCCACTTCGGTGAAAGGCGCAGCGGTGTCGAGGATACGGGTGAGGATGTCGCGCGGCAAACCATCCAGGGTCAACAGGTGTTGTAGTTCGCCGTTTTTGTTCAGTTGTGGGTTACGCATCAATCAGCCTCAGGTGAAGGTGGCCGTCATCCGTGGTTTCGAGCTCCAGCCGGTTGCCGGTCGGCAGCGGGGAGGTCAGGGTGTGCGCACAAAAGCGCGGCGCGACTGGCAGTTCGCGTTCGCCACGGTCGACCAGCACTGCCAGGTCCACGCGTGAGGGGCGGCCATAATCGAAGAGCTCGTTGAGCGCCGCCCGCGTGGTGCGTCCGGTAAACAGCACATCATCCACAATGACGATGTGCGCATCATCCACGTTGAACGGAATGTCGCTGCGCTTTGCCTGGCCGAGCTTGTTGCGCGTGCCGTAGTCGTCGCGATAGTAGGAGATGTCGATGCTGCCAAGCGGCTGGCTGATGCCCAGTGCCTGATGAAGTCGTTGTGCTAGCCACACCCCACCGGTGTGGATTCCCACCAGCGCAGTGTCCGGTGTGATGTGCGGCCGCATCTGCGTGATGAGCTCAGCGCAGAGTGTTTCGGCATCGAGTGGCGTCATGATCGCGAGTCCAGAAAGGTTTGCAGAATGAGTTGGGCAGCCACGGAGTCAAGGTGTTGCTTACGCTGCTGCCAGATTTTGCGTCCACCGGCCTGCAGCCTGTCGTCGGCTTCGGTCGAGCTGTATCGTTCGTCACATTCCCACACCGGCAGGCGATACCGCCCGCGCAACTGGTTGGCAAAACGGCGGCAGCGTGCCGTCATCGCCTGCTCGGAGCCGTCCGGCGAGAGCGGTACTCCGACTACAAAACCGATTGGCTGCCATTCTTCGACAAATCGACTCACGGCAGTAAAACGTGCGTTGCTGGTGTCTGCGTGAATGGTCTGCAGCGCTGCCGCGTGGCCGGTTTCCAGTTCGCCTACGGCAACGCCGGTGCGCGCCAGACCGAAGTCAAAGGCCAGCAACGAACCGCGTGCCGGAAGCGCCGCAGCAGGTAGAACAACTTGCTCAGGCATGCCCGGCGGTCTCGCTGAGGTGAGTGGGGTCAATCCCCAGCTTTTGCATGGCCGCGACAAAGCGGCTTTCGGGTGGAGTGTCGAAGACAATGCTCATGTCGGCGGGCACCGTGAGCCAGGCATTGTCGATCAGCTCCTGTTCTAGCTGGCCGGCAGCCCAGCCGGCATAGCCCAGCGCCACAATCATCCGGGACGGTTCGCCACCGGAGGCGAGGGATTGCAGGATGTCACGCGAGCTGGTCAGCGCGATGTCGTCATTGACGCGCAGGGTTGAGTGCCAGTCGCCCACCGGGCTGTGCAGTACAAAACCACGATCAGTCTGCACCGGCCCGCCAAAAAAGACCGGTTGCGCCGCGAGCTCGAGGTTGTCGAGCGCCAGGTCCACGCGCTCAAACAGCTTGCCCAGCTTGAGCTTGATCGGCCTGTTGATGATGACCCCTAGCGCGCCTTGTTCATTGTGTTCGGCGATGTAGGTGACAGTTCGGGAAAAATGAGGGTCGGCCATGGCAGGCATGGCCACCAGCAGGTGATGAGTGAGATTGGCGATCATTGAAGTCATTCTGTTATTTTACGCTTTCAATCCGGGTGATGCAGAGGAACCTGAACGTTGTTGAGCGATCTACCCAAACCTTCAACGCAATCGTTAATGGAAGTCAGTATGTCCTCAGCTCTTGTCTGGTTCAGGCGCGACTTGCGCAGCTTCGATCACGCAGCCTTGCATCAAGCTCTGAAACGCTTTGACCACGTCTATTGCGTTTTCGTTTTCGACACCAGCATTCTCGATGCACTGCCAACAAGGGCCGACAGGCGGGTCGAGTTCATTCACCGCGCTGTGCGGGAGTTGGATGAGGCTCTTGATGCTTTGTCGCGCGAGGCTGGCGGAGCGGGGGCCGGATTGATTGTGCGCCACGGCCGACCGGATGAGGAGATTCCCAAACTGGCGGCGCTGCTCGGGGTGTCGACGGTGTTGGTCAATCGTGACTACGATCCTTATGCCATTGAACGCGATGCGCGGGTTGCGCAAGGGCTGGGCACCGTAGGTTTAGCCTTTGAAGACTTCAAGGACTGCGTGATCTTTGAGCGTGACGAGGTGTTGACGCGAACCCGCACACCATTCAGCGTCTTCACGCCGTATCGAAACGCTTGGATGCGGCAGTTGAGCAGCGCTGAATTGAGCCAGCACGCTGTCACCCCTCTTGCCGCGGGGCTGGCTCGCAAGCCCGACGGAGAGCGGGTTCCCGAGCTTGCCGAGCTGGGTTTTGAAAAGACTGATCTGGATAGCATCGCCCTGCCTTGCGGCATGTCTGGCGGCCGCCGTCTGGTTGATGCGTTTTCGGATCGTATTGACGCCTACAAGACCGCGCGCGACTTCCCTGCCAGACGTGGCGTGTCCTATCTCTCTGCGCACCTGCGCTTCGGCACAGTGTCGATTCGTGAGTTGGCTGCACTGGCCTGGAGCCGGGGCGGGGAGGGCGCACAAACATGGCTGAATGAGCTTGTCTGGCGCGACTTCTATCACATGATTCTGTGGCATCACCCGCGCGTGGTCAGCGAAAACTTCCGGCCAGAGTTCGACAGGGTTCGTTGGGACGATTCACACGACCTGTTCAGCGCCTGGTGTGAGGCGCGCACCGGATACCCCTTGGTCGACGCCGCCATGCGTCAGTTGCACAGCAGCGGCTACATGCACAACCGGCTGCGCATGATCACGGCGTCGTTTCTGACCAAGGATCTGGGTGTCGACTGGCGGCTTGGCGAACGCCATTTCGCCGAGTGGCTGATCGACTTTGACCTCGCCGCAAACAACGGCGGCTGGCAGTGGGCCGCGTCAACCGGATGCGATGCGCAGCCATGGTTTCGCATCTTCAACCCGGTGACGCAATCGGAGCGTTTTGACCCTGATGGCCGCTTTATTCGACGCTATCTGCCTGAACTCGAAAAAGTGCCCGATCGATTCATTCATGCACCCTGGAAAATGGGGCCGATTGACCAGAAGGCCTGTCGGGTGGAAATCGGACGGGACTATCCGACTCCGGTTGTAGATCACGCGCTGGCCCGCGAGCGCACTCTGGCGCGCTTCGCGGTGACCAAACAACAGGGCTAGCAGACCCAACGGCTAGTGTGCTCTTCCGGTCATGCCGGCAAGCAGGCCGAGCAATTCGTCTTCGTCGTAGGGCTTGCCCAGATAGTGCGATGCTCCCAGGCTCATCGCATATTCACGATGCTTGTCGGCCAACCGTGAGGTGATCATGATCACCGGGGTGCTGGCTGTTCTTTCGTCCGCCCGAATGTTTCGCAGCAACTCGAAACCATCCATACGTGGCATTTCGATGTCCGACAGGATGACGTCCGGCACCTCTTCAAGGAGATGCTCCAGGGCATCAACGCCGTCCTTTGCGCTGATGACACGGTAGCCCTCGCGCTCGAGCAGACGCCCGGCGATCTTGCGCACGGTGAGCGAGTCATCCACAACCAGAACGGTTGGCACCGCTTTGACCGCTGGCGTTGGAACCGATGGCGTGTCGGCGCTGACAGCACGCGGTGTGCCTGTCAGGTTTACTTGCGGGCGACGTGACAGCGCAATCGGGTTCAGGATGAGCACGATCTCGCCGTCAGCGAGCAGTGTCACGCCAGAGACGCCAACAATCCGCATGAGTTGTGGGCCTGCGTTCTTGACGACGACTTCCTGATTACCGTGCAGACTATCGACATGCAGTGCGATGGTTCTGTCTCCCGACCGAAGCAACAGCAACCAGACCAGCCTGGTTGCCTCCGGCCGAGCGTCGGTTTCGTCGATGAGCCATGGCAGGTAAGTGTAAGGGTAAAAAGTGTCCTGCCACATGACGCCACCGTCGCGAATGACGCGCTCAAGCACATCCGCCTTGATCTCCATGACCTGCGCGATGAGGTTGGATGGGATAGCATGCCGGGTTCCGGCAGCGCGCACCAGCAGGGCTTGAGTTGCCGCCAGGGTGAGAGGCAGGTTGATACGGAATTCGGTGCCGGAGCCGGGCTGGCTACTGACGTCGACGCGTCCGCCCACCGAGGCGGTGTCGGCTTTCACCACGTCCATGCCAATGCCACGCCCTGAGACTGCAGACAGTGCGCCAGCGGTGGTGAAGCCTGGCACAAAGATCATGTTGGCCAGCTTGCTCGGGTCTTTGGCCTCGTCGCTTGACAGCAAGCCTTGGGCGAGGGCACGTTCGGCGATGCGGTCGAGGTTCAGCCCGGCACCATCGTCAGAAAGGGTAATGCCCACTTCGTTGCCCTCCTGACGCATCGCGAGCGTGATCTGACCAATTGGGCTCTTGCCCATGACTTGCCTTTGGTCAGGCGACTCGATGCCGTGCGCTACCGCATTGCGCAGCAGGTGTTCCAACGGCGCCACCATGGTCTCCAGCACGCCACGGTCGATTTCGATTCGGCCTCCTCTGAGGTCGAGGTTGGCACGTTTGCCCAGATCCTTGGCACTCTGCCGAACAATGCGATGGAGGCGGTCGGCGATGCTGTCGAACGGAACCATGCGCACCTGCATCAAGGACTGTTGCAGTTCGCGTGCCATCCGGGCCTGGCTGTGAAGTGCAATTTCGGCACCGTCAAGGTTGCGCAGCAGCGTGTGTTGCACGGTGGTGACGTCACCCACACTTTCGGCCATCATCCGGGTGAGTTCCTGCAGGCGAGTGTAGCGGTCCATTTCGAGTGGATCGAACTCCGAGTGTGCTGATTCCGCCTGGGCAATCCGGGACTGCATCTGGGTTTCGGCCTGTAGCTCGACCTCGCGCAACTGGTTGCGCAAACGAATCACGTTTTCAGTGAGGTCAAGCAAAGAGCTACGAATCGTGCGCATCTCGCCTTCGATCCGGGTTCGGGCAATACCGATTTCACCTGCCTGGTTGACGAAGTTGTCGACCTTGTCAGCGCGGATACGCAGCACTGCAAGACCCGCAGTCATGGCATCTTGTGTTTCCGCTGCGGTGTCTTGTGGTGCACTGGCAGTGCCGGGCTCTGAGGTTTGCCCGGATTCCGTTTCAGGAGGAGTGGGCGAGCTGAGTCCGGCAATTTGCTGAGCGGCGATATCGAGGCTTGCTTCGAGTTCGTCGCACAACACCGCCGTGTCGGCATTGCCTTGCCGCGACGATTCCAGCCATGACTCGATCTGATGGATATGCTCGCCAAGACGCATTGCACCCGCCATGCGTGCGCTGCCCTTGAGGGTGTGCAGGAGGCGGGCGCAAGCAACCCCGAGTTCGGTGCTTTGTGGCTCTGTGCGCCATTGACGCAGACGTGTGTTGAGTTGGCCAAGCAGGTCTTCGCCTTCCTCAAGGAAGATCGAAAGCAACTGCGGGTCGAGATCGTCCTTGAGTGCCGTTGCAGCATCCGCCTTTGGTGCCGGAGCGGGCGCAGCCTGCGTTGTTGCTGCCGATGCAAACGTGGTCAGTTCAGATGGTTCAGACGGCTCGAACGGTGTGTCGTCTTCGATCGCCGTGCGCATGACGGTGTCGGCTGACTCGTGATGTGTTGTGTCCACCGGTTCGTCTGGTAGCGACTCGGTCATCACTGAGTCGTCAAGGTCGTCCAGTGTGATGTCGGCAGTCGATGGGTATTCGTCGAGTTCCAGATCTATGCTGTCCAGCAAGGGCTCAAACGGGGTGATTTCGTCTGAGGTCTCGAGCCAGTTGGAGGTGTTTCCGATTGATTCAAGCTGTGTCTCCAGAAGGCGCGCCGAAGACGGCATGGTGAAGGTTTTCGCGAGTCCGAGCATGGCGGACAAGGTCTCAACGCTCTGGCTGAGCACAGACAGCTCACTATCGGTTGGAGGTGTGTCATGGTCCCGCAGACGCTGCAAGGCGTGCTCCAGAGCCCTTGCCAGTGTATGCATGGCCTCAATGCGGGTGGTTGCCGATATGCCTGCCAGCGTGTGCGCAGCACGATGGGCTTGATCGCTTGGAATTCGGTTGGGGTTGTTGCGAAACGCTGCGCACTCGGTGTCAAGCAAGCCCAGGTGCTGCCCTGCTTCAACGGTAAATAGTCCGAAGAGCCCGGCGGATACCTCAACGTCACCGATGGTCATGACGTCTGGTTCGTAACCCAACTGGGCGGGCGCCGGGGCAGAGGGTGTAAACGTCATGCCAGTGTTCGGCTCGGCCGTTGCCCCCGAAACATCGGCTGTGTCGGTTGGTTCGGCTGCCGATTCGGAGGCAGTTTCTTCAGTTGTGACTATGTTGTTGGCGTCGTCCAGCGTAAAGTCAGCATGTGTTTGGGTGGGCTCCAGGACGAGATCGTCGAGAGCTTCGTGTTCTGTGCGGATCGCACGCTCGTCAAGCTCTCCGGCCTCATCAGAGAGGTCGAGATCAAGCGACAGCTCGCCAAAGTCAAAGGGTTGAGCCTCCGGACCATCCAGACTATCGGCATCACGCTCCCAGGTTTGCGAGGGTTCGCCGTGCCCCAGTGTCTCAAGGTCGATATCAAGGTCAATTTCTAGCGCCTGGTCGTCGCTGCTATCGTCGTCCTGCAGATCGAGATCACTGATGTCAGTTTCAGTCGGTAGCTCGATATCCGGGGCTTTTTCCGGAGTTTCAAGCGGGAGCGGTGTGTAGTCATACTCTTCAAAATCGAAGGCTTGTGTGTCCAGCGCAGTAATACGCAGTGTTGGATCTTCTCCATCAGTAAAAATCTGATTGTCGAGCTGGATGACAGTCGACAAAAAGCTCTCTTCAATCTTGACCGAGTCGGCATCGGCCGTTGATGCTGCTGGTTTGAGGTCTGCTTCGTTGAGGGACGCAGGATCGAAGTCGTATAGCTCGAAGTCGGCGTAGTCTAGTGTTTCGACTTCTTCTTCTATGAGTGCTTCCGGGCTGGCTTCCGGTGTTTCCAGCGTGCTTTGAATATCGGCTGGCTGATCTTGTAGCGTGGGTGTGACTACCTCTCCCAGGGTAAAGGAGGGCGCCACGGGCGATGCTTTGGCGTCTGTCAGCGTGTCGCTCTCGACATGACGCAGTCGCTCGGCAGTTTTCACTACTGTCATCGCGTCATAACCATGCGCGCCGCCGCTGGATATCTGTTGAACCCATGCGTCAAACAGGTTGGCCGCGTCAGAGACCATCCAGGTCAGTTCGCTGTCCGCTTTGCGCTCAAGTTGTAACCAGAGGTTCAGCGTCTGTTCTACTTCCTTGGCTGCATCGCTGAGCTCAATGAGCCCAACCATACGGCCACTGCCCTTGAGTGTATGGAAGCCTCTTCGGATCGTTGTCAGTGTTTCGAAACTGTCGTGGTCGGTCCGGAGCTTGGGGAGCTCGCCATTAATGGTCGCCACCACCTCTGCAGCTTCCTCAATGAATATGTCGAGGAGTTCGGC
This sequence comes from Azoarcus sp., assembly GCA_036734105.1. GTDB lineage: Bacteria > Pseudomonadota > Gammaproteobacteria > Burkholderiales > Rhodocyclaceae > Azoarcus_F. The sequence goes on along the minus strand of DAIMZH010000004.1, from coordinate 20,073 downwards.
GTCGAGGTCATCGTCTGCCTCAGCGACTGCATCGATCGCGGGTTCGGGATCTTTAACCGCCAAGGGCTGAAGAGAAGTCGCGGACGGAAGTTCTGTCTCAAGCTGCGCGGGGGCTTGAATTTCAACCGCCTCCGGCTCTACCGAGTCAATGCCGCCAAGAAAGCGTTGAATGTTTGTGGCACCATGCTGCAGAGCATCAACATACATGCCCAGTGCCGAGAGTTGATGGGCCAGTGGCTCGAATAGCGTGGGGTCGGGTGCTTCTGTTCTGGCCAGTATTGCTATGGTTTCGGCAGCCTGCTCCACAAGGTCGGTGGCGCGAGCGTCGTCAAGCAAGGACAGCGCTCCCCGAATCTGTCGCAATGGCCCATCAAGGTCGAGAAGCGGCGCTCGTTTGCCCTGATCGCGGAAAAAATCGTCAAGCGTTTGTTCGATGTGCGCGAGGCTGCTGAGAATCTCACGGGCGACCTGAACTCTTGCCTGGCGTTCTCCGAGTTTTCTGACGACATTGCTGGCAGGTAGCTCACCGGACAACGAAGGAGACTCACCGCGTGCGATAGCCTGCAGACGTGCGACAGTGTTGTTTGCCTGAGCCTGAAACTCCTTTTCCGACATGCTCTTGTCGAGCCACATCTCGCTCAGGAGGAGTGCCGACGCAACCTCAATCCCAATGGATTTTTCAAACTTGATCGGGTCGAGGCGCAGTGTTCTGGCGGCTTCGGCTATTGCTGCGAAGAGGGTGTTTAGTGTCGGGCGTCCCAATTCACTGCAATGCTCGATAGCCGATTCCAGTTTTTGTTGAAAGGCTGGCAGTGCGACCGCCTGACCCTCACTGAAGTGGTCCCATTCTTCCTTGGCCGCGCCGATGTCTTGCAGTAATTCCTTGACCAGTGGTGCTAGAGGCGACTCTCTGACCTGAGACCCGGTTGCTGCAATAAGGGTGTCGAGTTGCCATGCGTTATGAACCTGTTGTTGCTGGGGAGTAGTCGCCGGGGCTTGGCTGACCCAAAAAAGCACATCTCTGAGCAAGTGCTCGGGTACGCTTTCGTGGTGATCGTTGGCAAAGCGCCTCAACTCTCTTCCAAGTTGTGTACACACCCGTCGAACCAGCGCATTGGCCGGCAGAGATTGGTCAGCCAGCGCCTGCAGGAACGCCTGACTGGCCCACCAAAAAGTGGCACCGCCCTGATTGCCCTGAAGTGCGCAGGCAAGCGCGCTGGCCTTGGCCATTTTGTCTGCGCCAGAGGGGTCAGCGGGATTCTTGAGCCACTGCAGAAGACCGCTCTCGAACTGCACCCGGGCGCGACGCGCCGCGTTCCAGCGACGTTTGTCATCGGTGATGTCAGAAACCGGCAGATTTGGCCTGTGAATGATTTCGGCGTTGAACAGCTCAGCCGGGCTTGCAAGTTCCACACCGCGCGCGTTCTCGATTTCGCAAAACAGCCGCGCAAGTCGAAGCGGTTGATCGATCTCGTTGCGCGCCAGGTCTTCAAGGTAGTTTCCAATTGCCGCGATGGCGCGTGTTGCCAGCGCAAACGCTTCGGTATCCTCGATTGTTTGCTCGTTTCGGGACATGGCACCAAGCAGTCGTTCGAGCGCGGTGGCAAAGCGAGCGACCGCGTCAAGCCCGACGATGGCTAGCGCTCCACACACCTGGTGCACGTGCGTCTGAGCGAACTGGAGTTGTGTTGATGGCTCTCCTGATGTCCGGGCTTCGCCTATGCAGGCCAGCGCCTTGGCAAGGGCTTGATCAATCTCGCCCTTGACCCAGGTCAGTGGACCAAGGTCCAGTTCGGTGCTTTGCATCATCGCAAGGTTCTCCCGCCTTCGCGGTGTCAGACTCGGAAGCCGGAAACCGAACCCTTGAGTTCGACTGCGAGATCGGACAATTCGCCAATCGAAACCGCTGTCTGCTCGGTTCCTCGGGTGGTTTGTTCGGTAATCGCGAGAATATCCTTCATGGTGTTTGCCACCCGGCCAGCGGTAGAGGCCTGCTGCTGGATCTCGTTGGATATCTGTTCAATGAGTTGGGCGGTTTTCGCTGACACCGAGTCAATTTCTGAGAGCGCCTGACCGGCGGCATCGGACAGCGCAGCCCCCTCGACCACGTCGCGTGTGGCATTTTCCATGGCGCCCACCGCGTCTTTGGTGTCGGTCTGAATGGTTTTCACGATTGCCGATATCTGCTTGGTTGCCTCAGCACTGCGTTCGGCAAGTCGCTGGACCTCTTCCGCAACCACGGTAAAGCCGCGACCAGCCTCACCGGCAGAGGCTGCCTGGATGGCTGCGTTCAGTGCCAGTACGTTGGTCTGTTCGGTAATGTCGGAGATAAGCTCCACGATTTCGCCAATTTCCTGTGAAGATTCACCAAGGCGTTTGATTCGCTTGGAGGTTTCCTGAATCTGTTCGCGAATGCCCTGCATCCCCTTGATGGTGTTTTCGACCGCGCGGGTGCCTTTTTGCGCTGCGTCGCGTGACCGGCGCGCAACCTGTGCGGACTCAAGAGCGCGTTCGGCCGAGTCGGTCATCGACTGAGCCATGCGCTGTACCGTTTCGCCAGCTTGTTCGATCTCACGCGTTTGTCTTTCAGTAGCGTCGAGCAGTTCGCTGGAGGTGGCCTGTGCGGTTTCGGTGGCCAGTGTGACGCGGCCTGCAGCATCGTTGATTCGGCGCACAAGCACGGAGAGTTCTTCGACCGTGTAGTTCACCGAGTCGGCAATGGCACCGGTGATGTCTTCAGTGACGGTGGCGCGTACGGTAAGGTCGCCGTCTGCGAGGTCGCCCATCTCGTTCATCAGACGCAGGATAGCCTCTTGGGACTGGTTGCGCTCTTCCTCAGCAAGCAGGCGTCGGCGTTCGTCTTCGTCGTGGCGTTTGGCCGCGTCCTTCCGGAATGAAGTAGCCAGCATGATCAGCAAGATGACGGCCACGGCGCCGCTGCCGGCTGCGCCCATTGTGGCGACTCCCAGACCACTGAATTGCGATTCATAGGCCTTGCTGAGGGCGCGCGTACGCGCAAGCATATCGGAGGAGTCGTCGAAAACTCTTGCGCCAGCCTGCTTTGCCTGAACCAGAAACTGCATGTTGCCCAGGATGTTTGAAATGGCGCCCAGGCTCTCCTCTGCTGCAGTTTCAAGCTCACCAAGTCGTTCGCGGGTTTCGAAGTCACGTACCACTTGCCGGAGTTCGCTTACTGTGTCGCGGAAGGTGTTGGCGTCCTTGCCGACCAGGAATGCCACTTCGGGGTCGATAGCTGCAGACACCAGAAGTGCGTTGGCGTTTTTGGCCAGACGCTGGGTCAGCATGACTAGCGTGTTTGCGGCCGAAATGTCGAACGGATCTGAGTCGGATTGCAGCATCAGAGCGGCAATTTCTTCGGTCAGGTCGAGTAGCAGTGGGCTGTGACTGTTGATGGTATCAACCGAGACGTTGAGCGTGGTAAGCGTGCTTTGTTGCGCGATAAGCTGCTCGGTGTCGCGGTTTGTGCGTTGCCACAATTCGGCGAGTGCCTGAAGTTGTGGCGCTACCGCCGGGGGGCTCGGTGGTGCTACGCCACCAGAGACAGGGCCACCCGAAGTCAGCCCGGAGAGCAGAGCGGAGAAACGATTACGAGCCTCTTGCAGTTCGGCGAAGCCTTGATCGCGCCCCTGAATCGATAGCTGCCCTGCCTTGGCGATCTGTTGAGACAGGGTTTGCAGTTCGCCTGCTGAGGCGATGTAGAGCGTGCCCGTGGCCGTCTGACGACCTTGATAGACAAGCAGGCCGATGGTGATGACAAGCGTGAGGCCGAACAGAATGCCAAGCGTCATCAGGCTTCCCGAGGCCTCGGCTGATGTACCAGGATTGCTGGACGCTTTGTTTTGCGACGTCATACTGTCGGAAAGGTTCGATGCCATTGGGCCTACTCCGGCGCTGAAGGATAAAAAGTCGATTGGTAAACAAAAAGGCAGGGTCAGCGGTAACTGGCACCAGCCTCAAGGAAGTCAGGGTGTCTGATTAGTTTGAGTACATCGAGTCGATTCCAGGTGTTGCCATGACTGTCTATTGCCAGCGCGCTGATCCACGGCAGGGCATGCTGGTCAGTTGCCTGCAATTCGAACTCCTCAGGACCGTGCAGACCGGTTGTTCGGGAGCAGAGTAAAGCGCTGTGCACGCCATGTTTCTGGTGTACCAGCAGCATGCGTGTCCGGGAGTCGCTCGGGCCGCTGGCCTTGCCATGCAGACCCGCAAAATCAACTACGCTGTAGAGTGTTCCACGCACATTGGTGATGCCAAGAAACCACGGTTGGGTGAGGGGAACGCGCTTGACCGGAGTGGGCGGCAGTACTTCGCCTGTGTCGGTGAGATCGATCAGCCAGCGGTCCTCTCCTGCCATGATGCCGAGCAGCGTACGTCTATCGCCTGAGCGTGCCTCGTTGAGGCGACGCACCAGGTTTTCCTGGAACTCCTTCAGACTGATTCGACGAGCCATTTTGTCAGCCCATGCCCGCGATACGTTCGAGCAGTTTGGCGTGATCCAGGGGCTTGACCATGTAGTCGAGCGCGCCCTGGCGCAAACCCCAGATGCGATCGGTTTCCTGGGCTTTGGTGGTGCAGATGATGACTGGAATCTTGTCAGTTTCGGGGTCGCGTGAAATGGTGCGAGTGGCCTGATAGCCGTTCATTCCAGGCATCACCACATCCATCAGAATGAGGTCTGGGCGTTCGGTCTTGCTTTTTGCGATACCTTCTTCGCCGCTTTCGGCAGTCACGACCTGATAACCGTTTTTGGTCAGGGTTTCACTTAATGCAAAACGTTCGGTAGGTGAATCATCGACGACAAGAATGGTCTTGATCGGCATTTTTTTGAGTTCCTTCGGCTTGGGTCAATGCTTGGTGGCAGTGTGACGTGCGACCGTCTTGAGCAGGCTGTCCTTGGTGAAGGGTTTGGTGAGGTATTCATCCGAGCCTGACATCTGACCGCGTGCCCTGTCAAACAGTCCATCACGTGACGTTAGCATGATGACAGGCGTGGATGCCAGCTTTGCGTTTTTCTTGATCAGCGAGCAGGTCTGATAGCCATCGAGTCTGGGCATCATGACATCTATGAAAATGAGATCCGGGTGGTGATCGTTGATTTTCGCCAGCGCATCAAAACCGTCTTCGGCGAGAATGACCTGACAGCCAGCCTGGCCAAGGAAAATCTCTGCGCTTCGGCGGATTGTGTTGCTGTCGTCAATCACCATGATCTTCAGGCCGCTAAGATTCATGTACGAACCCTCTTGTCAGAACCTGCAAACCGACTAATGGACATCGATCTGAGCAAAAGCTGATCGGTGTGGCTCATATTTCGACCATCTCGAAGTCGTCCTTGCGAGCGTCGCACTCAGGACAGGACCAGTTGGGTGGTACGTCGTCCCAGCGGGTGCCTGGTGCGATCCCCTCGCTCGGAAGCCCTTCGGCTTCGTTGTAGATGAAACCACATATCAGGCACATGTAGGTTTTGTATCCGGGATTCGGCATTTCGTGGGGTCTGGCATTAGAATCGACCACCCAATATTACCGTATTTTGCTGGCTTTGCCAGATGGCATGCCATTCAGGAGGTGAGTATGGCAACGCTTTCAGGCCGCCCCAGGTGTTTTGCTGGTCGTGGCCTCTACGCGATAACCCCGGATTACGAGGATACCGATGGCTTGCTGGCGAGACTTGGGCCGGTGCTGGCAGCAAGTCCGGCATTGCTGCAGTATCGCAACAAGCTGGCCGATGATTCTCTGCGTCGGGAGCAGGCTGAGGCCGTACTGCGCTTGTGTCGTGCTGCCGGTGTGCCGCTGATCATCAACGACGATGTCGAATTGGCGATGCGCATTGATGCGGATGGGGTGCATATTGGCGGCAGCGATGGTGAGACGCAGAGTGTGCGGAACAAGCTGGGGCGTTCCAGCCTTCTTGGTGTGAGCTGTTATGCAGACATCGATCGCGCGCGGGCGGCTCGTGAAGCTGGTGCCGATTATCTGGCGTTCGGGGCAGTCTGGCCTTCTTCAACCAAGCCAGATGCGGTGCGCGCGCCACTGTCGCTGTTTGCTGAGGCCGGCTCGCTGGGTTTGCCCCTGGTTGCCATCGGCGGTATTACGCTGGACAACACGCCAGCCTTGATTGCTGCGGGTGCCGATATGGTGGCGGTGATTTCCGATGTTTTTCTGTCTGAGAACCCCGGCTCGCGAGCTGCAGCCTACCAGCGACTTTTTTCCCGGGATTGATGCAGGTAGTGGACCGCAGACCAGCCAAGGGGGACAATTCGGCGCTTGAACTCAAGGCAGGACAATCAATCCATGAACAGCAGAAACCAGGCTCTCTTCGACCGCGCCGGAAAAACCATTCCGGGCGGCGTCAATTCTCCAGTGCGCGCTTTTCGGTCGGTGGGTGGTACCCCGCGCTTTATCGAGCGGGCATCCGGCGCACGTGTGTGGGATGCGGACGGGCAGGAATACATTGATTACGTAGGCTCATGGGGGCCGGCCATTGCTGGTCACGCTCATCCGGCGATCGTCGAGGCGGTGCGTGAAGCTGCGCTGCGCGGCTTGTCGTTTGGTGCGCCAACCGAGGCTGAGGTGGAAATGGCTGAACGTCTGTGTGCCATGCTGCCCTCGCTTGAGATGCTTCGTCTGGTCAGTTCGGGTACCGAAGCAACCATGAGCGCGATCCGTTTGGCTCGCGGCTATACCGGGCGTGACGCCATCGTCAAGTTCGAGGGTTGTTACCATGGTCATGCCGACAGCTTGCTGGTCAAGGCTGGCTCGGGTCTGCTGACCTTCGGCAACCCGTCGTCTGGCGGTGTGCCAGAGGACTTTGCCAAGCATACCATCGTGCTCGACTTCAATAATCTGGATCAGGTCGAGGAGGTGTTCAAGGCGCGTGGCGGCGACATCGCTGCGGTGATTGTCGAACCGGTGGCCGGCAACATGAACCTGATCAAACCTTCCGAGGGCTTTCTCGAAGGTCTGCGTCGGGTGTGCACACAATATGGTTCGGTGCTGATTTTCGATGAGGTGATGACCGGATTCCGGGTCGGACCGCAGGGCGTGCAAGGTCTGTTCGGGATTACCCCGGACCTGACCACGCTGGGCAAGGTGATCGGCGGCGGCATGCCGGTGGGCGCCTTTGGCGGGCGACGTGACATCATGCAATGCATTGCACCGTTGGGGTCGGTCTATCAGGCTGGCACCTTGTCCGGGAGTCCGGTAGCGGTGGCGGCCGGGCTGGCCTCCTTGCAACTGCTCTCGGCGCCCGGCTTTTATGAGACCCTGTCAGCCCGCACAGAACGGTTGGTGAACGGCCTGATCGCGGCGGCAGACGAGGCTGGCATCAGCTTCATTGCCGACTCGGTGGGCGGCATGTTCGGGATATATTTTGCCGATGCGGTGCCGACGTCTTACGCGCAAGTCATGGCTTGCGATCGCGAACGCTTCAATCGCTTCTTTCACGCCATGCTGTCGGCAGGCCACTACTTTGCCCCGTCTGCCTTTGAGGCTGGTTTTGTGTCGGTAGCGCACGATGAAGCCGACATTGACGCGACGATTGCCCAGGCACGCGAAGTTTTTGCCACAATCTGAGTACGCTTTCGCGTCAGCGCCACGGACTTGTTGCACTCGTTGAGTGTGCAGGTCCGTTTTTTTGTGCGCGCTCGGGGTTTTGGTGTGCGCCTAAAGCAGAAAGATGGTGGCCAGCCCGAGGAAGATGAAAAAACCACCCGAGTCGGTGAGTGCGGTGATCATCACCGATCCGCCGAGCGCGGGATCGCGTCCCAGTCGTGCCCGAATCATCGGGATGAGCACTCCGGCCGAGGCGGCCAGCAGCATGTTCAAGGTCATGGCAGAGGTCATCACCACACCGAGCGCCCAGTTGCCATAGAGCCACCACGCCATCAAGCCCAGAAAGCCACCCCAGAAAATGCCATTGAACAGCGCGACGCCAAGCTCTTTTCGGAGCAGTCGAGTTGATGCGCTTTGATCTACCTGACCCATGGCGATGGCGCGCACGATCATGGTGATGGTCTGATTGCCCGAGTTGCCGCCTATGCCAGCCACAATGGGCATCAATGCGGCGAGCGCCACCAGTTGCTCGATAGAGTCTTCAAAAACACCAATTACGCGTGACGCAACGATGGCGGTCACCATGTTGATGGCAAGCCAGCCCCAGCGGTTCTTCACCGAGTGCCAGACTGATGCGAAGATGTCTTCTTCTTCGCGCAGACCAGCGTTGGAGAGGATCTCCTGCTCGGTTTCCTGACGCACATAGTCCACCACGTCGGTCACTGTCAGCCGCCCGATTACGCGCTTTTCGGCATCCACGACTGGCGCCGAGATCAGGTCGTAGCGCTCAAAGGCTTGCGCTGCCTCGTCCGCCTTGTCGTCGGGTTCGAAGCTGATCAGGGTTTCGGTGCGCATCAAGTCGCCGACCAGCGTGTCGGGGTCGTTGGTGAGCAACTGTTCCAGCGACAGGATACCGCGCAGGTGCTCGTCGCGGTCAACCACAAACAGCTTGTCGGTGTGCTCGGGCAAGGCTTCAAAGCGACGCAGGTAGCGCAGCACGACCTCAAGAGTCACGTCCTCGCGGACCGTGACCATGTCGAAGTCCATCAGGGCGCCGACACTGTTTTCAGGGTAGGACATCGCAGCGCGTAGCTGTTCCCGCTCTTGCTGATCAAGAGACTGAAACACGTCCTGCAACACATCGGAGGGAAGGTCAGGTGCAAGATCGGCGAGTTCGTCAGCATCCAGCGACTCGGCTGCCGCCTTGAGTTCCTCCGGCTCCATGGTCTCGATGAGCGACTCGCGCACCGCGTCCGACACTTCTAGCAGAATCTCGCCGTCGCGCTCGGCCTTGACCAGATTCCAGAGGTACAGCCGGTCTTCCAGCGGCACCGATTCGAGGATGAAGGCGATGTCTGCCGAGTGCAGGTCATCAAGGTGATTTTGTAGTTCGGCGAGGTGTTGACGATGCACCAAGTCTTCAACCAAGGCGTGCCTTGGCGTGTCCTGCCGCAGCACCAAGGCTTCGACAAGCTTCTGGCGCGACAACAGCTTGAGCACATCACGCAGATGCTGCTGGACGTCGTCGGGATGACGTAGCTGATCATCCGCCATGTCGAACTCGCTATTCAGAAGATGGAAGCGGTCATTCTACTTTCTTGTCGTGACAGAAGCGAAGTGGCTCAGGCTAGGTGAGGGCGGCCGAATCGGGCGCAGGTTGGTTTGTCTGCGTTACAGCCCCCTCTCCCCGGCCCTCTCCCGCGAGGGGAGAGGGAGCAAGTCGGCGGGGTGGTCGCGCTTCGAGGGAAGGGGCCTACTTTTCTGTGGTGGGAGAGGG
>DAIMZH010000004.1:0-10627 GCA_036734105.1 Azoarcus sp. | reverse complement strand
GGGGTGGTCGCGCTTCGAGGGAAGGGGCCTACTTTTCTGTGGTGGGAGAGGGGCAAACCGGTGGGGTGGTCGCGCTTTGAGGGGGGGCTACTTTTCTATGGTGGGAGAGGGAGCAAACCGGCGGGGTGTTCGCGCTTCGAGGGGGCCTTCTCTCCGAGGTGGGGGGGCGGCAAACCACTGGCTTAATCGCGATTTCAGGCGTGAAGCCGTGCTCTCGGGGTGGTAGAAGCTGAGGAGTGCGTGACCGTCTTTATGGCGGGATTCTGCTGACCTGCATGCGTTGCCGGATACGCGTGGCGTGTGCCTGCAGATTTGGGCCAAAGTTGTGTTCGTAGCGACGCGGGGCTGGCAGTCTCACGGCGAGCTGGCTGGCCTCGACCGGACCGAGCCTGTCGGCCGAGATGCCATAATAGTGTTGTGCTGCCGCTTCGGCACCAAAGACTCCCTCACCCCATTCCACAATGTTGAGGTACACCTCCAGGATGCGTTGCTTGCTCCAGGTGGATTCGATCATCAGCGTGATGATCGCCTCCTGCAGCTTGCGCACATAGCTGCGTCGCGGTGACAGGAAAAGGTTCTTGGCCAACTGCTGGGAAATGGTTGAGGCACCGAAGTGGCGTCCGCCAAGGCTTCGGTTGCGTTCCAGCGCCTGTTGCATTGCCTGCCAGTCAAAGCCGCTATGGGTCATGAAGCGGTCGTCCTCGGCGGCCACGACTGCGCGTTTCAGGTGAGGCGAGATGGCATCATAGGGCCGCCACTGCTGTTGCAACTGTCGTTGGGGTTGGTTTTGGGTGAGCTCGGCCAGCGCCAGGCGCATGAAACGGGTGCTGGCCGGGTCATTGTGCTTCCACCACAGCACATGGGCAAACAGCCAGAGCTGCAACAGCAACAGGCCCAGCGCAAGCAGGCCAAGCAGTCGCGCCAGCAGTTTCATAGCCTGTCGGCCGGCGGCCATGTCGCCATCAACTGACGAACCGGCGATCTCATGCAGTGTGGTGCCCGCATCATCGTGAAACTGACTCCGGTTTGACATCCAGCCCTTCAGAGCGGAGCAGATGCTGAGGGCCCAAGCCTAAAGGATTGTTGCTAATCAGGTGATCACCCGCGCAAACCAGCCCGCAGCTCCGTCAGGACCGCAGCGGTGTCTGGTAACACCCCGCGCCACAGCGCAAAGCTCTCGGCTGCCTGCTCCACCAGCATGCCCAGTCCGTCGGCCACGCGGCTTGCGCCTTGGTTCAGTGCTGCCTGAAGAAAAATTGTGGGTTCGCTGCCATACATCATGTCGTAGGCGGTCGCGTCGGCAGCATAACAGCCCGCCGGCAGCGGGGGGGCTTGCGCCGCCAGGCTGGCTGCGGTGGCGTTGATGACGAGGTCGAACTGCTCCCCGGAAACATCAGCAAAGCCACCTGCACCCAGGCTTGTCGAGCCAGCCATTGGGTTGAACCGGTCGGCCAGCGCGATGGCCTTGTCTGTGCTGCGGTTGGCAATCATCAGCCGTGCTGGCTGGCGTTCCAGCAGCGGCAATATGGCTCCCCGCGCAGCACCGCCTGCGCCGAGTAGCAGAATGCGCGCCCCGGCGAGCTGGCAGCCGAGGTTCTGTTCAAGGTCACGCACCAGACCGGCGCCGTCAGTGTTGTCGCCCAGCACGCCTTGTGGCTGCAACATCAGGGTGTTGACCGCGCCCGCTGCGGCTGCCCGTGGGGTCAGTTGGTCGGCAAGCGCATAGGCTTCCAGTTTGAAGGGGATGGTGATGTTTGCGCCCCGCCCGCCGTCGCGCCAAAAACTCGCTAGGCAGGCTGCAAAGCCGTCGAGCGGTGCAAGCATGGCCTCATAGCTGAGGGTTTGTGCGGTCTGCCCGGCAAACAGTCGGTGAATGAGTGGCGATTTGCTGTGGGCAATCGGGTTGCCGATGACGGCATAGCGGTCGATCATCGCGAAGTCCTGAGTTGATCGCTGTTGGTGAAGGTCCAGGTGCGGGTGATATCGATCATGTCGGTATCTGCGCGTATGTCGGGCGGAAAGGGGCCGAACGGCGCAGCCAGTTCGACGATGCGAATCGCGGCTTGATCCAGCAGCGGGTGACCCGATGAGCGTTGCACTTCGATGCGTGCAACCGTGCCGTCGGCGCGGATCACCACGGAAAGCAGCAGACTGCCGTAGACACGACCTCGCGCTGCGTCAGGGTAGTTTAGTGTGCCAACGCGCTCGATTTTCATGCGCCAGTCTTCAAGGTATTGCGCAAACCGGTATTCGCGGGTTCGGGCGCCGATGTATTGCGTTCTGGGCCGCTTGGCATACTCATTTAACTGCCGGTCGATTTGAGATTCGATTCGGGCAACAGCAGACACGCTGTTCATCAGGTCCAGCCCCGACACCGTTGGGCTGGGCTGTGATACTTGAGGGTCAGTTTGTCGTTGCTGGGGTGCGACACGTGGGCTTGGCGCGGGCTGTGGGTCGCTGCGGGTGATCACCTGTCGCGGGCTTGGGGCGGGTTCCGGCTCGGCCTGTCGTGCATCGACCAGCGCATCACCGTCGCGCACCGCCTCCTGGGGCGGGATCGGGGTGGTCGGTCGCACATCCTGCTCGGTGCTGCCGCCACCGTCCAGATTGGCCTGCGCCAGCGTATCGGCCTCGGCTGGCGGTCGCACGTGGCGAGCGTTGACCAGGATCACGTCCAGCGAGCGTTGAGGACTGGCCTCTGGCTCGGGTGCTGGCTCGAAGCGCACACCAAACAGCACCAGGTGCACCAGCAGGGAAAAGGCCAGCGCCAGCCTCAGGTGAGGATCGGCAAGCCAGGACGTGACAGACCCACTGTGCCGTGGGGCGCGGAGGGTGTTGTGCAGGGCCTGGGTTTGGGCAGTCATTGGCGCAGGTTGCTCAGGAAAGCGTCAGGGGTGTGGCGGACTCGTCGGGTTCCGACAGGGTTGCGACAAAACGGAATTCTGCCGTCACATCAATCAGATCGCTATCTTCGAGTAGCAGCCTGACGCGACTGTCGGGTATGTGCGGCGGCAATGATGACACTTTGAGCACCAGCGGAATCTCCTCAAGTCGCACGACGTTGTCCCGCAGCGTGCGTGCATCGACCTCGGGCTTGCCCTTTTGTCGCAGCCAGCGCAAACACCAGTAACGCTCGGCAGCGCGTTGAAACTCGGCATAAGTGGCGTAGGTGAGCTCAAAGTCGCGCATGGCTGCATACAGGTCTTGCGACTTGGGCGCGAAAGCTGGCTCCGAGTCAGTCAGGACCGCCACAATCTGCCATTGGTTAACCAGATCCACATAGCGGCGCAAGGGTGAGCTTGACCACGCATAGCAATCGACCCCGAGCGCGTCATGGGGTTCCGCGCTGGTGCTCATGCGCACCTTGCCCCCATTTTGTACCCGATACAAACCGGGAACGCCAGCCTCGTCGAGCAGCTTGCCCCAGGTGGCATTGGCCAGAATCATCAACTCGGACACCAGCTTGTCCAGCGGTGAGCCGCGTTGTCGGCGGGTGATGGTGACGTAGCCCGGCCCGTCATCGGTGTGCGTGTGCCAATCCACATAAAAGCTGAAGTCGAGCTGGTTCTGGTTGCCTCCGGCCTTGCCTCGGCCGGCCTCGAGAATCGTCGCCAGATCCCATAGCAGCATCAACTCACGCTTCCAGCGAAAGTCTGGCATGCCGTGCTCTATGGTCTGTTCGTTGAACACCGGTTCAAGGTCGTGATGGCGGAGATTGGCTGCAATCGGCACGCGCTCAACACGGCTCTCGTGCGACACAATGGCTAGCGCGGCCGTCAGTTCAAGATATAGGGATACCGCCGGGCAGGTGCGTCCTTCGGCCAGCGTAAAGGTTTCGACCACCTCATCGGGCATCATGGTGATCTTGTTGCCCGGCATATACACGGTGGACAGGCGCTGGCGGGCGATGGCGTCCAGGCTGGAGCCGCGTGAAAATCCCAGAGCAGGCGCAGCGATGTGAATGCCGATACGCCAGCCCCCACCTTCACGCGGCGTCACCGAGAAGGCGTCGTCTATCTCGGTTGTCGTGGCGTCGTCTATTGAGAAAGCCTGCACATCGGCCAAGGGCAAGTCGTCTGGTGCGCCAACCGGTTCGAATTGCGGAAAATCGGTTCCTTGCGGAAAGTTTTCGAACAGAAAGCGGTTGTAGTGAAAATCGTAAGTGGACGAGAGCGCACCACAATCAAGCAGCAAGCGCGCAGCCGATAGGCCGGCGTCCACACAAGCGGCCTCCAGCGCCTTGGTTTCGATCCGGTTGCGATCAGGACGATAAAGCAACTGCGGCAACATGCTCATCAGCTCGGGCGGCACCCGGCCGGCGAGCAATTCCTGCCTTAAGTGATCGGCCATCTCAGCCTGCTGACGCTTCTTCTCCAGCCCTTGCAGCGCAGCCTTGAGAATGTCCTCGGGTGCCTTTCTGAAACGACCGCGCCCCTTGCGGTGAAAATAGATCGGGGCAGCATGGAGCCTGAGCAACAGCGAGGCGGCCTCCACTGAAGACGGTGTCCGTCCAAAATAGTCGGTGGCGAACTCGTCAAACCCGAACTCGTCTTCGCCGCACACCTCCCACAAAAAGTCGAGTTCGAGCTCTTCCGCCGCTGCCTCTGCGCGGTTGACCAAGTCATCCGGCGCCGGCTCGCGAAAGCGCAGCATGATCTGGTTGGATTTGATCTTCAGGCGCTTGCCGTGAGTGGATTCAATCTGCAGCGTCGTGTCATTGTCGGCCAGAATGGTTCCGGCCTTGAAAGCACCGCTTTCCTCAAAGAAAACGTACATGGATGGCTTCGGTGTCGAGTAGGGTCAGACAGTTTACCCTTGAACGGCACTTTGTTCGGCACGCGTGTGAATGTCTGCATTTGTGCTCGCCTGACTCAAAAGCTTGCATTCGAAGCTTCTGATGCAGCCCCAGGGCACGTATACTCTGCTCAGGTGCTCAATAGAACGCACCAAAGATACGCCTTGAGCCGGTTCCCGAACACAGGAGAGAGACATAATGATGAGCACGACAACAAGCCGCACATTGCGCTGGTCGACCATCGTGGCGGCGACAGTCATGGTGGCTGGCGCAGTGCTGGCGAGCGCACCGGCGCGGGCCGAAGACCCCGCAGTGGTGTACCACGCGGATTTTGCTGATCCTCGGCGCTTCAGCGCCATGTTGACCAGCATCAACAATATGGTCACCTACTATCAGAACGAGCTTGTCGACTATGATGTGCGTATTGTCTTTGTGGCGCACGGAATCCGGTTTCTGACCGACGACAAGCTTGACAATACGCCGTTTGCAGAGGACGACGAAATGGCCGAGCGTCGAGATAACAACGCCAGCCGTCTCAACGCCTTGCATGAAGTACTGGGCGTCAAACTGGAACTGTGTGACATCACCCGTGAGCAGATCGGACTGGATGCTGATCGACTTTATCCCGGGGTGTCCATAGTGCCCTCGGGCGTGGTGCGCATTGCAGAACTTCAGCGCCAGGGTTTTGCCTACATCAAGATAGAGTGAGGCAAAACGGGGTATTGTATTGCCGCGAATGTATCGGTGCGATCCGAAAATGCATGGCATGTAGAAATTCAACAACAGGAGTACAAAGGGATGAGTGTCGAGATGATCTGGGTCGTCGCATTGGTTGCGGTGGCAGTGGCTGCGGTAGTCGGATATTTTGTGGGTCGCTCCGGTCATGCCGGTGCTCAAGACCGAATTGCCGAGCTGGAGACCGAAGTCAAGCGTGGCAAGGAAGAGTTTGTTGAATACAAAAAAGATGTGGAAACCCACTTCGATAAATCCGCATCTTTGTTTGTCGACATGGCGGGTTCTTACAAGGCGCTTTTCGAGCACCTGTCGTCCGATTACGAGAAACTCTCCGAGGGGTCGGCGCGTGAGCTGTTCAAGGAGCGTGTTGCTGCGCTGTTGATGGATGGTGAACCGCCCAAGACGCTTGGTCACGCGGCTGCAGAAGCTGCTCAAGCCGATACCGCCGATGCATCGCAGGAAAAGTCGGTCGGCGAAACTACACCTTCAGACGAAACCGTAGCCGCCCAAGTCGTAACCGGGCTCGCTTCAGAACAAGCCGAGGCGCCCAAGGTCGAAGCAGGCCAAACCCCTGCAGCCGCCACGGTTGAAGTTACAGTAGATGCGCCGAAAACAGCCGAAGTCACAACAGCCGAAGCCACATCAAGCGAGGGCGACGTAAAGCCCGCCGAAGCGGCTGCTTCCACACCTGCTGACGACACGGCTGCTGTCAAGGAGCAAGAGGCGCAGTCGCCGGATACGACTCAGCCCGACGCTGAAACCACGCTTGAGAAGGCCTCTCGCAGGCGTGCCGAAGCCGAAGCTGCCGGCAAAGACAAAGCCTGATCTCGCATTTTTGGGCTGTTTGGACCACACATTGCCACGCGTCTTGCGCGTGGCAATGTTCTTTGGCGCCGTACTTTTGCGCCGCTTTGCAAACAGTGCCAGGGGTCCCCGGTCAGGCGGTGGCGCGCCACACGATGGCGCGGGCCGGCACACGATAGCTGCCCGACGCGGTTCGATAGGCTTGCAGGTCTTCTGCCACCGCGCGCTGCAGGGCGTCATGCTTATCTTTTGGCAGGCGCGCCAGCGCCTCTGCCACGCCACCAGCCAGATCCAGAAAGGCCTGCCAATAGGCCTGGGCATCGGCAAACTCACACACGAAATCGCAGGGCTGCTGGCTTGGCGCGCCAAAACCCGCTTGGGTTAACAGCGCGTGCATTGCCGTTTCGTCGCCAAAGCGAAAAACCGAGGGTCGGCCCACTTTGGGCGGTGGCAGCAGCCTCGCGATGCAATCCTGCGCACAACTGATCAGTGGGACCTGGTCCCGGGTTCCCCACACCGATAACAGTAACTGCCCACCGGGCTTGAGCACACGGCGGATCTCGGCCAGCGCCTTTTCCGGGTCAGGGAAGATGAACAAGGCCAGACCCGCGAGCACGCGATCAAAACGCTGGTCAGGCAGACACAGGTGCTCGGCATCGGCTGCGACAAAAGACATTACGGCAGCGCTTTCCGGCTCGCTGCGGTTGAGGCGGGCACGTGCTTCGCCAAGCATGCGTTCGGCAATGTCGCTGGCCAACACCCAGCCACCCGGCCGTATCAGCTTTGCTGCCTCGCTCGCCAGCAGCGCCGGGCCGCTTGCAAGGTCTAGCACACTCATCCCGGGTTCAAGCGCGGCGGCATACAGCAAGCTGTCGGCCAGATGCGTGCGCATGCTGGCGCATTCAGCGTAGCGTTCGGCGATGCGGTTGAACCCGGCCCGCTCAAGCGCTTTGAATCGGCTGGAGTCAAATCCGCTCTGACTCATGTTCTGCTCACTCTGGCAAATTCAAGCACCGCGTCCAGATAGTCGTTCCAGCGCGAAAAGCCATGGTCGCCACCTTCCAGCACGGTTTGTCTAGCGCCCTGATACTTGCGGACGGCGTCACGATAATCCAGCACTTCATCACCGGTTTCGGCCAGCAACCAGTATCGCTCAGGTCGGGTGATGGTTGGGGTGTCGAGCGTGCGCAGTTCTGCGATGTGCTGGTGGGTAAAGTCGAACATCTCGCCTGTGTAGAGGTTGGTTTGCGGGCCAACCCAGGCCTCCAGCGACAGCGGCGCCACCACGGCTGGGTTGACCAACACCGCCTGCAAACCATGTGCCTCGGCCAGATGGGTGGCGTAATAGCCACCCAGCGAGCTTCCAACAAGGCAAGGGCGGTGTCCCTTTTGCCTTACCATGGCGATGGCGTTCTCGACCAGTGCGATGGCTGCCCGCGGCGACACCGGCAACTGTTCGCACCAGAACAAATCACCAAGGCCCAGGGCTTGCATGTGAGCCTTGAGCGAGGTGGACTTGACTGAGCTGGGGGCAGACCGGAAGCCGTGCAGGTAGATGATCATGGGCTTTTATCGCGGAGGTGAGCGTCGTCTAGTGAGCAATGGGGCTGTCTTGTGGTGCGGTGAGCCTTTCGAGTTCGGTGAGCCAGTGCATTGCGTGCTCCCGGTTGTCGCCACACATCTCCGCGGAGGGCTGCAGACCACTGCAACAGCGCGGACGTTCTGGCGCAGCAAAGATGGCGCAGCGAAAATCGGGCGTTAATTGCGGGCAGGGCGCACCCGCAGCTTTGCCTTCTGGCAGACTGGGCAGCGGACTGGAGATCGACGGCGCGATGCAGCACGCGCCACAACCGGGTCGACATTCATGCGCAGTGAACGCGCTCATCGGTCTTTTGTCACTTTCTCGCACCAGGCGGTCACCGCGGCACCATCCGGGGCAAGTCGTTGCCATTCTCCACCGGTAAAGTGCTCCCACTCTTCCAGAAAACGCTCGCCCACAGCGGTGAGCACGGGAAGGTCCGACACCACTGCCAGCGCCATCTCGTCACGCAGTCCTGCGCCGCTCGCCTCCTGTGCGCCAAATTTGTTGAACAGCACTAGAGACACCTGATTTTCAATTGCCTGACGCACTGCCACCGAGGCATGCGCAAGCGAGGCCGGGTCCAGGCGACAGGCTTCCGAACCGCTACCCAGGTCTTGTGACAGCGCAAAACGCTCGCCGGTGAAAAGGTCTTCGAGTTCCATCGCGCACGGGTCGTCGGCGATGCAGGCCATATCATGCTGCAACACTCCACCCAGGCGATAACCTATTGCCTGCATGTGCCGCGCGGCTTCCAGCAAAATGGGCTCGATGTGATCGGTAGGCCGATAAACGATGGCTGCGATCGGGAGGGGGGTATCTTTAGTCATGAGGCTGGCCTGTGTGCGCGTTGGGTGAATTGTCGCATCTGGCAAGGGCTTTGACACCTACCCTTGCGGTCAATAGCTGCTTTGACTGTGCCCACCGACTTGCTCTGATGAGTTTTCAAGCGGTGTTATGCAGGCTCTTTATGCTTGGAGTGGAATATACAAAGGAATCCTGATTCTTTTGAGTTTGGTTGTGTGTCCGGTAGTGTGCTGATCTTCAAATTCATATCAATCAAAGTCAAATGGCCGTTGTTGCGTCGGATCTTCATTCGTTGATTGTCGGGCTGGTGCTGATCGCGCTTTTCACGACCTTTGTGCGCGAGTGGCTCAAGCCCGACGTGGCTGTCATGTGCGCCGTGGCCAGCCTGCTGGCGCTCGGCATTCTTGCCCCGTCTCAAGTGCTTGGGGTGTTTGGCAACAGCGCACCCATCACCGTGGCCTGCCTGTTCATCATCAGTGGTGCCTTGAGCCGAACCGGCTGTGTGGATCGCCTGGGCGAATGGCTGGGGTCGGTGGCCGGTCACAGTGAGCGCCGTTTGTTGCTGGCCCTGATGGCGGTCGGCGTGCTGATCTCACCCTTCATCAACAACACACCGGTGGTGATGGTGATGATTCCGGCCGTCATCGCGGTGGCTACCCGACATGGCATCGCCCCCAGCCGCCTGCTCATCCCGCTCTCCTACGCCACCATTCTGGGCGGGCTCATCACCATGGTTGGCACATCGACCAACATCCTGGTCGACGGCGTGGCCCGCGAAATGGGCCTGGCCCCGTTCCACATGTTCGAGATCAGCGCCCCGGCCATCGTGCTGGCCTTGGCCGGCTGCCTGTTCATGTACCTGTTCGCGCCGCGTTTTCTGCCCGCTCGCGAAACGCTCACACAGCAGTTTACCGGCAGTGGCGACCGCCTGTTCATGACTGAAGTGTTTGTGCCGGAAGGTTCCCGGCTGGTGGGGCGTACCCTCAAGGAAGCAAAGCTGTCCAACGGCACCATCAAGGTGCTCAAGCTGTTTCGTGGCGATGACGAGATATCCACGCCTGCACCAGACACCACGCTGCGGGTGGGTGATCGAGTGATCGTGCACACCCAAAGCCGGGCCATGATGGATCTGCGCAGCACCGACCTGGTTGGCCTGCAGACCCAGCCAGCCGACCCGCACGACCTGGAAACCCTGCGTCGTCGCGATGTGGTCATGGTCGAAACCATCGTCGGGCAAACCTCGCGCTATGTGTTGCGCCCGATTCGCGACCTCGACCTGGCTGCCCGCTATGGCATCCACCTCATCGCGGTGCATAGGCGTGATGCCTCCATCAAGGATATTGGCGACGACTTTCAATTGCAGTTTGGTGACGTGTTGCTGGTGGAAGGCACGCCCACCCAGATCAAGCGCTTTTGCGACAACGGCGACCTGTTTGCGCTCACCGAAGGCCGTGCGGCAACCAACCGCTCAGCCAAGGCCCCCATCGCGCTGGCCACCATTGCCGGTGTGATGTTGCTGGCCGCCTTCAACGTCATGCCCATCGAAGGCCTGGCCATGATTGGCGCTGCGGTCGTCGTGGCCACCGGCTGCATCCGTTCGGACGAAGCCTACAAGTCCATCGAGTGGCCCATTCTCATTCTTATCTTCGGCATGATCGCGGTCAGCATCGCCATGCGCGAATCCGGCCTGGCCGACCTGCTGGCCAGTGGCCTGGTTGGCGTGGGCGCTGGCTTGTCGCCCTGGATGATGCTGGTGCTGGTCATCCTGATCACCTCGATTGCCACCGAGTTCATCAGCAACAATGCAGTCGCAGTGCTGTTTACTCCCATCGTCATCGGTGTTGCCCAGCAACTCGGCGTCGATCCGCGCCCCTTTGTGGTTGGCGTCATGTTTGCCGCCAGCGCCA
>DAIMZH010000003.1:38919-137557 GCA_036734105.1 Azoarcus sp. | reverse complement strand
TCATGTGTTTTTTGCGTAACGGGCGCTTTTTACCCACAGTACCGTCCAGCTTGTGAGTTAAAGACTGATGATGGGTGTTCGGGTTCTGAGGGCCATCGGCTCCTGGTCGACCACTGCCGACATTGCGGTATTTCGACACCAACAGCAGCAATGTGTCAGTTGCTTGCCGCTCCACCGGGGAGCCTGTTGAATGGCGGCTTCTCAAACCTGCGATCTGAAACTATCGACCCTGAAAGGGCTGAGCAAAAATTATCTTTGTCAATGATGGCTATGGCAAGACATCATTTTTAGGAAGAATTTCCACAAAGTATGCTTTACTTGTGGGGTCTGTTGATCGCAAATTATTCTTGGCCCGGCAGCTATCACATTTGAAGTGTGCTTATTTATTTTGCGGCTTAGTCTTCCATGAACTCGGCAACCATCCTGATCGTCGACGACGAACCCGCCAACCTGTGGCTGCTGACACATCTGTTACGTCCGGTTTATCAGGTGCGCGCAGCTAACTCGGGCGAGAACGCGCTACGCGTGGCGTCGAGCGAACCGTGTCCGGACCTCATCTTGCTTGACGTGATGATGCCGGGGATGAATGGCTACACAGTGCTGGAGCGCCTGCGCAAAAACCCGGTCACCGTCGACATTCCGGTGATCTTCGTCACCGCGCTTACTGATGTCGATGACGAAGAGCGTGGTCTGGTGCTGGGTGCTGCCGACTACATCAGCAAGCCGATCAAGCCAGCCCTCGTTCTGGCCCGAGTGCGCACGCAACTCGAAGCGAAGCAGACCCGCGACTGGCTGAAGGACAAGAACGCCATCCTTGAATCAGAGGTGTCACGGCGGATGGTTGAGAACGACCTGACTCAACTGGTCAGCATTCGGGCCTTGGCCCATCTGGCCGAGACGCGCGACCCCGAAACCGGCAACCACATCTTGAGGACGCAAAACTATGTTCGCGCGCTGGCACTGAGACTCAGACATCATCCGCGTTTTTCCGACATCCTCGACACGCGCACCATAGACCTGCTGACCAAGTCGGCGCCACTGCATGATATCGGCAAGGTCGGCATACCGGACAGCATCCTGCAGAAACCCGGCCCATTGACACCAGAGGAGTGGGTGATCATGAAGACCCATGCCCGGCTGGGTTCCGATGCCATCGAACAGGCCGAGATCGATGTCGAGCAGCCGGTTGCCTTTCTCTCTCTGGCCAAGGAAATCGCCCATTGGCACCATGAGAAATGGGACGGCAGCGGTTATCCCGACGGACTCCGAGGCGACGCGATCCCGCTTTCTGCCCGCATGATGGCAGTGGCTGACGTCTTCGACGCCTTGATCTCGCAGCGCGTCTACAAGCCCGCCATGAGCTATGAAAAAGCCCGCGAGATCATTACCGAAGGCAGTGGCAGCCATTTCGACCCTGACGTTGTGGCGGCTTTTCTCGAAGACTTCGACACCATGACGACCATCGCCGATCAATACCGGGACCGGGGTAGCCCGCAAGCTTGATGGGTAACGTAAAGGGTTCGCACTGGATCGAATCAGCTTCTGCCGCAGGCAGAGTGGTGATTTTCCATGCCGTATTCCCGACGCTGGTCGGTGATCCGGCTGAATGGGCCCAAGTCTCTATCGCCTTGCTGCCGCCCGGATGTGAGCCAACATGATCGGATTGCTGCGGCGCTCACTCAAGGCCCGCGTCACCCTGTTTTCCCTGATGATTTTCGTCCTCAGCCTGTGGGCGCTTGGTTACTACGCATCGAAGATGCTGCGCACGGACATGGTGCAGATGCTGGGCGACCAGCAACGCTCGACCGTGACCTTGGTGGCTGCAAAGATTGATCAGGATCTGAGGGACCGCCTGACTGCCCTGGAGATGATCGCGGCTGACCTTGGCAAAAGGGAATTGCTATCACCAGCAGTTCAGCAGGACAACCTAGAGCGCCGGTCGATCCTGCCCTTTCTGTTCAACGGGGGCTTTTTTGTCACCGATGCCGCAGGCATCGCCACCGCCTCCATGCCGGTCAACGTTGGCCGTATCGGTATCGACTATTCCCTCAGCAATAACGTTGCTGCGGCGCTCGGAGAGGGCAAGTCGGCAATCGGAGCCCTTGAAGTCGCCAAGGTATTGCAGGTTCCGGTCTTCAGTCTGGCGGTGCCGATACGCGATACGCAAGGCAAGGTCGTCGGCAGTCTGGTGGGCGTCGTCCAACTGAGCCCGGACAATTTCCTGGACAGGCTTGTTTCGAGTCCCTATGGGCGAACGGGGGGCTATGTAATCGTCGATAGACAGCAGCGGATGATCGTCACCGGCACCGATAAGAGCCGCATCATGGAAGCCCTGCCACCGCCTGGCGTCCGGCCGGAAATTGACGAACACCTGGCCGGATACGAGGGCTCGGGCCTGTTGCGCAATGTCAAGGGCGTGGAACTGCTGACCTCGGCCAAGAACATCCCGGTGGCGGATTGGTATGTCGCAGCAACGCTGCCGACCACAGAGGCCTTCGCTCCAATTCACGACATGCAGCAGCGCATGCTGCTGGCCACTATCCTGCTCACCCTGATCGCTGGCGGACTGACTTGGTGGATGCTTCGAAGCCAATTGGCACCGATCGGCGTCGCCGCCGCAGCCCTAGGCACCCGCTCGAGGCAGGGCTTGATGGCCGAACCGCTGCCCGTGACCACTCAGGATGAAATCGGGCAATTGATCAGCAGCTTCAACAGCCTGCTGGATGTGCTGCGGAGGATCGTGAAAGATCTGGGAGAGACACAGCGCATTGCCCATATCGGCAGTTGGCGTCTGAACTTGGCAACCCAACAGGTTGTTTGGTCGGAAGAACTCTACAAGATGTATGGATTCGATCCGTCGCTGCCCGTGCCACCCTATACCGAGCACATGAAACTGTTCACCCCTGAAAGTTGGGAGAGGCTGTCCTCAGCCCTGGCCCATACCCGGGAGACCGGTGCTCCCTACACGCTCGAACTGGAACTCGTCAGAAAAGACGGAAGCACCGGATGGGTGTGGGTGCAAGGCGAGGTTGAACTCGATTCGGCAGGTAAAACGGTTGGCCTGTGGGGTGCTGCGCAGGACATCAACGAACGCAAGAAGACGGAGGCGACGCTGCGCAAGCTGTCGCTTGCCATTGAGCAGAGTCCTGAAAGTATCGTGATCACCAAACTCGATGGCACGATCGAGTATGTCAATGACTCCCTGATGAGCATAACCGGCTATTCCCGCGATGAACTGATCGGGAAAAGTCCTCGCATCTTTAAATCGGGTCAGACGTCGCCGGAAATCTACGCCGGTATGTGGGCTGCGCTGACGCAGGGGCAGTCGTGGAAGGGGGAATTCCACAACCGCAAGAAGGACGGCACCCTGTTTATCGAATTCGCGATCATCACGCCGCTTCGCCAGCCCGATGGATCGGTCAGCCACTACGTTGCGGTGAAAGATGACATCACCGAGAAAAAGCGCATCAGCGTAGAGCTTGACCAGTACCGCAATCACCTGGCGGACCTGGTGGCGCAGCGCACGACAGAACTGACCGCCGCGCGGCAACAGGCCGAAGCAGCGAACGTGGCCAAGAGCGCCTTCCTCGCCAACATGAGCCACGAGATCCGCACGCCGATGAACGCGATCATCGGTCTCACCCACCTGATGCAACGCGCGGGCGCCACCCCGGAGCAGGCAGACCGGCTGTCCAAGATCGATAACGCAAGCCGGCACCTGTTGTCGATCATCAACGACATTCTCGACCTGTCCAAGATCGAGGCCGGCAAACTGCGACTTGAGGATACCGACTTCAACCTCTCGGTGGTCCTCGACAACGTCGCGTCCATCATCGCCCCGGCGACGCAGGAGAAGGGGCTCGCGATCGAGATTGATCGCGACGCTGTGCCGGCCTGGCTGCGTGGAGATGCGGTGCGGCTGCGGCAGGCCTTGCTCAACTTCGCCGGCAATGCCGTCAAGTTCACCAACAAAGGTCGTATCATGTTGAGCGCACTGCTCCTCAAGGACGACGACCAAGGCCTGCTGGTGCGATTCGCGGTCGCGGATACCGGCATCGGCATCACGCCGGAAGCCAGGCAGCGGCTGTTTCAGGCCTTCGAACAGGCCGATACCTCAACCACTCGCAAGTATGGTGGCACCGGCCTCGGACTCGCCATTGCCAAGCAATTGGCGCAGGTGATGGGCGGAGAAGTCGGCGTTGACAGCACGCCGGGGGTAGGCAGCACCTTCTGGTTCACCGCCCGACTCCAGCGTGGCCATGGTGTCATGCCTTCCAATAAGGCCGCGCCCTCGGACGATGCCGAAACGCAATTGCGTCGGCACTCCCCCGGCAAGCGGCTGTTGCTCGCCGAGGACAACCCCGTCAACCGCGAAGTGGCGCTGGAGTTGCTGCACGGCGTAGGCCTGGCCTTGGATACCGCCGAGGACGGCTGGCAGGCGGTGGCGAAGGCAGCCGCCCACGCGTACGACCTGATTCTGATGGACATGCAGATGCCCAACATGGACGGCCTTGACGCTACCCGCGCAATCCGCAGGCTGCCCGGGTGGGAAAGCCGACCGATTCTGGCAATGACCGCCAATGCCTTTGACGAGGATCGTCAGGCCTGCAAGGACGCAGGGATGGATGATTTCATCACCAAGCCGGTCGAGCCGGATGCACTCTTCGCCACCTTGCTGAAATGGCTGCCAGTGGGGCAGGAAACCGATCGCGCCGATTATGCGATTGGCACTCCGACCCATCCGCCCGGACAGCAGTTCGTGTTGCCGGCCCTCTTGACTGAATTTGCTGGTCTGAATACCACGCGCGGACTGCAGGCTGTGGGTGGCAAGACAGTCGCCTATGTGGCCTTGTTGCGGCATTTTGTTGCCAACCATCGCGAAGATCCGCAGTTACTGCAGAGCGCGCTTGCCGCAGGCCAGGTCCAAGCCGCGAGGCAACGGCTGCATGCCATCAAGGGCGTGGCCGGATCGTTGGGCGCGACTGCGCTGCAGGCCGTCGCAGTGGCGATCGAGCAAGCTTTGCGCGACCATGAGACTGCATTGATACCTGAGCTCGTGGTGTCCCTGCAGAGAGAATTGCAGGCGCTGGATGCGGTGCTTGCGCAATTGCCTGAGGCGGCAACCGACGACGCACCGGCGCCCGATCCCGAGCGCGCGCGCGCGGTGCTTGAACAACTGGCAGTCCTGCTCAACCGCGACGATACCGCAGCGGCCGATATATTCGAGCCCAGCCGACAGCTCTTGCTGACCACGCACGGGGCGGCAGCCATGCAACTGGGGCGGCAAGTGGCGGCGTTCGACTATCCCGGTGCGCTGGCAACGGTGCGTGATCTGCTGCGTCAGACGCCCGAAAGTGGGTGAGGTGTGCGCATGGACGACCTGCCACGCAAGAGTCGCTGAGTTTTTCTGATGACGGCAATGCAGCGAGGTGGCGGCGTTCAAAACTTGAGCCTGCAATGACGTCCAGGCCGACCACCAATCAAAGTGTGACCTGAGCAACTCGGCTATTTTGCGCGTGCAGATCAAGAGCACTCTGCGCAGGCGCTGCTACTCGAAAATGAGTCGATCGACGGCGTTCTTTGCCACCGGTTCAATCACGGCTATCGCCGTGTGCCAAAGCCTCAGTGGCTTTGTAGCGCGCGGATACGTTCTTCGATCGGTGGATGACTGGCAAACAAGGCCATCCATGCCGGGCGACTAGCGATACCAGCGGTGGCGACATTCTGCGGAAGCTCGCCTGCGTCCATGCCGCCGAGCCTGCGCAACGCGCCGACCATGGGTTGCGCAGTGCCCATCAGTTGCGCGGCGCCAGCATCGGCGCGGAACTCGCGCTGCCGTGAAAACCAGGCCACGATGATGCTGGCCAGCACGCCAAACAGAATATCGCAGACGATGGTGGTGACGAAATAGCCGATGCCGGGGCCGCTCGAGTGCTCATCATTGCGTCGCAGGAAGGAGTCGACCAGATAACCCACCACGCGTGAAAGGAATACCACGAAGGTATTGACCACGCCCTGAATGAGGGTGAGCGTGACCATGTCGCCGTTGGCAATGTGCGCCACCTCGTGGGCTAGCACCGCCTCGGCCTCCTCTCGGTTCATCGACTGCAGCAGTCCGGTCGACACGGCGACCAGCGAACTGTTCTTCGTCGCACCTGTGGCAAAGGCATTGGGTTCACCCTGGTAAATCGCCACCTCGGGCATCGGAATACCGGCGGACTGTGCGAAACGGGCCACTGAATCGACCAGCCAGCGCTCAGTGTCGTTACGTGGTGCATCGATGACCTGCGCACCGGTACTCCACTTGGCGATGGTCTTGGACATCAGCAGCGAGATGAACGCCCCGCCAAAGCCCATAAGCGCCGCAAAACCGAGCAGCATGCCCAAGTTCAGCCCGTTCGCAGTAAGAAAACGGTTAACCCCAAGCAGGTTGGCAACGATGCCCAACACCACAACGATGGCAAGGTTGGTGACAAGAAAAAGCAGCACGCGTTTCATCAATGACTCCGCAATCACTCATTGCAAAAGGGTAGAAAAATCAGGTGTTCGCCGACTCTTCCGGCTCGCCTTGGACCACGGTTTCGGCATCCGGTTCTGGTAAGCGAACTGCCAGCACCTTGTCGATGCGCTTACCGTCCAGGTCGATCACCTCCAGCCGCCACCCCTCCCAGGTCGTCACGTCGCCGATGCCGGGCAAGCGGCCCAGCAACCACATGATCATCCCAGACAAGGTGTTATAACGGCCCTTGTCTTCCTCCGGCACGGACCGGAAGCCGAGTCGGTCCTTCATCTCGACAATGGGAATGAGTCCGTCGAGCAGCCATGAGCCGTCCTCCTGCTGCACGGCCCAAGCGTCATCATCGTTGCCTTGTGTCAGAAATTCGCCTGTCACGGACTCAATCACGTCATGAAGCGTGACCATGCCAAGAACCTCTCCATACTCGTCGATCACGAACACGAAGTAAGTACCTAAAGTGCGGAACCGCTCAAGCAACTCCATACCAGTTAGTGACTCGGGGACAAAGACCCCCTCCTGAAGATCCTTGGTGAGATCTACCGTCTTGCCAATCAGCATCTGCGCAAAGAGATTCTTGGAACTCGTGACGCCGAGGAGTTCGTCAAAGCTGCCGCGACAAACGGGAAAACACGAATGTGCCGAAGCGGCAACCAGCGCCAGGCTCTCCTCCAGCGGGCGTGTGACGTCGAGCCAGATGATGTCCGAGCGTGGCACCATCAACGAACCGATCTGTCGCTCATCCAGGCGGAATACATTGCGCACCATGTCGTGTTCGCTCTTCTCGATGACGCCGGCCTCGGACCCCTCATCGAGCAGAGCTTGAATCTCCTCTTCTGTGACGCTTGGACTCTGAATGTCATGTTGACCGATCAGGCGAAGCAAAAGATTGGTGGAAACTGCGACCACGCGCTCAAAGGGCCGGGAAATAAAGGTCAGCAGATTCATCGGTCGCGCCACCAGACGCGCGACATTCTCGGCATTGATCTGTCCGATCCGCTTGGGCACCAGTTCGCCGATGACGATGGACACGTAGGTGATCACCACCACCACGAGTGCCGTGGCGCCCATCTCGCTGTGCCCCTGTGCCACTCCAAGCGTCTGTAACCACTCGGCCAGCGGACCAGCGAGTGCAGCTTCGCCAAAAATACCGCTGAGGATGCCGATGGAAGTGATGCCGATCTGAATCGTCGACAGGAAGCGATCAGGATCCTCACTCAGTTTGATGGCGATCATGGCCGATCTGTCGCCATCCTCGGCCAGGCGGGTAAGTCGCGCGCGGCGCGCGGAGACGAGTGCGATCTCGGACATGGCAAACATGCCGTTGAGTACGATCAGGGCGATGAGTATCGGAATTTCCATTACGAAGGTCTCGAACAATAAGGCGCAATGCACGCACGGGAGGAGCGCGGTTGCGGCACCGCCACGCGGAGCGCAAGGCGGTGCCATCATGTTCAGTTCGTTCAGCGTTCGGTAGCGTCGGTCGCAGTTACGGAGGGGCTGCCCGGTGCGCCAGTTGCCGTATCCACCTCGACCCCCAACGCTCGCGCACGCTTGGCCCAGAGTTGCCTGGCCATGTGCTGCATGTCGTCCACTTTGTCACCCTCGTCGACGATCTCGATTCCGAGCAAGGTCTCAACCACATCTTCCAGCGTGACCACGCCCTTGGTCTCGCCGTACTCGCCGATCACCACCGCAATATGGTGGCGTTTGTCGAGCAGTAGTTCGAGCAGGTTGGACAAAGGCGTTGCCCCTGCAACAGCCTCGATGTTCCGACGCAGGGCGGTCAACGGTCGCTTGCCGGTGCCTTGTGTCTGCGCCATCAGCAAATCTTCACGCAGAACGAACCCGGTAACCGCGTCGAGGTCGGTGCTGTAGATCGGGATACGCGAGAAGGGGGTATTCATCCTTATCTGCAACGCGTCCGAAATGCTCATGCTCTCTTGCAAGGCCACGACTACGGTGCGCGGCGTCATGATGTCCTGCGCACGTAGCGAGCCGAAGCGAAACAGGTTGCGGATAATTCGTGATTCGCGATCGTTGATATGCCCAGTTTCCTGACCGATATTGGCCATTGCGATAAACTCGTCACGGCTGAAGACGTGCACTGTCTGGCCCCGCGCTATCAGCTTGGTTAGTTTTTCCGACACCAGGATGAGCGGGTACATGCTCTTGATGAGGACGTTCACATACAAGACGGTGAAACCAGTCAGACTGCGCCAATACACAGCCCCCAGCGTCTTGGGCACAATCTCGGACAGAAACAGGATGAGCAGTGTCATCACCGCCGAGAAAACGCCGAACCAGGCGCTGCCAAAGACTACTGTTGCCTTGGCACCAGCGCCGATTGCACCAACGGTATGTGCAATTGTGTTGAGGGTGAGGATGGCTGCGAGGGAGCGGTCAATATTCTCTCCCTTGAGCTTCCTGAGCCGGGCCGCGCGCTTGGGGTCGGTAGTTTCGAGGCCGCCGATGAAGGTCGGGGTGATACTGAGCAAGGTGGCTTCAGCCACCGAGCAAAGGAAGGAAAACAGCAGTGCGAGAAGCACGTAGGTGAGAAGCAGGATGACATCACCGCTCGAAGGATCTGCAACCAGACCAAGGTCGGTGGCTGCAATGAGCGCTGGACTGGCAAGAAGCAGGCAAACGCAAAGAACAAAACGAGGGGAGAGGTAAGGTCGAGGCTCTGGGTCGTTCATACAAGGGCGCATACAAATACTGTGCGCTGGAGTTGAGGAAGCGCAAGCCTAGCAGAAATACCTCCTCCATGAAAAATTAGTCATTGGGAGGATTACAGCTTTGCGACACAAGTCTCGCGCCGCTTGACTTTGTTTCGGTACTTCATAAACTTACGACCATCAAGAAGAGCGGCTTAAAGCGTTTGGGCATCGTTATCACGGCAGCTTGTCTTCTGATTTTCTCCCGGCGTCTGAGGCGAATAAATCATCTGCCGCAAGCGAGATTTTGACTGTCGTCAGGGTTCTTGCCCGCAAGGAACACCAAGGGGCTTTGTCCATTTGGGGCAGCCCCTTTTTGTATGTGTGCAGTTCGAGATGACGTCAAAGCTGTCGCTACGAGAACGGGAGCGTGCCATAGCCTCGACCGGCTTAAGCAACCCTTGCCGCAATGTCCAACAACTATTTCCTGCGCTCATCGAGTCCGGATCACGATTGTCAAACTTCAGCATTTTGTGGAGTCGCGAGTATTCCAGAATTTCATCATTGCCGTGATCGTGGTCAACGCCATCACGCTGGGTCTGGAAACCTCACCCACCGCAATGGCGCATGCCGGGGCGTTGCTCCTCGCCCTCGATCAGATTGCCCTTGCGATCTTCGTCGTGGAGATCGTTTTGAAGTTGGTGGTGTATCGGGCGAGCTTCTTTCGCAGCGGATGGAACGTCTTCGACTTCACTATCGTCGCGCTCACCATCGCGCCGGTCGATGAGGGGTTTGCGGTACTGAGCTCACTGCGCATTCTGCGCGCACTTCGTTTGGTTTCCGTTTTGCCGTCGATGCGCAAGGTGGTTAGCGCCTTGTTGCGTGCTCTCCCGGGTATGGGTTCGATAGTGAGCCTTTTGTTGCTGCTGTTTTATGTCGCATCCGTCATGGCGACGAAGTTGTTCGCCGCCGATTTTCCGGAGTGGTTCGGATCGATCGGTGCTTCCCTGTACACGCTTTTTCAGATCATGACGCTTGAATCGTGGTCGATGGGGATCGTTCGCCCGGTCATGGAGGCCCAACCTTTTGCGTGGATCTTCTTCATCATCTTCATTCTGCTGACGACGTTCGCCGTGCTGAACCTGTTCATCGCGATCATGGTGGATGCGATGAGTGCAGCGGAACATGTTGAGCAAAAGGAAACGCGCACGCTGGTGGTCGAGGAGCATAAGGCGGTGATGAGCGAGCTGCAGGCTATTCGCGGCGAACTCGCGGCCTTACGCGCAGCGCAGTTCCGAGAGTCACGTCAGGTGCCGGGGGAAAAACAAGTGGCGCATCCTTGAGACAGTCCGGATCGGCGCCAGCGCAAATTGGAGCGTGATGCGATCAGTGCCGCTGTGCATGTCGACAGCGGGCCGTTTCATCGCTCGGGATGACCTGTGAGTCGAAGCGGATCGTGCGACAGGATCAGAGTGTCACGGCCGTTCCGCTCACCGCCACCATCAGCATTCCGTTTTTCTCGCCCAGCACCTCGTAGTCCACGTCGATGCCGACCACTGCGTTGGCGCCCTTCTCGCTCGCAATCTCTGCCATTTCCGCAAATGCAGCTTCACGCGCCGAACGCAACGTAGATTCATAAGCACCAGCGCGGCCACCGACGATGTCGCGCACGGCCGCAAACATGTCCTTGAATATGTTGGCGCCGATGATCGCCTCTCCGGTGACGACGCCATGGTAACTGCGAATTGGACGACCTTCGACGGTCGGTGTGGTGGTCATCAGCATCTTGATAAACTCCGAAGTAAAAAAAGTAAGGGTAGCAAGCATCAGGTGTTTCGCCTTCCACCAACACTCGCGGCAAACCGCTCAATCCCAACGTGACTCCGCCTCGCGGCGCGAGAAGCTGACGTTTCGCCCATCGCAGAGCAGTTGCTGGATGCGCCATGGAACCCCCTCTGCGTCGAGTTCGAGCAGGCCGATCCCGCTACCGTCCGGCTGTGAGAATCCTACAACCCGACTCACCGGGTACAAGCACCTGTTCACGCAACATACCTTCGGCGGGATCTATCAGAAAGCGCAAACGAACAGGCTCGCGCACCGCCAGCCAGCACACCAGTCGTGTCGGTGTGCATTGACGCAGGATCGGGCCAGCCATCACCCAGGGAAAACCGGTGGTGCCTCATCAATCATGGCCTGTCTCCACGCCGGGCCTGGGTTCGAGCGTCATCACGAGGTTTCTCTTCCGGCATACAGATTCAATCCAGTTGATCGGCTGTAGTGTTCTTTGAGTCAATTGATCGTCCAGCACCAGTATTTGTTAAACCACACGGCAGTTTCTGATCAAGAAAGGACAATCCGGCAATCAATATAGCCACGAGTCGCGGTCTGGGATACTGGAAAAAGCAGCGGCGCATCATTCGGACGGCCCGGAAATTCGCCATTGTCATCGGGCGACGGATTTGGGCCGAAAAAAGCCAGCGTACTTTCACCCGGTTTGTGACCATGACCACTAAAAGCCAGGCCGGATGGCATTTCATGATCTGCCGCCACCATGCCTGCCCGTTCCCCGATTTCGTAGTCGCAGCCGCAAACAGCGCCTGTCCTTGAACGCGCCTTTACCCGTCCCCGCAAGCCCCCGCACGCACCTTGCTTGCTGGACAAAAGGTGCGCACGGAGATGTCAGACAGGGTTTGCCGAGCGCTCAGTCCTGCCGTGAGAGGATTTCTCGGAGCACGAATGGCAGGATGCCGCCATGGCGATAGTAATCAACCTCTACCGGGGTGTCGATGCGGCACAGAAGCGTGATCTCTTCGTTGCTGCCGTCAGCCCTATGAATGATCATGGTCATGTCCTGCTGAGCCTGAAGCTCATCGCCCAGACCGACAATGTCGTAGGTTTCAGAGCCGTCGAGCTTGAGCTTTTGCCATGACATGTCGTCCTTGAACTGCAGCGGCAAAACGCCCATACCGACCAGGTTGGAGCGATGTATGCGCTCGAAGCTGCGTGCGATCACTGCCTTGACGCCGAGCAGCAAGGTGCCCTTTGCGGCCCAGTCCCGGCTTGATCCGGTGCCATATTCCTCGCCGGCAAAAACCACGGTTGCGGTGCCCTTGTGCTGGTGCGCCTCGGCGGCATCAAAGACAGTCGTCTTTTTGCCTTCGAGCAGCGTGAAACCGCCTTCCACGCGTTTGCCTCCCTCATCGGGAGGCAGCATCATGTTCTTGATCCTGACGTTGGCGAAGGTGCCCCGTATCATGACGTCGTGGTTGCCGCGCCTGGAGCCGTAAGAGTTGAAGTCCTTGCGCTCCACGCCATGGGCTTTGAGCCATTGTCCGGCTGGGGTGGTGTCGGCAAAGGCGCCGGCAGGGGAGATGTGGTCGGTTGTCACCGAGTCGCCTAGCAGCAACAATGCTTTTGCGCCTTTTATCTCATTGATGTCCGGTGGCGACATGTCAAAACCGTCAAAGAAGGGCGGCCTGGCAATGTAGGTGGACTCGGGCCATTCATAGATCTGGCCGTGTGTCGTCGGGATCTCGTTCCAGAGCTCGTGATCCTTGGAGAAGTCGGCGTAAAGCCGCTTGAAGGTGGCCGGGTCCATGGCAAAGGGCATGACCTCTGCGATTTCATCAGAACTTGGCCAGATGTCGCGCAAGAATACGAGGTGACCATCGGTGTCCTTGCCCAGCGGCTCGTTGACCAGGTCGACGTTGGCACGACCGGCGATGGCAAAGGCAACCACGAGTGGCGGCGAAGCCAGGAAGTTGGCGCGAATGTTGGGATGTATGCGCGCCTCGAAGTTGCGGTTGCCGGACAGTACAGCCGCAGCAACCACCTTGTTTTCGGTGATCGCTTCGTTCAGCTCGGGGGCAAGGTCGCCGGAGTTGCCGATACAGGTGGTGCAGCCATAGCCAGCGAGCGCAAACCCAAGCTTGGCGAGTGCTTGCAGAAGCCCGGCCTTTTCAAGGTAGTCGGTGACGACCCGTGAGCCGGGTGCCAGCGAAGTCTTGATGTGGGGTGCGACAGTGAGCCCTTTTTCGACCGCTTTCCGGGCGAGCAGGCCCGCGGCAATCAGCACCGCCGGGTTGCTGGTGTTGGTGCAGGAGGTGATGGCGGCAATCAGCACGTCGCCATGGCCAAGAGTGACATCGGGCAAGCGGGTCGGAAAGCGGGTGCCCAGCGAGGCTTCTGGTACGCCAAAACCGTCATCGGCTTCGGGCAGTTCGAGCAGCCGGTCAAACACGTCTTCCATGTTCTGGAGTTCGATCCGGTCCTGCGGGCGCTTGGGGCCAGCCAGCGATGGCACGATGGACGACAGGTCCAGACTCAGGCTGCGGGTGTAGTCGATGTCGCCCGAGCGTGGCACGCCAAACATGTTCTGTGCCTTGAAGTAGGCCTCGAGCAGGTTACACTCTTCTTCGCTACGTCCGGTGTTGCGCATGTAGTCGATGGTTTTTTCATCAACCGGGAAGAAGCCCATTGTGGCGCCATATTCGGGTGCCATGTTGGCGATGGTGGCGCGATCGGTCACCGACAGGCTGGCGGTTCCTTCCCCGAAAAATTCGACGAACTTGCCGACCACCTTCTCACGGCGCAGCATCTCGGTGACAGTGAGCACCAGGTCGGTTGCCGTCACGCCCTCTGCCAGTTTTCCGGTCAACTCAACGCCAATCACGTCAGGGGTAAGCATGTACACGGGTTGCCCCAGCATGGCGGCTTCGGCCTCGATGCCTCCGACCCCCCAGCCGACGACGCCGACACCATTGATCATGGTGGTGTGGGAGTCGGTGCCGACCAGTGTGTCCGGGTAATAGAGCATGCCGTCACCGTCACCGTCATCGTGGCCACGTACGCCGCGGAACAGGTATTCGAGGTTGATCTGATGCACGATCCCGATGCCCGGCGGAACGACCTTGAAGGTGTCGAACGCCTGCATGCCCCATTTGAGAAACTGGTAGCGTTCGCGGTTCCGTTGAAATTCCAGCGACATGTTCTGGCGCAAGGCGTCTGGTGAGCCATAGTGGTCAACCTGCACCGAGTGGTCGACCACCAGGTCTACCGGTACGAGTGGTTCGATCAGCTTGGGGTCACGGTCCATGTCATTGGCGACATTGCGCATTGCCGCGAGATCACACAACAAGGGCACGCCGGTGAAGTCCTGCAGCACGACACGAGATACGATGAACGGAATCTCTGCGTTGCGTTCTGCGTTGGGTTGCCAGTTTGCCAGCTCGCGGACATGGGATTCGGTCACCTTGCGACCGTCACAGTTGCGCAGCACCGACTCCAGCACGATACGTATTGAAACCGGTAGCCGGGAGATTTTGGCCACGCCGGTCTGTTCAAGCACCGGCAGCGAGAAGAAACGGGCACCTTGTGCAGTGCTGCGTAGTGGTCGCAGCGCCTGGAAAACATCCTTGGTCATGAGCTGCCTCCGTTGCAGTTGTGGTTGTGTATCGCCGTTAGGACCTTGCTTGCAAAATCAGTCCTTCAGTGCGCCAGAAAACCGGTCATGAGTCCTGGTCTTCATTCAGAGGGGTACGTCAAGCACGATGGTTCCCTTGACCGGAGATATCCTCTGACACTTTGCAGCGGCTGATTTCATGGTAGCAGCGGAGTAAGGGGTATGCCAGAAGTCGCCTTCATGGTGGCTCAGCCACTGTTTCTCAAACCGGCCGCGATGCCGTTGATCGAAATCTGGATACCAAGGCGTATGCGTTCGTCGTCGTGGCGTTCGCGGTGTCGGCGCAATAGCTCCACCTGCACATGGTTGAGCGGGTCCAGATAGGGAAAGCGGTTGCGTATCGAGCGCTTGAGCAGGGGGTTGCCGTCAAGCAACTCTTGTTGGCCGCTAATGGCTAGCAGAGCTTGGACGGTGGCTTCGTGCTCTGCCTGAACCCGGCTGAAAATGGCCTCGCGCAGGGCAACGTCCTTGACCAGGCCGGCATAGCGTGAGGCGATGGCGATGTCGGATTTGGCCAGCACCATGTCCATGTTGGACAGCAGCATGGCGAAGAAGGACCAGTCGTGGTACATGTGCTGCAACTGCTCAAGCCCATCCGTGGGGTGCGCTTCCAGCCAGGCACGCACTGCACTGCCAAAACCATACCAGCCGGGCAGCATTAGCCGGCATTGCGCCCAACTGAAAACCCACGGGATTGCGCGCAAATCCTCTATGCGCGTGCTCTTTTTGCGCGAAGCAGGACGGGAGCCAATGTTCAACTCGGCGATTTCGGAGATGACGGTGGACTCCCAGAAGTATTTCTCGAAACCTTCTGTGTCGTAGACCAAACCGCGATAGGCATTGAAGGCGGTGTCTGACAAGAACTGCATGGTATCGAGAAACTGTGGGTCGGGTGCCGCGCTGCGGTCTGTCAGCAGCGAGGCTTCGAGGGTGGCTGCCACCAGCACTTCGAGGTTGCGTCGGCCCACCTCAGGGTTGGCGTATTTTGCGCCTATCACTTCTCCTTGTTCGGTGAGCCGGATCTGCCCTTGAACTGCACCGCCAGGCTGGGCGAGGATGGCCTGATAGCTTGGGCCGCCGCCGCGACCCACCGAGCCGCCGCGACCGTGGAACAGCCGCAAACGCACGCCGTGCCGGGCGAAGACCTCGACCAAGCCGATCTCGGCCTTGTACAGCGACCAACCGGAGGTGAGAAAGCCGCCGTCCTTGTTGCTGTCGGAGTAACCGAGCATGACCTCCTGGCTACAGCCGCGGGCTTCCAGCAGTCGACGGTAAAACGGCAGGGACAGCAGGCTGTCCATGATGCCGGGTGCGGCTTCGAGGTCGTCGATGGTCTCGAACAGCGGGATCAGGTTGGCATCGAGTGCGTTCTCGTGTGGGCGCAGGATGCCGGCCTCCTTCAGCAGCAGGGCGAGTTCCAGCAGGTCGGAAACGCTGGCCGCCTTGGAGATGATGAAGTTGGGCAGGGAAGCGCTGCCAAATTGCAGATGAGCGCTGCGTGCAGCGCGGAAGATCGCCAGTTCGGATTCGGTTTCTTCCGAATAGTGCAGGTGTGGAGAGGCCAGCGGTCGGCTTGAGGCGAGTTCGCCCTGAAGCAATGTGACACGGGCCTCTTCGGTCAGCGACAGGTAGTCGACATCTGCCTGGACCTGGGCGAAGAGCTCGGCCACGACGCGCTCGAAGATATCGGAGTTCTGACGAAGGTCCACCGGTGCGAGATGAAAACCGAATACCCGGACTGCTCGCCGCAGATGGCGCAGCGGGCCGCGCGACAGGGCCGCCGAGCCGTTGGCGAGCAGGGAGCGGTGAATGGTGTCGAGATCGTCGGCAAGTTCGTCGGCGCTGGCATAGGCGGGCGCCTGCGCAATCGCAGCACGGGCCGGAGGCGCGCCCAGCAAGGCTTTGTGCGTGCTGGCCAGGCGCGCATAAATGCCGGAGATTGCCCGCCGGTAGGGTTCGTCCTTGCGCTGGGGTGATTGGTCCGGCGATTCTTCGGCCAGCGCCATCAAGGCCTCGGATGCGCTGATCAGTCCGTTGGCAAGTGGCAGAATGGCACCCAGGGCGTGCAGTTGTTCAAGGTAAAAAGTCAGCGCCACGCTGGCTTGCATGCGTTGCGTGCGCTGCAGGACTTCGGCGGTGACGAAGGGATGGCCGTCGCGGTCGCCTCCAATCCAGCTACCAACACGGAAGAAGGTCGGCAACTCGCAAGTTTGTCCGCCCGCGTTGTCAGCCAGGCTGTCTTCTATGTCAGCGTAAAGGCGCGGCAACTGCTGCAGGAAGGTGGAGTGGTAATAGGACAATCCATTGGCGACCTCGTCTATGACCGAAAGCCGGGCCGGGCGCATCATGCGGGTTTGCCACAGTGTCAGCACGGCGCGCCGCAGTGCCTCGTCATTGTCCGCAGACTCTTGCGGCGTGAGTTGAAGGCGGTCTCGACTGTCCAGCAAACGTGCAATTTCCGCCTGGCAGTTGAGAATGCTCTTGCGCTGAACTTCGGTAGGGTGGGCCGTAAGAACCGGCGATATTGCCGCACCGTTGAAGAAGCTGGTCAGTTCCGAAGGGCTATGGCCGGTCTCAAGCGCAGACTGCAGCGCGCGTGCCAGGCTGCCCGGACGCGGCGGCGAACCGGCGCAGCTATGATGACGCGCCCGCCTTATATGGTGTTGGTCCTCTGCGATGTTGGCCAAGTGAGAAAAGTAGCTGAAACTGCGGACTACCTGAATGGTTTGTTCCCGTGACAAGGCGTCCAGCAGGGCTTCCAGTTCGCGGCGAGCGCTGAGGTCGTCATTGCGCCGAAATCGCACCGACGTTTGGCGGATTCGTTCGATCAGGTCGAAGGTAGCCTCGCCCTGCTGATCGCGCACGGTGTCGCCAAGCAAGCGTCCAAGCATGCGGATGTCGTCGAACAGTGGAGCGTCCTTGTCCTGAGTCATGGTCTTGCTTCCTGTGTGGGGTTTTGGATTCTCGCGCGGGCGTGCTCAATGGCGAGCATGACGTAATGATTGTAGAAATCGGGTAGCCGCATGCCGAGTATCGGCTCGCCCAGCGTCTGGCCGTCCGGCCCGAAAACCATCAGGGTTGGGGTGAAGCGCGCGCCGTGTTCGCGGGCAAAGCGGCGATGGGTGGTGGTGTTGCCGGCAAAGTCGGTGAGCGCAGCATCGCGGTCTATGTCAACCTGGCGAAACAGCGCACCCTGGCCGGGCTCAAACTCGGCTACCAATGGGGCCAGTTGAGTGCGGGCGCGGTCACACCAGTTGCAGTTGCGCTGACTGAACAGGATGACCATGGGCTGGGCGTGCGCCTTCATTGACTGTGCGTCTGCCAACAAGTCCGCCGCCAGCTCCAATTGCTGGAATTGACCCGCAGCAAAGGCGCTCCCTAGTCCCCATGCTAGAATTCCGGCCACCAAGCGTATCAGGCTGACCGAGGCGCGCGTGCCTCTGGTGGGTTTGATGCGCATCAATAATCTGAACAACAACGAGTCTCCGCTAAAGTGAATACTGTCCAAACTCCGGCACCCGAGCGTATCGTCATTGCAACCCGAGAGAGCCGTCTGGCGCTTTGGCAGGCCGAGCATGTCAAGGCACGGCTGGAGTCATTGTATCCAAACTGCCGCGTCGAGCTACTAGGTATGACCACCCGGGGGGACCAGATTCTGGATCGTCCGCTCGCCAAGGTTGGTGGCAAGGGACTTTTCGTCAAGGAACTCGAAACCGCGCTGCTCGATGGGCAGGCAGATATCGCCGTACATTCCATGAAGGATGTGCCGATGATGCTTGCCAGCGAATTCGCTCTGCCTTGCATCAGCGCGCGCGAAGTGCCGCTGGATGCCTTTGTTTCAAATCGCTATGAGAGCCTGGCCGACATGCCGCCAGGGGCTGTTGTAGGCACATCTTCCTTGCGGCGCGAGTCGCAGATTCACGCCAATTATCCCTATCTTGGCGTGACCAGTCTGCGTGGCAATCTCGATACCCGGCTGCGCAAGCTGGATGAGGGGCAATACGACGCGATCATTCTGGCGGCGGCCGGCCTCAAGCGGCTTGGTCTGAGTGAGCGTATTCGCTGTGAGTTGCCCGCTGAAGTGTCTCTGCCGTCAGCCGGTCAGGGCGCACTGGGCATTGAATGCCTCTCCGAGCGTAAGGATGTCGCGGGCTGGCTGACCCCGTTGCACGACCCGGATACGGCCGCTTGTGTGCTGGCTGAGCGGGCAGTGTCGCGCGCGCTGGGCGGAAGCTGTGAAGTGCCGCTGGGTGCCTATGCTGTTCTGCGCGAGGGGCGGCTGTGGCTGCGTGGATTTGTGGCGCTGCCCGACGCAAGCCGCTTCGTGCGTGTCGAACGCGAGGGTGATCCGGCGGATGCTGAGGCGCTTGGGCTGGAGGTGGCCGAGGCGCTGCGAGCCAGCGGCGCAGAGCAGATTCTGGCTGAACTGGGTTGAGCCTGATGTCTCTGGTCGGCCGTCACGTCGTGGTTACACGGCCAGAGGGGCAGGTGCAGCCGATTTGCGAGGCGTTGCGCGCCGAGTGTGCGGTGCCAGTGGTTTTTCCCTTGCTCGGTATCGCGCCGATTGATGACGAGGCGCCTTTGCAGTCGGTAGTCGATCGGCTGGATGACTTCGATCTGGCGTTTTTCGTCAGCCCGAACGCGGTGCGTCATGCACTTGATGTGGTGCTGTCGCGGCGGGCCTGGCCTGTTGGTTTGCCGGTGGCGACCGTAGGCGGGGGGAGTGAGCGGGCACTCCGTGAGCGCGGCTTCAACAAGGTGATAGCCCCTTCCAGCGGCTTTGATACAGAGTCGGTGATCGCCTTGCCCGAGTTCTTGCCGGGGGCCGTTGCTGGCAAGCGGGTGGTGATTTTCCGCGGCGACGGTGGCCGGGAACTGCTCGGGCAGTATCTTCTTGACCACGGCGCGAGCGTCGAGCATGTCAGCGTGTATCACCGCTTTTGCCCTCAGGCGGATGCACAGCCACTCATCGAACTTGCTGGCAAGGGTAATCTTGATGCCATTTTGCTCACGAGCAGTGAGGGTGTGCGATATCTTGCTGGGCTTCTGGGCGATGGGGGAGCGGTGGTGCTGGGTACCACGGTTTTTGTTCCGCACACCAGGATCGCCGACTTCTGTCTGGACGCAGGGTTTGAAAATGTCGTCCTCACCGATGCTGGCGATGATGGCTTGATGGCTGGGCTCAGGCGGCACTTTGCGCAGTAGTTCGTAGATTGAAATGAGCCGGAGATTGTTTTTTTTGCGGTGTCTGCCGGGATCATGCACTTTTGGTGTGCTAGTCGGGCTTTCTGGCTGATAAACTCCGTCGCTAGGATGTCGTGAACTGGTTTTGTGTTGAATAACGAGCCGTCTGTTATCCCTCAGGCGGCACGACCAAAATAACGGGGGGAGATTGTGTCGCCCAGAAGTTCAAACAGAAGTGGTCGTTCCAACCAGCGTGATCAGCGCGAAGAGAACGAGGTGACTGCAGACGCCAGCGCAGTTGAAGAGCAGACCAAGACTGATAGCGTCGTTGATGCAGATGTGTCGGCCGGGTCAGTTGAGTCGGATAAGCCAGCAGCGCAGCCAGTTGAGCCAGTCACCCAGGCCTCTGCGGGCCAGGCAGAATTGAAACCTGATTCCGAGCCGGATATTGCCACAATTGCCGAGACCAATCCTTCTGGCGAAGGCAGTTCGCAGCCCAGTGCTGGTTCAGCGTCCGATGCCCAACAGCTTGATGACAGCAAGGCCGTGGCAAGCGACAACTCAGGCACCGACAAGCTTGAGACAAAGTCGGACGAAGCTGGTGGCGGTAACGCCGAAGCCCCGGCTGAACGTGCAGTGGCTGGCGAAACGGTGACAGCGACTGCCGGATCAGGTAATCCACCTTCTCATCAAACCGCAGCACCTCCAGCGTCGCGCAGTGGCAAGCTTGGCGTGGCACTTGCCCTGGTGGCGCTGCTCGGAGTGGCTGCAGTTGGCTGGCAAGTCTACGAGTTGCGTGAAAGTGCCAGCAGTCTGCGCATGGCTGCTGAGGAAATGCGCCAGGAGGCTGCGCAGCGAATCTCTGCCACCGATGCTGTAGCTGTTGAGGCGAGGGCATTTGCCAGCAGAACCAGCGAGGCCTTTGATGGCATGCAGCGTCGCTTTGGTGCCGTCGAAGCTCGTGTCGCCGACATGGAAGGTCAAACCGCTGCACTGGAGGCTGTGTATCTTGCGGCAACCCGTTCGCGCAGCGACCAGGTGCTGGCTGAGGTCGAGCAGGCCATCAATGCCGCTGGGCAACAACTCCAGATGGCGGCCAACGTTGAGGCTGCGGTGATTGCGCTGGAAGGGGTCGAGGCCCGCCTGGCGCAACCCGAGTTCGGGCATATGCATGCCTTGCGCCGGGCATTGGTGCGCGATCTCGAAACCCTGCGTGCCTTGCCACGTGTTGATGTGGGTGGCGTCGCGCTTCGCCTGGAGCTCATTCTGGAGCGCATAGACACCCTGCCGCTGGCTTTCGAAACCATGCTCGCCGAACGCGAGGAAGACAGCCTGCGCATCGATGTGGCCAAGGCAGAGGGCGAAGGCTGGCAATGGACGCTTGGCATGGCCAAGGCCCTGGGTGCCGACGTGTGGAACGAGGTCAAGGGTATGGTCAGGCTTGAGCGCATCGATGGTGGTGACCCGGTGCTGTTGTCGCCGGATCAAACTACCTTCCTGCGTGAGAACATCAAGATGCGCCTGCTCACCGCGCGACTGGCTTTGCTGAGCCGCGATGGCAAGACCTACGCCAGCGACGTTGAGCGTGCGCGTGAGTGGATGGAGCGCTACTTTGACACTGGCAATGCGCAGGTTGAGCAGTCCATCAAGGAGTTGTCCGAACTGGCCGTCGTGCCGATGCGGGTTGAGATGCCGTCGCTGCTCGACACCTTCGCTGCATTGCGCGTCGTTCAGGCGCGCGGCGCGACCGCTGCCGAGAGCGCACCCGCTTCCGGCGAAAGCCGCTGAGGAGAGTGTTGATGCGTGCCCTGATCTGGATTTTCATACTTTTCGCGGCTGCGGCGGGCTTGGCCATGCTGGCTGACGCCAACCAAGGCTTTGTGCTTGTCGTGCTTCCTCCGTGGCGGCTGCAAATATCGCTCAACTTTGCGATTGTGGCCCTGGCTGTGTTTGTGGTGGCTGTCTATCTCGTTATCCGATTGCTCAGCGGAACGCTGAACATGCCGAGCCGTTTCAGTCGCTATCGTGCGGGTCGCAAGGAAAAGCGCGCTGCGCTGGCGACACGTGAAGCCTTGAGAGCCCTGACCGAAGCTCGCTACTCCGACGCCTTGCGTGAAGCGCGCAAGGCTTTCAATGCCGGGGGAGGCAGTGAGCCCGCCTTGCTGGCAGCGCGTGCGGCCCATGCTCGCAGGGACGATTCGGCTTATCGCGAGTGGATGAACAAGGCATCGATGGCTGGAGGGCGCAATGCGGTATTGCTGACCCGTGCCGAGCTTGCAATTGCTGATGGCGCATGGGGTGAGGCGGAAGACGCCCTCATCAATTTGCGCAAGCAGGATCACACCAGCCTGGCTGCAATGAAGCTGCATCTTGCACTGGCGCAAGGAAAGGGCGAATGGGAGGTCGTGCCCGGGATGGTCAAAGGCCTGCTTTCCAATCGTTTGCTGGCACCGGAAGAGGCCCGCAAGCTTGATCGAAAAGCACAGATTGCGCGTCTTCAAGAGCTCGTGGCCGATCCTGAGGCCATGGGTAACTACTGGCGTAGCCTGGAAAAGTCAGCCCATAACGACAGCGAGTTTCTTATTGCAGCCACGCCTGTGCTGGCCCGAGCAGGGAAGGGTGCATTGGCGCGCCGCATGGTGGAGCGCGTGCTCGACAAGGAGTGGAATTCCACGCTGGCACGTCTGTATGCGTTGTGTGGGGGCGAAGGAGATGAGGCCAGAGAGGCCATGTCTCGAACCGAAAGCTGGCTCAGGGCGCACCCCGAAGATGCCGGACTGCTTTACGCGGCGGGTCGTCACTGCATGACTGCGCAGCTTTGGGGCAAGGCGCAGAGCTATCTGGAGAAGTCGCTGGCAATTGAGACCAGGCCCGAGGTTCATCTTGCCCTGGCTGAACTCTTTGATGCTACCGCCAATGCAGAGCAGGCGCATTCGCACTATGCTCAGGCAGCGAGACTGAGCGGCGCCAGTTGAACCAGCCGACTATAAAAAACCGCCGTTATCATGATGGCGGTTTTTTTATTGATCGTTTCTGCTGCGACACCGTGCTGAGTGGGTGCTGAGTGTGGTCCTTTGAGTTAAACCCAGTCGCGCGGTTTGAGAAACTCATCATACAGGCGCGCTTCTGGCGAGCCAGACTCCGGGTGCCAGTCGTAGCGCCATTTGACTATGGGCGGTAGCGACATTAGGATGGACTCGGTGCGCCCGCCAGACTGCAAACCGAACAAGGTGCCTCGGTCAAACACCAGATTGAACTCCACATAGCGACCACGGCGATAGGCTTGAAAATCGCGTTCGCGCTCGCCAAAGTCAGTGTTTCGGCGTTTTTGGGCAATCGGCAGCCAGGCGGGCAGAAAGGCGTTACCGACGCTACGCGTCAGACCGAAACAGGCATCAAAGTCGCGTTCTCCATCGGCACCGAGGTCATCGAAAAACAAACCGCCGACACCGCGAGCTTCGTTGCGGTGCTTGAGAAAGAAATAGTCATCGCACCATTGCTTGAGGCGACGATATTCGTCCATGCCGCCAAAAGGCAATACGGCATCGCGGCAGCTTGCATGAAAGTGACGTACGTCTTCTTCTTCGGGGTAGTAAGGGGTGAGATCCATGCCACCCCCAAACCACCAGACCGGATTGGCTTCACCCGCACCTGCGATGAAAAACCGCACGTTCATGTGCACGGTAGGGCAGTAGGGGTTGCGCGGATGAAAGACCAGCGAGACACCCATCGCCTCAAAGCCTTTGCCAGCCAGGTCTGGCCGATGTGCGCTGGCCGAGGGTGGCAGCGCAGTGCCGAACACATGTGAAAAATTGACCCCGCCGCGCTCCAGAAAATGTCCTTCTTCGAGTACGCGGGTGATGCCTCCGCCGCCACCCGGGCGGTCCCATTCCTCACGCCTGAAGCTCATCCCGTCCAGGCGTTCGAGTTCGCTGACGATGCTGGACTGAAGGTCGAGGAGATAGGTCTTGACTGCTTGTATGTCTATGCTCATGTGTGTGGCTGTTCAGGTGGCTTGAGTCAGGGTTTGCGGGCCAGGGCTCGGTAGCCAATGTCTCGTCGATATTGGCGACCGTCGAAGGTGATCGCTTCGACTGTGTCATAGGCGCGTTTTTGGGCGGTGCGAACGTTGTCGCCCAGCGCAGTCACACACAGGACTCTTCCACCTGACGTGACGACCTGTTCGTGCTCGTTGGTGCTTGTGCCGGCATGAAACACGTGCACGTCGTCGCCGTTGCAGTTGTTCAGTCCATCTATGCGGTCACCCTTGCGTGGAGCCTCCGGATAACCTTCGGCCGCCAGCACCACGCCCAGCGCGAAGCGACGGTCCCACAGGGCTTCGGCCTGATCGAGTCGCCCGGCAAGCGCGGCCTCGACGAGTTCGGAGAGATCGGACTTGAGGCGCATCATGATTGGCTGGGTTTCCGGGTCGCCCATTCTGCAGTTGAACTCAACAACGCGCGGTTGCCCCTGTTCGTCAATCATCAGCCCGGCGTAGAGGAAGCCGGTGTAGGGCATGCCCTCTGCGCTCATGCCGGCCAGCGTCGGTGTAATGACTTCGCGCATGACTCGTGCGTGAATCTCGGGGGTCACCACCGGCGCCGGTGAGTAGGCGCCCATGCCACCGGTGTTAGGGCCTTCGTCGCCATCGAGCAGGCGTTTGTGGTCCTGGCTGGTGGCCAGGGCCAGCGCGTTGCGGCCGTCGGCCATGACGATGAAGCTGGCTTCTTCGCCGGTCATGAACTCTTCGATGACGACGCGCGCCCCGGCATCGCCCATCTTGTTGTCAAGCAGCATCATGTCGATTGCGGCATGTGCCTGAAGCAGCGTCATGGCAACGACAACGCCCTTGCCAGCAGCCAGGCCGTCAGCCTTGATGACTATTGGGGCACCCTCCAGGTCGACATAGGCGTGCGCCTTGGCTGCGTCTGAGAAGGTTTTGTAGTGTGCGGTCGGAATGCCGTGACGGGCCAGAAACTGCTTGGCAAAGTCTTTG
Organism: Azoarcus sp.; assembly: GCA_036734105.1. Lineage (GTDB taxonomy): Bacteria > Pseudomonadota > Gammaproteobacteria > Burkholderiales > Rhodocyclaceae > Azoarcus_F. The sequence goes on along the minus strand of DAIMZH010000003.1, from coordinate 112,745 downwards.
GAGCTTTCCAGTTGGGCAGCCGCGCGAGTGGGGCCGAAGATGGGCAGCCCTGCCTCACGAAAGGCGTCTACAACGCCGGCCGCGAGTGGGGCCTCCGGGCCGACAACCGTGAATTGCACGCCCTCACGGCGCGCCAGTTCAACCAGGCCGGCATTATCGCTGACTGCGACGTTTTCAAGGCCAGGCTCCAGTGCGGTGCCGGCGTTGCCCGGGGCCACCAGCACCCGGGTGATGCGTGGGGACTGCAACAGTTTCCAGGCGAGAGCGTGTTCCCGACCGCCCGAACCGATGACTAGGACTTTCATGGCGATAACCCTGCTAATGGAGTTTGCCTTGCACACGAGTGACGGTTAATCGGTCGTGTGCAAGCCGTTGATCAGTGGCGGAAGTGACGGAAGCCGGTGAGCACCATCGCAATGCCGTGCTCGTCGGCTGCCGCGATGACTTCAGCGTCGCGCATTGAGCCGCCGGGTTGAATGACGGCGGTCGCGCCAGCCTGAGCGAGCACGTCCAGTCCGTCACGAAACGGGAAGAAAGCGTCGGATGCCACCACGGAGCCCTTGATTTCGAGACCAGCATTGGCGGCCTTGATCGCAGCAATGCGGGCAGAATCCACCCGGCTCATTTGTCCGGCACCAACGCCAACCGTCATGCCATCACGGCAATAGACGATGGCGTTTGACTTGACGTATTTGGCTACTCGCCAGGCAAACATCAGGTCGGCCATCTCGGTTGGTGTGGGGTGTCGCCGGGTGACGACCTTGAGGTCAGCTAGCTGGACTGTGGCGCTGTCAGCGCTTTGCACCAGCAGCCCACCGGCTACGCGCTTGTAGTCCAGGGCATTGGCAGGCTGTCCAACCGAACAAAGCAGTACGCGCACATTCTGCTTGGCGGCAAGCACAGCCAGGGCTTGTTGCGAGTAGGCCGGCGCGATCAGGACTTCGAGAAACTGGGCGGAGACCGCTTCGGCCGCAGCCTGATCAACTTCGCAGTTGAAGGCGATAATGCCGCCAAAGGCTGAGGTGGGGTCGGTGGAGAAAGCCTTGCGATAGGCTTCGAGCGAAGTGTCAGCCACGGCAACGCCACACGGGTTGGCATGTTTGATGATGACACAGGCGGTGCCGTCAAAAGCCTTGACGCACTCCCACGCGGCGTCGGCATCGGCAATGTTGTTGTACGACAGTTCCTTGCCCTGCAACTGTTGATAGCCTGCAATGCTGCCATCGACAACATTGGGTTCACGATAGAAGGCAGCGTTCTGGTGCGGGTTTTCGCCGTAACGAAGGTCTTGAACCTTGTCAAATGCGAGGTGAAGTCGCTGTGGATAGGCCTGACGAGCTCCGTCGTCGTCGAGCGAGGTCAGGTAGTTGGAGATCGCGCTGTCGTAGCGGGCAGTGTGTGTGAAAGCCTTGACTGCAAGCGAAAAGCGGGTTTTTGCAGACAGTTTGCCGCTGTTGCTGGTGAGTTCAACGATGATCGCGTCGTAGTCTTCCGGGTCGGTGACGATGCCGACGCCCCCGGCTTCGTCGCCATGGTTCTTTGCTGCCGCGCGCACCATGGTGGGCCCGCCAATATCGATGTTCTCGATGGCTTCTTCCAGGGTGCAGTCGGAACGGGCGATGGTTTGCTGGAAGGGATAGAGGTTAACCACCACCAGGTCGATGCGCGAGATGTCGTGTGCGGCGATGGTGTCCATGTGATCGGCAAGGTCGCGCCGCGCCAGGATGCCACCGTGCACCTTGGGGTGGAGTGTCTTGACCCGGCCGTCAAGCATTTCGGGAAAGCCGGTGTGGTCGGATACATCGGTGACTTCGAGGCCAGCCTTGCGCAGCAGCGCGGCGGTGCCACCCGTGGAGAGAAGCCTGACGCCGAGGCCACTCAGGGCTTGGGCGAATTCGAGCACACCGCGTTTGTCGGAAACGCTGATCAGGGCCTGGGAAACTTTCATGTCGGAATGCTTGGTTGGTGTTTGAAATCGGTGGGGCGTTGCAAGAGTCACAGCAGTTGGTGGTCGCTCAGCTTGCGCCGCAAGGTGTTGCGGTTGATGCCAAGAAGCTGAGCGGCAACCGTCTGATTGCCGTTGGCTTGTTGCAACACGAACTCGAGCATGGGCTTTTCAACGGTACGCATCATCATGTCGTAGATGGCTGCGGGCTTTTCGCCGTCAAGGTCGTGGAAGTACTGCTCGAGGGTGCGGGTGACGCAATCGGCGATGTCGTGCGCACAAGTCATGCGGCAAGCTCCTGCGGAAGGTCGTCTACATAGCTCAAATGCGCGTTGACTTCGGCGAGTTGACCAAAAAAGCTGTCCACCGCGTCGAGTTGGTCCTTAAGCTCGTCCAGTTGATTCATCATGCGCCGGAAAGCGGCTGAACCCACCAGCCCCTTGGTGTACCAGGAAATATGCTTGCGGGCGATCTTGACGCCGGTTTCTTCCCCGTAGAAGTCGTACAGATCGGCCAGGTGTTCGCGGCAGACCCGGTGGATTTCTGTGACCAGCGGCGGGGCGAGCAGTTGGCCAGTGCTCAGGTAGTGTTCGATTTCACGGAAAATCCAAGGGCGCCCCTGCGCTGCACGACCGATCATTACGCCGTCCGCCTTGGTGTAGTCGAGCACAAACCGGGCCTTCTGTGGCGTTGTGATGTCTCCGTTGGCGATGACCGGGATGTTGACCAAGGTCTTGACCAGGGCAATCGTGTCGTATTCCGCCTGACCGGTGTATTGATCTGCCCGGGTTCGTCCGTGAATGGCGATGGCGCGAATGCCGCAGTCTTCAGCGATTCGGGCAATCGTCGGTGCATTGCGGTTGTCCCGGTTCCAGCCGGTGCGAAACTTGAGGGTGACCGGGGTATTCGGAACCGCCGTCACGACCGCCTGAAGAATGCGTGCGACCAAGGCTTCGTCCTGCATCAACGCCGAACCGGCCATGACATTGCAGACCTTCTTGGCCGGGCAGCCCATGTTGATGTCAATGATCTGGGCTCCACGGTCGGCGTTGTAACGGGCGGCTTCAGCCATCATTGCCGGGTCTGCACCGGCAATCTGTACCGAGATTGGGTCAACTTCGCCATCGTGGTTGGCGCGACGCTGAGTTTTTGCGCTGCCATAGAGCAAAGAGTTTGAGGTGACCATTTCGGACACCGCAACCCCGGCACCCATCTTTTTGCACAGTTGGCGAAAAGGACGGTCGGTCACGCCAGCCATTGGAGCGACAAAGAGATTGTTGCGGAGCGTATAACCGGCAAACTGCATGATTGGAAAGATCGTTTTTCGGACTAGGCTGAGAATTCTAACCCAGAAAGCCATCTCTTCCGCGCCTTACAGACTCGAAAACCACTGCTTGGCCTATGGCCAGGCGCGTGCTCCGAACATCATGCGGCGGGCGACGAAGTGCCGCAGCGGAGCACACAGGTCCAATGCGAACAGTCCGCCGCCGCGTATATGCGAGAGCACCGGGGAGGGGTGGCTGAACAGCCGGACCAGGGAGTCTGTAAAGTGAATCGTGCCGCGACGGTCCAGAGTACGGCGGGCAGCATAGTCGCGCAGCATCGCAGCCTCGCCGGTGTCGCGGCTGGCCGCCAATATTGCCTGAGCCAGGGCATGAACATCACGCAGGGCAAGGTTGAAGCCTTGTCCGGCGACCGGGTGCAGGGTTTGTGCCGCATTGCCCAGCCAGGCAATGCGCTGCGCTGTCGGCTCGCGCCGATAGCGCAGTCCGAGGGGGTAGCGCAGCCGCCCGGTGACGGACCCCAGTCGTACGCGGCTGCCAATAACGGTTTGAATGTGTGCCTGATAGGTCTCTGCTGGCAGCGAGAGCATGGTATCGGCTTGTTGCGGCGAGCAGACATGGACAAGCGCAAAACCGTTGCCACAGGGGAGTAGCGCCATTGGACCGCTGGGCGTGAAACGTTCGAAAGCGCGATTGCCGTGTCCGCTCGGGCAGGCTACATGCGCGATGATTGCATGTTGCCCGTAGTCACGTTGCACCTGCTCGCCGTCATCACTCAAGCCCCCTTCAGCGCAGGCCACCAGTCGCGCGCAGATGGTCTCGGTGTTGTCTCCATCGAGACTGAGTTCGGCTTCGACATGGTCTGCGCATGTCGAAAGGCGGGTGACTTTTGCCTGATATCGCAACTTTATGGATGACGCTTCCAGTGTCTGCCCCAGCGTACTGGCGAGATCGCCAGCCGAAGCGACGTAACCGAGGGCGTCGATGCCATGATCGGAAGCGTCGATGAGAGTGCGACCAAATCCACCCTGTTGGGAGATGTGGATGTGCTGGATAGGTGTGGTCGGGAGTTCCTGCCATGCGTTCAGGTTTTCGAGCGTCAGGCGCGTACCGTGCGCCAGCGCCAGCACGCGTGGGTCGGATGTGCTGGCCTGCGGTGGACGTGCGTCGGCGATGACAACGTCGAGGCCTGCGTTGCGCAGGGCGCTGCCAAGCGCGAGTCCGACCGGTCCCGCGCCGACGATGAGCAGGTCATGGACGTTCATTGCTGACCACGCTCGCGCATCAGTGTCTCGATTTCATCCGCCTGGCGGGGGACGCCATGCGTGATGAGTTCATGTCCTTCGGTAGTCACCAGCGCATCGTCTTCGATGCGGATGCCGATATTCCAGTAGTCTTCTGGTACGTCCTTGGCCGGTCTGATGTAACAGCCGGGTTCGATGGTGAGCGTCATGCCGGGCTCGAACAGCCGCCAGTCGCCGTCCTTTTTGTACTCGCCAGCGTCATGCACGTCGCGGCCAAGCCAATGTCCGGTCCGGTGCATGAAGAAGCGCCGATAGTCTCCATTCTCGAGCACGCCGTCGAGTGAGCCGCGAAGCAGCCCGAGATCAAGCAAGCCTTGGGCGATGACCTTGACTGCTGCCTCATGAGGCTGATTCCAGTGCGCCCCTGGGCGCAGCGCAGCGCAGGCCGCAGTATGAGCGGCAAGCACCAGGTCGTAAAGGGCTCGCTGGGGGCTGTTGAAGCGACCATTGACCGGAAAGCTTCGGGTGATGTCGGCAGCGTAGCCATTGAGCTCGCAACCTGCATCGATGAGGAGTAACTCCCCGTCCTGCATACGGCGGTTGTTACTGACATAGTGCAGTACGCACGCGTTGGGTCCGCTGGCGACGATGGAGGGGTAGGCCGGTGCTTCTGCCCCATGTCGCCGGAAAGTGTAAAGGAGCTCGGCTTCAGCCTCGTATTCGAAGAGTCCAGGGCGGGTGGCGAGCATGGCTCGTACATGCGCCTCGGACGAGATGTCTGCGGCGCGCCGCATGATGGCGATCTCGTTGTCGTCCTTGATCAGTCGCATTTCGTCGAGTTCGGCGCGCAGATCCCGCAAACTGTGCGGAGGCACGCTTCCGGCGCGGGCGTTGGCACGCACTGCGTTCAGCGCTCGCGTTACCCGGTCGTCCCAGGCACGGTCGTAGCCAAAGCCGCTCCACAGCACGGGCTGCTCTGCTAGCAGATCGGGGAGGCGACGGTCCAGATCACCTATCGTCCAGGCTTCGTCAAAACCGAATGCTTCGCGCGCGGCATCCGGGCCATGACGGAAGCCATCCCAGATTTCCCGTTCCTCGTCCTTTTCGCGACAGAAAAGGATGGCACGAGGATTGTCGCCTGCAGCGATGACCACCACGGATTCGGGTTCGCCAAAACCGGTGAGGTAATGAAAGTAGCTGTCGTAGCGGTACGGGTAGTGTGTGTCCCGGTTGCGGGCGTATTCCGGCGCAGTGGGAAGTACCGCAATGCCGCCACCCGCGGTCTGCATGCGTTCGATCAGCCGTTGTCGGCGATTGCGAAAAGGTGCGGTGTCGGGGCTGATCGGATCGGTCACGGCATTCATGGGTGGAGTCACGCCTTTGCGAGGTTGATTTATGACTGCTGATGCAGCATGTGGTTCAGTGAAGCAAGTCTTGCAGGTGTGCCGACATCAAGCCAGAAGCCACGATGCATCTGCCCGCGCACCCGCCCCTGGCTTATAGCCTGCCGCAGCAGTGGTCCGAGTGCAATCGGCTGGTTTGCCGGCAGGCCACGAAACAATTCAGGATGGTACAGGCCGATGCCGGAATATGTGAGGCGATTGTCTGTATCTAGGCTGACGCAATCGTGGTTCAGGGTGAAGTCGCCCTTTGGGTGATGTTCGGGATTGCTGACGAGCACGAGGTGTGCGACAACCTGCTCGCCGTCCAGGGTGTCACCCTGCTGTGCCAGGCAGGCAAGGTCAAGGTCGCAGAACACGTCGCCATTGATCACCAGAAACGGCTTGTCGCCTAGCAGTGGCAGGGCGCGAGCGATGCCACCTGCGGTTTCGAGCGCGGGATTTTCTGGTGAATAGCGCAACTGCAGGCCAAACCTGGCACCATCACCAAATCTATCCTCGATCATGTGGCCCAAGTGGGCATGATTGATGACAATGTCACTTATGCCTGCAGCAGCCAGACGTTCGATGTGATGCTCGATCAGGGGCTTGCCCGCTGCATCGAGCAAGGGCTTGGGGCAATTGTCGGTCAGCGGGCGCATGCGTTCCCCGCGACCCGCAGCGAGTATCATCGCTTTCATCGAGGTCAAAAGGTGTATCCGACGCTGACGCTGCCAGGTTCGATCTGATCAAGGAGGCGCAGCAGCGGTTTCAGTTCGCCATAGCGCAGGCAGGTTCGACGCAGATAGTCCATGACCAATGGCAGGTGCTGAAGATAGTGGTCTTTGCCGTCACGGTGAGACAGGCGCGCGAATATGCCCAGTACCTTGAGGTGACGTTGTGCGCCCATCCAGTCGAAGTCGCGCTGAAAGTCGGCAAAGTCAGCACGCACAGGCAGGCCCTGGCGTCTGGCGATGTCCCAGTAGCGGACCAGCAAGTCCAGCGTGAAGTCTTCCTCCCAATGAATATAGGCGTCCTTGAACAGGGAAACGAGGTCGTAACTGATTGGGCCATGAACCGCGTCCTGAAAGTCGACGATGCCCGGATTGCGCCCAGGTTCGCAGACCATCAGGTTGCGTGAGTGAAAGTCGCGGTGAACAAAGACTCGGGGCTCTGACAGATTGACCGACAGGATTCGGTGATATACGTCGTTTAGTGTTGCGCGCTGCTTGTCGTCAAGTGTGACGCCTTTGTGGCGTTCGACAAACCACTCGTCAAACAGGCGCATCTCCCTATGCAGCAGCGCTGGTGAATATTCGGGTAGCACGCCAGGCCGACTGCTGTGTTGTATCGCGATCAGGCTGCCAAGCGCGTCAGCATAGAGGGAATGAGCGTTGTCAGGGTCAAGGGCATTCAGATAGGTGGTGTCGCCCAGATCGGACATCAGGATGAAGCCCTCTTCGAGGTTGATGTGCCTGACTTCCGGTACGTGTACGCCTGTTTCGGCAAAGTGTTCGGCCACATGCAGCCACGGTCGGCAGTCTTCTTGCGCTGGTGGCGCGTCCATTACGATGCACGATACCCCACCGTTCTTGGGGTGCAGGCGGAAATAACGGCGAAAACTGGCGTCAGCAGAGGCGGGTTCGAGTCGTTCCCAGCCATCTGGCAATATGCTCTCAAGCCATTGTTCGAGTTGTTGTTTTCTTTCCAATTCAATCTCCGTGTCGATCGGGAGGCGGTACGCTATCGACCTCCGGGCCGAGGTTTGCCGTGTGCCTACACATGCGGGTCGGGCAAGCGTTTGCGGCGGAATGGCGCTATCGGGCAGCAGCACTTGCCGCCCGCAGTCCACGCCTTGGTGTAAAATCACGCAGTTTATCAAAGGACTCCGGTGACGGCTTTTGAATGATGGTCGCTGTTTCTGTCAATGCATAAACAGGTTCAAGTCGTTGGTGCTTTGGTTGGCAGGCGTGCCTCCCATGTGAGTTGTGGGGGGGCGGTGACTGTTGAGCCGGGCGCAGGAGTCGAGCGGCTTGCTGTCGCTGTTTCTGAAAAGTGATTTCGTATGAGCGAGGGGCGTGGCTTGCGAGCAAGGCAATTGAATACACGGTTGGCGATGATTCCCTGGCTTCTCATGATCAGTGGGGTGTCACTGGCAGGGGGACTGTCGCCCCTGATGGTGTCGCCAGACCTCATCCGCAGTCCTGCGTCAAGCGCGATCAAGACTCCTGCTCAGGCGCCGAGAGGCGTGCCGGTTGAGAGTCGTGATCTCGGCGTTACGAGCCAGCAGACCGGCGACAAGTCAGTGCGTGAAGAGCCTTTGCCTGCCTCCACGACGGGTGAGCACATCGGACCTGCTGCCATCAAGGCGGCCGCTGAGGGGCAAGCTGCTGGGCTTTCTACTGCGCCGACTTTGGTTCCGGCCGAGGCGGAGTCCGACCAGCCTGCCGTGGCCGGGCTCCAACCGGTTGACTCCATGCCTGCTTCGCGGTCTGGCGCAACCGAGGTCAGCGCCTTGCGAATCGTGGGCGTCCGATCAGTTGAGTTGGTGGCCGAGGGTGAGGCCATGCTGAGTCGCGACGGACAAGTTCTGACCGCCGATCGGGTGATTTACAACGAACTCACCGATGAGGTTTCGGCCGATGGCAACGTACGCCTGATCCAGGGTGAAGACCGACTGACCGGAGAATGGGCTCGTGTCATCGTGCATGAGTGGGTTGGCGAGATCGATCAGCCAACCTATAGTTTCAGTCGTCAGTCCGAGGTTGATGTCGGGGAGGTTCCGCGCTCTGTAGTGGGGACTGGTGCGGCGGACAAGGTCTTTCTTGAAGGCGAAAACCAGTACCGCATGACAGGCGCGACATGGACAAGCTGTGCCCCGGATGACCCCGACTGGTACGTTCGGGCCGACGAACTTCAGCTCGACTATGATCACAACAAGGGCGTGGCACGCGGCGCGAGTCTGGTCTTCCTGGATACCCCAATCCTGTGGTGGCCTCGTATGACCTTTCCGTTGGCCGAGCAGCGTCAGTCGGGTTTTCTGGCACCAACCTTTGGGGTGTCCAACAAGACCGGTGTTGATGTTGCCGTGCCTTATTACTGGAATATCGCACCCAACTACGACGCGACCTTTACGCCGCGCTTCATGGGGCGACGAGGTCTACAGTTGGGCGGCGAGTACCGCTACCTCACAGAAAACTACAGCGGCGACTTGCGCGGGGAGTGGATGCCCAAGGACAGAGAAATGGGTGAGTCGCGTTCAATGGGGTCTTTGCGGCATCAGCACAAGCTTGGTGCGCAAACCTCGGCCTCGCTTGATTACAACTGGGTCTCCGACGAAAGCTATTTCGAAGACCTGAGCTCCCGTGTTGCCATGGCCTCACGAGTCAATCTGCTGCGTGAGGCTCAGCTCACACACCGCGGCAGTTGGTGGTCGGCACATGCCTTGCTGCAGGGCTACCAGACGCTACAAGGCGCGGAGCCTTATCGTCGCCTCCCGCAACTGCGGTTGAATGCGCAGCGTGCCGATTTGCCTGCGGGCCTGTCGTTTTCGTTCGAGGGGGAATACGTTAACTTCCGCCACGAGGACACGACGCTCGCAGAGGGGCATCGTACCCATCTTCAGCCGCGGTTTTCCTTGCCTCTGCGTGGCCAGTCGTATTTCCTGACACCCAGTCTCAGCCTTTTGTACACACGCTATGAATTGAACCGTGGTTTGGCCGGTGCAAGCACGTCGATCAGCCGCACGATGCCGGTTTTTTCGGTGGATGGTGGTCTGTTCTTCGAGCGCGATACCGAGGCCTTTGGCACCAGCTATCTGCAAACGCTGGAGCCCAGATTGTTTTATGTTCGTATCCCGCACCGGGATCAGGCAAATATCCCGGTTTTCGACACCAGCCGTTATGACTTCGGTTTTGCGCAACTGTTTTCCGAAAACCGTTACTCCGGGGTTGACCGTATCGGCGACGCCAACGAAGTAACCGCAGCGGTAACAACGCGATATATCGAGCGCACCTCAGGCGCCGAGCGCTTGCGCTTTACCGTGGGGCAACGCTTTTATCTGGGCGATCACGATGTGACGCTTCCTGGCGAGAACCCCCGCACTCGCCGTCGTACTGATATTCTCGCCGATGTGAGCGGTCGCGTAACCGCAGATGTCAGCGTCAATTCGCTGTTACGCTATGACCCCTTTGACGGGGTAACCCAGCGCTTCAACCTGGCAGTTCGCTATAACCCTGAAGCAGGACGGGTCGCCAATATCGGCTATCGCTATTTGCGTGATGAACCGGGTATCCCGGGTTTCAAGGACATCGACCTGTCAGCGCAGTGGCCAATCGGCGGGCGTTGGTATGGCGTTGGTCGAGTCACCCGATCTATCAAGGACAATCGCGTCACCGAGGCCCTGGCAGGCGTTGAATACCTCAGCCAATGCGGTTGCTGGGCTTTTCGCACGGCAGCGCACAGATTCGCCACCAATCCGCAACGCGTGACCAACGCCTTGTTCTTTCAGTTGGAGTTCAACGGGCTTGGCAGCATAGGCCCCAGTCCGGTCAATCTGTTGACCCGAAGCGTCCCTGGCTATGGCAAGATCAATGAGTCGGTGTCGAGTCGGGTTTTTGGTGCGGATGAATGACCCGAATTAAGGATAATAGTTACTCCATGTGTTGATTTCGCTGCCGTCGCCGGGCTGTCACCAAGCTCATGTTTGTTTCCGTTCCAACTCAAAACACCGTCACCATAATGCGTATGCCGACCTCCAAACTCTTGTTCCCACTGCTGGCCGCTGTGCTGAGCGTGCTCTTTTCGGCGTCAGCCCTTGGACAGCGCTCCATACCCGTTGATCGTGTGATTGCGGTTGTCAATAATGAGGTGATCACCGAAATTGAGCTCCGCGATCGCCTGGATGTTGCCTTGCAGCAGTTGAGTCAGCGAGGCATCCAGCCTCCGCCCATGGAGGTCCTGGAGCAGCAGGTGCTCGAGAGTCTCGTCATCGAGCGCGCACAATTGCAGTTGGCAGCCGAGTCTGGTCTTGCCGTGGATGAGGCGACCGTGGATCGTGCCGTGGCCTCGATTGCGACCAACAACAATCTGACTGATGCACAGTTGCGTGAGGCGCTGGCTTCGGACGGGATATCGTGGGAGCGTTTTCGTGAGCAGATTCGGACCGAAATCACGCTTTCTCGACTACGTGAGCGTGAGGTTGAAAGTCAGGTTGTCGTGACCGACGCCGAAATCGATAACTTCATCACCAACAACCCGGATGCCTTCTCTGGCGAAGAAGTGTTTGTTGCCCATATCCTGATTCGCATGCCCGAAGCGCCGACTCAGCGCGAACTTGCGCAGTTTCGCGCGCGTGCTGACGAGGTACTCGCCCGACACGCTGCCGGCGAGGACTTTGCCCAGTTGGCCGCAGCCTACTCCGATGCGCCGGATTCGGTTCAGGGCGGCGCACTGGGTTGGCGCACGCGTGACCGTTTGCCCGGGCTGTTTGATGATGCCATCCGTTCGCTGAATCCCGGCGACGTGTCAGAGGTGTTGCGTAGCCCTGCCGGTTTGCACATCGTCAAGTTTGTCGGCGCACGCGGTGGAGAACTGGCTGTGGGTGATGAGACCATGGAGCAAACCAGGGCTCGACATATTCTTATCCGTCACTCCGAGATACTTCCTGATGCCGAAATCGAGTCGCGGTTGTTCGGTCTGCGCGAACGCATGATTCACGGTGGCGAAGCGTTTGAGGATCTTGCCAAGGTGCACTCGGATGATTTGTCGGCTGCCCGTGGTGGAGATCTTGGCTGGGTTTACCCTGGAGACACTGTGCCCGAGTTCGAACGGGCAATGGATGCGCTTGCGCCGGGGGATATCTCCGTGCCGGTGCGCTCTCCGTTTGGTTGGCATCTCATCCAGGTGGTCGAACGCCGGGTGCAGGATGTGTCCGACGAGCGCAAGCGGGCGACGACTCGCAACGCGTTGCGTGACCGCAAGGCAGACGAGGCCTACGAGGCCTGGTTGCGCGAACTGCGTGACACCACCTTCGTGGAGTATCGGCTCGAAAGGGATTACTGAGTGGTAGCCTCCAATCTGGTTGCGATAACCAGCGGCGAACCGGCTGGCATTGGGCCCGAGCTGTGTGCTGCGTTGGCGTCCCTGAATGTTGCTGGATGGCGCCCGGTAATTGTAGGCGACAAGGATTTGATCCGGGCCAGGGTTGATGGCACTCAGCAGTCATTGCGAGTGCTCGACTTTGATCCGATGGCATCGAGGCCTGACGGCGGGGTGCTGGAAGTCCTGCATGTTCCATTGCCGCGAAATGCAAGCCCTGGCCAGCTCGATGTCGCTAACGCGCCCTATGTGCTTTCCTTGCTTGATCGTGCGATTGATGGTTGTCTTTGTGGCGAGTTTGCCGCCATGGTGACCGCGCCGGTGCACAAGGCCATCATCAATGACGCAGGCATTCCTTTCAGTGGTCACACCGAGTATCTGGCGGAGCGCACACGCACGCCCCGGGTGGTCATGATGCTGGTTGGTGGTGGCATGCGGGTGGCCCTGGCGACCACGCATCTACCCTTGTCAGCCGTGCCCGGCGCGATCCAGTCGACCATGCTCCGTGACACTTTACGTATCATCCACCATGATCTGGTCGAACGTTTTGGCGTCGCCCGACCCCGGATACTGGTTGCCGGACTGAATCCCCATGCAGGTGAGGGTGGCCATATGGGGCGCGAAGAGATCGAGATCATTGAGCCAGTGCTGAGCGCCATGCGGGGTGAGGGTATGTTGCTGGAAGGGCCACTGCCAGCCGACACCCTCTTTGTCCCGAGCAAGCTGCAAGGTGCCGACGCGGTACTGGCCATGTATCACGACCAGGGCCTGCCGGTGCTCAAGCACGCCAGCTTTGGTGGTGGCGTGAATGTGACCCTCGGATTACCAGTCATCCGCTGTTCGGTAGACCACGGAACAGCTCTCGATCTGGCAGGCACTGGCAAGGCCGATCCAGGGAGCTTGATCGCCGCCTTCAAGCTGGCTGTAGACATGGCGGCGAAGCGCCGCGATCTAAAGGCGATTTGATGGAACACCGCGCCCGCAAGCGATTTGGTCAGAACTTCCTGACCGATCCCAATACCATTCGTCGCATCGTTGATGCCATACGACCGGCTGTTGACGACCATATGGTTGAGATCGGCCCGGGGCTGGGGGCGATGACCGAACCTCTGGCCGATCGTCTGTCGCATCTTCATGTCGTCGAGATCGATCGCGACCTGATCGCGCGATTACGCACACGCTTTGACGCGCAGCGACTCACCATCCACGAAGGTGACGCGCTCAACTTTGACTTTTCGCAGTTGCCAGCCCCCTTGCGGGTGGTTGGAAATCTGCCCTACAACATCTCCACGCCTTTACTGTTTCATCTGGCTGACTACGCAGAGCAGATTCGCGACATGGTGTTCATGTTGCAAAAGGAGGTGGTGATGCGCATGGTGGCCGAGCCAGCGACCTCGGACTATGGACGCCTGTCGGTCATGTTGCAGTACCGTTTCCGGATTGGCAGGCTGTTTGATGTGCCACCGGGCGCGTTTACGCCTGCGCCAAAGGTCATGTCCAGCATCGTCAGGTTGGTGCCGCTGCCACCAGCAGCCTTGACCGCGCTGGATGAAACACTGTTGGGCGAGGTCGTGGCGGCCGCTTTTGGTCAGCGCCGCAAGACACTTCGCAACACCTTGCGCAACGTCATGAGCGAAGCAGAACTGGAGTCAATAGATATTGATCCAGGCATGCGCGGCGAACGGCTCGGGGTTGCTGACTTCGTGCGAATCGCCAATCATGCGGCTTCGCGCGCCTGACAGGTCTGCTTCTGCCAGGCGCTGAGCAGCGCTCAGTCCTTCTTGAGCGGGCAAGTGTTTACGCCAATCAAGGTGTAAGCCGGGCACCAGCCCATCAGGCCGGTGGCCAGCGGGACGATGCCGATCCAGGTCCACGGGGCGCCGATACCCATGATGGCCAGAATGATCAACACCACGCCGGCGGCGATGCGCAAAATCTTGTCGATGGAACCTACGTTTGTCTTCATGGTTTGACTCCGGTTGAAAGGTAAAGTGATCAAACTGGAAACCGCATTTTGACTGCTCATTGATGCCTTGCCTGACAATGCGGGGAGGCAGCAAACGAACTGACCAGCTTTAGGACATACCGGCGAAAACAGTTGCTCTGCAGGTATGTCTTTGTCCAAGCCGTCAGCGCCAGGTGCCGCTTGCAGCCGCGACGCGTTGGGAGTCTGGATGCGGTTTGTGGGATGATTACATCATTGCGGGGTCTGCCGTGTCTGTGACAACGGTTACATAGTGAGCGGTGGCGTGCTCCGCTCAGGCCTCGCGACGGTGGCCGCCGGCAAGCGCACGCAAACCGGCTGCGTCAATGATCTCGATGCGTTCGCGAGATAGTTGCACCAGGCCTTGATCTGCGAAACCTTTCAAAAGGCGGCTGATTATCTCCCGGGCGCTGCCCAGTTCGTCAGCCAGGTGCTGGTGGGTTGTGTGCAGTTCGCGCCCCTTGCCAAGCAGTATGCCGGCCAGCCGCTGATCCAGGCGCTTGAAGGCGACCTCTTCCAGTATCTCCATCAGGTCGGCAATGCGCTGCGAGAAGAGTTCGAACACGAACGCGCGGAAGGGTGCCTCGGCAAGCAGTGATTCGAACTCGCTGTCTGGCAGCAGCAGCAGACGACAGTCGGTTTCGGCCACGCCACGGGCGTTGTAGGCCTGGTGACCGAGCAGGCAGGAGGTGGACAGCACGCAGGTTTCACCTACGCCGACACGATAAAGCGGCAGCTCGCGACCGCTGGGTGCAGCCTTTACCACCCGTATGCAGCCTTCGACGACGAACGGAAAACCCCGGCAAGGTGTGTTTTCGTCAAAGACGATGGTGCCCGCAGCAAGGCGCAATTCGCTCGAAAACTTGCAGATGCTTTCGCGTGCGGCAGGCGACAAGGCCTGCAGTGGCGGGTAGGCCAGGGTGAGCGGTGCGAGCCTTGTGTCGATCATGAGTTCTGCGGCGCTCCGGTTTCGAAGTCCGCCACCACCGGCGCATGGTCGGACGGGCGCTCCAGTTTGCGTGGGGCCTTGTCGATGAAGCTTGCGCGGCAGCACTCGGCCAGCGCGGGGCTGGTGAGGATGTGGTCTATGCGCAGGCCGAAGTTTCGCCGAAAAGCGCCCATCCGGTAATCCCACCAGGAGAAGCTGGGTTCGGGTTGCTCGAAACCACGAAATACGTCGATCAGTCCCAGGCCGATAAGGCGTTGAAAGGCGGCGCGTTCCGGCTCGGAGACATGAATCTCGTCCTTCCAGTCCGGGTGAGCGTCACGTGCCTCGGGCGCGATGTTGTAATCGCCGGTGAGGACGAGTTGTGGATAGGCTTGCATTTCGAAGGCAAGCCAGCCAGTGAGGGCGTCCAGCCAGCGCAGCTTGTATTCAAACTTTTCCGAACCGACTGCCTGGCCATTTGGAAAGTAACCGCAGATGATCCGGACGCCACAAATGGTGGCGGCGATGATGCGTTTTTGTTGGTCCTCGAAGTCCGGGATGTCACGCTGAACGTCTTCGATGCGGTGTGGGCTGAGTATCGCCACGCCGTTGTAGGTCTTCTGACCGTTGAAGACGGCGTGGTAGCCAGCGGCTTCCAACTCGGCCGCTGGAAAGGCCTTGTCTTCCAGCTTGAGTTCTTGCAGGCATAGCGCGTCAGGCCGGTTGCTGGCCAGCCAGTCGAGAACGTGCGGAAGACGAACCTTGAGGGAATTGACGTTCCAGGTGACAACCCTCATGCCGTGACCATCCCACTGTGCCGCAACAAGGCGTCGACCTGTGGTTCGCGCCCGCGGAAGGCCTTGAAGGATTCCATGGCTGGCCGGCTGCCGCCAACTGCGAGAATCTCGCGCCAGAACCGCTCGCCAGTGGCGGCGTCGATCAGCGAACCCTTGCCGGCGCCCGCCTCCTCGAAAGCTTCAAAGGCGTCGGCCGACAGGACTTCCGCCCATTTGTAGCTGTAATAGCCAGCCGCGTAACCGCCCGCGAAGATGTGCGAGAAGCTGTTGGCAAAACGGTGCCACTCGGGCGGTGTGTTGACCGACACCTCGCGCCTGACCTCGTCTAGCAGCGCCAGTACGCGGTCCATTGGCACCGGGCCGTCACCGGCGTCCAGCTCGGCGTGAATGCGCAGGTCGAACAGTGAGAACTCGAGTTGGCGTACGGTCTGCATGCCGCTCTGGAAGTTACGTGCCGCGATCATCTTGTCGAACAGTTCGCGTGGCAGGGGCTCGCCGGTGTCGACATGAGCAGTCATGCCTTGCAGCACATCCCATTCCCAGCAGAAGTTCTCCATGAACTGGCTGGGCAGTTCGACCGCGTCCCATTCAACTCCGTGTATGCCGGATACCGCGAGCTCGTCAACACGGGTGAGGAGATGGTGCAGACCATGGCCACATTCGTGGAACAGGGTCTGCACGTCGTCGTGGGTAAAGGTGGCCGGTTTGCCACCGCCCGGGCCGGGAAAGTTGCACACGAGGTAGGCAACCGGCGTTTGCAGGCCATTGTTTGAGCGGTAACGTCCGCGTGCTGAGTCCATCCATGCGCCACCACGCTTGGTTTCGCGAGCATGCAGGTCAAGATAGAAATTGCCGACCAGCTCTCCGTCACGTTCGATACGGTAAAAGCTGACGCTGGGGTGCCAGCTCGGGGCTGCTTCCTGCTTGATCGACACCCCGTAAAGATTGCGGATCAGGCTGAACAGTCCTTCGATGACCTTTGGTTCGGGAAAGTATTGCTTGACCTCCTGCTCGGAGAAGGCGTAGCGCGACTGCCGCAGCTTTTCGGAGGCGTAGGCCATGTCCCAGGGTTCGAGCTGCCTCAAACCGAGTTCGGTAGCGGCGAAATCCTTCAGCTCGGCAAGGTCACGCTCGGCAAAAGGTTTGGCACGGGAGGCGAGGTCGCGCAGGAAGGAGATTGCCTGTTCGGGTGATTCAGCCATCTTTGGGACCAGCGACACTTCAGCAAAATTAGCATAGCCGAGCATGCTGGCCTCTTCAGCGCGCAGCGCGAGGATGCGGCCAATCAGTGGTCCGTTGTCGAGCTCTGCAGGTCCGTGCTCCGAGGCGCGGGTGCCATAAGCGCGATACATGCGTGCCCGCAGATCGCGGTTGTCGGCGTACTGCATGACCGGCAGGTAGCTGGGCATTTGCAGGGAAAACTTCCAGCCTGGCTTGCCGGCCTTGTCTGCGGCCTCTCTGGCTGCGGCGCATACGTCCTGAGGAATGCCGACCAGGTCGGCCTCATCGGTGACCCACTCCGAATAGCCGTTGGTGGCGTCCAGCAGGTTCTCCGAGAACTTGGCAGATAGTGCCGAGAACTCCTCCTGAATCGCCTTGAAGCGCGGTTTGTGTTCGTCCGGCAGTTCCGCTCCCGCCAGTCGAAAGTCGCGCAGTTCATGCTCGAGAATGCGCTGACGTACAGGGTCCAGGGTGACGAACTCCGGGCTGTCATGCAGGGCCTTGTACTTTTCGTACAGCGCCAGGTTTTGCCCGAGGTCTGCATAAAAGCCGGAGATTGCCGGCAACATGCGGTTGTATGCTTCGCGCCAGGCCGGGTTATCGATGACGCTGTGCAGATGACCGACCACACCCCAGGCCTTGCCAAGACGTTCGCCGGTGTCGGTCATGGGTACAACAAACGAATCCCATGTGGGGGTTGTGTCGTCCCCGAGCAGGCGGTCAATGAGCTGTCGGTAGTCTTCAATGAGCTGGCTTATGGCCGGTTCGACGTGTTCTGGGTGAATGGCCTCGAAGTTGGGCAGAGAGTCGAAATCTAGAAGCGGGTTTTGCATGCAGCAGAGTCTCCGGGTAGCACAAATGCAGACGCCGACCTGGGTCGGCGCCAAATCAGGTAGCAATTGTAGACCTGCTTGGGCGGCAGGCGTTCTGCTAATCAACAATATCGCGATATGCGTGCCATGTGGCGTGGCCAAGCAAGGGTATCAGCAACACCAGACCGATCATCATGGTTGCAAAGCCGATCAGCATGATTGCCACTATCAGCGCTGCCCACAACATCATGGCGCGGGGGTTGCGTCGCACCGCGCGCATGCTGGTCATCATGGCAGTGATCATGTCGGTGTCGCGATGCATCAGCATGGGTATGGCAACCACAGTGGCGCAGAACACCAGCGTGGCAAACAGCAAGCCACTGATCATGTAGGCGGCAGTAAAGCCCAGATGCTCACCGGACAGCAGCACGTTGCGGATGAAGCCGTTGACATCGGCCAGTTCGCCCGAAAAGAGCAGGGCGAAGAGCACCGCTGAGACGCGTTCCCAGCCGACCATGACGAGGGCAAGCAGAATGCCGATCGACATAAGCGATTCAAAGTTGCGACCAACACCGCGCAATGAGTCAATCAGTCCGACCGGTTGCTTTGCTGCAGACCTGCGCGAGATCTCGTAAAGCCCTGTGGCAAGAATTGGCCCGACCAGGAAAAAACCGGATATGGCTACGGTGACAAGGTAAGGCCGGGGTGCAGCGAGATGGATGATGATGTAACCCATCAGCGCAAAGAATACGCCGTATGCAATACTGGCGAAGGCATGCTCGCGTAAGTCATTCCATTCTAGCCGGAGCCAGTGTAGCGGCCTCCCGTCGTCAACCTCTCGCACTCGCGGAAGATTGAAGTGTCGATCCAGAGTGTGCATCGAATGTTCCATGGTGAGCTCCTTTGCATCTGTTGGTCGCGTTTGTGACTTGACGTTGGTGTTTTTATCAATGACCGTGCAGTGTTCTTCGGGTTCTCTTCTGGATAGCTTAATTTTCCGTTTTTTGCCAAATGTTTCTGCATCCGGTTTCGCGCACGAACAGGCTGGCCAGCGTGCCGATCAATGTAAATATGGCAATCAGTGTCATGCCGTTCATGAATGCAGCTTCACTGTACTGGCGAACGCCGTCTACCATTGAGCCGTCCCAACCTCTATCCACAGCCATGCCGACAATGGGTTGCAGCAAGGCGGCAGCGAGAAAGCCTCCCATGTTTGTAACGCTGGTGCTCATCCCGGAAAGATGCGGCGGGTTGACTTCCTTGGCGCAGGCCCAGGTCAGGACAAAACCGGCTGTCGTGAGGCCCATTGCGGTGAATACCGCCAGGCTGAATGGTTGCGTGAGGCTGACGCCTGACAACAGCAAGCCCCACAGCGCGCAGACAGTCAAGCCGCTGATGAACAAGACTGGCTTGCGACGCCCCAGGCGGTCGGACAGCGAGCCTATGATCAGGCAGCCGACGGCGAAGCCACCGAAGTAGAGCGACAGGTGGGCAGCGGCGGCAGCAGACGAAAAGCCGTGAATGCGGGTCAGGTAGGGGGTGAGCCATAGGCCACCGAACGTGAAGAAGCTGCCGGTCAAGCCAAAGTTGACCAGCACCGGTGGCCAGGTGGCACGATTGCGCAGCACGCCCAGCAGTGCGCCCAGCACCGCTGTCCGATCAAAGCGTTTGCCTCCCGTTTCGCTGGTCCCAGATTGGGTGTCGCGGAGCAGAAACCAACTGCCAATGGCAAGGAGGAAGGAAACCGCAGCGACACCGACGAACACGCTACGCCATGACATCCACTCTGCCGCCATTGCCAGCGGCGCACCCGCGAGCACAGACCCCGCGTTACCGATCAGCATGGACAGGCCAACCAGGGTGGCGAAGCGACGCTCGTCAAACCACAGCGCAATCAGCTTCAGCATGGCGATGAAAACGACCGACACGCCTAGCCCGATCAGTGTTCGACCGGCCATAGCAAGGCCGAGATCCGGGGCGAGACCAAACATCAGCCCGCCAATTCCGGCAATCAGGCTTCCAGCCGTGAGAATACGTCGCGGCCCATAGGTGTCGACCAGCACACCGGTGGGCACCTGCATGAGCGTGTAAACATAGAAGTAAGTTGCGGCCAGTACACCCAGCGAGGCTGCACTGGTCTGAAAGGTGGCGGCCAGATCGCCCGCGATGCCGGCCGGCGCAAAGCGGTGGAAAAACGACAATACATAAGCGGCAATGACGATTGCCAGCGCGAGTGTGCGCCGGTTGCTGAGTTGCGACATGATGCCTCCTGACAGGCGCGTCTGCGCGCGCTCCGTCTTGATTGGTTTGCTGTCAGGCCGGCCGCTTTGCAGGCTTGACGCTGGTCTGCTGTATCAGCGCGCTAGCGGCCTTTGGCCGCGCGCCATGTTGTTGCAAGATGACATTGTGCAGGAAAAAGGTCAGGACCTCGTTTTTTGGTCCGCTTTGTCGCGCCTGCTCAGGTCTGGGCGTCCAGCCTGTGGCCAGTCAGTCGCTCGAAGGCCTCACGGTATTTGGCAGCGGTGTGCTCTATGACATGACTTGGCAAAGCGGGGCCGGGAGCCTTCTTGTCCCAGTCAAGCGTTTCGAGGTAATCGCGCACATATTGCTTGTCAAAGCTCGGTGGACTGATGCCTTCACGGTAGCTGTCGGCTGGCCAGAAACGCGAGGAGTCAGGCGTCAGTGCCTCGTCAATGAGGTGTAGCACGCCTTGCGAGTCCACCCCGAACTCGAATTTGGTATCGGCGATGATGATGCCTCGGCTGCGCGCATAATCTGCCGCTTCGGTGTACAACTGGATGGCGATATCACGGGCCTGGATGGCCAGTTCGGCACCGTTGACGCCTGTGCCAGTCAGCAGGGGGTCCAGCATGTCGGCGCAGCGAGCCTGTGCCTGTTCAAATGAAATGTTTTCGTCGTGGTCGCCCACGTCAGCCTTGCTGGCCGGCGTGAAGATGGGGGCGGGCAGGCGTGCAGCCTGTGCCAGGCCAGCGGGCAGGGTAATGCCGCAAATCGTACCACTGATCTGGTAGTCCTTCCAGCCAGAGCCAATGACGTAACCGCGCACCACAGCCTCTATGGGCAAGGGCTTGAGCCGCTTGACGACCAACGCCCGACCTCGCACCTGGTCCCGCTCGTGTTCGGCGACAACGGCTTCCGGGTCCATGCCGGTGAGTTGGTTGGGCACGACATGCGCCAGCCGGTCGAACCAGAAGTTTGCCAGCGCAATCAGCACTCTTCCCTTGTCGGGGATGGGGTCTGGCAGGATGACATCAAACGCAGACAGGCGATCACTGGTGACGATCAGCAATGTTTCTTCGTCTACTGCATAGATGTCGCGAACCTTGCCACGTCCGAGCAGTTGCAGGCTGGTGATCGAGGATTCGAAAAGGGTCTGGGCCACGGTAAGCTTTCCGGCGTTGGAGAATAGGGGGTGATTATACGGTTTCAGCGAAGCACTGACGCTGGTTTGAAACACCAACAGGTCCGGACCACTTCGTTTGTATGGGTGTTTGCAGATCAGCGGCTCACGGGCTCACATGATTGATTACGAAGTTTCACGCGATCTGCGCTCGGGCAGTGGCTTATAATCTGACCGCTTTCAATCAGATCGGCTTGTCCGAGTGTCGAAGTTGCCGCGAACATCCGTGTCCCGCCCCCCCGATCGGTTTCGTCCACTACCAGAAAGGATCGTCGTGCTCCTTCAGGAGGCACGCTGGTTGATACTGGGGGTTATGTCCGTCTATATCGGCCTGATTCTGCTGGGTTACAGTGCAGCCGACCCAGGTTGGTCGCAGGCCGCAGAGGTCACTCGCATCGCCAATCCCGGTGGTCGTTTGGGTGCCTGGCTTGCCGACTTGCTGTATTACCTTTTCGGGGTGTCTGCCTGGTGGTGGGTGGTGTTTCTGGGCTACGGGCTGGCCTGGGGTTTTCGTCGGCTAAGACAGGAGTTGAGTGCCGACAAGCGTTCCTTTTTCATCGTGCTGACCGGGTTTCTGGTGGTCTTGCTCGCCAGTAGTGCGCTTGAGGCGCTACGTTTTCATTCGCACGGCTTCATGCTGCCGCTGGCGCCTGGCGGACTGGTCGGCATAGAACTCGGCAGGTTGATCCGGGGTTTCTTCGGTTTTACCGGTGGCACTTTGTTGTTAATCGCGCTCATGGCGAGTGGTATCAGCCTGTTTACTGCAGTGTCCTGGCTTTCCGTGCTCGAGCGTATCGGTGGTGTGCTGGAAAATCTGTGGTTTTTCGCGATAGGTGCCTGGTTTAACTGGCAGGACAGACGCGCTGGTCGCGCGTTGGCGCAACAACGTGAAGCGGTGGTCGCCAGCAAGCGGAAAAAGGCTGAAACCGTTCAGCCCAGAGAGCTCAGAATCGAGCCTGCCGTGGCGCAGGTGCCAAAGTCCGAGCGTGCGGAGCAGGAGCGACAGCAGCCGCTGTTCGTGGATTTGGGGGACGACGGACCTCCACCGCTGGCCCTGCTTGATCAGCCTAGCGACGATGTTGAGCCCCCATCCAAGGACGCGCTGGAATTTACATCGAGGCTCATCGAGACCAAGCTGGCCGACTTTGGTGTTGAGGTACGCGTTGTCGCGGCCTATCCGGGGCCGGTGGTGACCCGCTATGAGATAGAGCCCGCCACCGGCGTCAAGGGTAGCCAGATCGTCAATCTTGGCAAGGATCTGGCGCGTGCGCTTTCTCTGGTGTCGATCCGGGTGGTCGAGACCATACCCGGCAAATCCTGCATGGCCTTCGAGTTGCCCAATCCGCGTCGCCAGATGGTGCGTTTGTCCGAAATTCTCGGTTCCCGGGCCTACCATGCCATGTCGTCGCCGCTGACCGTGGCGCTTGGCAAGGACATTGGCGGTCAGCCTGTGGTAGCCGACCTTGCGCGCATGCCCCATTTGCTGGTGGCAGGCACCACCGGCTCAGGCAAGTCGGTGGGCGTCAATGCGATGATCCTGTCCCTGCTGTACAAAGCCGATCCGTCAAGGGTGCGGCTGATCATGGTTGATCCCAAAATGCTGGAGTTGTCAATCTACGAGGGAATCCCACATCTGCTCGCTCCGGTGGTGACCGACATGAAGCATGCCGGCAACGCCTTGAACTGGTGCGTGGCCGAGATGGAGAAGCGCTACAAGTTGATGGCAGCGGTCGGGGTACGCAATCTGGCGGGATTCAACAAGGCGGTACTTGAGGCGCGTCGCAATGACAAGCCGCTCACCAACCCTTTTTCGATCAGTCCTGAGAACCCCGAGCCGCTGGAAACCTTGCCCCATATCGTGGTGGTGGTGGACGAGTTTGCCGACCTGATGATGGTGGTAGGTAAAAAGGTCGAGGAACTCATTGCCCGGCTGGCACAAAAGGCACGAGCATCGGGCATCCACCTGATTCTGGCCACACAGAGGCCATCGGTCGATGTGATTACCGGCTTGATCAAGGCCAACATTCCAACGCGGATTGCCTTTCAGGTTTCATCCAAGATCGACTCGCGCACGATTCTCGATCAGATGGGTGCCGAGGCTTTGCTGGGCATGGGTGACATGCTCTATCTGCCGCCCGGTACCGGCCTGCCTCAACGCGTACATGGTGCGTTTGTGGCCGATGACGAGGTGCACAAGGTGGTGGAGCACCTCAAGAAAAGCGGCCCACCGGACTACGTCGAGGGCATACTCTCGGCACAGGATGAGTCGCTGGACGGAGGAAGTGTCAGCACCGAGGAGGGCGATGAAGAGGCTGATCCGCTTTACGATCAGGCGGTGGAGATTGTGCTCAAGACGCGGCGCCCGTCCATCTCGCTGGTACAGCGTCACCTGCGCATTGGTTACAACCGCGCTGCCCGTCTGATCGAGCAAATGGAGCGGTCGGGGCTGGTGTCTTCGATGGGAACAAACGGTAACCGCGAGGTGATGGTGCCTCCAAAGGAAGGTGATTGATGCTTCGTCTTGTCCGCGCTGTCGCGGCGGTAATACTTGCCAGTTGTTTTTTTCAAGCTCATGCCGCTGACAGCGGTATTGAGCAGTTACGGCAATTTGTTGCCAGTGCAGAGCGCGCCGAAGGCGAGTTCCGGCAAAGTGTCGTGCTCGGAAGTGCGCGTCGACCGCAGTTGTCCAGCGGACGATTTGCCTTTGAGCGCCCGGGACGCTTTCGTTGGGTAGTGGAGCAACCCTATCCGCAGTTGCTGGTGAGTGATGGTGAGCGTTTGTGGATATGGGATGAAGACCTCAATCAGGCAACGGTTCAGGAATTGGGTGATGCGCTGGGCAGTACGCCGGTGGCGGTGCTGGCTGGGCAGGGGGCGCTGGAGCAGGCTTTCGAATTGCTGGATGTGGGGGAGGGTGACGGTTTGATGTGGGTTTCCGCCACGCCGCGTCAGCCAGACTCCAGTTTTGAATCCATGCGTCTTGGCTTGGCTGAGGGGCAGTTGATGCGCATGGAGTTGCGTGATCACTTTGGACAAATCACTACGATTGATTTTTTGACTCAGCGACTGGGAGCAGACCTGCCGCCAGACACTTTCAGGTTTACGCCGCCGCCGGGTGCCGATGTGATCGGCACGCCTTAGGCTGCGGTCGGTAGGCGTACGCCCAATGACAGATCTCTTTGCCGCCACACCAGGTGAAAATGTGCCATTGGCGGAACGCATGCGGCCTGCCTCGCTCGATGATGTGGCGGGGCAGCGTCACTTGGTCGGCAAAGGCAAGCCACTACGCCTCGCGTTCGAATCGGGCCGTTTGCACTCGATGATACTTTGGGGGCCGCCAGGAGTCGGCAAAACTAGTCTTGCGCGGCTGATGGCACGTGGATTCGACGCGGAGTTCATCGCCTTGTCTGCGGTTTTTGCCGGAGTCAAGGATATCCGTGAGGCAATAGAAGGTGCTCGTTCAGCGCAACAACGCGGGCGTCACACCATTTTGTTCATCGATGAGGTGCATCGCTTCAACAAGGCGCAGCAGGACGCGTTTTTGCCGTATGTCGAGCAAGGTCTGGTGACCTTGATTGGTGCGACTACCGAGAATCCGTCCTTTGAGGTCAATTCGGCGCTGCTGTCCCGTACATCCGTCTATGTTCTCGAACCCCTTGATGATAGTGCGCTGAACCTGCTCTTTGATCGGGCGCTGAACATGTGCTCCGGGCTGACGTTTGAGGCGGATGCGCGTGACCGACTTGTCGGATTTGCCGATGGTGACGCGCGCAGACTTTTGAACCTGATCGATCAAGTCCATGGGGCGTCTGCAATAGCGCAGGTCAACCCGGTCAGTTGTGCCTTTCTGGATGAGGTACTCGCCAGCCGTCTGCGTCGCTTCGACAAGGGTGGCGAAGCTTTCTACGACCAGATATCGGCGCTACACAAAGCGGTTCGCGGTTCGCATCCGGATGCAGCATTGTATTGGCTTTGCCGGATGCTGGATGGCGGGGCAGATCCACTCTATCTTGGGCGTCGCCTGGTGCGCATGGCCAGCGAGGATATTGGTCTGGCTGACCCCCGTGCGCTCGACATTTCGTTATCAGCCTGTGCAGCGTTTGAGCGACTGGGCTCTCCAGAGGGAGAGCTTGCACTGGCCGAGGCTGTTATCTTTCTCGCCTGCGCAGCCAAGTCAAACGCGGTCTACAAGGCCTACAAGTCGGCTCGTGCCTTTGTTCGCCAAGAGGGGTCTGTTCCGGTACCGCTGCATCTGCGGAACGCTCCCACCAAGCTGATGAAGTCGCTGGGTTATGGCCGTGAATACCGCTACGCCCATGATGAAGCCGATGGTTACGCCGCTGGCGCCAGCTATCTCCCCGACGGTATGCAAGAGCCGCGCTGGTATCAGCCCGTTCAGCGTGGTCTGGAGTCCCGTATTGCTGAAAAGCTTGCAACTCTCCGGCAACGAGATGCTTTGGCAAAAAGCAGTCAGGCGACAGACTAGCTACAGGTATCCAGGTGTATCGCGCTGAACGGGGTTGGTAAGGAGTCTGTCGTGCCTGTCAAATCACTGACGTCTTAACCGCCGGCCTGCAGTGCTGGTTATCAAGCTCAGCAGCGTCCTGAAGGCCGGGGTTTCAGACTGGAGTTGCTTGTTGCATGATGGAGCGAGCGCAAGTCTAGTGTGTCAGGGGATGGTCCGACACAAATCGCTCGCGCAAGAACAATGCCTTGCGCGCACGCGCCAGATCGCCGCGTTGCAATGCCTTTTCAGCCAGCGAATCCATATATTGGGTGAGTAGCAAGATACCCTCCGGAGACTGTACAAGTCCGCAGGCAAGCTGGGCAGCAGCCACATCCGGGATGTCCTCATGCTCGGCGATCAACGCGACCTCATCTTCAGTCAGATCGCAATAATCCAGGCAGTCTTTCATGGATAACACGTTCGTCTCCTCACGTTTTTCAGCACATTTTCATGTGTCTTGATTTCAGCCTAGGTCTGTTGCGCACGGAACGCCAATGAAAAGCCCCGCGCTGTTATTACTGCTTCGATTGATTTCGGGAATATAATCATTCCATAGTCACCCCTCCGGGTATCACAAAGCCGCTCGTACAGATCGTTCCGGTCTGTTTTAGTTCCTGTTTTTCTCAAACTCTGGTGGCACCTGTGGCGCTTGGACCAAAACCGGTTTGGTGTGACCAGACCGGTTTTGATATCGATGTTCTCGCGGCTGATAATCAAGGCTCGCCGAGAGAATCATCCGCCGTGATGGTTCTTCAAGCGCCAGAGCTCAGGCGCAGGGAGATCTCCCTTTTTCGTGCGGGGGACTGGTAGAGCAGGCGAATGATGCACACGTCAGTCGCGTTGTGACCTCCGAAAATATTCATATGACCTAATTAATATGCTCGATATACAGTTGTTGCGTACCAATATTCAAACCGTTGTTGACGGACTGGCCAGACGTGGCATGCAGTTCGATACCACCCCTTTTCAGGTTTTGGAGGCCAGACGCAAGGACTTGCAAACCCGGACTCAAGAACTGCAGGCGCGACGCAACAGCCTGTCCAAGCAGGTCGGCGTTTTGAAATCAAAGGGGGAGGACGCGTCTGTCGTGCTGGCTGAAGTGGGCGGCATTGGGGATGAGCTCAAAGCCAACGAGCAGGCTTTGGCAGTGTTGCTGGAAGAGATCAATGCCTGGCTTGTGGGTCTGCCCAATCTGCCGCATGAGTCGGTGCCAGACGGGCAAGACGAAACCGGCAACGTCGAGCTGCTGCGCTGGGGAACGCCACGGCAGTTCGATTTCGAGGTGCGTGACCATGTCGACATCGGCGCAGGACTGGGTGGTCTGGACTTCGAAATGGCTGTCAAGCTGTCGGGGGCACGCTTTTCAGTCATGCGCGGAGAGTTGGCGCGCCTGCATCGTGCGCTGGCCCAGTTCATGCTGGATACTCACACTTGCGACCACGGTTACACCGAAGTCTACGTGCCCTACCTCGTGAACGAAACGTCGATGTTTGGCACCGGCCAGTTACCCAAGTTTGAAGAAGACCTCTTCGCCGTGCCGCGCGGAGACGAAGGACGTTTCTTCCTGATCCCGACATCCGAAGTGCCGGTCACCAACATGGTGCGTGGTGAGCTTGTAGCCGCTGATCAACTGCCGCTCAAATTTGTTGCGCACACCCCGTGCTTTCGCTCGGAGGCCGGTAGTCATGGACGTGACACCCGCGGTCTGATTCGACAGCACCAGTTTGATAAGGTCGAAATGGTCCGTATCGAGCATCCGGCAAAGTCCTGGGATGCGCTTGAAGAGATGGTTGGACATGCAGAATCCATCTTGCGCAAGCTTGAACTGCCCTATCGCAAGCTCGTGCTGTGCACCGGCGACATGGGTTTTTCTGCGGCGAAAACTTACGATCTGGAAGTCTGGTTGCCAGCTCAGAACACCTATCGTGAAATATCAAGCTGCTCCAACTGTGGCGACTTTCAGGCGAGACGCATGCAGGCGAGGGTTCGCGGTGCCGGGGCTGGCAAGAACGAACTGTTGCATACGCTCAACGGGTCTGGTCTGGCTGTTGGTCGCACCTTGGTTGCGGTGCTCGAAAATTACCAGCAGGCCGATGGGTCCGTGCGCGTACCTGATGCGCTCAAACCTTGGATGGGTGGTGTGGAGGTGTTGAGTCCGCTTGCGTAATTCGATGCGGGTTGATCTTTCGCAATGCCTGACCGGATCGATTGATGCTATGTTAGAAAATCATAAATAACTGAGATTGATCATGTCAGGCAAGTCCTTTGTTCAGATTACGACCGATGTCTCCAAGGCTCTGGGTGCCATGCGCAAGGAGGCACCCGATACCATGGCTGGCTTCAGTGCCATGTCTGCTGCTGCCCTCAAGGAGGGGAGCTTGTCGGCCTTGCACAAGGAGTTGATTGCGTTAGCTATTGGTGTTGCGTCGCGATGCGATGCCTGCATCGGCTTTCACGTCAAGGCGCTGATCAAACTGGGTGTTACACGCGAACAGTTGATCGAGACTCTGGCGGTCTGCACGTACATGGGTGGCGGGCCGGTGCTGATGTATTCGGCTGAAGCCATTCGAGCCTACGACGAGTTGTTGCCACGCATGGACAAGTCCGCACAAGTTTGACGTTGCTTCGTGTCCGCGCTCTGCGTATAATTCGCGCTCCCGGTTGAACCCGGGTCCGGAGAGGTACCGAAGCGGTCATAACGGCGCCGACTCGAAATCGGATGGTCAGGGAAACCTGGCACGGGGGTTCGAATCCCCCCCTCTCCGCCAGTTTCATTCGGCCCCGCTGAGGGTCGAAATTATTTTATCTCCTGCTTTGCTGGTCGTCTGCTCAATGCGAGTGGAGTGGTAGCGTGCACGCCGTAGGTGTGCTATCGACCTTGACAAGGTGGCTTTATATCGTTTAAGCTTTTCAGCTTTCCGTTTATTGGCCGACTCGCGAGGCCGGACAAGATCGAGGATTCGAATGAAAACGTTTTCTGCCAAGCCGCATGAAGTCACGCGCGATTGGTTTGTTGTCGATGCATCGGACAAGGTTCTTGGCCGTCTCGCAGCAGAAGTTGCCCGTCGCCTTCGTGGCAAGCACAAGGCCATTTACACGCCGCACATTGATACCGGTGACTACATCGTTGTGGTCAACGTGGAAAAGCTGCGTGTGACCGGTAACAAGGCCACTGACAAGAAGTACTATCGTCACACCGGTTTCCCCGGTGGTATCTACGAAACCAACTTCACCAAAATGCAGCAGCGCTTCCCGGAACGCGTGCTCGAGAAGGCAGTGAAAGGCATGCTGCCGAACGGGCCGCTGGGTTATGCAATGCTCAAGAAGCTGAAGTGCTATGCGGGTGCAGAGCATCCTCATACCGCTCAGCAGCCCAAAGCACTCGAGATCTGACAGGAGCCTTTCCATGGCTGTAAGCTACAACTACGGAACGGGCCGCCGCAAGACTGCTGTCGCCCGTGTATTCATCAAGCCGGGTTCCGGAAACATTGTCGTCAATGGCAAGCCGGTCGATGAGTTTTTTTCACGCGAAACCGGTCGTATGATCGTGCGTCAACCGCTGGTGCTGACCCAAAGCGAAAGTCGCTTCGATATCATGGTCAACGTGGTTGGTGGTGGTGAGTCCGGTCAGGCCGGTGCTGTTCGCCACGGCATCACCCGTGCGCTGATTGATTACGATGCTGAACTCAAGGGTCCGCTGCGCAGTGCTGGCTTCGTCACGCGTGATGCACGTGAGGTCGAGCGTAAGAAAGTCGGCTTCCGCAAGGCGCGTCGTCGCAAGCAGTTCTCGAAGCGTTAAGCAGTTGTGCATACGAAAAACCGCCCACTGGGCGGTTTTTTTTCGATTTTTACCTCAAGCACGGTGGCCGACGTATCCTTTTTCATCTTGTGTTGAATGATCTACAGGATCGTTGGGTTAAACTCGACCCGAGGAGATTGGAAGAGACTGATGTGACTGGTTGTCAGAAATTCGCAGTTGCGCAGTGTGCGTGCCTCCGGCTGGTGTTCTGGTGGTGTTTGTACTGATGAAGATGTGACGGCGATTAGCTTGGATGGTCTGAAAGTTCGCTTAAGCTTGCTGTTACAAAGCCCAGTGATATGCTTTTCCACTTCCAGTCTGAGTATGTGAATTCCTTCCTCATGCGGTCTTGAGTGTGGGTGTAGTATCCGGGTTGCCTGTCAGTTATCGGACGGGTTAATTTTTTGTCGAGCAAGAGGTGATGGTGTGTCTTACGACAACTCAGAATTGGTGAGATTCCGTTTCGGCGGTGTGGCCTTGGTAGCAAGCTTGTTTCTTTCAGCTTGTGCGAATTCACCTTATCCGCCGGCGCCTGCCCAGGCAGCAGACGCGGAATATACCTATGTGATTGGTCCAGGCGACTCCCTGAACATCGTGGTTTGGCGTAATCCAGAGCTTTCGATGTCGGTGCCTGTGCGTCCGGACGGGCGCATTACCACACCACTGGTGGAGGATCTGCCGGTTAGCGGGAAGGATTCCTCTCAAGTAGCCCGCGACATAGAGGCTGCGCTTGAAACCTTTATTCGCGAACCTGTCGTGACCGTTATTGTGGGTGGCTTCCGTGGGCCATACAGCGAGCAGATTCGGGTAATTGGCGAGGCTACCTCACCCAAGACTCTGCCCTATGTGCAACGTATGACCTTGCTCGATGTGATGATTGACGTCGGGGGGATTACGGACTTTGCAGCCGGTAACCGTGCGACGATCTTGCGAACATCCGAGGATGGTGCTCAGTACAGTGTTCGTATCAACGATTTGTTGAAGCGTGGCGATGTGACCGCCAACGTGGAGATGCGTCCGGGTGACGTGCTCATCATTCCGCAGAGCTGGTTCTGAGTCCGGTCTGTCAGGAGCATCATGTGAACTGTGACGATTCGACTTTTGGGTAAGTAATGGAAGAACTTCTAGCACAATTAAACGCCTACCTTCGTGGTATGTGGCGTTACCGTTGGTGGGGGCTTGTGCTGGCATGGGTGGTTGCCACGGCGGGTGTGGCGTTTGTCTATCAGATGCCAGATCAATACCGGTCATCTGCAAGAGTCTTCGTCGACACACAGTCTGTTCTGCGACCGCTCATGCGTGGCTTGGCCATACAACCAAACGTCGAGCAGCAGGTTGCGGTGCTGAGTCGAACCCTGATTACGCGGCCAAATATTGAAAAATTGATCACCATGGCCGAACTCGACCTGACGGTAAGGAATCAGGCTGAGCGCGAGGCGTTGATCAGTCGCCTGCAAAGTGAACTGCGTATCGCGGATGGCGGACGAGGCGGTGGCGCAAATATGTTCACGCTGTCATATCAGGATGCCAACCCCGAGCGGGCTCAGCGTGTGGTTCAGGCGCTGGTTTCCCTTTTTGTGGAGTCAGGGCTTGTATCGCAGCGCAAGGACTCCGATGATGCCCGGCGTTTTATTGACACCCAGATCGCGAGTTATGAGCAACGTTTGATTGAGGCAGAAAATAGGGTAAAGGAGTTTCGTTTGCGCAATATCGAGATGCTTGGCGATGGCAACCGGGACTTCGTAGGGCAGATTTCATCCATGGTCGACCAGCTTGCGCAGACTGCACTTGAGTTAAAGGAAGCGCTGAATACCCGAGATGCGTTGCGCGAGCAACTTGAGGGCGAGGCCCCCATGCTGGAGGGCACGCCATTGATGCCTGAAATGTCGATGGGAGTGATGACTTCCGAGTTGGATGCGCGCATAGACTCCCTTTATCGGAGTCTGGACGACCTGCTTTTGCGCTACACGGATCAACATCCTGATGTGATTGGTAGTCGTCGTGTGATCGAGTCGCTCGAAGCTCAGCGTGCCGAAGAGTTGCAGCGGGCTCAGGAGGCGCTTCAGGCTGACTCCTCAGAGCCCAGATCTGTTGGGGGTGGGAACAACCCGGTCTTCCAGCAGTTGAGAATTGCGCTGTCGAACGCGGACGCCAGAATTGCGGCTTTGAACGCGCGGCAGGCAGAGCTAGAGCAACGCATCTCGATTTTTCGCGCAAGGGCGGAAATGGTTCCCGAAATCGAGGCAGAGCAAGCGCAGTTGAATCGTGACTATGCGGTTCACAAGCGAAATTACGATGAGTTGGTCTCCCGTCGCGAGTCCGCTGCCATCACGGCTCAACTTGATGCGCAGTCAGGTGCGGGAGAGTTTCGTGTGATCGATCCGCCAAGCTTCCCCCGTCGGCCGTCGGCTCCCAACCGTCAGTTGCTGATCCCCGGTGCAGGCGTGGCCGCAATTGGTGCGGGTATTGTGCTGACTTTCCTGCTTGCCCAACTGCGTCCAACTGTTCTTGATGGAAGGATGTTGCGGAATTTGACAGGGTTGCCGTTGCTGGGCACGGTGGCGCTCATTCCCGACAAGAGCATGATCAGGAGAAGACGTCTTGGCCTGTTTGTTTTTGTGAGCCTTTTGTTGTTGATGGCTGCTGCTGTTGGTGCAGCAGCGTACATGGTCCAGATTTTACAACGCTGATCAAGGAGCCTGAATGAGTCTGATTGAAAAGGCTGTAGAGCGCCTTGAAAAGCTTAAGAAGGCGGCGGGAGAGTCTGACTCTTCTACATCTCCCGCCTCCACGGACAATCCGTCTTCAGCTTCGTCGGTGCAAGCCGACGACGAGACGAAGGCAAGTGGCATGTCCGCTGGTCACCTGGCCTCTGCACTGGGGGTTTCAGCCGAAGTCAAGGTGACGTCAGATGTCCCCAAGAGCGAAAGCTCGGTCTTAGCCAAGGTGGTCACGGAAAAGGTGGCGAGTGGTGGAAATGAGCCTCCCAATGCTCCGCCCAAGTGGACTGCCAAGGCGATAGAAATCGACTTGAAGCGTCTGGCAGCGCTTCATATGGTGACCCCGGACAAGCCAAAGTCGCGCGTGGCTGAACAGTTCAGGGTGATCAAGCGGCCACTGATCCAAAACGCGAGGGGTCTGGGCGCCGCGCCAGTTGATGATGGAAATCTCATCATGGTGACAAGTGCCTTGCCTGGTGAAGGCAAGTCATTTACCGCCATCAATCTTGCGATCAGTATGGCGATGGAGCTCGATTTTACCGTGTTGCTCGTCGACGCTGACTTTTCCAAGCCCAGTATTCTGTCTAGGCTCGGGGCGCCGCCGCAACGTGGTTTGATGGATGTCCTGACGGGTGAAATAGACGATTTGTCCGATGTGCTGGTGCGAACCAACATCGAAAAGCTGACGGTGTTACCCGCAGGCATCTCGCATCCGCGTGCAACTGAGCTTATTGCCTCTGAAGCCATGGGTGCCATGCTTGCGGAAATGTCGACCAGATATCGTGACCGTATTGTGGTTTTTGATTCTCCTCCCTTGATCCCCACCACCGAGGCGAGAGTTCTGGCGACCCATATGGGTCAAATCGTGATTGTCGTTGAGGCTGACCGCACCTCTCAGGGTGCCATCAAGGCAGCGTTGGCGACAATTGAGACTTGCCCGGTCAAGATGATGATGCTGAACAAGACCGCAGCACCGGGGGAGAGCGAATTTTACGGCTATGGCTATGGATACGGATATGGCGCTGATGCGAAGTCCGAAGCAGTTGGTTGACAGAAGATCAGTGCATTGGGCCCGATTGACGGCTTTCTTCGGTGCGGCTCTTTTGCCGGTGATGGCGTCAGCACAGGTGTTCAATTTCAGCCCAACGCTGGAAACGCGACTGACCTTTAGCGATAATCTCCGAGCCGACAATAGTCAGCGTCGTTCCGGTTGGGTCATGGAGGTCAATCCCGGCCTCGGGGGCGGGCTAAACCGCGAAGGCGGCAGGGCGCAACTCCGTTTCAATGCCGGGCTCACGAATCTTGGCTATGGGTCTGACGGTGGTCGGAGAAGCCCGGGTGTGGTGCTCGATGCGGCCGGCGAGGTCGAGGCTATCGAGAGTCTGCTGTTCATCAATGCTGATGCGTCGATACAGCGCAGCAGCCTGTCACCATTTGGCGGTCGGCCCCGGGGCGATTTTCTGAATGACAATCGCGACAATGAGTCGCGTTCGTTCAGCCTGAGCCCACGTCTGGAGTTCTCACTTGGCGCCTTGGCCAATGCGAGCATGCAATATCAGCTTAGTTGGTTGTCTGGTGGTGCCAACACGCTGAACAGCGTCCGGCAACAGTCTGCCTCTACCCTGCTGACCAGCGCCCGGATGTTCGGCCCCCTTGACTGGACACTCAGTCATCGGCTGTCCAGCAGCGCCTACCAGGGGGCGACTGATGGAGTAACAACCGAGTCGGTGCGCGCAAGCTTGCGCTACGCAGTGACCCCGTTGTTTCGTCTGAGAGCCGTGGTGGGCAGGGAGTCCAATGATTTTGGCAATGGAAGCACTCAGCGCAGTGGGATCAATGGCGGCGGGTTTGACTGGAATCCGTCACCGCGAACAACGGTTTCCGCCACACTGGAAGATCGTTTTTTCGGGCGTGGTTATGATGTGAGTTTCAGTCACCGAATGGCCCGTTCTGCCTTGCAGATTTCATTGGGACGTGACAACAGTTCGTCTGCGCAGCGTTTTGGCAGTGTTTACGCTGATCCCTTTTTTTCCGTTTTCTTCAACACCCCCGCACTATTTCGGCCAGATCTTACCGACCCTCAAGCGCGGGAGGAAGCGCTGAAAGAGTTCCTCGGCATTGGCTCCGATTCGTCAATCACCAACGCCCAGTTCGTAGACCGCTTTGTTCGCGTTTCATACACCCTTACCGGGTTGCGTAATTCCGTTTCTGTTGGCTACGCGCAGTCAACCCGCACATCCCTGACTGCGACAACCGGTTTGCGACCAGATGATGTATTTCGCGACTCCACGCGCCTGGATAGCCAGGAATGGTCACTGAGTGTGGATCACCGGTTCACGCCGCGCAGTGGTCTCACCGCAGCATTTACCCAGTCGGAGGTCGAACGTTACGGGGCGGTTAGTGAACGCACGCGCCGCAACAGCTACGCGCTGACCTACACCACTAGCTTGGGACATCGTACCTCGGGTGGCCTGACCTACAGACATCAGCGTTCCACTGGGTCTGGGCAGTTCTCGGAGAACGCCTTGAGCGCCAACGTTAGCATGCGTTTTTAAGCGACGGATACATGTACGAATCTTTTTTCAATCTCACTGGCAAGCCTTTTCAGCTTAATCCTGACCCTGGTTTTCTCTTTGCCAGTCGTGGCCATAAGCGGGCGATGGCCTATCTGGAGTATGGTTTGCACCAGAGCGAGGGTTTCATCGTTGTAACGGGTGAAATTGGTGCGGGCAAAACCACTTTGCTGCGCAGCCTGATGGAGCGACTTGATCACGACAAGGTTGTGGCTGCCAATCTGGTCAGTACCCAGTTGGACGCCAACGACATTTTGCGTATGGTCGCTTCGTCATTTGGTGTGCCACACCGAGGGCTTGACAAGGCTGGCCTTCTGCTTGCACTTGAAACATTCTTTGTGTCGCTCGCAGCCTCCGGCAAACGAGCCTTGCTGATCGTTGACGAGGCTCAAAACCTCAGCCAGCAAGCTGTTGAGGAGCTTCGCATGTTGTCCAACTTTCAGCTTGAAGACCATGCATTGCTGCAGAGTTTTCTGGTGGGGCAACCCGAGTTTCGCAGCATCATGCAAGGGCCGGACATGCAGCAACTCCGGCAACGGGTCATCGCCACCTATCATCTGGGCCCTATGGATGCGGAGGAGACCAGAGCCTACATTGAACATCGTCTAACGCGAGTCGGTTGGCAAAGCGACCCAGTGTTTGATAGCGATGCCTACGAGGCCATCTATCGTTACACGGCCGGAGTGCCAAGGCGTATCAACAGCTTGTGTGATCGCTTGCTGCTTGCTGCCTACCTTGGTGACTCCCATCGCATTAGCGGAGCGGACGCGCGGAACGTGATTGCTGAGCTCAACGAAGAGTTTCGTTCTCCCAGCGCACAGCCAAGGTCGGCTTCTGCTGTTTCTCCGCCAGGCGAGACTGCAACCATAAGGGGGGCCGGGCTGCCTGCGGTGGATGCCACTCGTCTGATTGTGCCAGGTGATCTTGCCGAGCGTGCTTCTCAGCTTGCTCAGGACCACGACGTAAAGCGTCTTGAGGCCCGCCTGGTCAATATCGAACAATCGCTAGGACAAGTGCTCGACGTATTGAGCCATTTGCTGAATGCCGTCAGGCAAGATGAAGACAGAAGGAAGGATGAAGTTTGAATATGCAGAACGTCGACAAAGGTCCGGTCATTTGTGTTGTGGGTGCGCGCCCGAACTACATGAAGATGGCGCCTATCATAAAGGCGTTCAAGGCCAATAATCCGCCTATTCCCTGCCTCCTGGTACACACAGGACAGCACTACGATGCGGCGATGAATGACCGGCTTTTTGCTGACCTGGAGCTGCCTCAACCGGACATCAACCTTGAGGTTGGCTCAGCCAGTCATGCTGTACAGACTGCCGAGATCATGAAGCGTTTTGAGCCAGTGATTGACGCCCAGGGGGCTGCCGCAGTGCTGGTAGTTGGCGACGTCAATTCCACAATCGCGTGTGCGTTGGTGGCCAGCAAGAAGGGCGTTCCGGTTGTTCATGTTGAAGCGGGATTGAGAAGCAATGATCGCGCAATGCCTGAAGAAATAAACCGGGTGCTGACCGACCAGATTTCAGATCTGCTGTACACGACCGAACGCAGCGCGCTTGAAAATCTCGTTCGGGAAGGGATCGACCGCGATCGTGTCATTTTCGTCGGCAACGTGATGATTGATTGCCTGCGCGCAAACCTGGACAAGGCCGCGTCAGTTGCCAGCGTGTTAGTCAAGGAGGGGTTTGATGACGCGCTGATCGATAAGGGCTATGGTGTCGTCACCTTGCATCGACCGTCCAATGTGGACGAGCCCGATACCCTGGCGCATATCTTTGACGCGCTGTCCGAGGTGGCGACCAATATTCCACTGGTGTTTGCGCTTCACCCCCGGACCCGATCCAATCTTCAGCGCTTTGGGATGCTTGACCGGCTCGCCAATCCGCGCTTCATCGTCTTGCCGCCGCAGGGATATCTGGAGATGCTGGGTTTGATGTCCCGCGCGACCCTGGTCCTGACCGACTCTGGCGGTTTGCAGGAAGAGACAACCGCCCTGGGCGTGCCATGCATCACGATACGTGAAAACACTGAGCGACCAATCACAGTCGAGCAAGGCACTAATACACTGGTGGGTACCCGACGGGAAGCTATTATTCATGCAGCGCAACAGACGCTTGCTGACGGAGGCAAGCGTGGCAATGCGCCTGAATTGTGGGATGGTCGGGCGGCACAACGGATTGCCGCGCATCTTGCCGAATGGCTTGCGAACCGCCATTGCCAGCCGACGGCGAGCAAGTAACTGGAGCACCAAGTGATGCAAGCAACAACAATTACCAATGCGTTTACTGTCGATGTAGAGGACTATTTTCAGGTTTCTGCCCTGGCCCCGCACTTTCCCCGGAATACTTGGGACTCTGTGCCATGCCGAGTTGAGGCTAATGTTGAACGCGTGCTTGCATTGCTGGAAGCGCACGATGCAAAGGCCACCTTCTTCACGTTGGGATGGGTTGCAGAGCGCTATCCTGCCATAGTGCGCAAGATTGTTGATGCCGGGCATGAACTTGCCAGCCATGGTTACAACCACGAGAGGGCTAGCGATCAGTCGCCCGATGCGTTTTTGGCAGATATCCGACTTGCCAAGGCGGTGCTGGAGGATATCGCTGGGCAGGCGGTGGTCGGCTACCGCGCTCCAAGTTTTTCGATTGGCATGAGTAATCTGTGGGCGCACGATAGCATCGCTGAGGCGGGTTACCGATACAGTTCAAGTGTTTATCCGGTAAAGCATGACCATTATGGCATTCCTGATGCGCCTCGCTTTCCCTATCGGTTGAAGTCGGGTCTGGTTGAAGTGCCGGTAACCACCGTACGCTGGCTGGGACGAAACTGGCCTGCTGGCGGTGGTGGCTATTTCCGGCTCCTGCCCTATGAGTTATCCCGTAGGCAGATCAGTCGGGTCAATCGTGTGGATGAAAAGCCTGCCATCTTTTATTTCCATCCGTGGGAGATCGATCCCGAACAGCCAAGGGTGGCCGACGCCAGCGCAAAAACCCGCTTCCGTCACTACGTCAATCTGGAACACATGGAAGGGCGCTTGCGCCGTCTATTGTCAGACTTCTCCTGGGGGCGTGCGGACGAGGTTTTCCGCGACGCAGCCTGAATCCCGTTTTTGACATCTGGTTGGATGGACTCCCTCTTGCTTTCCGTAAAAGTTCTTGATCGTTCGGATTACCCCCGATGGGATGCGTTTGTTGAACGCTGTCCCGACGCTACTTTCTTTCATCTGGCAGCATGGTCGGACATTATTTCGGACGTCTTCAAACATCGTTGTCATTTTCTTTATGCAGAGCGCTCTGGCGAGATCGTTGGCGTGCTACCCATGGCCCAGATTCGTAGCCGACTCTTCGGTCATTCGCTGACGTCGCTGCCGTTCTGTGTCTATGGCGGGGCGATTGGTGAGGATGACGCGCTGGCTGCTCTTGAGGAACATGCAGATCAACTGGCGCTGCAGTTGGGCGTTGAGCATCTTGAGTTCCGTCGCATGACCCCGCGACATGAAGACTGGCCGCGTCAGGATATCTATTACACTTTTCGCAAGGCTATCCTGCCCGATGTCGACGCAAACATGAAGGCGATTCCCCGCAAGCAGCGCGCGATGGTTCGCAAAGGGATAGCTAATGGACTCGTTTCGAATGTTGACGATGACGTCGAGCGGTTTTTTGCACTGTATGCCGACAACGTGTTGAGACATGGCACACCGGCACTGCCTAAGCGCTATTTTGCCAGTCTGAAGTCCACCTTTGGCGAACGCTGTGAAGTGCTGACTGTGACCAGTAGTGAAGGCCGACCATTGTCGTCGGTGCTGAGTTTTTACTTTCGCGACGAAGTTTTGCCATATTACGCAGGAGATGACGTGCTTGCGCGCGACCTTGCCGCGAATGATTTCAAATATTGGGAGTTGATGCGTCGCGCTTGTGAGCGAGGTGTCCGGCTGTTCGATTATGGGCGCAGCAAAGTTGGCACAGGACCTTTCAGTTTCAAGAAAAACTGGGGTTTCGAGCCTCGAGTCTTGTCTTACGAGTTTCGTCTGTACAAACGGGATAGCGTTCCTCAGAACAACCCGAATAACCCCAAGTATCGGACCTTCATCGCCTTGTGGCGGCATCTGCCGCTTCGGGTTGCCAATGCGCTCGGGCCGCTGATTGTACGGAATCTGGGTTGAGTCAAGTCATGGAGACTATCTTGCAAAGAAATGAGCCGATAACTGGTGTCGGCAGGCCGATTGACACCGGAGCTGGTGCCATCGCGATCGCCTTGGTTGTCGGGCTTGTGTGGACTGTGGCGATCTACTGGAGTACCGCGCTGCAGGTGGTCGATATCTGGTGGCGGTCTGAAACTTTCGCGCACGGACTGCTTGTCCTGCCGATTTGTGCCTGGCTGATCTGGACGCGTCGGGAGTATCTTGTCGGCGTTTCGGTTTGCCCGAATCCGTGGATGGTCGTGCCTGTGGCGCTCGCCGGGCTGGCGTGGTTGCTTGGTCAGATGGCCAACGTCAATGCGCTCTCCCATGCTGCACTTGCATTCTTGATCATCGGCTGCATAGTTGGATTGATCGGTTTGCGTGCAGCTCGGGAGCTTAGTTTTCCCTTGGGGTTTTTACTGTTCGGCGTGCCCATCGGTGAATTTCTGATGCCAGTGCTGATGCACTATACCGCTGAATTTACAGTGTTTGCGCTGCGCGCCTCTGGCATTCCTGTGTATCAGGAAGGGCTGTTCTTCGTTATCCCTAGTGGTCGCTGGTCTGTTGTCGAGGCGTGTAGTGGTTTGCGTTATCTGATCGCGTCATTGATGGTCGGAACCTTGTTTGCCTATCTTAACTACAATGGCTGGCGAAAGCGCTGGATCTTTGTCATTGTCGCGATTGCTGTACCAATCATTGCCAACTGGCTTCGCGCTTATTTTATCGTCATGCTTGGTCACTTGACCGACAACCGTCTGGCGGCTGGCGTTGATCACCTCATTTACGGTTGGGTGTTTTTCGGCGCCATCATTCTTCTGATGTTCTGGGTGGGGTCATTCTGGCGTGACCCGATCGAAACACCGGAAGTGCGTTTCAGCTCGATTTCGAAATCCGAGATCACGCCTGTTGCCAAAGGCGCACGAGCGTTGCCGGTGCTGCTTCTGGTTGGTCTTTTTCCCTTGGTGCTTGCCCGAATCGATGCCCCGGTTGCGCCATACGAGCTTGCGGTAAGTGCTCCAGAGCCAGCCAGCGCCTGGACCGCAGGAGACACCCTTTTCCATGATTACCTTCCCATATACGGTGGCTACCGTGGCCGGGTTTATCAGACCTATAAACTTGAGGATGGGCGCGAGGTTGGGCTCTTCGTGGCCTATTATGCTGATCAGCGCAAAGGTCAGGAACTGATCACCTGGGACAATCGGTTGACCATCAGGGACTACGACACCGGTTTGCATTGGAAGCAGGTCACCCGTCGCATTGTAAGTAGCCCAGTTGGCGATGTCCTCCGGACCATCATCAGTTACGATGGGAAAGTGCTTGGCGTTTGGCATTGGTACTGGAGTGATGGCCACCTCATCACGCGCGACGAAATCGCCAAGATCAAACTGGCGGCAGATCGCATTACCGGTAGTCCGGATGACGCAGCATTCATTGCTGTACTGACCCCGCTTGAAAGCGAGAGCGCTGACGCCAGTGCGCTGGTCGAACGCTTTCTTGCTGATCATCGCGACGGCATCGATCTGATGCTTCGAGAGGTTCGGGAGCAGCGATGAGTCATGTTTCGGCGCCGCTCATTGTTCATGTGGTCTACAGCTTTCACACCGGTGGGCTTGAGAACGGGCTGGTTAACCTCATCCGATATCTGCCTCAAGGCGAATTTCGCCATGTCATCGTATCGCTCACAAATCGCTCACCGAAGTTCAGTGAGCGTTTGTCCGGCTTCAATGTCGAGTTCATTGAGTTGAACAAGCCCCCGGGGCACGGAGTCAAGCTTTATCCGCGTCTTAACAGCTTGTTCAGGGAGCTGTCTCCGGACATTGTGCATACCCGGAATCTGGCCGCGCTCGAAGCGCAAGTGCCTGCCTGGCTGGCTGGCGTGCCGGTCAGAATTCACGGTGAGCACGGTTGGGATGTTTCTGATCCGGAAGGGCGCAAACTACGATTCCGGCTTGTCCGTCGTTTTTACAAACCTTTCGTCGGGCGTTATGTGGCTTTGTCAGCTCACCTTGAGCGCTATCTGAAGCAAGGTGTTGGAGTGCCAGAAGCGCGTATCACACGCATCTGCAATGGTGTGGATATTGATCGCTTCAGTCCTGCATCGGAAGGACGGGCGCTGTTGATCGGGTCACCCTTCAACGCGACCGAACTGCGCGTCATAGGCACGGTTGGACGTCTTCAGGCAATCAAGGATCAACTGACCCTGGTACAGGCGTTCGCGCATTTGTTGCAGTCCAGGCCGCAAGCAAGTGCGCATCTGCGTTTGATGATTGTGGGTGAGGGCGGTATGCGCCCACAATTGGAGAAGGCGATTGCCACGTTAGGATTGCGCGAACTGGTCTGGCTCGCGGGCGAACGATCTGACGTGCCCGATGTCATGCGCGCGATGAACGTCTTCGTCCTGCCGTCGCGGGCTGAAGGTATCTCCAATACGATTCTTGAAGCCATGGCCAGCGGGCTGCCGGTTGTGGCAACTGATGTTGGAGGCAATGGCGAGTTGGTTGATGCAGGCAATACCGGCCTTTTGGTGCCGCCGGCGCAACCCGAGGCCATGGCGGAGGCCATAGCCAGTTACGTTTTGAATGACAAGACCTCTTCGGCAGTTGGTCGGGCTGCCCGTGCCCGAGCGGCCAAGCACTTCAGCATTGCCCGAATGGTGACTCAGTATCGCGAGCTATATATCGACTTGTTGAACAAGTCCTCGCGGTGCCGACGTATAGAACCAGACACCGCATCTCGATGACATGAGGCAAAATGTGCGCTGTTTAAAACCTTGATTGATTCTGACGCTGGTTATGACGCAAGCCCCTGAGCTCGGGGACTCCGTTTAAACGCGTGCAACCAGTTGTCAGCAACGGAAACCTTATCCATGTGCGGAATTGCTGGACTGTTTGACCTGCGTGGCAAGCGCGACTTTGATCGAACCCTCGTTGAGCGCATGAACCATGTGCAGTTTCATCGCGGCCCGGACGAGGGGGGGATGCATTTCGAACCGGGGGTAGCGTTGGCCCACCGTCGTCTTTCCATCATCGACTTGTCCAGTGGGCAGCAGCCTCTGTGCAACGAGGATGGATCGGTGATTGTTGTTTTCAACGGCGAGATCTACAAC
This sequence comes from Azoarcus sp., assembly GCA_036734105.1. GTDB lineage: Bacteria > Pseudomonadota > Gammaproteobacteria > Burkholderiales > Rhodocyclaceae > Azoarcus_F. Next base: position 70,744 of record DAIMZH010000003.1, on the reverse strand, counting down.
TACCAGTCGCTGGTCCCCGAACTTGAAGCGCTGGGTCATGTTTTTCACACCCGCAGTGACACCGAAGTGATTGTGCATGCCTGGGAGGCATGGGGTGAAGACTGTGTACAACGTTTTCGTGGCATGTTCGCCTTTGCGGTTTTTGATCGCAATGTCGGAACATTGTTTCTTGCCCGGGATCGCCTTGGCGTCAAGCCGTTGTTCTATGCCTTGCTGTCAGACGGCAGCTTTGCCTTTGGTTCTGAACTCAAGGTGTTGATGCAGCACCCGGCACTTGACCGTCGCATTGATGTGTGCGCACTTGAGGAGTATTTCGCACTCGGTTATGCCGCCGAGCCGCGCACCATTTTCGAGGGCGCACGCAAGCTTGGGCCGGGTGAGTCGCTGTTGCTCAGACGCGGCGAGCCGGCCGCGGCACCAAAGGCATATTGGAATGTCTCGTTTTCACTCGACAACCCGCTGTCCATGGAGGATGCGGGGGAAGAACTGGTCGAGCGCCTGCGCGAATCCATCCGTCTGCGCATGATTGCCGAAGTGCCTTTGGGCGCTTTCCTGTCTGGCGGGGTAGACTCGAGTGCTGTTGTGGCAATGATGGCGGGGATTTCGTCCGAGCCGGTCAATACCTGTTCCATCGCTTTTGATGATCCGGCGTTCAACGAGTCGGCCTTCGCCGAGATGGTGGCCAGGCGCTATCAGACCCACCATCATGTGGAGACGGTGCGCTCTGACGATTTTGACCTGATCGATACGCTAGCCTCGTTGTATGACGAGCCCTATGCCGACAGCTCGGCCATTCCCACTTATCGTGTCTGTCAGCTTGCCCGCAAGCATGTCACGGTGGCCTTGTCTGGTGATGGCGCCGATGAGAGCTTCGCCGGTTATCGTCGTTATCGTTTGCATGCCATGGAAGAGCGTCTGCGTAGCGTCATGCCCTTGAGCGTTCGTCGCCCGCTGTTTGGCTTGCTCGGGCGCATTTACCCCAAGGCCGACTGGGCGCCTCGGGTGTTTCGCGCCAAGACCACCTTTCAGGGCCTGGCGAAAGATTCGGTGCAAGCCTATTTTCATTCGGTTTCGTTGCTGCGCGACGACATGCGCGCGCAACTGTATTCGGACAGCTTTCGCCAGCGACTCAATGGTTATGACGCGCTTGAGGTGTTCCGACGTCATTCGCAACAGGCTGGCACGGACGACCCCTTGGCACTGATCCAGTATCTAGACCTGAAGACCTATCTTGTCGGCGACATCAACACCAAGGTCGATCGTGCCAGCATGGCGCATTCGCTGGAAGTGCGCGAGCCCTTGATGGACCATGAACTCGTCGAATGGCTGGCTACGCTGCCGTCCGGGCTCAAGGTCAGCGGTCAGCAGGGCAAGGCTTTCTTCAAGAAGGCCATGGAGCCTTATCTGCCTTCCGAGGTGCTGTATCGGCCCAAGATGGGTTTTGCCGTGCCGTTGGCGCGCTGGTTCCGTGGTCCGCTGCGCCAGCGGGTGCGCGACGCCTTGCTGGGTGAGACCATGCTGTCCAGTGGTCTTTTCAAGCAGGACTATCTGAAACACCTCGTCGATGCGCACCAATCCGGCGCGCGCGACTATAGCACGCCAATCTGGACGCTACTGATGTTCGAGGCCTTTCTGCGCAACGAGTGCGGGGCAGGGCCAGGGGACGTCATCGCCAAACCTTGTTGATTTTCAGCCTAAATACATGCGCATTCTGCACATATTCGACCACTCTTTGCCATTGCACAGTGGTTACACCTTCCGGTCTGCAGCCATTCTGCGCGAGCAGCGTGCGCGCGGCTGGGAGACCTTGCATCTCACCTCTCCCAAACAGGGAAAGGTGCCAAACCTGCACGAGCAGGTGGATGATCTCGATTTCTACCGCACTGCCCCGGTGGACGACTCACTACCCGTTATTGGCCTGCTACGCCAGATGAAGGCCACCGAGCGGCGCCTCGAACAGCTCGCGCAGCAGCATAGACCCGACATCCTGCATGCGCATTCTCCGGTGCTCAATGCTATTCCGGCCGCGCGGGTCGGGCGACGCCTGGGCATTCCGGTAGCCTATGAGGTGCGTGCCTTCTGGGAGGACGCCGCGGTTGATCACGGCACTACCGCCGAGGGCAGTTTGCGTTATCGTCTGACCAAGGCGCTTGATACTCACAGCTTTCGACGGGTTGATCATGTATTCACCATTTGCGAGGGCTTGCGTAAGGATATCGTGGGACGTGGCATCGCCGCTGACAAGGTCACGGTCATTCCGAATGCGGTAGATGTATCGGGATTTACCCTCTCTGGTGAGCCAGATGCCGAACTTCGTGCGAGTTTGGGTCTGCAGCAATGCACGGTGCTGGGCTTTGTCGGCTCCTTCTATGCCTACGAAGGCCTGGATCTGCTGTTGCGTGGCTTCGCCAGGCTTTTGCCAGGCCGAGCAGATTTACGTCTGCTACTGGTGGGTGGCGGTCCGCAGGACGCCAACCTCAAGCAACTCGCGCACGAGCTTGGAGTTGCCAACAAGGTTGTTTTTACTGGCCGGGTGCCACACAGTGAGGTCAGCCGCTATTACGACCAGATTGATCTTCTGGTCTATCCGCGTCATTCCATGCGACTCACCGAGATTGTCACACCGCTCAAGCCACTTGAGGCGATGGCACAGGGGCGCATCTTCGTCGCTTCTGATGTGGGTGGGCACAAGGAATTGGTGCGTGACGGTGAGACCGGTTTCCTGTTCAAGGCGGGCAATGAGGCTGCGCTTGCCGAGGTCATCGTTAACACTTTGGACCACCGAAGTGACTGGACTGCGGTGCGCGCAGCGGGCCGCCATTTTGTCGAGTCGGTGCGCAACTGGAAGAACAGCGTTGCCCACTATGAACCAGCCTATCGCAAGATGATCGAGTCGCGCCGATAGTGCGGTCTGAGCCATATGGTGACATTGCCAGGCACAATTTGTTTGGCAAGATCGCCCCTACCTCAAGCCGCACCGGAAAGGCAGTAACCGGCGGCGGCCAAGACATCGAAGGAAGTCCCCATGAAAATTCTCTTGCTGGGTCGTGACGGACAGGTCGGCTGGGAGTTGCAGCGCGCACTGGCTCCGTTGGGCAAGGTGATCGCCTTGTCTCGCCATGACAAGGGCTTGTGCGGAGACATGACCCGGCTGGATGAGCTGGCTGTGACGGTGCGCGAGCTGGCACCAGACATGATAGTCAATGCAGCGGCCTATACTGCGGTAGATCGTGCTGAATCACACGCTGACGAAGCCATGACTGTCAATGCAGAGGCCCCGGCGGTGCTTGCACGTGAGGCCAAGCGTCTCGGTGCCTGGTTGCTGCATTATTCCACCGATTATGTTTTTCCCGGCACCGGCGTCCGAGCATGGCGCGAGGATGATACCACCGGCCCCTTGTCGGTTTATGGCCGAAGCAAGCTCGCTGGCGAGGAGGCGATTCGGGTCAGTGACTGTCGTCACGTCATTTTGCGCACAAGCTGGGTGTATGCATCGCGCGGTGGCAATTTTGCGCGCACCATGTTGAACCTCGCGCTCACCCGCGATCAACTCAAGGTGGTGAATGACCAGATCGGGGCGCCCACCGGCGCAGACCTGATCGCCGACGTGTCTGCTCATATCGCGCGCGACATCAAACTTGGTCGAGGTGTGGATGAACTTTCCGGCAGCTACCATCTGGCCGCAGCAGGTGAAACCTCGTGGTGCGATTACGCCCGGTTTGTGCTATCTCTGGCTGATGGCGCGGGTTTGGCCCTCAAGGTTCGCCCGGATGAGGTGGCGGGCATTCCAACCGAAGCCTATCCGGTTCCCGCGCCACGTCCGAGAAACTCTCGGCTCAACACTGACAAGCTTTGCAACAGATTTGCGCTTCAGTTACCGGATTGGCAGTTTGGGGTAGCGCGGATGATGGACGAGATATTGCCGTCGTTTAAGACATGAGCCTGTATAGCATGTGGCACAGCACGCTTGCCAATCGGGTGATCGCCGCGGTGTTCGTGTTTACGGCGCTGAGTCTGGCTGCGTTGGTGTGGCTGGAGTCGCGCGGAGAGGTCAGTTGCGGCATGAGTTCGCAGCTTGATATCCAGTTTGCGTGGCATGAGCAGCGCCTGGATGAGATTCTGTTGTGCTGGGGCGATAGCGGCATCGCCGCAGTGCGGCAAGGCATGGTCGCCGACTTTTTCTTCGTGTTTGGCTATGCGGCGCTACTCAGCCTGCTGTTGTGGCGTCGCGGTATCAGCCTGGCCAGCTTGAATCTGTCGCAATGGTCAACGTATGTCTTTGCTGGGCATTCAGGCATCTGGTTTGCAGCATTTCTGGACATTGCTGAAAATCTGCTGATTCTCGCCGTTTTGAATGGTGCCACCGCAGACCCGCTTGCGCTGGCCATCGGACTTCTTGCCGTCTCAAAGTTTGCCTTGATTGTGGCAGTGCTGGCACTGCTCGCTGCAAGCGTCTGGATTGGCTGGCGCAGAAAGCTCTGAGCGCCGCTGTGGCGCCGAATGCCGGATGGCCCGGGCAGCGCAACTTGATTGCGCTGCGGTGTTCGGGAAGCGGCAGCTTGCGGCAAGCCATTTATTAAAGTCGGCGCAGATACTCTCGGGTAAACATTCGCTCAGGCAGTTCTCGGAGCGCCATCGCGCCGTATTCAAGAACCGAGTATTCAGAGGGTTTCAGTGCGTCCTCCATAACCAACCGAGTGGGCCGAAGCCGACCAGCGAGCTCCTGATAGTTCTCGTATTTACACACCTTGAGCAGTCGGCCGGATACTGCGTGGAACTCTGCTCGCAAGGGGTGGGCAGTATCGGCAGCTACCCAGTACTTGACCTTGGCATAGGCTACGCCACGATCGGCCGCAGTGAGTTCCAGCACATCGGCAGAGGTGTCCGCCATTTGTTCGCGGCCAAGCAGGCGTGGGCGATAGTCGCCGGCAAAGTTGGCCCGAGCCAAGTCTCCATTAGCCACCTGACCGGTGAGGCGTTGGGCCAGAGAAAGGCGAACCGGCTGAGAAACAGTGGGCATGAACACCCACAGGTCGCGTCCACGCATGAGCAATGCCTGACCGCGCTCTGATGCGGGCGATATGGTCAGGACAATAGTGTTTTCGTTGCCCCTTGACAGTACGCGGTAGCGTCGAACGTCACCTTGGACACCGTCATTGAAGTTGGTGACTGTGATGTCAGTCTGAAAGCTCTCCTGCGGAAAACGTACCGCATCAGCGCGCGCCACAATGGCTTCGGCCTCCTGGTCGCGGCTTGCCGCGAGCGCGGGCAGTGCAGTCAGCAGTGGCAAGCCGACCAATGTGCCGACAAGACGCCTGCGGGTGCGGAATTCCTGATTCATCGGTGTTATCCTTTCGAAATTACTTCAACTTTGACCCAGCACATGGCGATCGTTCAGGTCGAGAACGTCAGCAAACGTTACGCGCTTGGCGAGCAAATCGTCAACGCTTTGCAAGGTGTTACCTTGTCAATTGAGCCCGGTGTGTTCTTGGCCATTGCCGGGCCATCCGGCAGCGGCAAGTCTACCTTGCTCAACATTATCGGTTGTATTGATACGCCAACTGACGGACGGGTGTTGATTGACGGAAAAGATGTATCCGGGCGCACGCCTGATGAATTGGCCGACCTGCGAGCACGGACCCTTGGTTTCATCTTTCAGACTTTCAATCTTCTGCCTGTCCTGTCGGCTGAAGAAAATGTCGAATTCCCGCTTCTGCGTCTGCCTGAGTTGAGTCGTTCGGAACGTCGCGAACGGGTAAGGCATTATCTGGGTATGGTGGGTTTGTCGCGTTATGCCAGCCACCGGCCCAACCAACTGTCTGGCGGTCAGCGCCAGCGTGTAGCGATCGCGCGGGCCTTGGCTACACACTCCAAGGTTGTGCTGGCCGACGAGCCAACAGCCAACCTGGACAAGGAAACCGGCAAGAGCATTCTGAAGCTGATGAAGAGCATCAACCGCAAGGCTGGTACGACCTTCATTTTTTCCACTCACGACAAGCGTGTGATGAACATGGCTGATCGCTTGGTGCGTATCGAGGATGGCAAGGTGCTCGCGCTTGGCATGAAGTCCGATAGCCACTGGGTGTTTGTGCACGACAAGCGCGACAAGGACGAAGAGGATCCAGAGATATGAAAGAAGTGCAAAGCTCGAATGCGCTGCGTGTCACGCAGACGATGTTGTGTGCAGCGCTGTTGCTGGTCGGTGCAGCAGAGGCGGCCGACGATCTGGATGACTTGTTTGATCTGGACGCGCCTATAGTCGACGAGGCTGGCCTTGAATCTTTCGACCTTGCAGATGATTTTTTGCCCGCACCGGCCGGTGCGGGTATCCGCCTGAGTGGCTATGGTGAGTTCGCCGCAGCCTACACCGACAACAGCCCCTCGCGATGGTCCAAGCTGCGTACGCGACTCGAACTGAACGCCAGTGGGCGCATAGGTTCAGGCCTGCGCTACCATGTCGGCGCACGCGCTGATTACGACGCCGCTTATGATTTCGAATCACGCCACTATCCGAGAGCGGTTCGCCAGGACCAGCGCGCTGAATTGAGTCTGCGCGAAGCCTATGTCGATTTCAACGCGGGTGACTGGGAGTTCCGGCTCGGTCGGCAGCATGTGGTGTGGGGTGAGATGGTCGGGCTGTTTCTGGCAGACGTGGTGTCACCGCGTGACATGCGTGAATTCGTGCTCCCCGAATTTGATGCGATGCGCATCCCGCAGTGGGCAGCACGTGCCGAGTATTTTGCCGGCGAGACCCATTTCGAGATGTTGTGGATTCCTCACCCCAGCTACGACGACATTGGCAAGCCGGGCAGCAATTTCTATCCATTTGACTTGCCCGCTGGCACGCCGGTGCGAGACCTGACACCGTCACGCAAGCTGTCCAACACCAACTGGGGTTTGCGCCTGTCGCGTCTGGTGTCAGGCTGGGATCTCACCGCCTTTCATTATCAGAGTCAGGACGTCTCGCCCACACTGTATGGTACGCCGACCGGGCTGGAGTTGCGGCGCGACAGGCTACGCCAGACCGGCGCTACCTTCTCCAAGGACATGGGGAACTTTGTGCTGAAAGGCGAGGCCGTGCATACCAGCGGTCGCCGCTTCGCAGCGCCGACACCCTTCGCCATGCAATCGGCGGATACGCTCGATTATGTGTTGGGCGCAGACATTGCAAAGGGCGACTGGCGGCTCAACCTGCAATTGTTCGGTCGGCACATGCTGGACTACGACAGACGTTTCAACTTCGATCGTGATGAAGTGGGTTACACGCTGCTCCTCAACCGGCGTTTCAGTGATCGGCTTGAGGCCGAGATGCTGTACGCTTCGAGTTTCAACCGCAGTGACTACATGCTGCGTCCCAAGCTGATATGGAATATCACTCAGGAGTGGCGCGGAACGCTGGGTGCCGATCTGTTTGGTGGAAGAAAGAATGCATTATTTGGTCGCTTCGGTGATCAGGACAGGCTTTATGTTGAGTTGCGACGCTGGTTCTGAAGTGTGACCCCGCTTGCAACTTGATGACTTGATGAATCAACCATACCGCATCAACAACATTCTGGAGAGAACATGAGCGAAACTGGTCGCGATTTTTCGAAGTGCTACGGCTACAACTTCGATCAACTTGAAGTCGGCATGTCGGCAGCCATCGGGCGCACCGTGGGCGAGGCGGATATCCTGATGTTTGCTGGTGTCACTGGCGACACCAATCCAGTGCATCTGGATGAGGAGTTTGCGGCGTCTACCATGTTTGGCGGCCGGATTGCTCACGGCATGCTGTCGGCGGGCTACATATCCACAGTGTTCGGCACCCGTCTGCCTGGTCCTGGTTGTATCTACCTGTCTCAGTCGCTGCGCTTCAAGGCACCGGTCAAGATCGGTGACACCGTTGAGGCGCGGGTAACGGTGATCGAACTCAACGAAGCCAAACGCCGGGCCCGGTTTTCAACGGTGTGTACTGTCAAGGGCAAAGTAGTGCTGGAGGGTGAGGCCGAAATCATGATCCCTGCCCGGTGAGTTTCAGCACCACAAAAAAGCCGCCATATGGCGGCCTTTTTTGTTGCCGGTCATGGTTATGGCTCAGCGCAGCAGCTTGAGGTTGAAGTGATGCTGGATGAACTGCTGAAAACGTCCCACGGCTTCCAGGGCAGCCGTCAGTCTGGCCACCTCAACCCGGTTCAGGTCTGCCACGCGGATGTAGTTTGATGTCGGCGTGTCAGCCAGCACTGACGCGACATGCCCACGCAAGCGTAATTGAGTCATGAACTCGAAACTGGCTGACAGGTCCGCAGCCATATCCGGTTTGAAGGCGGATTTTTCACCGAGTATGGCGATGCGGTCCAGAGTGTTTCCTTCAAGCTTGCCGGCGTCGAGACTCATCGCCTTGATGCCATCGGTGATCGCAAAAATGCCCGCCTTCTTGATATCGAGCTGGCCCTTGTGTGCAGGGTCCGAGGATGTCTTGATTTTGTTGAACCACCCCAGCGGGGGTTTGAATCCGGTCATGTTTTGCGCCATCCGCATGATGAATCCGCGGTCGCGGGCGAGAAACGCGAAGATGTGGGACTTGAGCTGATCGACCAGCTCAGCGTCACCATAAACCAGCCGCAAGTCGACAAACATGCTGCCCATCATGATGTTCTCGGGTGTGGGCGTGTTGAACCAGCGTCCGATCGCAGTCTTCCAGTCTGACAGGCTGCGCCGCCATTCCGGGTTTTTGGCCATGATGCCGCCGGGGCAAGGTGGAACGCCGAAACCGATCAAGGCTTCAATCAGCGCATGAGAGAACGCTTCTACACGGGCGATTTCTTCAGCAGACAGCTTGTCGGAATAGATGATTCCGTTGTCCTGATCTGTTGAAAGAGTCTGTTCGCCGCGCCCTTCGCTGCCCATCACGACAAACGCGAATCCGTCAGGCAGATCGGTAAAGCGGTCACGTCGCAGCAGTGTGATTAGGCGCACCTGTATCTGGTCATTAAGATGTGCGATCAGCCGCACCATGTCGCGGGTGCGCAGATTGGTTCCGGACAAATGCAGGACCAAAGCTTCGATGCGTTTGTGCAGTTCGGCGAGTTGCTCCAGCGATTCGGCTTTCTCGATGTCCAGCACCAACTGGTGGGGGGAGTGAGCCTGCAACTTGATGATATCGGTGTCGGTGATGATGCCGACTAGTGCATCCTGAGCATCCACCACGCCCAACCGGTGAATTCTCATGCGAGACATTCGGTAGAGCGCTTCGTAAAGGTAATCCGACTCCCGAATCACCGCCAGCGGCGAGTTCATGATGTCGCTCACGGTGAGTGTTTTCGGGTCGATGCCGTGCGCAACCACTTTGTTTCGCAGATCACGGTCAGTGAAAATACCCACCGGGGTGTTGCCATCCGCCACTACGATGCTTGAAATATTGCGTTCGCGCATGATGGCGACAACTTCGACCAGGTTCTGGTTGGCGTTGCAAGTGACCACGCCACGCGCGCAGAATTCTGACACGGGTCGAAAAAACTGATTCTCTTCAGACATCTATGCGCTCCGTCAATAGTGACCGAATATTAGCAAATTCAAGTGTCGGGTGGTGCATTGCAGCACCCGACGATCAGTTAAAATTTAACGACTGAAGTAATCAAAAGTGAAACAGGCTATGACCTTGATGCGTGACGAGGCCTTCATGCGGGCTGCACTGGAGCAGGCTCGGCTTGCCGGTAGCCTTGACGAAGTTCCGGTGGGCGCTGTAGTAGTGCTGGGGGATGACATTGTCGGGCGAGGCTTCAATCAGCCGATTCGCGGACATGATCCAAGCTCGCACGCCGAAGTGATGGCCTTGCGTGACGCGGGTCAGCGCCTGGGTAATTATCGTCTGCCAGGCTGTGAACTTTATGTCACGCTTGAGCCGTGCGTGATGTGCTCTGGCGCGATCATGCATGGGCGTATTGCGCGTGTCGTCTTTGGTGCGCGCGATCCCAAAACCGGCGCGGCTGGCAGCGTGATTGATCTGTTTTCCGAGCCACGACTGAATCATCACACCGAAGTGCTGGGTGGGGTGTTGGCGAGCGAGTGCGCAAGCATGTTGTCGGCCTTTTTTGCTGCCCGTCGTGGGCGCACCGCATCAGCATGAAGCGCATCGGCATCGTCATTATTCTCAGTCAACAGTGTCTGGAAGTGCTCGACCAGCATGGGCGGGTCATCAGACGGTATTCGGTGAGCACCGCCAGTAACGGGGCGGGTGAGCAAAACGGAAGCGCTTGCACCCCTCGCGGCAGGCATGTCGTGCGTGCCTGTATCGGCGCAAACGCTCCGCGTGGGGCGGTGTTTCGCGGAAGGCGTCACACCGGTGAGGTGTGGACCCCTGAGCTGGCTGAGCATCACCCCGATCGAGACTGGATTCTGTCGCGCATTCTGTGGCTGAGTGGATGCGAAGCCGGTCGTAATCGCCTTGGCAATGTGGATACCATGCGCCGATACATCTACATTCACGGCACACCGGATGACCAGCCAATGGGCGTTGCGCTGTCGCATGGTTGCATTCGCATGCGCAACGACGATGTGATGGAGTTGTTTGAGATGGTATCGGCTGGTACCCCGGTAAGCATTTTGGAGCGTCGTGAAAACATGCATATAACTGATCAGCGATCCGGCATTCAGGTTGTCATGGCTGACTGGGCCGTGGCTGAGGCGCAAGTGATGCCTGTCAGGGAAACCGTATTCGTGCTGGAGCAGCGGGTACCCATTGAGATCGAGCGCGATGAGCATGATGCGCACTGCCGACACGCCATGGCCGTTGCTCCAACGGGTGAGGTGGTTGGCACGGGGCGCCTGCTTCCCGATGGGCATGTCGGCCGGATGGCTGTGCTCAAACCCTGGCGAGGGCAGGGTGTCGGAGCCAGCTTGCTGCAGGCACTCATGAAGGAGGCACAGAAACGCGGCATGTCAGAGGTGGTTCTGAACGCGCAGGTGACCGCTCTGGGGTTTTATGAAAGCGCTGGCTTTGTGGCGCAGGGCGAAGTGTTCATGGAGGCAGGAATTCCCCACCGCGAGATGCGTTGCAGGCTTGAAGGTAACTGAAGCCGGTTTGTGGCTTGCCGTTATGCCCTTGCTTTTGGCTGGTGAGCCCGGAAATGATGGGTCACGTCGCTTTGCAAGGCGCCGTGTTCATCCCACGACCATTCTGAAAATCGGGTTTGACCGTCGTGCCGGACAGTGACCACGGAAGAGCATCGGGTGCCGTAATCGGGAGCGCGAATGAAGATTGGGGACAGCAGGCGTTCCCAGTCGGCAGATACGCCGGTATGTGGCAGTTCATGGTCGTCGGCAACTTGCTCGTCTCGTAACAAGGCCAGCATTGGATTGGCATCAGGCAAGGCGGCGAGAGCAGGCTGGAAAGCCGCCTTGGCACGCCGTAGCTTGGGCCAGTCGGTGTCTAGGACGCGATTGGAAAGACCATAAATGCCTGCTTCAAGGGGACGCACCACGCCAGTGGTGCTCTCATGAATGGCGAGCGTGGCGCCGTCTGACAGCAATAGGTTGAATCCGACGTAGCGCGAACTGACTTCGGACAGACTGCTCAACGTTTCCACGGCGCTGCGTTTGTCAGTCAGGCAGTCTCGAACCAGCATTCCACGGGAAGGGGCGCCCGGTTTATGTCCTGACGGGTCGCGATAATTGGTCAAGGCAGCAAAGCGCCCATCCCGACTCAAGCCCATCCAGGTGCCTCCGGCTTCCAGGTCGCGTCCTGCGAGCACCGAAGCTTGATCGGTCCACCAGTGAGCTGGGCTTGATGGTCGGCTCCGGAACTCGTCCCGGTTGGCTGCCACGACCAGACGGTAGTCCGGGTGCACGTGCCAGGCAATAACGACCAGACACATATCACTGCCCCCCTGTCACGCTGACAAAGCGTTCGATGTGTCGTTCCGTGTCGGCCGTGAGCAAGTCGTCAAGCTGGTGTCGGGCAACCGCCTCGACCAGGCACAGTTCGAAATCATCCGCATCGTCGAGCAGATCGTAGATTTCCATCCAGGTGGAGGAGTCATCGCGACGTCGCAGCAGCTCGGCGCGCGCTCCGTGCCGACCGACAAGCTCCTCCTGCATGTTCCGGATGGCCTCAATGGCCGAGTTGGTATCGACGCCTTCCCGCAACCGATAATACACATACAGACGCAGACCTTGGCTTTGGTTTTTACGGCCGGTCTGCGCTTGCAAGGAACAGCCTGAATTGTCGACAACCGTGAGCTTGCCTGACATGCGGCTTCAACCTTCGCTGGTTTCCAGCGAGTAAGGCAGTTCGAGCATGGTAAGTCGCGGCCCTTCGAGTGAGCCCAAACGGATTTCGCCAGACTCCGCGCAACTGATCTGCATCACCGCGAGTGCTTCAAAACCGCCATCGGGTGCAGGGGCTACGTTGACGAGCTTGCCCGCCGACTGTGCGCCGAAGGCTGGGGTGAATATATCCTCTCCGGCCCTGGGGGGCTCGCCAGCGTCCGTATGGACCCGATACATGCGCTTCTTCAGTTTCCCGAGATACTGGGTGCGCGCAACGATCTCCTGCCCGGGGTAACAACCCTTCTTGAAGCTCACGCCGCCTATCAGCTCGTAGTTGAGCATCTGAGCGACAAACTCTTCTTGCGTGGCGGTAGTGACCAGGGGCAGACCCGCCCGAATCATGGCCAGTTGCCATGCGTTGGTGCCTGCGGCTAGCGCGCCTGCGGACAATAGTGCCTCAAAGCACTCTGCGGCCTGCTCAGCAGGCACTGCTACGATGGCGGTGTTTGCGTCTAGCCGTATGCCGGTTCGGGCATGGTTGACCGCCTGTTTGAGCCTGTCGGAACCCAGGTTCAGATCCAGCGCAGTCACGATCGACTCAATGTTGTCACCAGCCAGTCCGATCAGCACAGTCGATTCGCTGGCGTCGCTAAGCTTGACCTTGCTGCGCAACACGTACATCGACAGTTTTTTCAGCAGGGCCGGAAGAACGTCACGCGAAACCATCAGCATGTGCCCATCGGCTTCACGCCACAACAGCATGCTGGCCAGCATGCGGCCCTTGGGGCTGTTGAAGCTGTTCCATTGTGCCTCGTCGCTTGACAGCTTCTTGACGTCGTTGGAGACCAGATTGTGCAGAAACACGGCTGAATCGTCACCGACCGAGCGGATCAAACCCAAGTGCACCAGTGGCACGGCGATGCATCTGCCTTCTACTGTGGCAGTGTCCGGAAAGTCAATGTTGGTGTCGGTAAAGCTGGCGCCTGAGCGCTCCAGATACGTGATCCAGTCGGAACTCATGATTTTCGTCGTCTCGGTGGGCTGAACGGTTTGCAGGCAAGCCTGATAGGGCTTTGAGATATTATAGACATCCTCGTGCTATCCGAACCCCGTGCGCCTGCCGAGTTCCGTTTTTAAAAAATGAAATCGATGTTTTTGCGACTTCTGACCTTCTTCCTGCTGATCGCCAGCCTCGTAGCCGCCGCCGTGGGCGGTGCATGGTGGTATGCCCACCGTGCCTTGCCGCTTGATTCGGACAAGCTGGAGTTCACAGTGGCGCGTGGCAGCAATATGCGGCAGGCTGCGCGTGCCATTGCCGTAAGCGGTGTGGATGTTCACCCGGATGCGTTTTACTGGATAGCGCGGCTGGAGGGCAAGGCTGAGCGCATCGTGGCTGGCAGTTACGAAATCGAAGCCGGGTTGAATGCCCGCCAGTTGATTGACAAGTTACACCGGGGCGATGTGGTCCGCACCGAAGTGCGCATTGTCGAAGGTTGGACATTTCGCCAGATGCGGCAGATCATCGACCTGCATCCGGGGCTGGCTGCCGACACGCGTGACTTGACCGATGCCGAGTTGCTGAGCCGTATCGGCGCTGAGTTTGCTCACCCAGAGGGCCTGTTTTTTCCGGACACCTATCGGGTCGACCGTCACTCAAGTGCGCTGGAGGTATACCGGGCCTCGCATCGGGCCTTGATGCTGCGACTCGACAATGTGTGGGCTCAGCGACAGCCTGATGTGCCACTACGGTCTCCTTACGAAGCCCTGATTCTGGCCTCCATCATCGAGAAGGAAACCGGCCTGCCTGACGACAGACCGCTGGTGGCCTCGGTGTTTGCCAACCGGCTGCGCATCGGCATGCGACTGCAGACCGACCCCACCGTGATTTACGGTTTTGGCGACGAGTTCGAAGGGCGTCTGCGCCGCCGCCACCTCGAGACCGATCACGAATACAACACCTACACCCGGGTTGGCCTGCCGCCCACGCCAATCGCGCTGGTTGGCGAGGCAGCCTTGCACGCTGCAGTCAATCCGGCAGAGTCCGCCTATATGTATTTTGTGGCGCGTGGCGACGGCAGCAGTCAGTTCTCACGCACGCTCGCCGAGCATAACCGGGCGGTCAATCGCTACATACGCGGGAGAGGAAACTGAACAATATGGGGGCCACTGGCCGATTCATCACCTTTGAAGGCATTGATGGTGCTGGCAAAAGCAGCCAGATCCAAGCCTTGGTGCGCCTGCTTGAAGCGCGCGGCATCGGGGTGGAGCAAACCCGCGAACCCGGCGGTACCGAGCTTGGCGAGCAACTCCGTAATCTGCTGCTGCATCACGGCATGCATCTTGAAACCGAGGCAATGTTGATGTTTGCTGCTCGCCGGGAGCACTTGGCTGCCCGCATCATGCCGGCCCTGCATGCGGGTCGCTGGGTCGTGTCGGATCGGTTCAGCGATGCCACCTACGCCTATCAGGTGGGGGGACGCGGTCTTGACCCGCTCAAGTTTGCCGCGCTCGAGGCTTGGGTGCATCCGGATTTTCAACCGGATCTCACACTGATCTTCGATCTGGCGCCAGCGCAGGCGGCCGTTCGTCTGGCCGGCACAGGGCAGGCGCCGGACCGTTTCGAACGCGAACGCTGCGACTTTTTCGAGAGGGTCAGGGCTGCCTATCTGGAGCGCGCCGCACGCGCCCCGGAGCGTATCCGGGTTATCGATGCCGATCGCGAACCGGCTGCCATCCGGGCAGACGTGTTGCGCATCGTAGAGGAGTGGCTGGCGTGATTCATTCCTGGCTCGATCCTGTTTGGCGGCGTCTGGTGGCCTTGGGCGAGCGCACACCGCATGCACTGTTACTGGTGGGGCCGGCCGGGGTGGGCAAGCGCGATCTGGCGGAGGCGCTGGCTGCGCGCCTGTTGTGTCAGGCACCGGCTCATGATGGACAGGCTTGTGGGCATTGCACAAGCTGCGTGCTCGGACGCTCAGGCAATCACCCGGACCTGCACTTGCTGCTGCCCGAGGCCTTGATGCCGGAGCGGGAAGACGACGAAACCAAGCGCAAGAGCCGCAGCAAGGATGCTGACAAGGAAAAGCCCAAGTCCAGGCAAATCGTCATTGATCAGGTTCGTGAAGTACAGGCCGCACTGACCGTGACCGCGCACCAGGGCGCGCGAAGGGTGGTGCTGATTGAACCGGCTGACGCCATGAATACCGTCACCGCCAACGGCCTGCTCAAGCTGCTTGAGGAGCCGCCTCCCGACTGCGTTTTTGTGCTGTGCTGCGCAGCCCCCAGGCGTTTGCTGCCGACCATCCGCAGCCGCTGTCAGCTATGGTCGGTGCCACCGCCGGATGCCCGGGCGATCGAGGACTGGGCGCGTGGCAAACCGGCAGAGTGGCTCGCTCTCGCCCATGTGGAAGGTGGTCTGCCACTGGCGGCAGAACGACTGGCCGCAGTGGGCATGGCTGAGCACCTTTCCCGCTTCATGCGCGACATCGATAGTCTGCCCAGAACCGATGCACTGGCGCTGGCGGCTCAGTGGGAAAGCTGGATCAAGTCGCGTGAGGCTTTGGCGAGTCGTTTTGACATGCCGCACCTGCTGGGCTGGATGCACTGCTGGGTGACTGATCTGGCGACCATGGCTCTCGGTGGGCGGGCACGATTCTTTCCGTCGCGCGAGACCTCACTGCGCGCCTTGACACGCGCCTGCAGCAGCGACGCGCTGCTCAACTGTTACAATGAGCTGACCCGCATGCGCCGGGTGGCGCAACACCCCCTCAACCCCCGTTTGATGCTGGAGGACATGTTGTTGCGCTATACACGTTCAATTGCAGGGAGTGCAGTATGAGCGAAGCCACCAGAACCGCGGTCAGACCGAGTGTGCTGTCGCTGAGCATCACCTCCAAGTCCGCGTTGTACGCGGCCTACATGCCGTTCATCCTGCATGGCGGCCTGTTCGTGCCCAGCAACAGACGCTATCTGCTGGGGGACGAAATATTCCTGTTGCTGCAGTTGATGGATGATCCCACCAAGCATCCGGTAGCGACCCGTGTCGTCTGGGCCACACCGGAAGGTGCGCAGGGTGGCAAGACCCCAGGTGTAGGCTTGCAGTTCAGTGCAGACGAGGCCGGTCATGCCTTGCGCAGTCGCATCGAAACCATTCTGGCTGGACTCCTGAGCTCTAGTCGACCCACTCACACGCTATAGACTGACCAAAGTGTTCATCGATTCCCACTGTCATCTGGACTTTCCTCAACTCGCCGAGCGTGAAGATGCGATTCTTGAGCATATGCGTGACAACCGGGTGGTTCAGGCCTTATGTGTCAATGTTCGTCTGGAGGATTTTCCGCGTGTTCTGTCCTTGGCCGAGCGTCATCGGTTTCTTCATGCCTCTGTGGGTGTGCATCCAGACAATGCGGATGTCGAAGAACCCGATGTGGCCAAGCTTGTGTCACTCGCCAGGCATCCCAAGGTGGTGGCCATTGGTGAAACCGGGTTGGACTATTACTGGCACAAGGATGCGCCTGAGTGGCAGCGTGAGCGTTTTCGGGTGCATATTCGTGCCGCGCGGGAATGCCGGCTACCGCTGATTGTTCATACGCGCAGTGCGGCAGATGACACCTTGCGCATCATGCGGGAAGAGGGAGCAGAACAATGCGGTGGCGTGATGCACTGCTTCACCGAAACCCTGGATGTTGCCAAAGGCGCACTTGGCCTTGGCTTTTATATTTCCTTTTCCGGTATCGTCACGTTTCGTAACGCACGCGAACTCAAGGAAGTCGCAAAATATGTGCCACTCGACCGGTTGTTGATCGAAACCGACTCGCCTTATCTTGCTCCAGTGCCTCACCGTGGCAAAACCAACGAGCCTGCGTGGGTGGTGCACGTGGCCGACGAGATCGCAAAGCTTCGCGGACTCACGACTGAAGCCGTGGCGGCGGCGACCACCGACAACTATTTCAGGCTCTTTCCTTTGGCCCATCAGGACTGACATGCGCTTTCGTCTTGCTCTTACCTCAACTTTTCTTGCGCTGTCATTGAGCTTCACTGGCGGAGCGGCACACGCCAACGCCTATGAGGATTCGCTCAGTTCAGCCCGGCTTGGTGATACCAGTCAGTTGGTGGGTTTGTTGAATCGAGGTCTTGACCCCAATACCCTCGATGCGCAGGGCAACACCTTGCTCATTCTTGCGGCCAGAGAAGGGCATCTCAGAACCGTTCAGGCCTTGATCGAGCGCAGTCCTGATCTGT
This sequence comes from Azoarcus sp., assembly GCA_036734105.1. Classification (GTDB taxonomy): domain Bacteria; phylum Pseudomonadota; class Gammaproteobacteria; order Burkholderiales; family Rhodocyclaceae; genus Azoarcus_F. The sequence continues at coordinate 53,257 of DAIMZH010000003.1, read as the reverse complement.
CCCGCCGCAATTTTGCGGGTGACTCCGCGCTGATGCTGGCGGTGCTGGGTGGCCATCAGGCCGTGGTGGATGTCTTGCTGGAGGCTGGCGCCGAGATCAACCTTGGTGGCTGGACACCCCTCATCTATGCCGCCTTTCAGGGGCATCTGAGCATTGTCAACCAGCTTCTGGCACGTGGAGCGGATGTCAATGCGTTGGCTCCCAATCAGTCCAATGCGTTGATGTTTGCTGCGCGCAATGGCCATATTGCAGTGGTGCGTCGCCTGCTCGACACCGAAGTGGATCTATATCAGAAAAACGACAGGGGCTTCACTGCGGAAACCTGGGCCTTGTCAAACGGCAACACCGATATTGCCGCGCTGATCGTGCAAAAACTTGGGGCGGGATTACGCATTCAAATAGAATGAAGTTTCTGGATGCTTTGCCTACGGAGATTACTTGATGAAGTATTTCGGCTTGTTTGCGTTTGGCTTGGTTCTGTGCGGCGGGGCGTCGGCTGCCGATGACTGGCAGGCGCGCATATGGGCGTCGACTTGTTATTCGTGCCATGGGCCAGAGGGGAGATCCGAAGGTGGAATGCCTGCAATTCACGGTCTTTCCGCCGACGCGATTGTTGAATCCATGACGCAGTTCAAGAATGGTGGGCTCCGCGGTACCGTCATGGACCGACATGCCCGTGGCTACAGCGATGAGCAGATCCGGCGCATTGCCGAAGCATTGGTTGCAGAGGGGAGCAAGCCATGAAGCGCAGGGATTTCATCAAGCTGTCCGCCGCCGCAGCCACTTTGGGCAACTTTGCCGCACCAGCTTTTGCACAGGGGGCCAGGCAGCGTGTGGTCGTGCTGGGTGGTGGCTTCGCTGGCGCAACCTGCGCAAAGTATCTGCGCATATGGTCACCCTCAACAGAAGTGGTGCTGGTCGATTCCTCACCGCAGTTCGTTTCTTGTCCAATGAGCAACCGTGTGATCAACGGCACCATGAGTCTGCGTGACCTTACCCGAAGTCGGGGTGGGCTGGCCGCTCGCTACGGGGTGGAATTGGTGCGCGGACGTGCCTCGCTTATCGATGCCATGCGCAAGGAGTTGAGGCTGGTGTCTGGCGAAACGATCGCCTATGATCGGCTGGTGGTTGCTCCTGGCATAGACTTCATGTACGAAAACATGCCTGGTCTTGAGTCGGCATCGGCGCAGGATGCCATGCCGCATGGCTGGATTGCGGGGCCGCAGACCAACACCCTCAGGCAGCAGGTGATGGCGCTTGGCGATGGCGGAGTTTTTGCAATGCACATCCCATTGGCCCCATATCGCTGCCCCCCGGGCACTTATGAGCGTGCCTGCCTCGTCGCCAACGTCATCCGGCGCAACAATCGACGTGCCAAGGTGCTGGTGTTTGACTCGAATCCAGGCATTGTCGCCAAGTCCGGGCTGTTCACCACCGCATTTCAAGGCGAATACCGTGACATCATCGAGTATGTACCAAACGCACGTTTCGAATCAGCAAGTGCCTCGGAAGGCATGGTCAATCTCGACATCATGCCCGCTATCAAGGCCGATGTCTGGAATGTGATTCCGCCTCAGCGCGCGCCGGTCATTCTGCGTACTGCGGGTTTGATTGATGTTGACGATCGTTGGTGCAGTGTGGATTTTCGCAGTTATGAATCGCTCGCAGCGCCCGGAATCCATGTCATCGGTGATGCCATCGCATCGGCGCCTGGCACGCCCAAGTCGGGGCACATGGCCAATCAGCAGGCCAAGGTTTGCGCCGGCGCCATCGCCGCCCTGCTGGCAGGTCGAGAGCCGCCCATGGAGCCGATCATTGCCAACACCTGCTACAGCTTTGTCAATGACAACGACGCCATACATATCGCCTCGGTATATCGGTATGACGCCGAGGCCAAAACCATGGTGGCCGTTGATGGGGCTGGCGGTTTGTCTGCTGCGTCGTCAGCCCAGGAGGGTTTCATGGCCATTGCCTGGGCGTTCAATATCTTTAACGACACCTTGAGTTGAGGGTTGCGGCTTCTCGTCACGCTGCGGCCTCACCGGCACCGTTGCAATCCAGCCTTCCAGCGGATCGGTGATGTCTGGCAGGCCGTAGCATGGAGCGCCAGCCCTGGCGCTCCATGCCGCCTGAAGCAGCGCGAGACAGGCATCCAGGCGGTCCCCACGGGCGTCGCCTAAAACCTCTGTGCAATGCTCGTCGGACATTCTCAGCGGCATCGACAGTGAGTGTTGCCCGGTTCGCAGGGTGTCGACAATGCGTTGCCGGGCTGCTTGCCGTTCCGGGGTGTTGGCGCTGGCGGCGTCGCCCTTGTAGGAGTTGCGCTCGATCTGTCGCGCCAGAAAACCCGGATAAGCTTCTATCGCTATGCGGTTTGTGTCGCCAGGGCTGACCAGCGGTATATGAACTCCGGCTCTCAAAAGGCGTGGTGCGCCCTCCAGAAACATCAGCCCAACGGGTGGATTGACCAGTTTGAGCGGGCTATGCGAGCGTGCAGGATGGTCGGTTGCGCGGTGGGCATAACGCTGTCCGGCAGGGCGGTTCTCGCGGTGACGATCAAGCGCTGCTCGAAAGGCGTCGCGTCCTAGCGTGTTGCAGTGCTCGACCATGGTTGGCCAGGTGGCTGGCCAACCCATATCATGGATGGCCTCGCAAGGCAGACCGAACGGAAAGTCGAATGCGCCCAGCCATGGCCCGGCGCCTTGCAGGAAGCGCTCGAATGCCGCCCAATCGGTGAGTGTTTCGAAGTGCGTAAGCTGGACGCCTTCGCCCTGAAAACATCCCGCTGCCACCACAATCGGTTTGCGTCGGTTTGGCGCGCTGGTGAAGTCGATACCGAAAAGCTTCATCGTAAAACTGACTCCGGTTCTGGGCCGCGATAGTGTGCGACGACGAGGTCCTGATGCGGGTCAGCGCGACAGTCAGCAAAACCCGTCGTCAATCAATTGTTCGTCAAGTCGCTTGCTTGGCAGGCAGGTCAAATCACCTTCCCGATGCAAGCAGACGGGCGGCTGTCACGATGCTGTTGTGGTGAATGCTGACCGTGTCTTCGGTGTGGCGAGCATAACCACCAGCCATGGCCATGGCCACCGGGATGCCACGGCTGATGAAGTTGTCCAGCACATACTCGTCGCGTCGCCTGAGACCTTCCATGCTCACACCTAGCCGTCCGAAGCGGTCTTCGCGATAAGGGTCGGCCCCGGCCAGGTAGATTATCAGTTGGGGTTGTGTGCGTGAGTGCACCTGCTGCAGGCCGTCCGCAAGCGCACTCAGATAGTCCTCGTCGCCGGTGCCATCCGGCAGTTCGATATCAAGGTCCGAGTGCATTTTCCGAAACGGAAAGTTCTTTGCTCCGTGAATGCTGAAAGTAAATACGTCCCGGTCTTCGGCGAGAATGGCGGCGGTGCCGTCTCCCTGATGCACATCGCAGTCTATGATGGCAACCCGATCGATCAAGCCCTCGTGGCGAAGTTGTCGGGCAGCAATTGCAGCATCGTTGAAGACGCAGAAGCCGGACCCGAAATCGCGGTGTGCGTGATGCGTGCCACCGGCAAGATTGGCCGAGCAGCCGTCGGTCAAAGCGGCGCGACAGGCTGCCAGCGTGGCGCCAGCCGAGCGGCGTGAGCGCTCTACCATGGCCGGTGACCATGGAAAGCCTATCCTTCGCTGCTCGGCAGCAGTCAGCTTGCCGGTCTCCACGTTTTGTAGATAAGCAGGGCAATGCGCCTGGCATATTTCGGCGTCACTCGCAGCCAGCGGCACAATGAAGTCATCAGGAGTGAACAGCGTGTCAGCCTGGAGTCGCTCACGCAAACGTGCGTACTTGTCCATGGGAAAGCGATGCCCCTCCGGCAGAGGCAACACAAAGTGATCGGCGTAGTGCAGTTTCATCTTGCTGCTGGGCTTATGTGCCGGTATGTCGAAGGTCCAGAACGGCTTGCTCCGCATCGCCGTAAAGTTCGGCAAATTCGTCTTCAGGTACCATGGTCACTTCGATTGACGGTTCATGACCGCCGCCACCGATCAATACGCCGCGCATGGGTGAAACGTCACTGAAGTCACGCCCCCAGCCGATGGTAATGTGCTCCAGTTGCGGCCTGAGGTTGTTGGTGGGGTCAAAGTCTATCCAGCCCACATTGGGAAGAAACACCGATATCCACGCATGCGTGGCGTCTGCTCCTATGAGTCGTTTTTTGCCAGCCGGGGGGCGGGTGAGCAGATAACCGCTGACATAGCGCGCAGCCAGCCCGATGGAGCGCAGGCAGGAGATCATGAAGTGAGCAAAGTCCTGACATACGCCACGCCGGTTGGCAAACACCTCGGCAACTGGCGTGGTGACATCTGTGGCGCTGGGATCGAATGTGAATTCGGTGAAGATGCGCTGCATCAGTGCGTCAACCCCCACAAGCAAGGGCGTGTCTGGCTCGAAGCAACTGGCTGCGAAGTTTGCGAACTCCCGTTTGACACGTGCATTGGTGGACTCGAACAGGAAGGCGTTGGCTTCAAGTAGTTCCGCTGTCAGCGTCTTGCCGGCAATGTAGTGCAGGCAGTCGCGTACTTCTTCCCAGGGGGGGCTGTCGTCCAGATCGGGCATGGGTCTAGCGTTCAACTCCACCCAGCACTCGCTGCGCACGAACAGATGGTTGTGATCGGCTTCAAAGTGCAGAGCATCGACGGTGTTGCCAAATGCGTCGACAAAGCGTTGTTGACGTTCGGGGGGTGGGTCGATGTTGAGGCGGCTGTGCAGGCATCGTTGCCACGGAAGATCTCGTGGGGCCAGTCGCAGCATCTGGTGAGACTCGCCTACCGGGTAGTCGTAGTCGTAGTGTGTGTCGTGCCGTATGTGATATCGGATCATGCAACACTCCTGAGGTGGAAGGGTTGCACGGTGTGAATGAAGAAGCGGTGATGTACGTCGTCAGAGACGGCATAGGCGGTATGCTCCGCGTCATCCAGCAGTGATGCGAGGCGGGCACAAGCGTCGTCGCTGTGTTCGACCTCGAAGGCGGTGAGGTCGAAACGGTTGAAGCGTCGTTCAAGCCCGAGTATCTGTGGCGGCATCGGGTGTCCTAGGTCTTGGGCGCTTCTGGCGAGGTAGCGTTTGAGCGACAGCACCTGAAAGGCAACCGAGTGCGGGTTGGAGATATCAAATACCAGCAAATGTACGACTGGCAGCAGTTCGGGTACTCGCCGGTAGCGCGAGCGGTAGGTAACGATGGAGTTTCCGGCCTCAAGCAGCCATTCAAGCATCGATTCACGGGATTCCGGGCTGGCCTGCAACACGACGGATACCAGCGCAGAGATGCTCGCGAGTCGTTCAATGCGTCTTCCAAGAATGAGAAACCGCCAACCTTCATCGCGAGTCATATCGTCCATGGCAAATCCAGCCAGCGAGATGCAATTGAGCATGACCTGGTCCAGTACGCTGAGCGCCTGATCAAGCGTGGCTGGTGTGGGCCTGAGTGATGCCTCAAGGCGGTTGAGTATGTGCCAGTTGTCAGATGATAGCCGCTCTCTGACATGATTGGCGTTGATGGATAGCGCACGCAGATTGGACGCCAGCGACCCGGTTTGCTTGATATCAGTGATGGCAGTTAATAGTCGCGACTCAAGCGTTGGAGATTTGTCGTCATCGTCCTCACCCAGCGTGCCCAACCGGTTGGCAGCGCTCAACAGCCCTGCCAGCTCTTGATCGCTTTCATCGCTTCCTCCGGCCACACGGGTCAACGCTGTACGAAGAACGCGTGCCGAGGATTCGACTCGATCGGAATGACGTCCCATCCAGAAAAGGTTTTCGCCGACCCGTGACGGTGTGTCTACATTGTTGTATTGCAGGTCGATGACGCCCAGTCGCTCCTTGAGCAGGCTGCCTCGTTGCGTCGGTGCGCTGCCCTGCACCCAGGTGTCTTTGGACAGGCCGCCGCGCTGCATGCTGATCACCTCGATTCCTGCGTTCGGAGCGACCCGGGTCAATCCTCCCGGCATGACGGTATAGCCGTTTGGTGTGGCCGTTGCAAAAAGGCGCAGACCGACCGAACGGGGGGCGAGTGGTTTCTCGGTCTTTCCAGTCCAGACAGGCGCTTGCGACAGCCGTACCCACTCCTGCCCGACATAGGCGTGAGGTTGCGCACGAATGCTGGCAATGAGCTGGTCTCGCTTGGCTCCTTTCATCTGGTGACCAAATACGGTCTCCTGGTTCATGTCCGGGTAGGCAGGTTTGATGACCAGTTCGTCAAGGTTTTCAAGTACGTGTTCCAGTGCCGGAGGCTCGCCGCACCACCATGTGGCGACAGAGGGCATGGCGAGCTCTTCGCCCAGCAGTCGTTCACAGATGCGCGGCAAGAAACCAAACAGGGCTGCGCTTTCCAGTACGCCGCTACCCAGTGGGTTGGCAATCAATACACGTCCGGCGCGGGCGGCTGACAATAGGCCCGGCACGCCGAGTGCAGAGTCGGCGCGCAGTTCCAGCGGGTCGCAGAAGTCATCATCCAGACGTCGTAAAATCGCATGCACTCGACGCAGGCCGCGCAGGGTTTTGAGATAGACGGTTTCTGCACGGACAGTCAGGTCTTGTCCCTCGACCAGCGGAAAACCGAGATAACGTGCCAGAAAAGCGTGCTCGAAGTAGGTTTCGTTGTAGGGTCCGGGGCTCAACAGGACAGCCAGCGGAGGGTCGCCGTCCCGGGGAGCCATGTGCACGAGAGCGTTTTGCAAGCTACGAAAGTAGTCAGCCAGTTTTTGAACATGCAACTGACGAAAGGCGTCAGGAAACGCTTGGGAGATGACGATGCGGTTCTGCAGTGCATAACCGGCACCCGAGGGTCCTTGCGTCCGGTCGGCAATGACCCACAAGTTTCCGTCGGGCGCGCGCGCCAGGTCAACCGCGTAAAGGTTGAGAAAGTGTCCACCGGGTGGTTTCATGCCCACGCAGGGCCACTTGAAACCGCGTTGGCCGAAAACGAGGGCAGGGGGTAGCAGGCCTTCCTTGAGCAGCTTTTGCGGACCATAGAGATCCGCCAGCACCAAATCCAGAAGCCTTGCGCGCTGTGCTACTGCGGCCGAAAGATGACGCCATTCACCTTCGCTGATGATCTGCGGCAACATGTCCAGGCCCCAGGGGCGGCGCTGTCCATTTGGATCGGCATAGACGTTATAGGTTACCCCGTCAGATTCGATGGCTTCTGCAACAAAGCGCGAGCGAGTGTCCAGGATGTCTCCGGGGAGTCCTTCAAGTCTGGCAACGAATGGTTCCAGGTGCGGATGGGGGAATTTCTCCGCCACCAGGAGTTCGTCGTAGCGGCTTGCTGAAAACGGGTATTGATCAATGAGTCCGGCAGGCATGTGTCTTGAACGCTCGATATTCCGCCACACCTGCAAGGTGCGGCGGACTGGTTATGCGGGGTCCGCAACTCAGTATTGTCTCAGATCAAGCGTGAACGGAAACTCCGAATTGATATGAGGCTCTCGCACGTTGATTGGGCCAGGAGTGTGGCCCATCCGGAAATACCGGGCCAGACGGCGGCTTTCTGCTTCAAAGGCATTAACCGGACGAGTTTCAAAACTGCGGCCGCCGGGGTGCATGACGTGATATTGGCAGCCGCCAATGCTACGCCCCATCCAGGTGTCGACAAGGTCGAATGTGAGCGGACTGTCGACACCAATGGTGGGGTGCAGGCAGGACGGTGGTTGCCAGGCGCGGTATTTGATGCCGGCAACAAACTCGCCTACCGTGCCGGTTGGCTGCAATGGTACCGGAATTCCATTGCAGGTCAGACGATAGCGGTCTGGTGCCATACCGTACAGCCTGACTTGAAGTCGTTCTACAGAGGAGTCTACAAAACGCACGGTCCCGCCAGCCGAGCCTTCTTCGCCCAGAACGTGCCATGGCTCCAGTGCGCTCCGGAGTTCCAGCTTCATGCCCTTCAGGGCGAGATCCCCGATCTTGGGGAAACGGAACTCCAGATGGGGTGCGAACCAGTCAGCTTGCAGCGGAAACCCGGCAGCGTTGGTTTCCTCGATGACATCGCAGAAATCTTGCCAGACAAAATGCGGCAACAGAAAGCGGTCGTGCAGTTCGGTCCCCCAACGGGCCAGCCTGGGCGGGGCGTAGGGTGTTTCCCAGAAACGGGCGACCAGCGCGCGCAGCAGCAGTTGCTGGGTCAGGCTCATGCGCGCATGCGGTGGCATTTCAAAGGCGCGCAGTTCAAGCAAGCCCAGCCGGCCAGCGGGGCCATCTGGCGAGTACAGCTTGTCTATGCAGAACTCGGCGCGATGGGTGTTGCCGGTGACGTCGGTGAGCAGGTTGCGCATCAGACGGTCGACAATCCACGGGGGGCAACGCTCACGGTCGTCGTCAAGCAGGCGTTGCATTTCGCGGAACGCCACTTCAAGCTCGAAAACCGCATCGTTGCGGGCTTCGTCAACACGTGGTGCCTGCGAGGTTGGTCCGATGAACAGACCGGCGAACAAATATGACAGGCTGGGGTGGTTGTGCCAGTAGGAGACCAGGCTGCGGAGCAGGTCCGGGCGGCGCAGAAAGGGAGAGTCCTCCGTGCTTGCGCCGCCCAGCACGAAGTGATTGCCGCCTCCTGTGCCGGTGTGGCGTCCGTCGATCATGAACTTTTCGGTGCTCAGGCGGCATTCATGCGCGCTGTCGTAAAGGTGGGTGGTCTGGTCGACCAGCTCGTCCCAGTTGTTGGCAGGCTGAATGTTGACCTCAATGACGCCAGGGTCGGGGGTGATGCGGAAATGGCGCAGGCGAGCATCGCGAGGTGGCTCGTAACCCTCAAGCAGCACGGGCAGATTCATTCTGGTGGCGATGATCTCGACTGCTGCGACGATTTGGAGATAATCCTCAAGGCTTTCTGTAGGTGGCATGAAGATGTAGAGCACACCATTGCGGACTTCCGCACACATCGCGGTGCGTGTCACCCATTCGGCCGACTCGAAGGTGCTTGGCGCACGCCGGTCTGCAGTCGAAGCGCGCTTGGGCTGATGTGTCTGCGACAGTTGCTGCGTGATCAGCGCGTGCGAGGCAAGCGGCGCGCGGGTGGCAAAGGGGTCCGGTTCGTGCAGCCACGGATAGTCTTCCTTCTTGACCCAGGGCTGAGAGTCCAGCGGCAGTCGGTAACCGATCGGCGAGTCACCGGGCACCAGATAGCAGCGCTCGTCACGCAGATACCACAGACCGGTCTTCCAGCGTTCGTCCTCGGGGTCCCGGCCAATCGGCAGTATGTGCCCCGCGACTTTTTCTAGCCCCTGAGTAAACACTTTCAGAAGGCGGGCGCGCTCCATTGGATCGGCGATGCGCGAGTCGGTCGGGGTGACGTTGGTCGGCAGACGACGTTCGCGCCACATGTAGTAGAAGACGTCTTCGTAGGCAGCAAAAACATGTTTGGCGTCCAAGTCGAGAAGCTCTGCCACGCCACGCAGAAAAGCCGCTGCATCGGCTTCGGTGACGCCATAATCGTGCTTCTCGTCGGCAATCAGCGCAGGGTGTGACCACAACGGTTCGCCGTCGAGGCGCCAGTAACAGTTAAGTGACCAACGCGGTAATTGTTCGCCGGGATACCACTTTCCCTGACCAAAATGCACCAGCGCGTTGGCACCGTATTTTTCGCGAATACGGTGATAAAGGTCTGCTGCCAGCAATCGCTTGGTGGGTCCGAGTGCGTCAGTGTTCCACTCATCGCCGTCGGGGTCGGTGGCCGACACAAAGGTGGGCTCGCCGCCTTGTGTGAGTCGAACGTCCATGGCGTCCAGGCGTTTGTCTATGGTGTGGCCCAGGGCTTCTATCTCTTGCCATTGGGCATCGGTGTAAGGCTTGGTGACGCGTGGCGCTTCCCAGATGCGCGTCACGCTCATGTGGTGCTCGAAGGTGACCTCACACTTTTCCACTGCTCCGCTGACCGGGGCCGCCGAGTAGGGGTCAGGTGAGCAGGCCAGCGGGATATGACCCTCGCCAGCGAAAAGGCCGGAGGTCGGGTCCAGCCCCACCCAGCCTGCACCAGGCAGATAGGCTTCGCACCATGCGTGCAGGTCGGTGAAGTCGGCCTCGGGGCCGGACGGGCCGTCCAGCGACTTGACGTCGGCGGTGAGCTGGATCAGGTAACCGGAGACGAAGCGCGCCGCGATGCCCAGATGGCGCAGCAACTGCACCAGCAACCATGCCGAGTCGCGACACGAGCCTGAGCGTTGCTCAAGGGTTTCCTCTGGCGTTTGAACACCAGGTTCGAGGCGGATCCGATAGTCGATGTGCTCGAAAAGGCGTTGATTGACCGCAACCAGAAAGTCGACACTTCGTGTGGGTTCGCAACTTGTCCCATTGAGATATCGTTGAAACAACGGTGTCAGTGGTTGCTTCTTGAAGTAGGGTGCAAGTTCATCCTTTTGCCAGCTCTCGTATTCGAACGGACATTTTTCGGCATACGGCTCCAGAAAGAAGTCGAACGGATTGATCACCGCCATCTCGGCGACAAGGTCAACTTCTACAGAGAACTCGGTGGTTTTTTCCGGGAGCGCGATACGTGCTAGATAGTTGGACTGCGGATCCTGTTGCCAGTTGATGAAGTGCTTGTCCGGAAGCACTCGCAACGAGTAGCTGAGGATACGGGTCCGGCTGTGAGGGGCAGGGCGTAAGCGAATGATCTGTGGCGCGAGTGCCACGGGCCGGTCGTAGCGATAGCGCGTGACATGATTGAGTGCTACGTGAATCGACATGAGGACTCCTGCAAAATAAAGGTGAACTGTGTCTAGCAAAGTTCGGGCCGCCGAACCGGACGAAATTGTGATTGTTATGCTACGAAGGCCGGGAAAGGGGCTTGAATTGATCCGCTCATTCCCAGCATGGATCAACCACGCGCTTGAACTGCGGAACAGTCCGGTCTCGCTGCTTACCGATGACCCAAGTCTGACGGCCTCATGAGCACGAATAATACTGCGATACCAAGATGACGAAAGGTGTTGTGCTGTTGGCGCTTGCCTGTTGATGGTGCATGGGTATTAGCCGTGAGCACTGTTTTGGGTAATCTTGCGCCTGAGCTTCCCCCGAAATTTCGTCTGCCAAGGGTGACCTAAAATTAGCGTCACTTTTGGAAGGCATGAAATGAAGATACCGAAACAGGCATATACGACCGAGTTCAAGGAACTGGCGGTAAAGCGCGTCAAGGATGGACAAAGCGTAGGCACGGTTTGCAGGGAACTCGGGGTAAGCGACCAGACCTTGCGCAACTGGATCAAGGCAGCAGAAGCAGGCAGGCTCAACGGTGCCGGCGGCAGGGTTGTGACGGCCGAAGAAATGGAGCTGTCGCGGTTGCGGGCTGAGAATCTCCGGCTCAAACGGGAGAACGAAATCCTAAAAAAAGCGACGGCGTACTTCGCAAGGGATGTTCTGTGAAGTACGCCTGGATTGCCGCGCAGGGAAATGCGTTTTGCCTGGCCGAAATGTGCGACGTGCTTGATGTCAGCATCAGCGGCTACCGGGCATGGAAGCGTGGTGGCCGGCCGGATCGGAAGCGACTGACCGACAGCCAGATGCTGATACTGATCCAGGCCATTCATGCCGAACTCAGAGGGGCTTACGGTAGTCCGCGCATGGTGCGTGAGCTGCGGGCCAGAGGCTTCTCGGCGAGCAAGGAGCGGGTTGAACGGCTGATGCGCGACAACGGTATCCATGCCCGCCACAAGCGGCGTTACAAGGTGACGACGGATTCGAAGCATGGGCTGCCGGTGGCGGAGAACCTGCTTGCCAGAAACTTCACACCGACGGCGCCGAATCAGGTCTGGACGTCGGACATCACCTACCTGTGGACGGATGAAGGCTGGCTGTACCTGGCCATCGTGCTCGATCTGTTCAACCGCGAAGTCGTCGGCTGGTCGCTGAAGCCTCGCATGACGTCGGACATCGTGACCGACGCGCTGACTATGGCCTGGTTCAGGAAGCGGCCTGCGCCGGGGCTGCTACACCACTCCGACCGGGGCAGCCAGTACGCCAGTCATGTCTTTCAGGACAAGCTCAAGGCCTACGGCATGACCTGCTCGATGAGCCGGAAAGGGAACTGCTGGGATAATGCGCCGACGGAGAGCTGGTTCAACAGCTTCAAGAACGAGCGGGTGCATGGCATTCGCTATGCCTCTCATGCCGACATGAAAGCTGCCAGCTTCGAGTACATCGAGGTCTTCTACAACCGGAAGCGGCAGCATTCGACACTTGGTTACAAGTCGCCAATCCAGTTCTTGGAAAGCTGGATCAGCGAGCAGCATCAGGAAAAACTGGTAGCATGAAACCCACCCTTTGGCAGACGAAAAACCGAGGGAACCTCAGTATTGAATGCACCCCAGAACAGAACGCCCAAGACCGCGCCAACGAGCACTATCCTCGCGAGCGACCACGAAGCAGCGGGGCGAGCAAGTCTTTGTCTTAGCAGTTTGAGCGGTGACGGGCGTGGCATGACACTTCCGTTGAGGTTGTTCATCAGGACAGCCCTGAATTATCCAACGGAAGTAGCATGCGCGAAGGCTATTTGACCCCGCTTTGCGCTATGTCAACAGTATGTCTGGCTTGACAACATTTTGTCTGGCAAGCGAGCGATATCTGGGATCAGTTTGGCGTTGTGATGAAGCCGAGGTTTTGAATGCCGGCCTGGCGTGCGTGGGACATCACCTCAGCAAGCCGTTGATAGCGTGTTTCGCGATCAGCCCGAAGGTGCAAGTCTGGTTGCGGGTTGGATTGAGCGGCCTCATTCAGTCGGCTCACCATGGTTTCGTCGTCAATGGGTTGGTCATTCCAGTAGAGTTGTCCCTGATGATCCATTGCAAGTGTAATGGTGGCAGGCTTCTCGTTTGTGCTTTCGGATGAGGCTTGGGGGAGGTCAATCTTGATCGAATGGGTCAGCAAGGGCGCGGTGATCATGAAGACGATCAGCAGCACCAGCATGACGTCGATGAGCGGCACCATATTGATCTCGCTCATCGGGGCGCCGCGTCCTCCTTGGTCAAATCCGCCGAATGCCATCATGCCACCCCGTTGGCTTGCGCAGCCTGTGGGCTAGCTTCGCTGTCGTCTGCGTCGTGTCGCCCGGCAGTCTGTAGTACAGGCGAATCCGACAGTCGTCTACCCGTAGTGAACCAGGCGTGCAGGTCATGCGCAAAGGCGTCCAACTCCCCGAGCTCCAGACGGTTTGCCCGATTGAATGCATTGAAACCAAGAACCGCAGGGATCGCTACAAACAGTCCGAAGGCTGTCATGATGAGGGCTTCGCCAACCGGTCCGGCTACCGCGTCAAGCGTTGCCACGCCACTGGAGCTGATCCCGATCAGTGCGCCGTAAATGCCCCAAACCGTGCCGAAAAGTCCAACAAATGGCGCGGTCGAACCGATGGATGCGAGCACCGTGAGCCCTGATTCAAGTTGTGCTGTGGAACGGGCGATGGATTTCCGGAGTGCCCGTGTTATGAACTCGTCGGCATCCAGTTTGCCACCCAGCGTATCCGCGTGATTGTGCTGGCGTAGATGCTCGACGGCGGCAAGGCCCTGGCGAGCCAGGGCTTCAACAGGAGCTGAAGGCGCCATCGTACGAAGACGAAGCAGGCCATCGCTGAGCGAACTTGCGTTCCAGAAGGCTTCAACCGCGCCGTCGAAATGTCTAGCACGCCATTGGCGCAGACTACGCGCCAGAATGAGATACCAACTGGCGACCGACATGACAACCAGGGTGAAGGCCACTGCCTTGATGACCATATCGGATTGAGCCCATAGATGGGACAGGCCGAATGCATCAGTTGTATTCATTTCATCTTCCTTCAAGTTTGAAAACGACAGGCACCAGGACCCATGCATCAATTGCCCGGTCGCCACGCTTCGCCGGTACAAAGCGCCAGCGCGTTACCGCGCCGTGCGCTGCAGCGTCGAGTCGAGCGTAGCCCGAACTTTCGGCTAGCTCGATACGGCCTGGACGCCCTTCAGTGGTGACAAATACGCGCAACACAACCCTGCCTTCTTCGCGCATCCGGCGAGACAAAGCTGGATAGGCCGGGGCCGGGTTATTGAGGTAAGCAGCATCGAAGTCTGGTGCAGTCATTTCCCCGGACCGGGTTGAGCCGGTGTTGGCTGGGGAGTCTCCGGGAGGCAGATTTTGCGGTGTGTTACCCAAGGCCAAGCCGGGTGACACTATGGCGAGCGGTTTTTCTCCTGCAGCTTGATTAACTGGCTGACGTGGTGCCGCCGTATCAGCTTTGGGTTGTGATCGCGGCAGTGGCTTTGGTTCGGGCTTTGGTTCGGGCTTTCGTTCGGGCTTTGGTTCAGGCTTTGGTTCAGGCTCAGGCTGTAGTGTGGGGGCTGG
>DAIMZH010000003.1:0-38819 GCA_036734105.1 Azoarcus sp. | reverse complement strand
GTTCGGGCTTTGGTTCAGGCTTTGGTTCAGGCTCAGGCTGTAGTGTGGGGGCTGGCTCTAGGGGAGGGTCTGGTTTAGTCTCGACCGCTGCGATCGGTTCAGATGGAGCCATGCCAGCGCTGACCGGTAGCGTTGCATCTAAGGTTTGTGTCCCAAGGCGGGTGACGGGGTTCTCCGAAGCCTGAAGCAAGGCCACACTGATGGGCGCGGATGCCGAGGCCAACATGGTTGGCTGCGTTTGCGAGGCCAACATGATGGCCCCTGCGAGGTGACTGCATACGACGAAGGTGAGCAGCAGAAAGCGTTCTCTGGCGTTGCTGTTTCCGGATGCTTGTGCAAAGTGTGAGGTACTCCCTGACCTCTCGGTGGTGCGTCTTGGTCTGGCGACTTTGTCCCGCGGGGTTTTTTGATCAAAAATCAACGGCGGAGCGGTAAAAGTAAGGGAAGGTGGCATTTTGACCTAAAATGCGGCACGCCGATTGATCAGCGCAGAATCAACTCGACCAGCAGGGCTGCAAGCATAAGCCATGCCGAAGTCCGTAAAGGTGTAAAAGCCTTGTTCAAACTGGTGTCAGCAAGTGACTGGCGTTTGAACTGAGCTTGGCCATTGGGCACCGGATTTGGAGTCATGATGCATCCAGTCCGAGCTCAACGGGTAAACCGGTGAGTGCCCTCATCGCGCAATTGGCCAAACCCCCTTGTGTTTTTGGGTTTTTAGTCTCAAGAGCGTTGGACAGGCAACGATGCGCGCAGCTTGCGCAGCGACCGCAGTCGCCACTAACGCCCAGATGAAGACGAAGGTCGCGTAGGCGGCGTGCCCCCAGTTCCACGGCTTCTTCGATATGACGCTCTGTAACAGCGGCGCAGATGCAGATGTACACAGGTGGCCTCACTTGGTCAGTATGAGTTTTCCGGCACGTGTCGCGCGGAGTGTGTATTCCGTGCCTGCGTGGTCAATCTTCACACAACTCCGCCCCTTAAACAACGCCTCGCTTGAAAGCACCGTGTGCTCGTTGCGGTGGCAAGGCTGAGCATCCTGGTCGACGCAGGCACAATGTCCAGTGACGCTGGTTGGGTGAGAGGGAAGCATTGCATTAACAGAAACAAGAATGATTGCTATTTGAACTCATTATTCTTCCCAAGTCAAGTAGCTTGTGGTCGGGCAATTTGCGCATGACGATGAATCGGCCAATGCGCTGATGATGGGTTCTTGTTGTGGAGTTGAACGACAGTGCTGTGCGCGAGCGGTCCGGATATGGGCTCAGGGTGGTGTGAGTGTGAGCAGTGTTCGCAAGCTAGCCGGAACGGAGCCCACTGGTAGATAGCCAACGGAATGAAGATCCACCAGCAATGCGTTGACCATGGCAGCGTCACTAGCCACTTGTTGAGGAGGACGAGCCCGTCCTGTGAACACCATACGCGACCAGTAAGCACGTATCTGCACCGGGTTGCGCCCGGTCAGGCGTTGATAGAACGCGTCACGTGTATCGCCTGGCGGCAAGTCCAGCAGTTGCACTGGTGTGCGGTCACGCAGCGCGGTGAGGCGCCCAAGGTAAAGGAGTTGGGCTTCTTCAAGACTCATGGAGCCTATCGCACTTTCTGATGCGGTGACCACGGCAATGTCTGCCCATGCAATATGCTGGGCAAAGACTAAATACAGTACGAGGAGTCCGCGAATCACGAAGCGCATGTTCGGGCTCAGAAGACGAAGTCTACCGAAAGGCTGAACATGTCGAGGGCTTTTCCGGCCGGGCTTGCGCTCGGGTTAGCTGTGCGCGGAAAAAATGCTCCCCAGCCATCACGGGGCAACTCAATACGGCTCCATTGCATCTTGACGGCGCTGCCCCGTCCGACGTCCCAGCGGGCACCTATGGTGAGACTTTTTTGAGAAGGGTTGCGGGTTGTTTCATAGAGCGTGAGGATCGGGTTCATCACCGTGCCGGAGGGAATTACCGACCGGGTCTGTGTTTGTCGGGCGATGGTCACATAGGGAGTGATGCGATCCATGCGATATGCCGCTGTTATGTACCATCCGGATGCCGAGTTGATAAATCGCTGGGTGGATCGATTGGCCCATTCTCCGATGATCTGAAGCTGGTCGGCATCCCACCGGAAACCGATGGAGCTGAAGCTACCCCGTGCCTTGCGCCCCGAAAGACTATCTGGCGGTAGAAAGCTTGCGGCCAAATTATGCAGTGTATCGCCATGCAGAACCGAAATGCTACCAGTGCTGTGACTCATTCGCAGCAGGAGGTTGCTGCGTTCTATGCCGACGCTTAGACCTCGGTGAGAGGATAGCCGGGCATGTCCTTCCGGGAAATCGTGCGTGCCGCCGGCACCGGCATAGGGTTGCAGCTCGACATCGTATCCCGCGACCCGTGTGCGAATTATGAGGTCTACGCCGTCGACGTCGGTCAGTGGGTTGAGACCATAGACTTCGACTGGTGGTCTGATCCAGGGTTGGGCGTAGTTCAGGTCCAGACTTTCGGAATACATGAACGATGGGGAGCGGAGCCGACCCAGCCGGATGGTTGTGTTGGGGTTGAGTTCGTAGCGCATAAAGGCCCAACTCACCTCGGGCTTGAAGCGTCGGTCCTGGTGGTCATGCGATCGCAACTGTATGACGGCGCCGGTGCGAGCGTTTAAACGACGCTCAAGTTGCAGCCCGAAGACGGAGTCTGCGCCAAAGTCGGTGCTAGGGCGTTTTGTCCGTCTTTTGGCGGGATGGCTGAAAAATACGTCATCATCGCTGATATAGCTGACGCCAAGGGTAGCAAACCCAGAGATCAGCCAGTCGCTGGCTTGTATGGACTGAGGCACCAGAAGCACAAGCAAAACCAGTAGAAATTTAGCCATGGGTTTAGCGGCTCTCATGAGTTGTCCGTTTCCCAGGTTGTGGGTACGTCCTTTACTGCCACAGGTTTGCCGAACAGGTAGCCCTGACCGTATTCACAGCCCATGTCCCTCAGAATCTCGGCTTGCCCTTCATTTTCCACCCATTCGGCGACTACTTCAATCCCAAGGTCATGGGCAAGTTGGACCGTTCTTCGGACAATCGCCTGAAGGCGCATGTCCGACTCGATCGAACGGATGAATTTGCCGTCGAACTTGATGATGTCGCATGGGATGTTGTGCAGGTAAGCAAGTGCGGAGTAGCCTGTGCCGAAGTCATCTATCAGCACTCGGTGTCCCGCCTGTCTCAGGCTTGCGAGGGTTTCCAGGGCCTTGCCCTCTGATTCGGCCAACAGGCTTTCAGTTATCTCGAAGCTGAGCAGGGTCGCCGGCACGCCACTTGCCCGTACGCGATCCACCAGTTCTTTGGCAAGATTCGGGGTGTTCAGTTGAATCGCCGAGAGATTGACGCTGATGCGCGGGACGCGGCCGTTAGCGGTTGTATCTTGCCAACCGCGAATCGTATGGCACACTTTGTCGAGCATGATCAGCCCTAGCTGGTGGACCAGACCGCGTGCTTCGGCAACCGGAATGAAGTTACATGGCGGGATGTTGCCCTCCGAGGGATGATGCCAGCGTGCCAGTGCTTCATAGCTACGCACCTGTTTGTCCATCAGCGAGACGATTGGTTGTAGATGAACGTCAATTAATGATTGGTTGAGTGCTTCGCGCAAATCAGACTCAAGCCGCAGCGACTGTATGGCTCTAGCGTGCATCGACGCATGGTAAATCCGGATGGCTTCTTGCCCGCTGCGCTTGCCGTCATGAAGGGCATTGTCAGAATCTCTTAACAAAGACTCGGGTGTGCATTCCTCGTTCTCTGGCAGTGCGATTCCAATATGTACTTTTGGGTAAATCAACTGACCACCCTTGACGGAGATCGGTGCGCAGATTGTTTCGCGCAGTGCCTCAGCCAGCCTTGGGCCTTGTGACTCGTCATCGATGTCGGTGATCAGGACTGCAAACTGGTCTCCGCCCACCCGTGCCGCAATATCTCCGCCAAGCACGAAGCGCCGTATGCGTTCGGCAACCTCGCACAACACCCGGTCGCCCTCATCGTGTCCAAAGCTGTCGTTGATTGCATGGAAGCGTTCAAGATCAAAGGTTATGAGCGCAAAGTGGAAGGCTTTGTCGCGCCGACGATGACCGATTGCGTATCTCAGATGCTCCAGCAGTAAGGCCCGATTGGCCAGTTTGGTCACCCGGTCGTGGAAGGCATCGTGCAGTAGTTGCTGCTCGGCCAGTTTTTGTTGCTGAATATCGCTGATCGAGCCTGCCATTCGGGAGGCATGCCCACTGTCGCCTCTCAGTGCCACTCCACGGACCAGCACCCAACGATAAGTACCGTCGGGGTGCGCAATTTCAATCTCGATCTTGAATTGCTCGTGCTCACCCTTCAGGTGACTGATCAGTTGTTGATAACCCGTAGCAACGTTTTCGGGTCGCATCCGTTTGGGTATTTCTTCCTGGTTCAGTTCGGTGATCCCCTGAGGAAGGCCGAATATCTCGCAAAAGCGGGAGGTCACGTGAACACTGCGCCGTGTGATGTCCCAATCCCACAAGCCGTCATTGGCTCCTTTGACAGAAAGGGCGTATCGCTCTTCGCTCTTCTCAAGGTGGGCAGTGGTTTGCGCGAGCTCCACTATGCGTGCCTGTAGCCGATCAGCCATCAGGTTGAAGCGATCGGCCAGATCGGTAAACTCATCTTCGCCAGAATGGGCGATCCGGTGAGCGAGTTGCCCGGCCGCTAAAGCCCGGCTGCCGTCAAGCAACTTGTCCAGGTTGCGCATCAGCAACTGCCCTATCAGCCATAGCAGTAGTGTGGTAATCATGATGGAGGTGATTACCAGCGCGGTGCCTTGAGTCAGAATGGACTGACGGGTATTGGCGAGGGTTGTGGTAGCGACGCCAAACTGCAACTGACCGACTTCGTTGTTCTGCAATAAAAGGGATCGGTAGGAATGTAGTGTTTGTGCTCCCTCTGATGCGGAGTGAAGAAGGCCGTTGATGGCGACTGGAAATGCGCTGTCGGGAGGAGGGGCACCGGAGTTGATGAGTTCGCTACCGTCTTCCCGGAGAACGCGGACATAGACTAAACCCTCGTGGGCGTCGACCAACAGTTCATCCAGCACATCCTGCAAAGCCTGGTATGCGTTTTGTTCGCCATAAGCTGTGGTGAGAGCATGAAGTATGCTGGCATTTTGCTCGATAAGAACGTCAACGCTGGCTTCGGTCGCGCTGTCCATCAGGCGCATGCTGTTGAACAGCAGGATGGACAGGAGCACGATCTGGACTGCTGCGCTGGCCAGCAGCAGTCGGGATCGGATGGATGTCTTTGACGTGGGCAAGCGCAAGGTGGTTTGTTCTCGGCGTCAGAATGATTGGCGAACTGCTCGGTAAGACCGATTGATTATGATGAATGTATCACGAGTATGACCAAATGGGTAGTGGTGATGAATTTGCCATGCCTGTTTTTGGCGATGTCATTCAGGCATGGTTATATTACCGGCAGAATCGGCTTGCTGGAGCATTGGCAAGTCCTGTTTGCGACGGTTTTTTTGGCTGGGCCAGTGTGCCCTGATGTGTGGTGATGAGCGACGTGCGGAAATTGATCGATAATGAAGTCCGGTTGCGCCTTGCGATGAGGGCGGCACGCGTTGGGTTGTGGGATTACCGGCCGGGTGACGAGCAGGTTGGCGCAAACGATGAGGTGGCCCGCATGCTGGGCTACGACCCTGAGGAGTTTGTCGAAACACGGACCGCCTTTGTGGCGCGTTTGCACGAAGCGGACAGGGAGCGGGTACGACGCAGCTTTCGGGACTATCTCGATAGCCGGACTGCCGACTACATGGTCGAGTTCAGAATGCAAATGCGTGATGGCAGCTATCGCTGGTTTAGGTCAATTGGCGAGATTGTCGAACGTACCACCACAGGAGAACCCTTGCGGGTAGTTGGCGTGTACCTCGACATCGACGATCATGTGCGCGCCATGAAGCGTTTGTCCGAATTGTCATCGCGTCTGATACGTGTCCAGGAGGCGGAGCGAGCCCGGCTTGCTCGTGAATTGCACGACGAACTGGGTCAGCAACTGACCGCGATGAAGCTGAGCGTTCATGCGCTGGCAAGGTGTCAGGGGCAGGCGGCGTTTGAGCAGCACGGTGACGACTGTCTGAGTCTCGTCGACGACATGCTCTGCCGTGTGAGAGATCACGCCTTCGACCTCAGACCTGCTTTGCTCGATGATCTCGGCTTGGGGCCAGCCCTTGAGAGTTGGTGTGCCCGCCAGGAGCAGCGGTCCGATGTGTGCATTGTTCTGGATGGCGTCGGGTGTTTTCCGCGTCTTGACGAAGAAGTCGAAACAACGGTCTTTCGGGTTGTTCAGGAGGCTGTCACCAATGCCTTGCGACACGCTGGCTGTGACATGATTACGGTGACGCTGAAACTGGATGCGAACCACGTGAGTGCAACAATAGGCGATAACGGCAGTGGATTTGACCGCGAGCGACTGACAGAGGGCACAGGCTTTGGGTTGAGCTCGATTCAGGAACGGGCCAGACTAGCGGGGGGCGAGCTGGTGCTTGATTCGTCGTCCGGGGGCGGAACGAGCGTAGTACTCACTGTGCCGATCAAGTCATGACCAAAAAAGGCGTTCTGATTGTGGATGATCACGCGCTGGTGCGCGCAGGCATTCGGGTGCTGGTCGATGGTTTTCAAGGTTTTGAGGTACTGGGAGAGGCAACGGATGGTCACAGCGCGTTGGTGCTTGCCCGCAGCCTCCTCCCTGATGTGGTGTTGATGGATCTGGCCATGTCTGGGTTGAATGGCCTTGATGCGGCCGAGCGCATGTTGCGTGATTTGCCCGACTGTGCCGTTGTCATCTTGTCCATGCACGCCTCTGAGCATTATGTTCTGGAATCGCTACGCCGTGGCGTGAAGGCCTATGTGCTCAAGGACGCCGCGCCAGCGTGCCTGAACGAGGCTTTGCTGAGTGTGGTAGTCGGGCGTCGCTATTTGTCGCCGCCGCTTGCGCAGCAACTGCTCAGTCGTGCTTGCGAGTCTGCATCGTTTGAAGGTCGAGAGCGCCTGACTGCCAGACAGCGCGAGATCCTGCAATTGATCGCTGAAGGATATTCCAGTCGCGACATCGCAGAGCGTTTGCATATCAGCGTCAAGACGGTGGAAACCCACCGGGGGCAACTCATGCAACGGCTTGACATCTTTGATGTGGCAGGTCTGACGCGCTACGCGATTAGGGCAGGGCTCATATCGCCGTGAGTGGCTCGGTGGGTCAATCCAAGGCAGCAAAAGTCGGTAAAAAATGCACTGTAGATGCGATCTTGTTGGAAGTGCGCATTTTGCACGGCCAGTAGTGCGCATTTTTAACGATTCCTTTCGATATCGGAGTTTGAATGCCGTCAGGGCTCGGGCATCATCGATTGCACTGTTCGATGAGGTTCTTTTGATGATTGCTCTTGCCAAGGATGCGCCCAATTCCCCCTCCCGTGTGCCTTTGCGCGTTGAACTGGTTACGCCACTTGAGGAAAGGGACGAGCTGTGTCGGCAGTTATATGCCGGCGGGGCTCATGTGGATGTCGTCGGATATGCGTCTTCCGAGAGCGAGGCATTAAGGATTTATTTTTGCAGCGCGGCCGATGTGGTAATACTGGATGCCCGACTGGTTGAGGTGGAGCCAGCCCGTTTGCTCGGTATGTTCAGACGGATTGCGCCAAATGCCTTTACCGTGGCAGTAGTGCCAACGCGTGACTGCTCCGCGGCCCTCGCTGTGGCCGCGGTGGGCGCTGACCGGATTGCCACACCAGCCACACTCGGACTGACATTGTCAGAACTGAGCAGGGGCATCCATTCTTGATTGATGAGTAGCAACGGTCAAGCAGTCTATTCCGGAGTGTGCCTGGTGCGCAGTCGCAGCAATATAGCAAGCCCAACAAGCACCATGGGAATGCAAAGCCACTGCGCTGTGCTAAGTCCCAATGCCAGGGTTCCGAAAATTCCCGGATCGGGTGTCCGGAAGAATTCCGCGACAAAACGCATGCTGCCATAGCCGACCAGGAAGACAGCAGAGACTGCGCATGTCTGTCGTGGTTTGGCAGAATAAATCCATAAAACAATGAATAACAACAGGCCTTCACCAATGGCCTGATAAAGCTGTGATGGGTGTCGTGGGAGCTCATCAACCCAAGGGTAAATCATCGCCCAGGGTATTTCGCTTTCCACTGGGCGACCCCAAAGCTCACCGTTTATGAAGTTGCCGATTCGCCCTGCTGCCAGCCCGGTGGGCACCAGTGGCGCGATGAAGTCGGTGACTGCCCAGAACTGCTTCCCGTGTCGTCTAGCATACAGCCACATTGCTACCAGTACACCCAGAAAGCCGCCGTGAAAGCTCATGCCGCCACGCCATATAGCTAGGATTTCTGCTGGATTCGAGGCGTAGTAGCCCGGGTTGAAAAAAAACACCTCGCCGAGACGACCGCCGACGATCACGCCAATCACGCCGTAAAGTAACAAATCATCAATCGCCTGGGGACTCCAGTCGGTTTCTGGTCGGCGACGGGCATGAGCCCGTCCAAGCACGATGAACAGTACAAAGGCAGCCAAGTACATAAGCCCGTACCAATGCACGCTGAAAGGACCAAGAGAGAGGGCTACCGGGTCAATCTGGGGGTGAATCAGCATTTTACTTTTGGCCTGTAGTCAATATGGATGTAGCGGCTCACTCGAATTGGGCTCTGAACTCGGCCAGCGCCTGTCGCAGTTCAGCAAGCTCTTCGCGCAGACTGGCCACTTCGGCGGCGAGTTCACTGTATCCGGCATTGTTGCTTGTTCTTGCAGCCGACGACGCTTTGCTCATCTCGCATATCTGCTCTTCTGAAATTGGTCCGCACAACAGGTGGGCGATGCGTGGTTCCTTGGTGCCGACGACTCGGGGTAGCACCATCGCCATGGGAGGGTACTTGTCGGCAAGATGCTCGACGACAGACTCGACCTCCGCAGTGTCATTGAATGCATGCATGCGTTCGGTTCGTTGCCTGAGTTCGCCCGCCGTTTGAGGCCCGCGCAGCATCAACAGGGCGAGCACGGCCTGATCTGCCTCGGGCAGGGAAAAGCGCAAGCGCACCAGGTGTTCGTATTTGGCGACTCTGGCGCTGGCCGAATCGCGTCGTGAGATGAGCTTCCGCCCGATCAACTGGTCGATGGCACCCTGGACCTCGGTTTCGGTAAGGTTCAGCACCGGGTCACGGGATGTGAGCTGGTTGCAAGCATTGGTGATGGCGTTGATCGACATCGGATAGTTGTCAGGCGTGAGGAATGACTTTTCGATGAGGACACCGAGGACACGGACCTCGGTTGCATCGAGGTCGAAGCCGTCGGGGGTCTCGTTGGGGGTATTGTCCATTTACAGGCCTCTGAGGTTTCGTAGCGGGAACTCGTCCGACTGACGGGAGGTCAATGATAGCCTAGCGCTGACGACCGCGCCGTGTTGACCGGATTGGCTTAAGCTACTGCTCCAGGCGGATCAGCTTTCCGGAAAGGCTGTTGTGTCGGGAAAGCCACCCGGCTGGTAGAATCGCGACACTGATTATCGCCCGAACCAACGAGTCGAGGATACGATGCCCCAATACCGATCACGTACTACAACTGCAGGCCGTAACATGGCTGGCGCTCGCGCCTTGTGGCGCGCCACAGGCATGAAAGATGGAGACTTCGAAAAACCCATTATCGCGGTGGTCAATAGTTTTACCCAGTTCGTTCCGGGGCATGTGCACCTGAAGGACCTAGGGCAACTCGTCGCACGCGAGATTGAGGCAGCAGGGGGCGTTGCCAAGGAGTTCAACACCATCGCTGTGGACGACGGCATCGCCATGGGTCACGATGGCATGCTTTACTCTCTGCCATCTCGCGAGCTGATTGCAGACAGTGTCGAATACATGGCCAACGCGCACTGCGCCGATGCCTTGGTCTGCATCTCCAACTGTGACAAGATCACGCCGGGCATGCTGATGGCTGCCATGCGCCTCAATATCCCTGCCATCTTCGTCTCAGGCGGGCCAATGGAGGCAGGCAAGGTCAAGTGGGAGAATAAAGTATTCGCCATCGATCTGGTCGATGCCATGGTCAAGGCGGCTGATGATTCGTGTTCCGATGAGGAGGTGGCCGAGATTGAACGTTCGGCCTGTCCGACTTGCGGGTCATGCTCAGGCATGTTCACTGCCAACTCCATGAACTGTCTCACCGAGGCGCTGGGTTTGTCCCTGCCAGGTAACGGAACAGTGCTCGCCACTCACGCAGATCGCGAACAACTCTTCCGGAGCGCGGGGCGACGGATTGTCGAACTGGCCCGACGCTACTACGAGCAGGATGACGCCTCTGTGTTACCGCGTTCCATCGGCAGTTTCAAGGCATTTGAAAACGCGATCACACTCGACGTGGCGATGGGAGGGTCAACCAACACGGTGTTGCACCTGCTGGCGGCGGCACGTGAGGCGCAGATCGATTTCACCATGAAGGATATAGACCGGATTTCGCGTCAGGTACCCTGCCTGTGCAAGGTGGCGCCAGCCGTGCCTGATGTGCATATCGAAGATGTGCATCGTGCGGGTGGCATCATGGGCATTCTTGGCGAACTGGACCGCGCAGGTCTGTTGCATACCGACGTTCCCACCGTACATTCGCACACGCTTGCCGAAGCCCTGAACTACTGGGATGTCATCCGCGCGCACGATAACGCGGTGTTCGATCTCTTTCGGGCTGCACCCGGTGGCGTTCCGACCCAGCAAGCTTTCTCGCAGAACCGCCGCTGGAAGGAACTCGACCTTGATCGCAGTGGCGGTGTGATTCGCGACCAGGCCAATGCGTTCAGTGCGGACGGCGGACTGGCCGTGCTGTATGGCAACATTGCCGAAAAGGGATGCATAGTCAAGACCGCTGGTGTTGATGAATCGATCTGGGTGTTTACCGGGCGCGCTCGTGTCTTCGAAAGTCAGGACTCGGCGGTGGAAGCCATTCTGGCTGACCAGGTCCAGGCAGGCGACGTCGTGGTGATTCGTTACGAAGGTCCCAAGGGCGGTCCTGGCATGCAGGAAATGTTGTACCCGACCAGCTACCTCAAATCCAAGGGTTTGGGCAAGGTGTGTGCCTTGCTGACCGATGGACGATTCTCTGGCGGCACATCCGGCCTGTCGATTGGCCATGCCTCTCCCGAAGCTGCTTGCGGTGGTGCGATTGCGCTGGTACAGGAGGGTGATGTTGTCGAGATTGACATCCCCAAGCGGCGAATTCATCTAGCGGTGTCTGACAAAACGCTGGCCGAGCGCCGGAGTGACATGGAGTCTCGCGGCGACAAGGCATGGAGACCTGCGATGGATCGCAAACGTGCGGTCAGCGCGGCGCTACAGGCCTATGCTGCTCTCACGACCAGTGCCGACACCGGTGCTGTCCGGGATGTAAGCCAGTTGCAGCGCTAGACCTTTCTCTCGCGGCCCGTCTTTTGCCGGGCCACCTTGACCCGCAGGGGTGGGCTCTCTAAGATCGACGCCATGGATACCGAACTCTCGAGACTCGAAGCGCAACTGGAACAACTGATTGACCACTTTCAGGCGGGCAAGCGCGACCGTAGAGACCTTTGCAGTCGCATCGCGTCTCTTGAGGCAGAAAACCGCAAGCTATCTGAAAAGCTTGCTGTAGCAGTGTCGCGACTCGAGTCAGTGCTCGATCGTTTGCCGGAGAATTGACATGGATGCCAGGCCTATTGACATCAAGCTTGGGGGGCGCGAATACCGCGTTGCCTGCAAGCAGGACGAGGAAGGCAGTCTGCGTGAGGCAGCAACAATGCTTGATGCCAGGCTTCGCGAGGCGGCCAGCCGGACAGGTGCTTCTGGCGAGAAGCTGGTCATGATGACAGCGCTCAACATGGCGCATGAGTTTTTGCTGTTTCAGCGTGCAGACGGGTTTGACATGCCCGGTTTGAAGCGTAGAATCGAGTTAATGAATGCGCGACTTGATGGCGTGCTGACGCAACAAAAAAGTTTTTTTGATGCCGTTTAGTTACCTTATCGGCTTATGACGATCAATCCCCTGCAGTGTTCGTTGAAGTTGTAAATTCCTTGAACCAATGTCGAGAGACACGGTTGCGAACCCTTAAAACCGTTGGTGTGCACGCCCCCAGCCGGGTGAGCCTGAAACGGGAGGAAAGCGACCACCCTGAACCCTAGGTTCAGGATGCCCGACGGAGACGGCACAGGCGGGGGGCCACACAGAACAAAGGCGCGTTCATTCGCGCCTTTGCTTTTTTTCGGCAAGCCTCACTATTTTCTGCTCACGATGCTCTTCGATCCTTGGTGGCTTAGTTATCTTTTTCTGGGTGCGTTCGTCGGCTTTTTTGCTGGCCTGCTCGGCGTTGGTGGTGGTGGCATCATGGTGCCAGTGTTGACTACGCTTTTTGTCATGCAGGGGTTTCCGCTCGACAAGGTCGTGCATCTTGCACTAGGCACATCAATGGCAGCCATCGTGCTGACCTCGGTGTCCAGCCTTCGCGCTCATCACAGACATGACGCGGTACGCTGGGACATCGTGCGCAGCATCACTCCGGGCATCCTGATTGGCACATTTGGCGCCACCTTCATTGCGTCGCGCGTGGCCTCCGAACCCCTGGCGATCTTTTTCGCCTGTTTCATGGCTTATGTGTCGCTGCAGATGTTGCTCAACATCAAACCAAAACCCAGCCGCAACCTGCCCGGCAAAACAGGCATGACAGCCACCGGGCTGGGCATTGGTGGCATCTCGGCCTTGGTCGCCATTGGCGGCGGTTCGCTGTCCGTGCCCTTCATGACCTGGTGTAACGTCAGCATTCACAAGGCTATCGGTACCTCTGCGGCAATCGGGCTGCCGATAGCGCTGGCCGGCACTTTGGGCTATCTGCTGAACGGATGGGGTGCGCAAGGCATGCCGACTCTGAGCTTTGGCTTCATCTACTTGCCTGCGCTGCTGCTGCTGAGTGTCACCAGCGTGTTCATGGCACCACTTGGCGCTCGTCTCGCACACCGCCTGCCGGTTGCAACCCTCAAGAAGATATTTGCCGGCTTGTTGATTGCGCTATGCGCAAAAATGCTGCACGCAATCTTCTGGTAGCCGACCCTTGCCCGAGCCCCGTACGCTAGGTTCAAGCTTGATGGTCATCAAGGTCAGCAAGCTTGCGCTGCCCCACAATTTGCTCCAAACAGGGGTTCTCATTTAGTCATTGGTCAGGACTGGTGGGCAGCAAGTCGCTTCAGATCCAGCAAGGTTACCTGCTTGCCATGTACTTCAATCAGGCGGGCGTCTGACAGTTCGTGAAAGATGCGCGAAAGTGTCTCGGGTGTGAGGTTGAGGCGAGAGGCAATGACCTGCTTGCTGGTCGGTAACTCGACTGTCTGAACTGCATTTCCGGTTGGAGATTCAGCCTGTTGCAGCAGAAAACCGATAACCCTCTGGGTGCTGGAACGCAGCGAGTAGGTTTCGACATCACGGACCATGCCATGCAGCCGAATGGCCATGCCCGCCAGCAGTTTTCGGGCAAAGCCAGGGTCCTTGTCGATCAGCTCCGATACCACGCTTTGCCCGATGTGCAGCAAACGACAAGGCGTCAGTGCTTCGGCAAAAACTGGATAGTTGCGATCGAGAAACATGATGGCCTCGCCAAAACTTTGACCCGGATGAATCACATCAACAATCTTCTCATTACCTTGGGCGGAGGACATGGCGAGCTTTATCTGCCCGCTCACGACATGGAAAAAACCATGAGCGGTGTCTCCTCGCTGAAACAAGAGCTCGCTCTTGTCGAGTCGACGTTCCCGCGTATAGCGCGCCACCTTGAGGAGCTCGTCATGGCTCAATTCGGTGAATAGTGAAACATGCTTCAACAAATCGGTCAGTTCAGTCATGTCATTCATTCGACACTCCCCTGGATTTTGATAGCGCATTCTAAATGGACAAGCACAACATGCAGAAACTCGAATCAAGTGACTTGCCAAGGTGGCAACTCCTTGCCGCTCCGCATCGGGCCATGTTTTTTAGCGGCACAGTCCTGCTGCTAAGCAGCTTTGTTTTGTGGGCGGCCGAACTGGCTGCCAGAGTAGGGCTGCTGGCCAGCATGCCTTGGGCGCTACCCGCCGGTTGGCTGCATGGCCTCATCGTCGCCTCCGGGGTGTTGCCGCTGTACATGTTTGGCTTTCTGTTGACTGCAATGCCACGCTGGCAGGGACAGCCGGATCTGCAACCAAGACAATGGCAGCCCGCGTGGTGCTTGCTGGCAAGCGGGTGGGTGCTGGTGATGATGGGCGCCTTTGCCAAGCCGCTGCTCATGGTGTCACTTTGCATCATTCTGCTCGGATGGGGTTTTCTACTCAAGCTTCTATGGCAAATTGCGCGCTCGCCAGTGGCAGACTCGACGCATGCAATGCTGGCCTTTGGTGGCATGGCGGCTGGCTGGTGCAGCATACTTCTTTGGCTGTTGGCCCTGCTGTTCGATCAACTCCAGTGGGTCAGATATGCCTTGTCCATCGCGGTGTGGTGGGGCTTGCTACCGGTCTTCATGGCGGTGAGTCATCGCATGATCCCGTTCTTCACAAGCAGTGTATCACCCGGGTACACGCTGTATCGTCCAGTGTGGGCGCTTTGGGCGATTGTTCTTTTCAGTGTGGTTCACGGCATGCTCTGGCTTTCAGGGCTGGCGGCTTGGACTTGGCTGGTGGATCTGCCCAGCGCGGTTGTGGCCTTGAGCTTGTCTATGCGCTGGTTGCATGGCGCACGTCTACAGGTGCGCTTGTTGAGCATGTTGCACATCGGTTTTGCTTGGCTTGGCATCGGGCTTCTGCTCAACGCAGTGCAGTCGGCGGCTATGCTGGTCGGCATGCAATATGGTGGGCATGCGCCCTTGCACTTACTGTTGATCGGCTACTTCGGCTCCATGCTGCTGGCGATGGTGTCGCGCGTAACACTAGGTCACTCCGGTCGGCCCTTGCAGGCTGACACACACACCTGGCTCCTGTTTCTGGGGCTGCAAGTTGTTGTCCTGCTGCGGGCCGTGGCGGATATCGTCCCCGGAGTGGCTGGTGGAGGCGTCATGCTGCTGGCCGGGTCAGGCTGGTTGTTCGGTTTTGCGTTCTGGTCGTGGCATTATCTTCCGATCTACTGGCGCGCACGTGTTGATGGTAAACCGGGCTGAGTCATGTTCTATTACACTATCAAGGATATTCACGTCACAGCCGTAGCCCTGAGTCTTTTTGGATTCTTGTTGAGAGGCTGGTGGATGCTTGACGCCAACCCTTTGTTGCATCACAAGCTAACGCGGGTTCTGCCACATATCGTAGACTCGATACTGCTCATGACCGCGCTCGGTTTGTCAGTCATGATTTCGCAGTATCCCCTTACCGCACCGTGGCTTACAGCCAAGCTTGCTGGTTTGCTCGGCTACATCGTGTTGGGGATGATCTCATTGCGGCGAGGGCCAAACCGTTTCGTGCGCGCGCTTGCCGGTTTATGTGCCATGCTGGTGTATGTATGGATTGTTTCTGTGGCGATGAGCAAGCAGCCCATGGGCTTTCTGGCCCTATGGTAATGGAGAGAGCTTGATGAAAGATTCCCTGATCCCGGTGAGCCCCGGGTTTGATGAACCGCTCGAGATGTTGACGACTTGCCACGAGCGCATGCTGGCACAACTGGAAACCCTTCACCGACTGGCTTGCTGGATACCCGAGCACGGTGTGGACGAACAGGCCCGTAAGGCAGCTGCAGCAGTTATTCGCTACTTTGATCACGCAGCCGTCAATCATCACATGGATGAAGAAGATGACTTGTTTCCGCTGTTGCTTGAGCGGGTCAGCCCTGAGCGGCGCTGGGCACTGGCTGCGCTCATTGACTGGATCAAGCAGGACCATCAGCGCATGTTTGCTGCCTGGGATGAGATGAAGCTTCGCCTCGAAGGCTTGTCCTCGGGTGAGATCGAATCTTTCACGGAGGAGTATGTCGCGGCGTTTTCCGAACGCTACAGACTGCACATAGAGCGGGAGGAGGCAGAGCTGTTTCCCTATGCTCAGGCGCTGCTGGGGGAGCAAGATCTCGAAGCCCTGAGCCTCGCGATGTCAGCAAGGCGGCGGCAGTAAGTGTCTTTCGCAAAGGGCTGTTTCAACCTGATCAGCGCAGACTGTCAAGGCGAAGCGTTTTTTGTCAGTCTTGCTGAAAAGCAGTGGATGTTCCGCTCCAGGTAGGCCCGGAACTTCCATGGTCATCGACCGATCGGGTGCTGGATCATTTTTCTGAGTCGCGGCATGTCAACAATCTGTACATGTTTTTGCTGTACAGCGATTATCCCTTCGTCCTGAAATCGCGAGAAGGCGCGCGACACGGTTTCGAGCTTGAGCCCTAGATATGAGCCGATTTCATCGCGGGTCATGCGAAGATGAAAGTCGGTTGCCGAAAAGCCTCGTGCATTGAATCTTTGAGACAGGTTCAACAGAAACGCGGCCAACCGCTCTTCGGCCCGCATTGAGCCCAGCAGCATCATCACCCCGTGATCACGCACGATTTCGCGGCTCATGACCTTGTGAAACTGATGCTGCAAACCTTCGAACTGGCGCGACAGTTCTTCTAGGCGACTGTAGCTGATCACGCATACCTCGCTGTCTTCCAGAGCGATGGCGTTGCAGGAGTGCGCTTCAGTGCTGATCCCGTCCAGGCCAAGCATCTCGCCAGTCATCTGAAAACTGGTGACTTGTTCCCGACCGTCTTCCAGAACAACATCGGTTTTGAACCAGCCGACGCGAATCGCGTAAATGGCCTCAAACGGGTCTCCGGCTCGATACAGTGGCTGCTGCCGCTTGACCTTGCGGCGCGAACCCACCAGTTCATCCAGTCGTTGAATTTCGTGATCATCCATGCCGAAAGGCAGGCACAACTCAAGCAGGTTACATTGTGAGCATGCTGAACGGAGCTGCGCCGCAGAAACCGGTACGGTGGCCTTCATTTGCACTATGCTGTGCCTCCTGTTGTGGGACCTGGTGCCAGCAACTGAACCAGGTTTTGCAGCCTTGTTTTTCGGACAGGGTTGGCTGCATTGAGCAGTCCGATTCGATGAGTAGCTATTGTGCCCCAACTTCAGTGATTTAATCGACGTTGACCCACGTCAAACACGATTGGGTCGGTTTCTGGGATCGTTACACGACACGCAAACGGTGAACACATGAACACACAACAAACAGAAGTCGTTTTCGATCCCCAACTGATCAGGCGTTTCGACGTTAACGGCCCACGCTATACCTCCTACCCCACGGCAGATCGTTTTGTTGAGGCTTTTGACGCAGACGCGCTCAAGAGTTGGTTGGCGCGTCGCGCTATCGGCGGGACCAGTAAACCGCTCTCATTATACTTTCACATACCATTCTGTAACACGATCTGTTACTACTGCGCCTGCAACAAGATCATAACCAAAGACCATGGTCGCTCAGCCAAGTATCTGGCCTATCTAGACAAGGAAATCGGCATGCAGGCCGATGCGTTAGAAGGCAACCGTCAGGTCACGCAACTTCACCTTGGCGGCGGCACACCGACATTCTTGTCGCACGACGAAATGCGTCAGTTGATGGACTCCGTCCGGTCGCGTTTCACGCTTGTGGCCAACGGTGAGTATTCAATCGAAGTGGATCCTCGCAAAGTCGATTTCGATACGGTAAATTTGCTTTCCGATCTGGGCTTCAATCGCATGAGCGTTGGTGTTCAGGACTTCAATCACGACGTTCAGGTTGCGGTCAATCGGGTGCAAAGCATCGAGGAAACCAGGCTTGTCATGGAGGCCGCCAGGGCTACTGGTTTCAAGTCGATCAGCATGGACTTGATCTACGGTCTGCCCAAGCAGAATGTAATCAGCTTCAACCGCACGCTGGAGCAGGTGCTGGAACTGTCTCCCGACCGCATTTCGCTATACAGCTATGCGCACCTGCCCGGCCTGTTCATGCCCCAGCGGCGCATCAATTCCATCGAGTTGCCAACCGGTGACACCAAGCTTCAGATACTGCAGTTGGCCATTCGCAGACTCACCGAGTCTGGCTATGTGTACATCGGCATGGACCACTTTGCCAAGCCAGAAGATGAGCTGACGGTTGCTCAACGTCAAGGACGGCTGCATCGTAATTTCCAGGGTTACTCGACGCAAGCAGAGTGCGACCTGCTGGCTTTCGGAGTGTCGGCCATTGGCAAGATCGGCCCAGTCTATGCGCAGAATGTCAAGACGCTTGATGAGTATTACGATGCGCTCGATCGTGACGAGCTTCCGGTGCTGCGCGGGGTAGAGCTGACCGCCGATGATTTGCTCAGACGCTCCATCATCCAGGCGCTGATGTGTCACTTTGAGTTGTCGATCGAAGCAATCGAAATTGCGCATCTGGTCAAGTTCTCCGAATATTTCGCGGACGAACTCGGTGATCTTCGCGAGATGGCCAAGGCTGGTCTGGTGAAGGTTGACGACGAATGGATTACCGTATTGCCTCCCGGGCGTTTGCTGGTGCGTGGTATCGCCATGCTGTTTGACCGCTATCTGCGCGTCGATCGCGAGCGTGCGCGTTACTCCAAGGTTATCTGAGCGAAGAGGCTCGGGCGAGCGTAGAATCACGAATCCGCACACACTGCACGCTGAGACATGCTTGAAACCGGATACATTGCTCTCTTTCTGATCGGCCTGCTTGGTGGCACGCATTGTGTGAGCATGTGTGGTGGCATTGTCGGCGCCTTGAGCGTACAGATGCCGGGCCAGAAAAAACGTCAGTGGCCAATCCATCTGGCGTACAACCTTGGGCGCATCACGACCTACGTCTTCATGGGGGCGGTGCTGGGGGCAGTCGGAACCGCCGGGCTCTTGCTCAACGATGTCCTGCCGGTGCAAATGGCCTTGTACGTACTGGCTAATCTCATGCTGATTGCGCTGGGGCTGTATCTCACCGGTTTTACGCAGTTGCTGGCCCCAATCGAACGAGGTGGCATGACCGTATGGAAACGGATACAACCGTTTACCAAGCGTTTCATTCCTGCTCGCAATGTCGGGCAGGCCTTGCCGCTTGGCATGTTGTGGGGTTTCCTGCCATGTGGCCTGGTCTACAGCGTGCTGACCACAGCGCTGCTGACTGGCTCAGCAACCCGTGGCGCTGGCATGATGCTGGCTTTCGGTCTGGGCACATTGCCCAACCTGATGCTGGCGGGCATGCTTTTCAAGCGCTTCAGGGACCTCACTCGCAATACCCGGGTGCGCTTCGTGGCTGGTATGCTGGTGCTCGGATTCGGAGTTTTCGGTCTCTATCACGCGCCGACCCTGGGGGGTAATTTGTGGTCTGGTATCGTGTGCGAGGTATGAGCGAGCTCGCAATATTCAGTGCGATAAACTTCGCTTTGTTGCACAATCGCCAAGTCTGAACACCCAATGTGAGGGGCATCAATGATTGAGGTAACCATACCCGTCGCTGGCATGAGCTGCGGTGGCTGCGTGCGAAATGTGACAGGGGTTTTGAAAGCCTTGCCCGGAGTGAGCGACGTGGCGGTGTCACTTGAAGATGCGACTGCACGGGTTGAGTACGATCCTGGGCATGTTGGGCCTGAACGATTGCGTGAAGCCATTGTTGATGCAGGTTTTGACGTCGGTGACTAAACAGCCACCCAGCATGGCGCGCTATAATGCCGAGCGCCTGTCAGTTGCCCGTGCCCGCTAACGAACCAACTCAACCGCGCTGCTTTGGGTCGGCTCAAAAAGATCACGAAAGCCCGGCAGGCCGCCTGCGGACAACATTTGAACGTAACCAATAAGGGAGTGAAGCATGAGTCTTGATCTGGTCCAATCTGGGAAGGATGTTCCCAACGACATCAACGTCATTATCGAAATCCCGGCCCAGGCCGACCCGATCAAGTTCGAGGTCGACAAGGACAGTGGCGCGGTATTCGTCGATCGTTTCATGGGAACCTCAATGCGCTATCCAATCAACTACGGCTACGTTCCTCACACGGTGGCTGGCGACGGTGACCCGGTGGATGTGCTGGTGGTTACCCCTTTCCCGCTGCTGCCAGGCGTAGTTATTCGGGCTCGTCCGGTTGGTGTCCTCAAGATGGAAGACGAGTCCGGCGTGGATGCCAAGGTTGTGGCAGTGCCGGTGTCCAAGCTGACCCCGCTGTACGACAAGGTTCAGACCACTGACGACCTGCCCGAATTGCTGATGAAGCAGACTGCACACTTCTTCGAGCACTACAAAGATCTGGAGCCGGGTAAGTGGGTCAAGGTCACAGGGTGGGGCACAGTGGAAGAAGCCCGCCAGGAAATCCTCGACGGCATTGCCAACGCGGCCAAGTAGATTTGCGCTGGAATCAATGAAAAAAAGCCCGCTCAGTCGGGCTTTTTTTGTTTGCGAGTTTCGATCGGACAAAGCACGGTCAGACGGCGCGGCACTCATTGGCAAGTGGCTTTTGCGTTTTGCCATCCAGCAAGACACTCTTCCAGGGTAAGTCTATCCACACCAATCCGCTTGTCGAGTCCTCAAATCTTGGCAAGCCCGAGTAAGAAAGATCGCGAGCCAGTTCGTAGTTAGCACCGTTCCAGGCAATCTGCACCCGGAAATTAACGTTGTCCAGTGAGTCGCGTTGCACCTCAACCCGCAAGCCATGTTCGCAGGAGTATTTTCCGCTGGACAATATGAAATCGAGTTGTCCATCGCGGTGCTGGTAGGCAGCTTCGCTTGCCGCGACGCTGGTCTGTTCCCGCGTCTGGACGGCGCAGGCAGGCAGGCTGAACGTGATCGTCAAGGCGATCAGGAGGGCTGGCTTCAACATCAACAGGGTACCTCGACTTTGTAATCTAACCATCTAATTTTAAACCTGCATTCCATCGATTGATAGAGGCAGAGGCATTGGCTGATTGTAACAATGGCTCGGACTTTGGAGTGTTGTTGATCAGGCGCGCGTGGCGATCCCAGGACCGGTCAATGCATGTGGCACAGTTGCTCTCCCGCTGCCGAATCAAGTACGAAACAGGTATAGTTTCGCCCATGAGAACAATGCTGACTTTTGCGATAGCGCAATACAACTTCACGGTGGGTGATCTGACTGGCAACGCCGGTCGCATCATTTCTGCGGTACAAGCCGCGCGCGACGGCGGGGCGGGTCTGGTGCTGACCCCGGAACTGGCCTTGTCTGGCTATCCGCCGGAGGATTTGCTGCTAAGACCGGACTTTCATCGAGCCTGTGAAGCCGAAGTGGCCAGAATAGCGGAACATACCGAAGGCATCACCTTGGTGCTTGGACATCCGGAGTGGCGGAGCGATGCCTGTTACAACAGTGCATCGGTAATCCGCGATGGTCAGGTGCTTGGGGTTTATCGCAAGCAACGGCTACCCAATTATCAGGTTTTTGACGAAGTACGCTATTTCGAACCCGGAGTGCTACCGTTTGTATTCGAAGCCGGTGGTCACAAGCTGGGTGTGCTCATTTGCGAGGATATCTGGTCACCGGAAGCGGCGCGTAGCGCACGGGCAGCGGGCGCAGAGGCTTTGCTCGTGCTCAATGCATCGCCTTATGAAACGGATAAGCCGCTACGACGTATGGAGGTGGCTCGTGCGCGCGCCGTGGAGTGTGCTCTGCCGATCATCTATTGCAATAGCGTTGGTGGGCAGGACGAACTGGTTTTTGATGGCTCCTCTTTTGCGTTGGCGAGTAACGGAAGCCTGTGCTGGCAAGCCCCAGCCTTCTCGGAGACGCTCGGAACGATCAGCCTTGGGGCAAATTTTGGCGCGGCTATAGTGTCCAGCCAGCCGCTGCCCGAGTTGTTGTCGGTTGAGGAGATGGTTTATGGGGCGCTCAAGACCGGGGTGCGTGACTATGTCGATAAAAACGGCTTTCCCGGTGTCATCATCGGCTTGTCCGGAGGAATTGATTCCGCCTTGACTCTGGCGATTGCAGTCGACGCGCTCGGTGCCGAACGGGTTCGGGCGGTCATGATGCCTTCACCCTATACTGCACAAATGAGCCTCGATGACTCTCGCGCAATGGTCAAGCTGCTTGGGGTTCGCTATGACGAGATTTCGATCGCACCCGCAATGCACACTCTCGATGCCATGCTGGCTGCACAATTTGCGGGTTTGTCGGCCGATGCGACGGAGGAAAACCTGCAGAGTCGAATTCGTGGGGTTTTGTTGATGGCCTTGTCGAACAAGACCGGTGCCATTGTGCTTACCACGGGTAACAAGAGCGAGATGGCAACTGGCTACGCCACCTTGTATGGCGACATGGCGGGTGGGTTTGCAGTTCTTAAGGATTTGTACAAGACGTTTGTGTATCGGCTCGCGCGCTGGCGGAACACCCGGTCAGCGGTGATCCCGGACAATATCATCATCCGCCCGCCATCGGCTGAGCTCAAACCGGATCAGGTCGATCAGGACTCGCTGCCACCTTACGACGTGCTGGATGCGATCATAGAGGCCTACATGGAGCGGGACGAGTCGCCACGCGAGATCATGGCACGTGGTTTTGCCGAAGCAGATGTGCGCAGGACTGTTGGATTGCTCAAACGAAACGAATACAAACGGCGACAGGCACCGGTTGGCATTCGCGTGACTCGCCGTGCTTTTGGCAGAGATTGGCGATATCCGATAACATCGCGTTATCGGGACGAGTATTAAAACCGAATTTGCACCGAGCCGGATACGCTCGGGCGATTTGACATCATTGGGAGATATGCATGAAAAGAATCGAGGCCATCATCAAGCCTTTCAAACTGGACGAAGTTCGCGAGGCCTTGTCCGATGTCGGGATCAACGGTCTGACTGTCACCGAGGTCAAGGGTTTTGGTCGCCAGAAAGGACATACAGAGCTTTACCGGGGAGCCGAGTATGTTGTTGATTTTCTTCCCAAGATTAAGGTTGAGATCGTCATCGCCGATGCGCAGGTCGAGCAGGCAGTCGAGGCCATCATCAAGGCGGCGCGTACAGGCAAGATCGGCGACGGCAAGATATTTGTCACCTCTGTAGAACAGGTGGTGAGGATTCGCACCGGAGAAACCGGTGAGGACGCGGTCTGAGGCATATTGGCCTGTCCTGCTTCAACGTTTGCTTGATCCTCTGAGCAAAACCATGAGTGCGCCAGCGCCACCATGATTGGGTGCCGCCTGGCAAAAGGCCAGGATCTCCTCCCGCTGGGCCAACCACCCTGGCGAGAGTTGTTTAAGCACCGACACCCCATCCGGCGAACCCAGACCCTTGCCGTGGATGATGCGCACACAGCGATGACCACGACGCAGGCAGGTATTCAAGAATGCCACCAGTGCACTGCGAGCGTGGTCACGCGTCATGCCGTGC
This sequence comes from Azoarcus sp., assembly GCA_036734105.1. Taxonomy (GTDB): domain Bacteria; phylum Pseudomonadota; class Gammaproteobacteria; order Burkholderiales; family Rhodocyclaceae; genus Azoarcus_F. The sequence goes on along the minus strand of DAIMZH010000003.1, from coordinate 15,495 downwards.
AGGTCCAGATAGGCCTGCACTGCCCAACGCCCGCGCCGCAGCTCTGGCAGCACTCTGCGCGGCACGCCATGCCTCAGGAAGACCGCTTCGTCGCCAATGTCCAGGTGGTCGACCAGACTGATCGGCCCATCGATGGCTTCCTGCAAAGCTGCTTGCTCGTCATCGTAGGTTTTTCTGGGGATGGGCTTGGGTTTTGGTTTCCCGTCAATGGTTGCCACACGGTTGCGACTGTCTATCTCCCGGATATTCCCGACCGCAGCCCTGAACAGATCAACGTCGCCGTGCTGAGCCTCAAGATCATCGAGTGACGGAACCGGCGGGTCAGTCTCCGTGCCATAAACCGGGGTGACTGAGCGTGCCGGACGGCTGGTATCGAACTGGTGTTGGACACGCGTCCGCGCGGAGGTTTTGAGTGGCGTCACATCAGCCAGCCAGAATTCAGACGAATCATTGCACGACGAGGATTTCCCCGCGATCTGATCAGCTTGAGCCGGTGGTCTTGCCGGAGCTTGCCTGGGGCGAGTCAACTCCACCCGCCCTCCCGTGTCGACTGGTTTTATTGCGCCAGCCTCGGCGCCTAGCAAGTCCCCGAACGACTCGTCACTTGCAGACTGCTGAGCAGGGGCGGGCGGTATCGATGGTGCGCTGCCAGTTGTGGACGCTGATTTGCCAGGCACGACAAACTTGCCGCGCATCTGGTTTAGCGCAGACCGCATTTTGCTGTGCCTGACTGACATTTTGAGTGCGCTTTATTCGTGAGCGTCCAGGTAGCGTTCGACGTCAAGCGCCGCCATGCACCCGGTCGCTGCCGAGGTGACCGCTTGCCGGTAGATGTGATCCTGCACATCACCGGCGGCAAATACACCGGGCACGTTGGTGGCGGTGGCATTACCCTCACGACCACCGCGCGTCACGATGTAGCCGCCTTCCATCTCGATTTGTCCTTCAAAGATGTCGGTATTCGGCTTGTGACCAATGGCAATGAACACGCCATGGACTGCAATGTCGCGGGTCGAGCCATCTGCCGTGCTGCGCAGGCGGACTCCAGTCACACCGCTGTTATCGCCCAGCACCTCGTCCAAGGTTGAATCCAGCGCCAGTTCGATTTTGCCCGCGGCGACCTTCTCCATGAGCTTGTCAATCATGATCTTCTCGGCGCGGAAGGTTTGCCGACGATGCACCAGAGTGACCTTGTGGGCAATGTTGGCCAGGTAGAGCGCTTCTTCCACTGCGGTGTTTCCACCGCCAACTACCGCAACATCCTGGTTCCGGTAGAAGAAACCATCACAAGTCGCACACGCGGATACACCCTTGCCCGCAAACGCTTCTTCGGACGGCAGGCCGAGATATCTTGCCGTTGCACCCGTGGAAATGATCAGCGCGTCACAAGTGTATTCACCCGCATCACCCACCAATGTGTAGGGTTTTTGCTGAAGCTTTACGGTGTGGATGTGATCAAAAATCATCTCGGTTTCGAAACGCTCGGCATGGCGCTGAAAGCGCGCCATGAGGTCTGGTCCGAGCACGCCGTCAGCATCGGCTGGCCAATTGTCGACGTCGGTAGTCGTCATCAATTGACCACCTTGCGCCATACCGGTGATCAACACTGGTTTGAGGTTGGCGCGAGCCGCATAGACAGCAGCGGTATAACCTGCCGGGCCGGAACCGAGAATAATCAGACGAGCGTGTTTGGGCATGGTGTGAAACCTCTAAAACGAAAACCTCGATTATAGCGGATTGATTCAATGGATCAGGAAACGCTAATATAACTTTATTCATGATGAAGACAGTTGGAGCAGACCGGGGTTCAACAACTCTGGTGCATCGGTAAGGATCACTGCTTGCACGTACTGGCAATGCTTGCTTCATGTGGTGAAGATTTGAGCGCTCTTAGGCTATACTCGCGTATGCTGGACGCAATAAAAGATGGCGTCTGAAGTGCCTTGCTTGTGACCCCCGGGGAGGATAAATGAATCAGGCCGCATCAGTTTCCGTGACAGCTTTGAAAACCTTTTCCCTTTTTCAGGGATTGGCCGATGCCACCTTGACCGGTCTGGCTCAGACAGCGGTCATGCGCAGGTTTCCCAGGGGGCACTCGGTTGTTCATGCTGGCGATCGAACCGACTATGTTTATCTTGTCTTGACCGGTAGCCTCAAGGTCATCGTCAGTGATGAGAATGGCCGGGAAGTGATCCTCAGCATTCTTGGTCAGGGTGAGCTCTTTGGTGAGATGGGGATCTTTGGCGAGCAGCCACGCTCGGCCTCGGTCGTTGCGGTCATGCCGTCCGATCTGATCATGATTTCCAAAAATGACTTCCGGCGCCTGATGCATGACAACTTCGAAGTTGCCTGGCGCATGATGTGCAATCTGGCCGACCGTCTGCGCAACGCCGATCGCAAGATCGAAAGTCTGGCGCTGATGGATGTTTACGGCAGGGTAGCGCGCTTGCTCATTGAAATGTCCGAAGACGTGAATGGTCAGGTCCTGGTGGTCAGCAAGATTACCAAGCAGGATATTGCCCGCATGATAGGTGCGTCGCGCGAGATGGTCAGCAGGGTGATGAAGGATCTCAGCCTGCAGGGTTTGATCGAGGAAACCGATCAGGGAATCATCCTGCGCGAGCGCTTGCAAGAGCTCTGATGCAGTGGCGACAGCTTGAGCGCCTCGGCAACACTGCCGGGCGCGACGGGTCAATGACCGATCTGATCAGCTTCTGCCGCAACCGATTTTTTCATTCTTCGCAAACCCAGATAGGCCGCACCGGCGATGAGTGGAATGGATGCTGCGGTAATCATCTCGGGGCTGAGCGGTGCAGCCCAGCTCTTCAGGCCTTTGGCGAGATAATGCACCAATTGTGACCCGTAGTAAGTGATGGCGACGATTGACAGGCCTTCCACCGTCTCCTGCAGACGCAACTGTAGCCTTGCTCGGCTATTCATCTGCTCCAGCAGTGCCTGGTTTTGTCTTTCCAGTTCAATGTCCACCCGGGTTCGCAACAACTGCGAATTGCGTGCAATCCGCCCGGACAGTTCTTCCTGGCGTCTTGCCATGGTTTCGCAGGTTGCCATTGCCGGAGCGAGCCGTCTTTCCATGAATTCGCCGATCGGCGTGAACCCGGCCACACGGACCTCCCGCAACTCTTCGATTCGTTGTTTAACCAGGCGGTAATAAGCGGCTGCTGCTCCAAACCGGTAGGTGTTGCGCGCCACCGAGCGCTCAACGTCTGCTGCCAGCTTGGTCAGCCGGTTCAGCACTCCACGTTCGTCCTCCGAGTTTCTCGCCTCTCCGATTCGGTCCATCAGGTCGGCAAGTTCGTTCTCGGCACCGCTCAGCAAGCGTCCGACCTCCTTGGCAACTGGAAAGGCCATCAGCGCCATCACGCGGTAAGTCTCAATCTCCAGCAAACGCTGGGCCGTGCGTCCAGCCTGACGCGGCGTAAGACTGCGGTCCACAACATAAAAGCGTGAAAAGCCGTCGTGAATGTGAAAGTCAGTCAGCACCGACCCCGCGCCCTCGCTGATTGATGACACCACATATTGCCGGTTTTCGTCTCCAAGCGTGCGCATGAGACGGTCGAGGGTGTCGCCATCCTCAGGAAGAAGCTCTACATGGCTGGCAACGATCAGGCTACCTGGAATGGCCTTGCGCCAACTGCCCGGTACCGAGAGCAGGGCATTACAGTCGTGACAACTGCTTGGGTCAGCGCGTCTGAAGAAGGTATATGCGGAGAACTCACTATGCCTTTCCCATTTGAGGCGAAACTCTCCGGCGGTCAGCATGAAGTGGGCCGCGTCTGGAGCGGGTGCGTCTTGTCCGAGTTGCAGCGCGAGTACCCCGAGGTGTTGAAGTTCTTCGTCAACATTGCCATTGTCATGCAGAAACGCAAGATAAGTGATCAGCTCGGGTGCTGCCAGCGCGACGGGTGGCCTGGCGTGGACTTCATTGCTGAGGGCGTGGCGTAAGGGGTGTTCTTCGAACAGAGTCATTGGCGGGTTATTGAGTTCAAAGGGTTACTGAGTTGGTTGCTGAGGGTGATGTGCCATGCTGTTTCGACAGATATTCCCCCGAGCATCGGCGATGCTTACCTTCCGAGTATATATTAGGCAAGACTGCTTCAGCTTTACTGCAGCGCCACGCAAGCCAAGAGGCTGTTATCTTGTCTGTGATTGTCCCCTTTTTGATACGCTGACCCGCAGCCTTGGTCCGGTTTGCATGGTGATTGGTAGCGAGCCACGAAGGTTGTCGCAGTTGCTGTCTGATCCTGCTGTCCCGACAGTATTCAACTGACCAGATGACAGAGGTTAATCACTCGTGCTTCCGGTACTCAGGGTCAGTCCGTCAAGGCCAACTGATGCTGTTTCAAATCTGGCGTGAAGCGCAAGTCTGTCGCAGTCTTTTGTCTTGTACCCGATTGTGGTCTGAGGTTCGGGCGTAGGTTGTGTCTGTCAGTCGGATTTGTGTGATCTGAGAAGCTCGCGCAACCTGGTTGCACCAACCGGCTCCTGACTCAGCAGTGGCACGATCGCGTAGCGTGTGGCGTGCTGTTCGGCAACCGCATCAATTTCAGCAAGCTCGTTGGCGGCGCGACGGCGCAGCAGTGGCGATTCGGTTGGGGTGGCGGCGAGGCTGTTGTTGATGATCCAGGCCCACGGTTCGATACTGGCGCGACGCAGGTCGGCTTGCAGCGCGGCAGCTTCCAGCACCGGGGTGGTTTCGGCCAGCGTGACTATCAGCACGTGGGTTTGCTGCGGATTCTGGAGTTGCATCATGGGTGTGGTGAAGTTCATCCCCTTGTCGCCCATCTGGCGCGCGATCTCGCGGTGATAGGCGCCGGTGGCATCCAGCAGCAAAAGCGTGTGACCGGTGGGGGCGGTGTCCATCACCACAAACTTGCGGCCGGCTTCGCGGATGATGCGGGAGAAGGCTTGAAACACCGCAATCTCCTCAGTGCAGGGCGAGCGCAGGTCTTCTTCCAGCAAAGCGCGGCCGTCAGCATCCAGGTCCTTGCCCTTGGTGAGCAACACATGCTGGCGGTAGCGCTCGGTTTCGGCATGCGGGTCGATACGGCTGACGGTCAGAATAGGCACTTCGTCAGCCAGCGTTTCGCTCAGGTGGGCGGCCGGGTCCGAAGTCGTCAGGTGCACCGGCAGTCCACGCTCGGCCAGGTCAAGCGCAATGGCTGCTGCCAGTGTGGTCTTGCCAACGCCACCCTTGCCCATCAGCATGATCAGACCATGGCCCTCGGCTGCGATGTGGTCGACCAGGCTGGACAATGGCGCATGCGCGGGCAGGTGTGTCTGGGGTGGAGGCGATGTGCTGTCGGCTGCAGATTCGCCAAACAGCCCGCGCAACGCGTCGAGTCCGACAAGATTGAAAGGCTTTAGGTAGAGATAATCCGTCGGCAGGTCTTTCAAGGTCGGTGGCATCGCGGCCAGGGCGGCGTTTTCGCGGGCCAGCCAGGCTGCGGCCAGCTTGTCTTGATCGGCTTCGGAGGCTGGCATCAGGCCATTGATGACCAGGTGTTGCCGACCAAGCCCGATGGCAGCGAGCTCATGGTGGGTGCGGGCCACTTCGCGCAGACTGGCCTGTTGCGCGCGTGCGACCAGCACCAGACGGGTGCGTTCGGCGTCAGCCAGCGCAGCAACCGCCGATTTGTATTGTGCGGCTTGTTTTTCCAGGCCAGCCAAAGGTCCGAGACAGGACGCGTCGCCCTTGCCAGCCTGTAGAAAACTGTCCCAGGCGCCGGGCAATTGCAGCAGGCGGATGGTGTGGCCGGTGGGTGCCGTATCAAAAATGATGTGATCGTAGGCTTGGGTCAGCTCTGAGTCGGTCAACAACTCGGTGAACTCATCAAATGCTGCAATCTCGGTGGTGCAGGCCCCGGACAGGGACTCTTCGATGCCCTTGACTACGTCGTCCGGCAACACTCCACGCACCGGGCCAAGCAATCTGTCGCGGTAGGCCTGGGCTGCAGCTTCCGGGTCGATTTCCAGCGCGTTCAAACCGGACACTGCTTCAATGGGTGTGATCCTGTTGCCTATGCTCACGCCAAACACTTGACCTACATTTGATGCAGGGTCGGTGCTGACCAGCAAAACCCGCTTTCCAAGCGCCACCAGATTGATTGCGCTGGCGCAGGCAATCGAGGTCTTGCCCACGCCACCCTTGCCAGTAAAGAACAGGTAACGGGGTGGTTGTTGCAGAAAACCGGGTTGGGTCGTCATCATGAAGTCCTTGCGTGAGAGGTAGGCCGGATTAGCAGCAGCGTCCGCCCGAGCAGCAATCGGACACCGGGCGCGGCGTAGCCGGAGCAAGGGTCAGGCCGGCCCACTGGGCAAACTCGGTGCGCGTAGGGTAGCGGCCAGCCAGCGCAATCTCGCCGTCCACCAGGATCAACGGCAGGGCATCCTTGCCCGATCGTTCGAGAAAGCCTTTGACCGTGTTGTTTTGCGCAAAGACCTGGGGTTCCTGCGAAAGGTTGAAACGCTCAATTTGCGCACCCTGTTGCTTGGCCCAGTCGATGTCGGCTGCAGCCGTGACCAGTGCCTGATCAACATCAACGCCGCACACGCCGGAGCTGCAACACAGAGAAGGGTCAAAAATCTGAATATTTGCCATGATGAAGTCCTTTGTGAATCAGTTGGTAAGAGTGCCGATGCGGTCAAGCTCGGTCTTGAATTGCGCGCGATTTTGGCTGAGTTCTTTCAGTGGAAGCGCCAGAAATGCCTCGATACGGGCGCGCAGAATGCGATAGGCAGTGAAGAAGGCTGCATCGATCTCGGCGTCACTGCCGCTTGCGTGGGCAGGGTCTTCGACGCCCCAGTGGGTGCGCAGCACCGGGCCCAGGTAGGCCGGGCAGGTCTCACCGGCGGCACTGCCACACACCGTGATGACGATGTCTGGCGTAACCGGCAGCGCGTCCCACGATTTGCTGAAAAAACCCTCGGCGGTGATTCCTTCGCGCTGCAGCAGTGCGAGCGAGCGGGGATGAACCTGACCCGTTGGTTGACTGCCTGCGCTCATGGCATGCCAACCCTCAGGGGCCAGATGATTGAAGGTGGCCTCACCAAGAATGGAGCGGCACGAGTTGCCAGTGCACAAGAACAGGATGTTCATGTCTGAGTTGTCTCCTGCGGATAGCGAATCTTTCAGTTGCTTCAATAGTACAACTAAAATTGAAATGATGCCACTGCCAGAGTCATCCGACACACAAGCAGGTCGCTGGTGCTGCATGCCTTCATCCGGGCTGGTATCCTCTGCTGTCCATTCTTCGACGGTTTGCTGACCATGCACCCCTCGTTTGTTGCTGGTGCCCGTGAGGGTTTTCGTGTGTTCCTTCCCATGTCGGTGGGCCTGATCCCGTGGGCCATCGTCACTGGCGTGGCCATGCGCTCAATCGGCCTGTCACCACTTGAGGCGATGGGCATGAACGTCATCGTGTTTGCCGGCACGGCTCAGCTTGGCACCTTGCCGCTGATTGCGATTGGGGCACCGATCTGGCTGATTGTGTTGACTGCCCTGGTGCTCAATCTGCGCTTTGTCATTTTCAGTGCGGCGCTTGCGCCAGTGTTTTCGCAAGAGCGCTGGCCGAAAAGGGTGATGTCCAGTTATTTGCTGGTTGACGGTGTTTTTGCCCTGTTGTCCGAGCGCCTTTTAAAAAGCACCGATGCGCATTGGCGCATGGGCTGTTTTCTCGCCCCTTCGCTGTGGTGCTGGGTACTGTGGCAGCTTTTTGCCTTGGTCGGCGTACTGGGCGCAGGCGTGCTGCCGCAGGACTGGTCTCTGGAGTTCATGGCCACCATTGCCTTGTTGGTGATGCTGGTGCCAATGTGCGCCACCCGGCCGATGCTGGTGGCTGCTGTGGTGGGTGGCCTAGGGGCAGTGTTGTTGCGCGGACTTCCACTCAAGCTTGGTCTGGTGGCCGGCATCGCAGCGGGCATTGCCGCCGGTTTTGCGGCTGAAAGCTGGACCATCCGGAGGGGGGCGCAATGAGCGAGGGAGTCTGGCTTTGGCTCACCCTGCTGGCAATCGGCAGCACGACCATCCTCACGCGCGGCAGCTTCATCATTCCTGGGGAGCGGGTGCGCTTGCCGTCTGTGGCGCAACGTCTGCTCCGCTATGCTCCTGCGGCGGCGCTGGCCGCGCTGATTGTTCCGGACATGCTGGTGGATGACGGTCAACTTGACCCTCTCAACCCCAAGATGCTGGCCGGGTTGCTGGTGATCCTGATCACGCTGAGGGCCCGCAACCCATGGCTGCCCTTCATTCTAGGCATGGGTTTGTTGCTGCTGTTGCGCAAGGGGTTTGGTTGGTGAGTGCTCAGCCCGAGCTTCTGATGGCCAGCACAGCCTGATTGCGCAAGGTGCGCAGCAGCGCAAGTTCGCGTTCGCCCATGTGTATGCTGTCGGCTGCGGATTTTTCGGCATAGATCAGCGCCACCGGAGCCTGTCGAATGACAAGTGGTAGCAGCACGAAGGTCTGAGCGCGAGTTGCGCTGCGAAACCATGCGGGTATGCGGCTCTGGATAGCCGGATCGGCGACGTTGCTGATCAGGATGTCGGCCCCCTTGTTCAGCGAGGCGTGAAATATGTCCGGCGTAAAGTCGAGTCCGATGTTGAACGACTGAGCAAGCTCGCCCGCGTCCGGGCCGTAGCCGAAGCGCCCCTGCATGGTGTGTCGTTGTGGGTTCCGAAGACAGAATATGACGCGCTCGAAGCCCATCGCACGATATATGGTTTCGAGAATCATGCGCAGAATATCGTTGAGCCGGAAGTCCTCGACCATGCTGTTGCTGATGTCCTGAATGCCTGCGGCAAGAATGTCCTGCGCGTCGCTGCGCGCGCTGGTGGGCGCGTCGGGGTCGGGCAGTTGGGTATGGTCAAGCGTATCCTGGCCCACAACCGACTCAACCGTCCGCGTCGTCTGGCTGCGAGCTTTGGCGAATCGTTGTAGCGTGCCCCCCAGCTCGGTTTGGCTCAGCTTGAGTCCGACTATGCGTGCAAAGTCCATGGTCTCTGCCACGGCTGATCCGGTGTGCTCGTCGAAAGTTTCGGCAGACAAGTTGAACATTCGAGTGTAGCGGCTGCGCAGGTCGGCAATCGACCTGTCCCTGTCGCCATCCGCGGTGTTGGCGATGCAGTCTGCCAGACCGCTGGCCAGCGAGGCCATTGCCCGCATGCGTTCAGCCGCGGTGCCGGGTTTGCGCACTACAGACTCCGGTAAGGGGCGCATGCTGTCAATGATGGCTTGTGGAAAGCCCCAGTTACGCCACGCCAATGCCGAGTTCATGTAACGGCAGGCCGAGTATGCGCGTGGCCGCAGTGTCTTCAGAGCAGCCAAGTTGCTTGCATTCAGCAGCAATGGCGTCAGCCTCCTCCGGAAAGTAGAATCGTGTGAGCAGACGCCCCAATTGATGGAACAGCGCGCAAATATAGGCTTGTTCGCGATCACGGCTGGTGCCAGCCAGCTCGCGGGCCAGTGAAGCGGCAAGGTTTGCCCGCAGGCAGGTCTGCATCAATGTGTTCACATCCGGTCGGTCACGCACATGATCGAACAGCACCACGGTGAGCGCGATATTGCGCACCGCGTCAAAGCCCATCACCAACACCGCGCGCGACACGGTGCTGATATTTCCGGCGCCCGCCCGTCTAAAGTAGGGAGAATTGACGATCCGCAGCAACTTGTTGGTCAGCGCAAAATCCCGCAGCAGCAAGGTGGACAGCCGGTCGATGTTTTCCTTCTCGCTGGAGGCTATCCGGTTGATGGCCTCAACCGATTCGGCCAGTGCGGGAAAGTCGCTGTGATGGCGCATCCGTCGAAGCAGAAACTCCAGCGTGCCTTTTTCAGGCGCAGGATGCGCTCGTGCCGACTGGCTGTCATGGGGCGGCAGTTCGTCATCAGCCTGGCTTTCGAGTTGGGAGGTGCTCATCGGATCGCGCATCAGGATGGTCAGGAGAGAGTATGACTTTCGTTGAGTTTAGCACCATGCTCGCCCGCTCAAGTCGCCCTGTTAACGGACTGTCCGGGATGGTGATGCATACATTTACTGCATGCGAGGCCATGACGGGGTGCGCCGCAGTTTGTTTTTGCGTTGCCGCTTGCGCAGGTACGACATTTAGTGCATATTAACGATAATGATTCGTATATTTATTAAATGGGAAGAGTGATGAAAAATCTGTTTGTTGCCGCCGCCATTTCTGTCATGGGTTTCGCTTCGGTGGTCAATGCCTCCGGACCCGGTGATGTCAAGCACCATGAAGGCAAGCCAGCCAATACCCTGACCGAGGCTGTCGCCAATTTCTCGGAGTACAACGCCAAGCTGGAAGCCATTCTCGGCGGCGCGGTGACCGACAATGACATGCACGATATCCATATTCTGACCTATACACTTGAAAACGCACTGGGAAAAATCAACGACGAGCTTGCTGAGTTGGCGCAAGTGCTTGAGGAGTTGCATCTGGCAACCGAGCGCATGGACAGGGAGGCTGTTCTCGAACATGGGCGCAACTACCTCACCACCTCGCGTGAGGTCATCAAGTAAGGTTTCGTCTGTAGTCATCAGGCATGTATCGGTCGATGTTTTACAGCGCAACCGACTCATGCCTGAGTTTGAAGCTGGTGACTGTGGCCGCCTGAAAAAGATCGCTCTGCCAATCCTACCCTTGCCTACGTCGTGCTGGAACGCTATCACCGAGAGCTGCTCAACTTTCTGACTCGTAAAGTCAAAGACCGCGACACCGCGGCTGACCTGACGCAGGAGAGCTTTGTCCGGGTGCTCAGCGCAACAGCATCGGGGCAGAGCGTTCTGGATGCGCGTGCGTTGCTATACCGCACTGCGCGCAATCTGGTGGTGGATCAGCACCGTCGAGATCAGGTGCGTCGCCACCAAGACCTTGAAGAGTTGCCCGAGGGCCTGCATCCGGCTGCGCCGACTCACCTTCAGCCCGAAGAGGCGCTGGCCTCGCAACAAATCGTACGCGCCTATATCGTTACCATCGAGGCTTTGCCCGAACGCTGCCGCGAAGCTTTCGTGCTGTACGTCTTCGATGAGCAGCCGCAAGCCGAAATCGCCCGCCACATGGGCATTTCGGTCAGCATGGTCGAAAAGCACATCGTGCGTGGCATGGTGGCGTGCAAGCAGTGCGAGCGTCGGCTCAAGGGTGAGTGGGGTGCATTCAGCAAGGGGTCTGACCCTCTCCTGCGCAGGCCGTGGTGAGGATTGCCTCGTATCATGCGTCTACATTGACACGATTCCCTGCTTGCCAACGCCCATGTCCTTTTATCCCCTCGATCGAAACGCCCACTGCGACTTCGCAAGCGCGACGGAGGTAGACGAGCGGGAGTTTGCGGCGTTTGCCGAGGGTCAGGACCCACTCGATATCGAGGCGGCCACCTGGGCCTCGCGCAAGCGTAGCGGACTGGACGCGCAAGGCGAAGCTGAACTCCTGGCCTGGCTGGCAGCCGATCCGCGACACGCCGAAGCCTTGGAGGACATGGAAGGCACCTTTGAGGACCTCAAGCATTTGCCTGACGACGACGTGGCCACGCTCAGGTCCAGCCTGCCTGACCGGGAACGCAGCAAGGCACGGTTGCCCGCTTGTGCGCCGATGCGCACGCCACCATTGTTACCTCAGACGCCATCCAGCCACGCTCGTCGGCCGTGGCTGGCTGGTCTTCGCGCGCTGATTCCGCAGGCCGTCGCTGCAACCCTGGTGGTCGGCGTCATCGGCGGCGGCTGGTCTTACTGGCACCAGTTGCCGGTTTTCGAGCAGGTCTATGCCACGGAGCGCGGTCAGCAACTCAACGTCAACCTGGCAGATGCACCTGGTCACAGCGGCGGTTCCGGCAGCGTCATTCGCCTGGATACCGCTACCCGACTCCAGGCAACGCTTTACCGCGACCGCCGCGAGGTTCGGCTTGACGAGGGGCAGGCAGTGTTCGACATCCATTCAGACCCTTCGCGCCCCTTTCATGTCCATGCTGGTCGGTTGAGCATTATGGTTGTTGGCACACGTTTTGCGATCCGCCACACTCACAGCGGCATGCACGCCGGCCAAACGGTCATCAGCGTCGAAGAAGGGCGCGTGCAGGTGATCGGGACAGCGCAGACGGGCGGCGCGGATACACCCTTGGCAGGCAGGGTCGGGGCAAACCGGTTGGTCGTCGAGCTCGGCGCAGGGGAAACGGTAGTGGCAGACCTGGACGGACAGATCGGCACTGTCGCAAGCATGCCGAGCGGGGAGCTTGCGCAGTGGCGCGAAGGTCGCCTTAGCTTTGATCAAACCCCTCTGGCCGAGGTCATTGCCGAGTTCGAACGCTACGGTCGCACCGGCCTGGTCGTGCGCGACCCGGAAGTGGCAGCTTTGCCTGTCGGCGGTAGCTATAGCGTGCGGCATTTCGCTCATTTCACCAACACCTTGCCTCAGGTGCTGCCGGTGCGCCTGGTGCGCCGGGGTGAGGTCACGGAAGTGGTGGCACGGTAGAGATCCGGTCGAGCCCCGGTGCAGGTCGCCGGGTTGCAAGCCGGCCGACGATCACGCCAACCGATGCTGGAGCCGCGCCATGAGATCCATGCGCTCATGCAAAATGGCCAACTCCAACGTGGACTTACCGGGCCGAAGCACGCAGAACACAAAGTGGCTACCGGCGGCCTTCACTCGCTTCACTCGCAGGCCGGGCAACGGTGCCTCGCCGCGTTCCCGGTCAGGCAGGGGGACCGTAACGTCGCCACGTCGTCGTCAGGCAACTGCTTGAGGTGATCGAAGGCCTCAATCTGCCACAAATGTGGGTTTGTGGGCACAAAGCGCTGGGGCGAGAAATTACGGAAGTGATTCCGCAGTGATGCGAACCCAGTCGCAAAAAAGATTTTGAAGAATTCTCATTCGCAACGTGAGGATTGTGCAGGGGTGCTGCGTCTTCAAAGCTTGGAGGGGCTGGCGCATGGTGCTGGCCCGGCAATCAACCATCGACCAAGGAGTTCGTTACATGCAACTTACACTGCTAAAACCGCGCATTTCCCCCAAACCCCTGGCTCTGTCGGTTGCTATGGCACTTGTCATGGCAAACGTTCATTCACCCCAGGCTCATGCCGAGGGCGTTGCGGTCGTTGCGGTGTCAAGTCCCATGGCTATCAGCGTCCCTGCACAGCCGCTGGGTCAGGCCTTGAACGAGCTGGCGCGTCAGGCAAATCTGCAAATGACCTATCCCGCTGCGCTGGTGGCGGGAAGGCAGGCGTCGGCGGTTTCCGTGGAGTTTACAGTGCGGCAGGTGCTGGATCGGCTGCTCGCCGGGACTGGACTGGTTGCAGTAGTTGATGGTGCCTCTGTGCTCATCAGACAGGTCACGTTGGCTCCGGGCAATGTGCCTGTCCTGCCCGCCGTTACGGTTACTGCTGAACAGATATTGAAGCAGGCTCCTGGTGTCTCCATCATTTCCCGGGAAGATGTCGAAAAGCGACCACCCGCCAACGACTTGTCGGAACTTGTCCGGACCATGCCAGGCGTCAACCTGACGGGCAATTCACCGTCCGGGCAGTACGGCAACAATCGGCAGATCGACCTGCGCGGAATGGGGCCGGAGAACACGCTGATCCTCATTGACGGAGTGCCCGTTTCCTCGCGCAATTCCACGCGAATGGGCCGAAGCGGAGAGAGGAATACCCGGGGAGACAGCAACTGGGTACCGGCTGAGGCGGTCGATAGCATTGAGGTTCTGCGCGGCCCGGCGGCCGCCAGATATGGTTCAGGGGCTTCCGGTGGTGTGGTCAATATCATTACCCGGCGCCCGACAGAGAAACTGAGCGGGTCGCTGACGTATTACACCAATCGCCCTGAGGACGACAATGAGCAGGTAACCAACCGGGTCGGGTTCAATCTGGCCGGTCCGATCGGTGAGGCGTTTTCATTCCGTTTTTTTGGCAATGCCAACAAGACCGATGCCGACAAGGTTGATCTGAACGAGAGTTTCGCTACCGGTGCCACGCCGCCAGCGGGGCGGGAAGGGGTGCGTAACCGCGATGCCAACTTTTTGCTGCGCTGGGATATGACCGATCGTCAGGTTGTGGAGTTATCCACCGGTTTCAGCCGTCAGGGAAACATCTATGCTGGTGATCGCGCCATGAATGCGAGCTATCAGGGTTTGACTTCGCTGGCGACAGCGGGTGCGGAAACCAATACGAAGTATCGCCGTACCGGGTCTCTCGTCCATCGCGGGGACTGGGGCGCGGGGCGCACTTCGCGGCTGAGTCTGGCTTATGAAGAGACCGATAACCGGCGCTTGAGGGAAGGGCTTTCGGGTGGCTCTGAAGGTGCTTTTCTGCGCGACCCGACCAACAATCAGTTGTCGGCATCGGTCACTTCGACTTCGGAGTTGCGTAACTGGATGCTCGGTGGGGAGTTCAACAGCCCGTTGCGTCTTGGCGGCATCGAACAGATGTTGACGGTGGGGTTTGATGCACGTCATGAGCGTCTTGATGATCCTTACTCAATGAGTAACGCCAATCCGGCGGCCGGTGCCGTGCTTGGACGTTCCTCCGAAGCCTCCGCGCGGAATCTGGCTGCTTACGTCGAAAGCAATATTGTCGTGACGGACGAGCTCCTTGTGACGCCGGGACTTCGTTATGACAAGCACAGCCAGTTTGGCAACAACTGGAGCCCGAGCCTTAACGCTTCCTATCAATGGACGTCGGCGGTTTCGCTCAAGGCCGGTATTGCCCGCGCCTTCAAGGCTCCAAACTTGTATCAGTCGAATCCCAACTACCTGTGGGAAACCAACGGCAGAGGTTGTCCGGTCAATTGGCCAAGGCCGAATAATTCAGGCTGCGTCATTCTGGGCAACCCCGATCTCGAGCCGGAAATCAGCGTGAACAAAGAGATTGGCATTGCCTACGACGCCAATGGGTTGGCCGCTGGATTGACCTATTTCCACAACAACTACGACAAGAAGATAGTCGCTGACATGCCCGATCAGGTTCCGGTCCTGCTGCCCGACAACCGTTATCTGTTCCGCTGGGAAAATGCAGACAAGGCCGTCGTGCGCGGCTTTGAGGGGCATTTCACGATACCTTTGCTCGGCCACAATGGTGACCGCCTGAAGTGGGTGAACAACTTCACTTACATGCTTGAGAACAGGAACCAGACGACGCGTCAACCGCTGGCCAATGTACCGGAATACACCTTCAACACTACACTGGACTGGCGTGCCACCGAGAAATTGTCGGTGATGCTGACTGGAACGTTCTACGGCAAGCAGGAGCCTCGCACGCGAAGGATCGATGGCAGTGCGGCTACGGGTGACGAACTCAAGGAACGTAATGCCTATCACCTGATTGGGCTAAGCGTTGGCTATACGGTCAATTCCCATCTCAAGGCCAGAGTGGGTGTCAGCAACTTGTTGAATAAGCGTTTGTTCCGCGAGCACAACCAGAGTGGTGCAGGTGCGGCCACATATAACGAAGCCGGTCGGGCTTTCTATGCATCTCTGACAGCTTCGTTTTA
>DAIMZH010000002.1:90040-145233 GCA_036734105.1 Azoarcus sp. | reverse complement strand
GCCCGACCGCACGCCGACTTGCCTCTAGCACGGCTAGCACTGCAATACAGCCGACGATGATGTCGGTCTGGTTCCAGAAGCCTGCACGCGCGATGATGTCGTCCAGATAGAAGGACAGATAGAAACCGGTGAGCACTGCTGCAGCAAAGAAAACGGTGTCGATGATGCCACCGATGACGCCGCGCTTTTGCCCTTTGCCAAAAACCGGAAACAGCAGAAAGGCCAGCATCATGATCAGCGCGAGGTGGATGCTGCGCTGGTAGAACAACCCAAGCTGCTGAATGCCCGCCGTGTACAACTGGAACAACGACAGACCGACGGCCACAATGGTGATCAGCCACAGAACCGCGCGCGGCTGAAAACCACTGTGGTCATCCGGCAAAAGAGGCTTGTGCTGCTCGCTCATGGGCAATGGGGACTGCTTCTCAATTTGCGGCGGCCTGTGTCACGACCTGAATACCAACCCGTTCACCGGCAACCCGCTCACTCAACGAAATGCTCTGCGCGCCGATCTCGATGCGGTGATCAACCGCCGGAGAACCCACACGCAACACCAGGCGGTTGTCTGGCAATCGTTCGTCGATATCTTCAATGATGTACCCTCCCTGGCTGGAAGCCCGAACCTGCCCTCGACCCTCAAAATGCCCAAGTCCGGCGGCAAAATCGGGTTGATGGCTGCTTTGCAGGGTCAGGTGTGGCGACTGCCAGACGAAGCAGTCACGCACCGTAAAACCAGCGACCGAGTGCCTCCAGACCAGACACCAGGACTGCCCCTCGGCGAGGGGCAGTTCAAGCACCTTCAAGCCTTGGTTGGTGGTGACGGCCAGAACCGTCTGGTCTGCGGCAGCCGGCAAGCCGACCACATGGACGAGCAGCAGCGGCAAGCAGTGCCGCCACATACCCGACGGACGCAGACTCACCGCCTGTCAGCGTCAGGGACGGAGCCGGTCCGGGACGCTGGCCCCGATTTCCTCGTAATAACGCAACGCGCCGGGGTGCAGCGGAACCGGCGTCGAAGTCAGGCTGAAGTCGACAGTGGTGTCGTTGGCGGCTGGGTGAATCGCAATGAGCTCGGCGGTCTTCTCGAAAAGCACCTTGGTGATCGCATAGGCAAGGTCATCCGGCATGTTGGCATTGACGACCAGCACGTTCGGGATACTGATGGTGGTCACATCGGCGTCGACCTTGTCGTAGATGCCAGCGCGCAGCGTGTAGGGCGCAAAGACTGCCTCTATTGCCTGTGACTTGGCCACCTCTTCGGCGGTCAGCGGCACGAGTGCGATGTCACGGGTTGCGGCAAGGTTCATGATCGAACTGGTCGGGGGGCCGACACTCCAGAAACCGGCGTCGATATCGCCGTTGCGCAGCGCGTCCGCAGTCTCGTTGAAGTTAAGGCGCTGGACCTGCATGTCGTCGTAGCTGACGCCATTGGCTTCGAGTATGGCCGCAGCATTGACCTCGGTGCCACTGCCGGGCGCACCCACCGACACCCGCTTGCCTTTGAGATCCTGCAGCGAGCTGATGCCTGAATCAGCCAGCGTGACGATCTGCACTGCGTTGGGGTAAATCGAACCAATGGCGCGTGTTGCGGCGACTTGTCGGCCTTCAAAACGGCCGGTGCCGGTGTAGGCCTGATAAACCGAATCGGCGAGGGCAATAGCAAGATCCGAATCACCGCGTGCGATCAGGCCCATGTTCTCGACCGAGGCACCAGTCACTTCGGCGACGGCCGAATAGCCATCAATATGGCGGTTGATGAGTTCGGCCAGACCGCCGCCAATCGGAAAATACACACCGCCTGTTCCGCCAGTGGCGATGGAAAGCTGTTGCTGAGCGCCCGCCAGAGGAACGGCCAGCACAAGCGCCGAGGCAGCGAGAAATTTAGTCAAGCGCATGACAATGTCTCCACAATATATTTTTTTGAATGACGATGCAGACAGGGCTTTACTCTGATTGTGCCAAAGGACGTTAGCACAGTAAGCCGCGCAGTCGGCATAGGTGGAAACCCTGCCGACGCTGTTGCGACAGCAGCGACAGCCTTCAAACCACCCCACGCTCGCGCAAGGCCGCGATCTCCTGCTGGCTGATACCTAGCACCGAGGCCAACACCTCGTCGGTGTGCTCGCCCAGCAGCGGTGGCGCCCGGTGATAGGCCACCGGGGTCTCCGACATGCGCACAGGGCTGGCCACCTGCGGCACCATGCCTGTCCCGGGATGTTCCATGTCTACACGCAGACCACGCGCCTGCACTTGCGGATCGGCAAACACCTCGGCCAGCGTGTTGATCGGGCCACAGGGCACACCGACCGCTTCGAGGCGTGCAATCCAGTCGACAGTCGTGCGTTGAATCGTCAGCTTGTTCAACGCCGGAATCAGCGTCACGCGGTTCTCGACCCGCGCCTTGTTGGTCAGGTAGCGCGCATCGTCAGCCAGCGAGGCATTCCCCAGCACCGCGCACAAACGGGCAAACTGCCCATCATTGCCCACTGCGATGATCATGTAACCATCGTCGGTCGGAAAGTCCTGGTAAGGCACGATGTTGGGGTGCGCGTTGCCAAGTCTTTCGGGTGCTCGCCCCGAGACCAGGTAGTTCATCGCCTGATTGGCAAGGCAGGCCACCTGCACATCCAGCAGCGCCAAGTCTATGTGCTGACCCTTGCCGGAGCGCTCGCGCCAGGCGAGCGCAGCCTGCACCGCATTGGCGGCGTACAGCCCGGTGAGGATGTCGGTGAGCGCAACCCCAGCCTTCATCGGCCCGGCCCCTGGCTCGCCGCCCGGCCTGCCGGTGAGACTCATCAGCCCGCCCAGGCCCTGGATCAGAAAGTCGTAGCCGGCGCGATTGGCGTAAGGCCCATCCTGACCGAAGCCGGTAATCGAGCAATACACCAGGCGCGGGTTCACCCTGGCGAGCGAGGCGTAATCCAGCCCATAGCGCACCAGGCCATCCTTCTTGAAGTTCTCAAGCAGCACATCGCATTCGGCTGCGAGCCGCCGCAACAAGTCCTGCCCTTCGGGCCGGGTCATATCTACCGTGATGGAGCGTTTGTTGCGGTTGGCACACAGAAAATAGGCGGCCACGTCGGTTTCTGCGCCGTCGCGGTCCTTCAGAAAGGGAGGGCCCCAGTGGCGGGTATCATCGCCTGCGCCGGGCCGCTCTATCTTGATCACGTCGGCCCCAAAGTCGGCCAGAATCTGCCCGGCCCACGGCCCGGCGAGGATGCGTGACAGGTCGAGCACGCGAATGTGAGACAGGGCACCGGCCATGGCTCTGCCTCCCTGTCAGTTGGAGAACGCGGCGATGCCGGTTATGGCACGACCCAGGATCAGCGCGTGGATGTCGTGAGTACCCTCATAGGTGTTCACCACCTCAAGGTTCACCAGGTGACGGGCCACGCAGTATTCATCCGATATGCCATTGCCGCCAAGCATGTCGCGTGCGGTCCGGGCGATCTCCAGCGCCTTGCCGCAGGAGTTGCGCTTCATGATGGACGTCACCTCAACCGGCGCGTTACCGGCGTCCTTCATGCGTCCGAGCTGCAGACAGCCCTGCAGTCCCAGCGAGATGTCGGTCAGCATGTCGGCGAGCTTCTTCTGGATAAGTTGATTGGCCGCCAGCGGCCGACCGAACTGCTTGCGGTCCAGCACGTACTGGCGTGCCGTTTCGTAGCAAGCCTCGGCCGCACCAAGCGCCCCCCAGGCGATGCCGAAGCGGGCCGAATTGAGGCAGGTAAACGGCCCCTTCAACCCGCGCACAGTCGGAAAGGCGTTTTCGTCCGGCACAAACACCTCGTCCATGACGATCTCGCCAGTGATCGACGCACGCAGGCCGACCTTGCCGTGGATGGCCGGGGCAGAGAGCCCCTTCCAGCCTTTTTCCAGAATGAATCCGCGGATATGGCCTTCGTCGTCCTTGGCCCACACCACGAAGACATCGGCAATCGGACTGTTGCTGATCCACATCTTCGCGCCCGACAGACTATAGCCGCCATCTACCTTGCGTGCCCGGGTGTCCATGCCGCCCGGGTCGGAACCATGATTCGGTTCGGTCAAACCAAAGCAGCCGACCCATTCGCCGGTCGCCAGCCTCGGCAGATACTTCATCTTCTGCGCTTCGGTGCCGAACTCGAAAATCGGCACCATCACCAGCGAGGACTGCACGCTCATCATCGAGCGGTAGCCGGAATCGACCCGCTCAACCTCACGGGCGATTAGGCCGTACGAGACATAGTTAAGTCCGGCACCGCCATACTGCTCGGGAATCGTCGGTCCGAGCAAACCCAGCGCCCCCATCTCGTTAAATATCTCGCGGTCGGTCTGCTCATGGCGGAACGCGTTCTGCACCCTTGGCAGCAGCTTGTCCTGACAATAGCTGCGCGCGGTGTCGCGCACCATGCGCTCGGTGTCGGTAAGCTGACCACTCAATTGCAACGGATCGGCCCAGTCGAAGCTCACGTGCTTGGATGCCATCGGTCGTCTCCAGAGGTTCTTGTCGAGTGTGTGTTCACATTATCGAACAGGATACAACGACGAAGCCCGAGCCTGGTGCATCACCATGGAGCGCATGCACCACGGCAACCGCCGCACCGCCCTGAAGGGCGGGGTTTCGAACCGGAGTCAGTTTTACGATGAACTTCTGGATGGTGGTGAAGACGATGCCACCCGACGGGCGCTTGCTCAGCAGTTGGCGCAATTCGTGACGGGTCCTGGCCTGTGCGGGTTGCTCACGTGGCAGATCGTGCGCCAGACTGAACACACCAAAGAGCTGGCCGTCCAGGTCGTTGCGGTCGGTGATGACGGTGGTGGGGTTGGCCATCGCTGCTTCCTGCATCACCCGTGCGGCAAAGCAGGTCATGGTGATGCTCTTGCCGCTGCCCTGGGTGTGCCACACCACGCCGCCCTTGCCGCGTTGGCTGGCCGCACTGTCGGGGCGGGAGGCGGTCACCACCTGCTGAATCGCAGCACGCACCGCGTGGTACTGGTGGTAGCCGGCAATCTTCTTGACCAGCCGAACGTCATCCTCAAACAACACGAAGTAGCGCAGGTAGTCGAGCAGGCTGGCCGGAGCCAGCACGCCGCGCACCAGGGTCTGCAGTTCATTGAACTCACCCAGCGGGTCCAGGTTCACGCCGTCGATGGTACGCCACTGCAAAAAGCGCTCGGCGCTGGCCGACAGACTGCCCTGTCGTGCTTCGCTGCCGTCCGACACCACCAGCACCTCGTTGTACTGGAACACGTGGGGGATTTGCTCTTTGTAGGTCTGAATCTGGTCGTAGGCTTTCCAGAGGTCGGCGTTCTCGTCGGCCGGGTTCTTCAACTCGATGAGCACCAGCGGCAGGCCATTCACAAACAGGAGGATGTTGGGCCGGCGGGTATGGTGGCCCCTTGATGGTGAACTGCTTCACCGCCCAGAAGTCATTGCGCGACGGATCTGCCCAATCGACAAGGCGCACGAAGTCCCCCACCGTCTCGCCGTCCTTCTGGTACTGCACCGGCACGCCACCTACCAGCAGTTTGTGAAAGGCCCGGTTGGCCGAAAGCAGGGCCGGAATGCCGAGGTCCATTACCCTGGGAACGGCGTCTTCGCAAGCAGCAGCAGGGATGCCGGGGTTAAGGCGTTCGATGGCTTCGCGCAGGCGAAACGGCAGCACCACATGGCGGTAGTTGGCCCGCTGGGGGTTGGGGCCGTGGTGAGCGATGCCATCGCCGCTGTGCACCGCATAGCCCAACTCGGCCAACCAGCCCAGCGCTTCTTGTTCGAGTTGGTCTTCGGTCATTGCGACATCAAATCAATGTAGGCTTGGTAACTGTAGCTGCGGTTCTTTTTCTGGCCGGTCAGCTCTTTGATGATGCCTAGGCTTTCGAGCAAGTTCACGGCAGCGGTTGCGGTCGGAAAGCTGGTCTCTAGGCGCTGACGTACCATTTCAATGGTGAAGCGCGGCATCATGGGTAGCGTTTCAAAAAGTCGGTAGCTCATTGGCCCGGCTTTGGGTGACGCCAATAAGCGCCGCCGGTCGCTGGCCACTTGGCTGGCCAGCGCCACAATGCCACGCTCAGCTTGTGTGGCCGCCATTTCCACGCCTTCGATAAAAAAGGCCACCCAGCCTTCCCAATCCCCATCGGTGCGAATCGCTGACAAGCGGCGGTAATACTCCGATTGGTGTTGCTTGAGGTACGCGCTCAGGTACATCAGTGGCTGGGCCAATAAGCCCCATTCCTCCAGCAAAGCGGCAATCAGCAAGCGACCAATGCGTCCATTGCCATCCAGAAAAGGGTGGATGGTTTCAAACTGGGCATGCACCAGTGCGACCCGCACCAGCGGGGGCAGCGCAGGTTGCGGTTCGTGGATGAAACGCTCCAAATCGGCCAGCAAGGGTGCGACGTGTTCTGGCGGCGGCGGTACAAACGCCGCATTGCCGGGGCGGGTGCCGCCAATCCAGTTTTGAGACTTGCGCAGTTCACCGGGTTGCTTGCCTGCACCGCGCACGCCATCTAGCAAGTGCTGGTGCGCTTGGCACAACAGCCGAACGCTGATGGGTAAACCCTTGGAGTCGTGGAGTTGCTCGCTGACAAACCGATAGGCGCGCAGGTAGTTGGTGACTTCCTCCACATCGTCGGCATTGGCTACCATCAAGCCCGCTTCTTCGTCGAACAAATCGGTCAGCGTGGCTTGGGTGCCTTCGATTTGGGAGGTCAGTAACGCCTCTTTGCGGATAGCGCTGCAAATCAACCAGTCCAGCGAAGGTACCAGCCCCGACACGCCAGACAAACGCGCCAACGCCAGTTCGGCCGGGTGGTTGCCCACCCACGCCGTTGCAGCCAAGTCGGGGTTGGCTGGTGGCAATGGGTGCGGCACAAAGGCTTTGACAGCCTCGCCGAGAGTGGTCGAGATAGCGTAAGTGCCGGTTTGGCGCATGGCTGTTAAAGCCTGCTTGAATGCGTGGGTTTTATATTAAAGCATTCTTTAATTGATTGATGAGCAGCAAAAGAAAAGTTTCACACCCCCCCAACTCGGCATGGACCTCGGGCAGGCGCAAAGTCCCTGAAATCAGGCGGGGCAGCAGTGTGTCTCGTATCGCAGAAGGGAGTTTGACTTGAACCAAACTTCTCGAATACGTAACATCACGGGTTCCACGGTGCCTTCAAAAGCAGCGATGACTTGAGCGTTCGGATAGCTCAGATGCACACCGGAAAACGTCTCTTGCGTGATGGTGCCAAACACTGAGCCGTGCGCCTTCTGCTGGAGTTGTTGAACCAAACGTCTGGCGCTGAAAAATGTGAAGTAGTCATCTCCATCTTTTCCACGCAGCCAACATCCGCGAGCCTCATCGCCGACGCCGGTGGGTGACTACAACCCGGACTGGGCAATTTCATCGTAAAACTGACTCCGGTTCGAAACCCCGCCCTTCAGGGCGGTGCGGAGGTTGAAGACCCCGGCCTGAAGGCCTGTCGCTAATCAGTTGCTTCAAAGAGGGTACCGTCAAGCATGTTTATTTCGTTGCCGAGACCAAAGGGTCCATGTCAACCATGCAACTAACGAAGATCGAGGAAACCAAGATCAAGTGCGCCCGCAAGTTCTTTGACGAAATCAACCGGGAGTGCGCCCCTGAAAACGTCAAGTACGACGTTGTGAATAGCTTCGGAAAATTGATGGGGCTTGTGAAGTGACGGAGCAAAGCGGCGGGCCATGAACACCATACTGGTCTCCCTCTGGCCGCTCTTCATCCTGATCATGGCGGCTTACGCCATGCGGCGTTTCGGGTTTCCGGGCGAGGGTTTCTGGCCTGGCGCAGAGCGTCTCAACTACTTCGTGCTGTTTCCGGCGCTGCTGTTCAATAGCCTCAGCGCAGCACCGCTCGACCACCCGGCGTTGCCGCGCCTGCTCACCGCTGTCATGCTGGTGCTGTTTGTTGCCACCATGGGCTTGCTGGTCGCCCGCCGACGTTGGCAATGGCCAGCCTCGCAGTTCGGTGTGCAGTTGCAGGGTCTGCTCCGCTTCAACACCTATCTCGGCCTGGCTGCCATCAACGGCCTGTTTGGCCACGAGGGGCTGCTCATCGCGGCGATCATTCTGGCGGTGCTGGTCCCGACGGTAAACGTTTTGTCCGTGCTGGCGCTGTCGGCTGACAATCAACGGAGCATCCGGTCGCTGGTGATTCCGGTGCTGAAAAACCCGCTTATCCTGGCGTGCGCCGCTGGTGCGGCATTCAATCTTGCGGGACTCGAAGCAAAGTGGGGCAGCCAAGACTTGCTCACGCTGCTGTCCAATACCAGTCTGCCGCTGGGTTTGCTGTGCGTGGGCGCGGCGCTCAAGCTGAATGAACTGCGTGGGCAGGTCGGCACCCTGATGGCGAACACCGCTGTCCGATTGCTGGTGATGCCGGCAATCGCCTTTGTGATCGCGCAGGCAATGATGCTGCCTGCCATGGAAACAGCTATTCTTGTCCTGTTCTTTGCATTGCCCACCGCTCCAACCGCTTATGTGCTGACGCGGCAACTCGGCGGAGACAGCCACTTGATGGCTGGTCTGATCACCTTTCAGACCTTGTTGTCGGCTGTCAGCCTGCTTGTGATCATGGCGCTGGTGATATAACCCTAGAAACCGCAGTTGATCGCTTTCAATGAGCTTAGATACCTGGCAAACACTGACTTTCGTGCAATTTATCGAGACCACCTTTTTGGGTGAGTCCGCTACGCGCCCGATTGCACGCCTGGCGCGCTGCCTGGCTGCGTTACTCCTCCTTGCAGGGAACGACCATGCGTGGTCGTCGCGCCTTGCCAGACAACGCGCCAGACGCACACTCAGGCACGTCCAACCGCGGTTTCTAGGATAGCTGGCGCGCCAAAGCAGCCACCGTGACGCCGGATTGCCAAAAGGAGATTCATATGTCTGATACCCAGCGCCGACACTTTACTCGAATCCGGTTTCACAGCGCCGCCAGTTTGACGACGGGTGGACAGGTGATGACCTGTGAGGTGCTTGACCTGTGTCTCAAGGGCGCACTGCTGGCGCTGCACGGAGACACACAACCCACGGTGGGTTCAGCATGTCGCTTAAGCCTGCCGCTGGACGATCAGGGCAGCGCGATAGAAGGCGAAGTGGCCCACATTGGAGCAGGCCACATCGGCATGGTGTGCCGCGAGATCGACCTGGACAGCCTGACGCACCTGCGCCGACTGGCAGAGCTCAACCTGGGCGATGATGAGTGGCTTAACCGCGAGTTTTCAGCGCTGATCTCAGGCTGAAAAACCCTGCTAAGCGCAAAAAAGGCGCAATTCGGATTGCGCTCTTTTTGTTACTGCCAAGCAGTGCTCAAGCGTGCAGTGCGTTGAGCTGACGCGCGATGATGTCGTGGTTGAGCCATAGCACCGGGCCTCTCGGGGCAGCAGCCTCGCCAAAGATCAGTTGACCGGTGCCTTCCAGCACCAGATTGCTGAGGTGATCGGTGATCAGCGCCTTTTTGTCCTTGTGCAGCGCAACGATGTCTTCGGATGTGCCAATCGTGAGGTCAGCTTGTTCGGCGCTGTTGGGCATTGGCCAGGCTTCGAAGTTGCGGAAGGGCTGCATCACATCGCTACGCTGAAAATCGGCCACCTTTTGCAACACGCTTTCCAGCGTGACTCCGTCGGCCAGCAAGCCACGGCAGGTTTGCCATTGTGCTTCGGCCCAGTCGCCGCCACCCTCATGTTTGAGGGCATCCAGCAACATGATCAGCGGCAGCTCAACCCCGGCAAACACATCGGTTGAATTGGTGCGGATCTCCGGGCAGTTATACACCGTGGCCTTGACGCCATTCTGCCAGGCTTCGCTGGCGATGCGCTCCAGCCGCATCTTGGCATAGCCCTGGGTGTAGTTGGTGTAAGTCTGCCATTGATAGCGACCGTCGATAAGCACTTCGGTGCCGTGATAGCCATAAGCGGAATAGCGCACCTGACCACCAGCAGCTTCAATGCGTGCCCGGATCGCGGCACTGCCTTCAATGAGATGCTGAAAGCTGATCGCCGACACTTCATCAAAGTTTTGCAGGATGAGCTTGCCCAGATCGCTGTCGAGCAAGGTCTGCGCCGGCATGAAACGATCGCCGCGCCCCTTGTAGATGCGATTGGCGATCACCATGAACACCTTGGCGCGCGGAATGCCGCCGGCCATGGTGTGAGCAAAAAACACATTCTTGCCCTCGCCAATCATGCTGTCGAGCTGGCTCATGACCTCGGTCACCGCGCTAAGAAAACGCCGGGTGCCCACTTCGCG
The DNA here is from genome assembly GCA_036734105.1 of Azoarcus sp. Taxonomy (GTDB): domain Bacteria; phylum Pseudomonadota; class Gammaproteobacteria; order Burkholderiales; family Rhodocyclaceae; genus Azoarcus_F. Next base: position 134,984 of record DAIMZH010000002.1, on the reverse strand, counting down.
GCATTTTTCGATGTGCGCCCAGTCCAGCTTGTCGGCTTCCCACGTTTTGAGCGTCAGCTTGGAGAGCAGCTCGGTGGGTGTAGGCTCGCCAGCCGGGGCATCAAGATCAAAACCGGCCATGAGTGGCACATTGATGATGCGACCACCCAGGTTGGCTTCAGCCGCAGCCAGCTCTTCAGCGTCCAGCGCACGCAGCGCGTTGTTGTCGTCACGGCGGCCCACGGTAATGCCGACAATCTGCATGCCCGCCTTGCGTGCCTGCTCAACCAGGCCGGTGGCGTAGCCACGCCCGAAGAGCTCGCCAAACAACACAAAAACATCGCCAGGCTTGAAAAGTTGTGCTTGAGGCAGTTGCGTCAGAGGGGACAGATTAGTCATGGCATGATGAGCCGGGAAAACCGGCAAAGTCTTTGTAATGCCGTGATTCTAACCAGTTGCGCAGCGCATCCCAAAACCTGTTTTTGGTGTGACACGCCGCGCAGCTCAGTTTTTGTGGCTTAACCTGAAATAACGCGCCGCACCGCTACCCTTCATTTCAACCTTGCCGGTGGCATTGAGCGCGCTGGTCAGGCTGGAATGACCCGATCCTCGCACCTGCAAGCCAAGCGCCTTGAGTTTCTGGCCGATGGCGCTCACCGAAGCCCATTCATTGGATGTGGTGGCTGACTGCAAGGCTTGCAGCAGCCCAGCTTCAAAATCGGGGTTGTCTGTTTGCTTTGTTTTGGCAGCCTGTGGTTTCTGCGCGGGTGTCGGCGCTGGGCTGGACGTGTTTGCAGGCTTGGCGATAGGTGCGCTGTTAGATGTGGAAATGGGCGCCTCAACAACCCTGGGTTGCGAGTCAGCGCTGGGGCGACAAAAATAGCTCTGACCATTCTTGTAAGAACGCTGCACCAACTCGAAAACCCCCGATTTTTGCAAAAGGTCGATGAACTTGGTGCAGCCATAACTGCGTGGGTCAAAGTCGGGATGATTGGCGTTGATGTAAGACGACAAATGCGCCAGCAATGCCCAGCCCGAATCGTCTGCCACATTGTTGTAAGCGCGCATCAGCAAGGTGTCAGCGCTATCTGGCAGTTCAAACGCAGTGGTCGCGCCATCATGGCTGATCGGCTCGTTGGGGGTGTCGCTCACCACAACGGCGTCTCGGGCAGTTTCCAAATCAGCGCCCGATGCCTGCGCAATGGCAGCAGGTTTGGGCGTAGCCGAGGCTTTGCCCCGCGAGGACGACCTGGGTTTGGCTTTTGCTGGCACCTCAACCATTCTGCCGGGCAGCAGGTTTTCGACATAGATATAGCGATCGCAGGCATTGACGAAGGCCTTTGGCGCCTTTTTTTCGCCAAAACCAAACACAACCAACCCATCTTCGCGCACCCGCGTGGCCAGCCGGGTAAAGTCGCTGTCGCTGCTCACCAGGCAAAAGCCCTCGAACCTGCGGGAGTGGAGCAGATCCATGGCGTCGATGATCAACGCGCTGTCACTGGCGTTTTTGCCGATTGTGTTGCGATACTGCTGCACCGGGTGAATCGCGTGTTCGGCCAGCTTGACCTTCCAACTGGCCAGATTCGGCGAGGTAAAGTCGCCATAGATTCGGCGCACGGTCAAACGGGCGTGGCGGGTGATCTCTTCGATAATCGGCCCGATGCTGTCCTGTCGAACGTTATCGGCATCAATGAGTAAGGCAAAGGCAGGCAGGTCGTGCTTGATCATGCGGGCTCCACTGTGAACATTCCCTGAATGGGGAATGCTACCGTCTTCGCGCTCAATCGTCTGCTCGTGACGTCGAATCCGGTGTTCCAAAAGGTCGGCCTCGCGGCATCGCATGGCTTTCGGCGCTGGCGGCTGGCACCGTGGCACGTGGGTCATCGGGTGATCGCCAGCGGTCCGGGCCTTCCTGCTCGCGGCCACTCCACATCACGATGATCACCGTCACCAGCACCACCACCAGCAAAGTGCTGCCACCAACCGTCGCTACCACGGGATTATCGCGCGCCTTGTCCAGCAGACTGTCACCGCGATGAAAAAAACGCTGCAGACAGGCATGACAGCGAAACACCTGCAAACCCCGATGTGTGCGGCGCTCATCATCATCTCGCCAGTGTGTCGGGCGACACTGCGTGGCAGCGCATTTTGGGCATTTGATCATGCTGGACTCGACTGAATAAGCTTATACGCGTCCGACGACGCCAATTGAAACACCAAGCAATGTTCATCGTATGAAGCATCAGCCTTGAGGTACAAGGACATTGATCAAGAACTAACGCTTAATCCGGATATATCACAAAAGAATAATATTCAAATGGTGACTAGAACACTGTCGGAAAATTTTACACAGGCATAACTATAAGCTTAGGTGTGAACTGCAACCCGTTGTTTTAAAAGGCTTTAAATTGTCTGGCACATAAAATGCTTTAGACAGACATGAGGTACTGCGATGCTCAGATTCGGGCCGGGACCGCAATCCAGAAAATTGACTATCAACGAGGTGTCACATGAAGAAATTTGCTCTAATCACGGCCCTGACCTTGGCCGCTGGCGTCGCCAACGCAGCAAGCATCAGCTTTACCACCAGCTATCCCCCGGGTTTCCCGCCGGCTCTTGCGACCACTAACTGGGCGCAAGACCTCACTCTTAACCAGTTCGACCCGTCACTTGGCACCCTGACCCAGATCGTTTTCACCTATAACGGTTCGGTTACTGCCAACATTCAGGTTGAAAGTCTTGATGCCGCGCCGGCTACCGTCACCGGAAACTCCGCCGCCGACATCATCTTTGGTGGCCCGATCAGTGACACGCTCAACATCGCACAGGCACAAGCCATCAATCTGGACGCTTTCGACGGCACGATTGATTTCGCTGGTGCGTCCGGCCATGTTTTTGCGCCCATCAGTGGATCAGACAGCGGCATGACGACCCTGAATGCTGGTTTCGCGCCTTTCATTGGTTTGGGTACCTTCGACATTTCGGTTAATGCTACCGGCACCTCCAACGCCACCGGCGCAGGCAACCTGATTTCACAGATCGCCACAACCGCAGGTGCAGAAATTACCGTCACCTACCACTACGGCACCTCCACCGTACCCGAGCCCGCCACGCTGGCACTGCTCGGCCTCGGTCTGGCCGGTCTGGGCTTTGCCCGCCGCCGTCGTCAGGACTAATCCTGACACTGTCGCTTTTCACGCGACAAGCAAAGCATCATCGCCCGGCCCGCTTTAAACAGCGGGCCGGGTTTTTTCTGTCTAAGGTCTTACCCACTTCGGTTTGTAACTTCCAACATCTGGCCCTCCATCAAGCACACAGGCAGGCTATCCTTACACCATGCGACGCTTGCCCACTTTTCCGAAGCTTCTGGCCCTGGTCTGTCTCTTGCTCGCGCTGACTGCCTGCGAGCCTGGCAATGCGCCGCTGGAGCTGAGTCTGGCCGAGCTCGCTGCGCAGCCAGCGGCTTATGATGGCCGCATCGTGCGTGTCCGTGGCACGGTCAAGGGTTTTCACGACCCTCGGCATTACTGGCTGGAAGATGAACAGCTCAACCGTGTTGGGCTGATTCCGGAAGATCGCATTGCCCCGCATCTGGGTAGGCAGGTCACGGTGCTGGGGCAGTTCAGTTATTCCCGCGAGCGCGGACGTCGCCTGCGGGTTGGCACTGTAGAAAGCTTCGACGCTGTGCGCTGATTGAGCACTGACCTCATCACATCGCGCAAGCCCAAAGCGCGATTCAGTCACTCACCGGAAACACTTCCCGATACAAAGCCTCACCAGCAAAAGCCAGCACCGGCAACACCACGATCAACACCGGTGGCAGCACAATCGCACATATCACCGCCACACCCAGCACCAGCGCCCACACCAGGCTGCTTGCAGGGTTGACAAACACCGCCTTGACGCTTGCTGTCACCGCAGGCACCAAGCTGGCGCGACGCTCAATCAGCAATGGAACAGAGTAGGCGCTGATGCAGAACACGATCAGCGCAAACACCGAACCCATCACCCAGGCACCCAGTTGAAATCGCAACAGATCGCTGCTGGCGGGTATCAGCATGCGCCAGTCGGCCTCCGGGTTGCCGACCATGAAGCTGTACAGAATCGTTGCATCGACCATCCAGATCACAAACAAAAACACACAGGCTGCCGACAAGCCGACCAAGCCCCCCGGTGCATTCCGAAACCCTCTAAGCACATCACCCCAGCGCGGTTTTCGCGCCTGCGATACGGCGGTCGATACGCCAAAAAATCCTGCCAACACCACCGGTCCCACCAGCAAAAACCCCCCCGCCAGCGACCACACCATGGGCGCCAGACCCAGGCGGGTGACACCCAGCATCAACAACACCCCGATTACTGCAAACACTGCGGAATAGCTCACCGACACGGCGAAACTGGCGCGATACACAACCCAGCCACAGCGCAAGGCCTGTAGCACCGAGCTTGCTGAAACCGGTTCAGGGGAGGGCAGGACAGTCATGGTTGAACCTCGCGCACCAAGGGGAGCCTGATCATGCCGCGGCCCACCTGTCACATTCCATGATGCAGATCATTTGCGTTTGTTTTTTCGCCACAAAAGCACTTTTGTGCAAAAAGGCTTGGAACTGCTGACGTTGCAAATCGTGCTCTTTAGGGTCAGGATGGTCGTATGTTCGCCACGCTCGGCTCTCATAGCCTTTCCGCCCGATGCGTCGATCCGACCGCCCAGGTGCCGGATCAATTTCGCGTGCTCACTCCAGCCGATGCCTCATCCAATCCGGCCTGCGTCACTGCAACACATCGTCTGTCTGCGCGAACACCCCACTGCTCTCCCTCCACAGCACAGCACACTCCGCCATGAGCCAATACGAAGCCCTTATCTATCAAGTGAACGACGGTATTGCCGAAATCCGCTTCAACCGACCGCAACGGCTTAACGCAGTCACCGAACAGCTCTATCGGGAGTTCGACGACGCGCTCAGCATGGCAGAAGCCGACCGCGATGTACGCGTAGTGCTAATCACCGGCGAAGGTCGCGCCTTCTGTGTCGGCGCCGACCTCAAGGCGCACAAGGCGGGTACTCGCAGTGCTTTCGAGCGCCGTCAATATCTCGAAGGCGAACAGATCGCCTGCAAACGCCTGCTCCATCTGCGCAAACCGGTGGTGGCGGCAGTCAATGGTTTTGCGCTGGGCGCCGGCGCCGAAATGGCCATCGCATCCGACTTTATCGTGATGGCCGAAAGCGCCCAGATTGGCCTGCCGGAGATCAGCATAGGCAACTTTCTGGGCGGTGGCGTCACCTGGCTGCTGCCGCGACTGGTTGGCCTGGCCAAAGCACGCGAGCTGGTGTTTCTCGGTGAGCGTATCAATGGCCGCGAAGCCGAGCGCATCGGGCTGGCAAACCGCGCACTGCCGGACGAAGGCTTCATGGATGCCGCACGCGCCTTTGCCGCCAGAATCGCCAGCAAGGCACCATTTTCGATGGAACTGGCCAAGAAGCAGCTCAACCTGTCGGCTGAACGCACCCTCGATGCCTGCCTGACTGCCGAGCTCGAAGGCATGACTTTTGTCGGCACCACCCGCGACTGGCAGGAGGGCATAGACGCCTTCGCCGAGAAACGCAGCCCGATCTTCAAGGGAGAATGACATGGTCCCCGCCCCACGCCACCTCGAACGCAAAAGCCCACTCCACGACATCCTGGCGCCCACCTCGATCGCCATTGTCGGCGCCTCCAGCGACCCGACCAAGCGCGGTTACAAGGCTATGGTTGGTCTCATCAAGGACGGCTACCAAGGCAAAATTTACCCGATCAACCCCAAGGCTGATTACATTCTCGGCGTGCGTGCCTGCAAGTCCATCGAAGACCTGCCCTATGGCGTGGACCTTGCGCTGATCTGCACCCCGGCCAGCAGTGTGCCAGGGCTCATCGAAGCCTGCGGCAAAAAAGGCATCAAGGGCGCGGTGGTGCTGGCCAGTGGTTTCAAGGAAATTGGCGGTGAGGGCATCAAGCTTGAGCAGCAACTGCTGGACGCAGCTCATGCTGCCAATGTCCGCATCATCGGTCCCAATACCTCTGGCATGTTCAATCTTCACCAAAAGGTCAATTTGCTGGCTTTGAACAACGTCAAGGCCGGAAATATCGGCTTCATCTCACAGTCCGGCAACATGTTGCTGTCGCTGGTGCTGGAAGCCGAACACAATGGTCACATCGGGTTTTCAACCTATGCAGGCCCGGGCAACCAGACCGACATCGGCTTCAACGACTATCTGCGCTATCTCGGCGAAGAGCCTCACACCCGGGTTGCCACCTTGTATGTCGAGGGCTTTCGCGATGGTCAGCGCTTTCTGAAGGTGGCGCGTGAGGTCACCGCCAACAAGCCGGTGGTGGTGTACAAATCCGGCTCCACCGAACAGGGCAAGAAGGCCGCCAGCTCGCACACCGGCGCGCTGGCCGGTAGTTATCAGATGACGGTAGACTTGCTGCGCCAGGTTGGTGTCAGCGTGGTGCAGCAATCCGACGAGGTGTTGCCGGTGGCCGAAGGGCTGGGGCTGTTGCAGTATTCACGCGGCAAACGGGTAGCCATCATCTCCGACGGCGGTGGTCAGGCCACCATTGCCTCGGACCGCCTCGCCGAAGCCGGCCTTGAGATTCCCGAGCTGACGCCGGAAACCCAACAACATTTGCGCGCCGTGCTTTTTCCGCAGGCATCGGTGATCAATCCGGTTGACGTCGCCGGCAGCACTGACGCCAACCCTGCCTTGTTGGCAGACTGCATGGCGATTGTTGCGGACGATCCCAACGTTGACGCGGTGTTTCTGGTCGGCATGTTTGGCGGCTACGCCATGCGCTTTGCCGAAGACCTGCTGGGTGGCGAAATGCGGGGTGCCGAGGCGATGATAGAGCTGTCACGCCGCATTGAAAAACCACTGGTCATCTACAGCCTCTACGAGCCAGTCAAACCACCGGCGCTGCGCCGCCTGCATGAATCCGGCCTGCCGGTGCACGCGTCCATCGAACATGCGGTCAAGGTGCTGGCTGCACTGGCCGAGCGCGGATTGTATCTGGCCAATCGCGCCGAACAAAGCCCGCCACCGCCACTTGCAGCCACCGAAGCCATGCAGCACATGTTTGTGCAGGCCTGCAACCAAGGCCGCAACCCCTACGAACCCGAGGCCAAGGCCTTGCTGCGCGCACACGGCGTCAGCGTTGCCGAAGAGCGGGTGGTGCGCACTGCTGACGAACTATCGACAGTGGCTGCCGAGTTCGGGTCGCAAGCTCTGGTCATGAAGGTAGTGTCAAAGGACATTCTGCACAAATCCGAGGCCGGTGGCGTCAAGCTCAGGCTGACTGGCGAGCAAAACCTGCGCCAGGCCTTTGACCAGATCATGACAAGCTGCCGCGCCTACAACCCCAACGCCGACATTCGCGGCGTGCTGGTCACACCCATGGCCAAGCCCGGCACCGAGGTCATCATCGGCGTGGTGCGCGACCCGATCTTCGGGCCAGTGCTGATGTTTGGCCTGGGCGGCATCTTTGTCGAAATCCTCGAAGATGTCGCCTTCCGCGCCATCCCCGTCACGCGTGCCGATGCCACGTCCATGGTCGATCAGATCAAGGGCCGCAAGGTGCTGGCTGGCGCCCGTGGCGAAGCGCCGGTCGACAAAAACGCGCTGGTCGAGCTACTGATGACGGTCTCCGGCATCGTGTCTGCCTACCCCGAGATATCGGAACTCGACCTCAATCCGGTCATCGCCTATCCTGACGGTTACGCGGTAGTTGATGCCCGCATCATCGTCAATAGCAGCGTCGTCAATTTTTGAGCCATCAAACTGGAGCCAGTCTCGCCATGAACCTGCCCAACACCACCGACGCCCGCTTGAGCCTCGAAAACCGCATCGCCACCCTCAGCTTTGAACGTGACGACGTGCGCAACGCGCTCACCGGCACCACCCTGATAGACGACATCGTCAATGTTGCCAACTGGGCCAACAACTGCGACGACGTGTCGGTGCTGCTCATCACCGGCACCGGCTCGGCTTTCTCGGCCGGTGGCAACATCAAGGACATGGCCACCCGGGGTGGCGACTTTGCCGGTGACGTGGCCGAAGTGGCCACCCGCTACCGACGCGGCATACAGCGCATTCCGCTGGCCCTGCAAGCGGTCGAAGTGCCCATCATCGCCGCCGTCAACGGCCCGGCCATTGGCGCCGGCTTTGACCTGGCCAACATGGCCGACATCCGCATCGCCTCAACCCGGGCAAAGTTTGGCGAAACCTTCCTCAACCTCGGCATTATCCCCGGCGACGGTGGCGCATGGTTCATGCAACGCCTGATCGGCTATCAGCAAGCCTTCGAGCTCACCCTGTCCGGTCGCATCGTCGACGCCGCCGAAGCCCAGCAGCTTGGCATCGTGCTGGAAGTGGTCGAACCCGACCATCTCATGCCGCGCGCCACCCAACTCGCCAGCCGCTTCGCCGCCCAACCACCCAAGGCGCTAAGGCTCACCAAGCGGCTCATGAAGATGGCCCAGCGCATGGAGCTGAAAGACTTTCTCGATCTCTGCGCCAGCTTTCAAGGCATGTGCCACAACGAGCCAGAGCACCTGCAGGCGGTCAACCGCATGCTGGAAAAAAGCAGCCGCAAATAAACAAATCCCCCAATCAACCCGGATTCCCCAGTCCGCCAAACGCAAAGCCAATGGAGGAATGCGGCTGCAACTTGCCTGCAGCAACGACACAGCCGCAAATCGCGCGATAATCGGGCCATCAAAACCGCTTGTTGGGTAAATCCGTATGAATGATCTGCGCGACCTCACAGCCCTGATCCGCTCACGCACACCCGTCGTCGTCATAGAGACAATGGAAGAAACCCGGGCCATGCGGCTTGTCGACACCATTGCCGCCGAGCGCAACCTGCCGCTTTACCGCTGGTCAGCCGCCGCTGGTCTGGTGGCCCGCGGCAACCAGCCGGATGTGCGTTACGGCACCACCCGCGACAACGGTCAGCCTACCCGCCGACTGTCTCTGGTAGAAGACGACACCCACGACGCGGCCACGCCAGCCAATGGCGAAATCCCGGATACCCGCACGCTGCCCTCGGCGCTCAAATACATCGACAGTCGCGGCGGACGAGGGCTTTATGTGTTGCTCGATATTCATCCCTATCTGGAAGACCCGGTAGTGGTGCGCGGGCTGCGCGAGATTGCGCTGGATCACGCCATTGACGACCGCACCCTAGTGCTGATCGCACCCCGCCTCACGCTGCCACCCAAGATCGCACGCCATGCCGCCCATCTCAACCTGTCCTTGCCAGACGAAGCCAGAATCCGCGAGCTGCTCGAAGCCGAATTTGCCTTGTTCGAACGCTCACGTGGCCGCCCCCGCCGCGACCCCCGGCTGGAAGACGCCATGGTGCGTTACGCCAGCGGATTATGCGAAGAAGACATCCGCCAGCTATTCCGCCAGACCATCCGCGACGATGGCCGCCTGACCCCCGAAGACCTGCAGCGCGCAGTGCGCTACAAAGAAGCATCCTTGCCAGGGCTCAGCCTGGAAGCACCGCTGGAAACCCCCGACTCGGTGGGTGGATTGTTGCGTCTGCGGCGCTGGCTGGCGCAACGCCGCCCCATCTTTCTGGGAGAAATCGATCGCCCCGGTTTGCCATCCCCAAAGGGCGTGCTCATCATGGGCGTGCAGGGCACCGGCAAGAGCCTCACCGCCAAGGTCACTGCGGCAACATGGGGGCTGCCTTTGCTTAAACTCGACATGGGCGCACTGTATGACAAGTTTCAAGGCGAAACCGAACGCAAGCTGCGTGAGGCGCTCACCGCCGCCGAATCCATGCAACCCGTCATCATGTGGATTGACGAGATCGAAAAAGCCTTGTCAGGCGGCTCATCCGAACAAGACGGCGGGGTGTCACGCCGGGTGCTGGGCACCCTGCTCACCTGGATGGCCGAACGCAAATCACGCATCTTCATCGTCGCCACCGCCAACGACGTGCAAGCCCTGCCGCCAGAGCTGATCCGCAAAGGGCGCTTTGACGAGCTATTCTTTGTCGACCTGCCAGATGCCCCGGCACGCGAAACCATCTTCCGCATACACCTATCGCGACACCAACTGCCCCTCGCCAACTTTGACCTGCGCATGCTGGCACTGGCAAGTGATGGCATGTCCGGCGCCGAAATTGAACAAGCCGTGGTATCCACGCTATATGAAGCCCTGCCAGAAAATCGCGACCCCGACATCAAAATGCTGCTGGCAGAAATCCGCCGCACCCGACCCCTGTCGGTAGTCATGGCCGAAAAGATCGCCCAGTTGCGCGCCTGGGCGCAAGAGCGCTGCGTAATGGCCGACTGATCAAGCCATCAACTGCATCTCGGCGTAAGCCACTACCATCCAAAGCAGGCTGCCGTACTGACTGACTCTCATGGGCTGCACCTTGAAGGTGTTCACAAAATGATCACGCGGCAGTAACTGCGCACCAACCAGCAGCGCCGCGATGATGCTGGCAACCGAAAAACCGGCACTGGCAGTCACCAGATACTGAATGACATGAAAGACGATCAGCGCAATCCTGATGACCGTGGGGGACATTGACACTCTCCAGATAAATTTGGCCGCCCGAAGTTTGACACGAAACCCTGATTTTCGACATCCGGACAAAAAATCCGGACTATGATGAACCCATGAAGCACAGGGAGGATCATCATGAAAACCATTGCAATCTTCTTTGACGGCACCTGGAACAAACCCCAAACACTCACCAATGTCCGGCTCGGATTCAACGCGCTCGTTTCAGACTCGCGCTCGACCGACAACACCCGACGCTATCGTCCTGACGGGCACGACGACCATACCGAGCAACTTGCCTTTTACTATCCGGGTGTCGGGACACGCGCCTTGCAGTGGGTCACGGGTGGTGCCTTTGGCAACGGCCTGTCGCGCAATGTGCTCGAAGCTTATTGCGATCTGTGCCGCGAATATGAACCCGGCGACGAGCTTTTTCTGTTCGGCTTCAGCCGCGGTGCCTACACCGCCCGCAGCCTTGCCGGGCTGATCCGCAACTGCGGCATCATCATCGAACCCAGCGAATCCCTGCTCAACCAGGCATGGACAATGTATGTCGGAAGAGATGAGGTAATGCACCCGGACGCACGCGTGCCACAGGGCTTTCGTCGCAGCTTTTCTCACGACGCATTACCCAGAATACGTTTTCTCGGGGTGTGGGACACGGTGGGTGCACTTGGCATTCCGTCAAGCCAGGCATGGGTGCCATTTTCGCGTGCGCGCTATCAATTTCACGACGTAGAGCTGAGCGGCATTGTCGAGCACGCCTACCACGCAGTTGCCACCGACGAACACCGCGAAGACTACCAACCCACCATGTGGGCACGCGAAGATGAGGCCGATGCACATTTTCATCGCCTGACGCCACAAATCGAAAAAACCGGGCAAACCGTTGAACAACGCTGGTTCATCGGTGCACACGCCAACGTAGGCGGTGGCTACGACAACGACCCGCTGGCCAGCATCCCGCTCACCTGGCTATGCGACAAGGCCGCCGCGCTCGGCCTGCAATTCACCCAACAACCCACCGCCGACCACAACGCCCACCTCGCCGACATCCGCGACTCCTACGCCGAATTCATGTACGGCACCTATCGCCTGTTCAAGCGCAACCGACGCTATCACCGCGTGTTTGGCAGCGGCCTGAACGAGAGCGTGGATGACAGCGTGTGGGCGCGTTGGCAAGCCATGCCATCGTACCGACCGCCGAGTCTTGTCAAGCTGGCGAAAAAGCTGGGTGTGTGAAGACAATTGATAAAAGGAGGCAAAGCAGGCTGGCTCACATCACTCCTCAGTCCCTGCGACCTCTTCAAGCTCGGGGTTTGTTGCTTCGGCAGGTTTGGGGGCAGGTTCGGTTGCGGCAGGCGCAGTAATCGCCTCAGTCGTGGCTTGTTCATTCATGCCGAACAAGGCCTCAACATAGCCTTGCTGCCAAACATGGAAACTGCCCACCGCGATGATCAACAGCAACACCCAACGCTTCCACGCTGTACGTTTTTCGGCATAGGGATCGGTGAAGGAGCGCTCGGCACCTTTGGGCAGGGTGGCCACGCCGGTGAGGGCTGCGCCAAAGGGGATGTTGATGCGCGCCCGGGTGTTGACCGCCCAGCCGTTGGCATCGAGTAGCGGCCCCAGATTACGCTGGCTCAGCTTGAGCCAGGCCAGCAGCATGGACGGCCCGGATACCAGCACTATCAAGCCGACAATGACCAGTGGCATTTTCCACACCGGCAAGGCCAGAAAACCGGTGATGATGGCAGCCAGCGCGGTGCCCAGCGCGCCAAGTGCCAGCCCAATGGCGGCAAAGATACCGGCAAATTTGGCAATATCAAATGCCTGCTGAACATTGGTCGATGGGGCTTGCGGCCCAGCGCTGGCATCTGCCACACGTGCGGCCGCTGTGTCTTCCACTGCCTTGTCGCGCGACGCCGCAAACTTCTGCATCTGTTCGCCCATCATCCGCCCAATCCGCTTGTAGGGCGACCAGAAGGCCTGCCGAACGCTGATCGGGTTCTCCATCACCTTGATCACGCTGGCGCTCCAGTCGCGGCCCTGGCGGTCGTAGAACATGCCATTGCGGCCTGGCACCATCATCTCATCCGCATCGCCGTCAGTCATTGCTGCAACGATGGTCATGGACGCCTCACCATGGCGTTGGCACAGGCAATAGACCAGATAGGTGCCGGACAAAGGTGCCAGTGCGGTGTGTCTGTCCATATCGACTACCCGCAGACATAGTTCGCAACTGCGCTGATCGAGGTAGAGCGTGCCGACCTGAAAGATGGCCTTCTCACGGCCTCCATAAAAATCGGTCAAGGACACGAAATTGCGCAGCAGACGCACCAGATCGCGTTGATATCGCACCAGTCGTTCCACCGCCTCAATTTGCGATGCGGTGGTTTCGGCGGCACGATCCCGCTCAATCAATTCCTGCAGCGCCGCGTGGGTATCGTCGGCCAGCATGGTCTTCAGGCGCTCCGCTGCAATGCTGGTCAGCGCAGTGGCTGGCTGGGTGGTTTGCCATTCGCGATAACGCGAGAAACGCTCGGCCAGCAACTTCCAGTCGGTTTCGGTCAGCGCATCGCGCACGCCAAACAGCGGCTGCACCACCTCGTCACGCAAGCGCGTAATGATGTCGGACCACGCCGGGTTAAGACCGGCTGCGAGCGGAAGCGCCTTGTCCGGACCAACCAGGGCCAAGGGCAGGGCGGCAACGGCTTCGGCCTCGTCATTCAGCGCGCCGACAGCAAAGGTGGCATAGGTGGTGTCAGTCGGATTGAGCGCATCCTGCGCTCGCAGGTCATAGGCAGCCAGCCGACAGCGGGTGAAAAAGTCATCCACCTTGGCACGCACGGCATCTACCACTGCGGCGGCAGAATCTGTCGAGTCGCCGAGTGGCAACAAATTGTCCGGGTCCGCGTCAGCCAGCGCGCGCCATTGTGACAAGGCCTCGGCCTGGGCGAAAAAGTCGTCCACCTTGTCGCGATCCACACCGGGCTCACCGCTGCGGTCGCTGACGCTGCCCAAGGTGTCGATGATGCACTGTATCGCGCTGGCAAGTCGCGCATCAGTGGCCAATGCGGGGGGTGCAATGCCGTCGCCGTTGAACTGATGGGCAGCATACAGCCGGGCGTTGTCCTGAAAATCATCCAATTCGATGACTTCGGCGTCCGGCTTGTCCAGAATGGCCAGAATCCGCCTGGCGGTGGCCAGAATCCGTGCGCCCTCTTCGCTGGAATGATCAATGGCAGACAAGGGCAACACTGAAGCCCCGGAAAACAACACATCCGGCTCGCACAGCACCGCGCACACCCAACGCGCAGCAGCGACGATCTCGGGTGCCCGAATGCGCCCGTCACCGTCCGCGTCCAGCATTTGCAAGGTGCGTGTATCAAACTCCAGCCCGCTGGTAGGGCAGGCCAGCACCGACCAGAGCTTCTGATCAAGTTCGCCAAGGTGGCGGAGGTCCTCGCCGTTGTCGATGCGAACCTGATCGAAACCACCCGAGCGAAAAAACCGCCAGCGATAAGCAGTTGTTGCCTTGACGTCATTAGCCATATCAGAACCCTTTACAAGCCGGGTTGCCCCGGCGATATTGTCGTTATGGCTAAAGTCTAGTGTGTCGCCTGCCTTCCGGTTCAAGCCCGGACCAACCGAAACCCTATTTCACACTCTGACAGGCAGATCAGGCAGCTTGGGCCAGTGGCTCAGCCACCTTGATTTCACCACCCAGCGCCTCGATCACTGCCGGCAGCAGCAATTTCAGCTCACCCGCCATCAATGAAAACTCGGCATCGAACAACGCGCGGGCATCTTCAGCACCGGATTCTTCGGCCTTTTCCTTGACCACATCGAGAAAGTCCAGCCGCTTGATTTCGAGCTTTTCGGTCAGCACAAAGCTGACCCGGTCATCAAAAGTCAGCGCCAGCCGGGTGGGCATTTTGCCGGACTCCAGGTGGCCGCGCACTTCGTCCCCTTCCAGCGTGTGCCGGACATAGCGCACCACGGCTTTTTCTTCGGTGACAGAGCGCAGCTCGCAGTCCTGGTCAATGCTGAAACCAGCCGGTGCCTCGTGACCAGCCAACCAGTCGGCCATGGCGCTGCTTGGGGAGCGTTCGGTGCGCAGCAGCGTCACCGGCAACACATCAAGTGTCTGACGCAGCAGCTCAAGCATGTCTTCGGCCCGCGCCTGGCTGGGCGCGTCGATGCACAACCAGCCGCCCTCGGGGTCAATCCAGGCAAACATCTTGCGTCGACGGGTAAAGGCGCGCGGCAAAAACTCCTGCATGATCTGCTCGCGCAGCTCCTTCATCTGCTTGCGGCCAGGCTTGTAGCCCTGTTGCGCTGCGATGTCCTCAGCGCGATCTTCGGCTTCTTGCTTGACTACCGATGAAGGCAGTAGTCGTTGTTCAACACCTAATGAAATCAGCCAGTTACCGGCAACACGATGGACCAGGAAGTCATCTCCCATGGGGGACACCCAACCACGGGTCTCCTGATCCTGACCACCGCAAGGCACAAAGCGCCTGCGCGCAAGCTGTTCTTCCAGTGTTTCGGCGGTCATTGCCCAGTTTTGCGGCAAACGATAAATCTGAAGGTTTTTGAACCACATAGTGCGTTGTTCCGTATCTGCTTGGCTGAAACCGGAAGGCTTCAGCCTGATTGCTGTCAAGGACAGGGCTACTGTCGCGTCATTTTTTCGGTGAGCAAGCGGATCACCCGCACGGTGTCGAGGTCCGACTGGTGATAGGCAGATTTGACGAAATCAGCATAAGCACCATCGGGGTCGGAATCCTGCTCGCCCAAAGTGGTTTTGTAGCAGAACCGCAGCACGAGCTGGTCTGTTAATGGTTCTTCAATGCTGATTCGCAAACTGCCACCGGCGTGACTCTGACTAGCCTCGGAGATGAAAGTAACCGCCTGCAAGAGTTCGATTTCGACCCTATCCCTGATCACCACATTGCCAAAATCGAGATCGCGCAACAGGCTGGTCTGGCTACGTTCGACGATGGAGCAGGACTCCAGGCCAGGCAAAAACAAGCGGGGATCTTCAGCTCGGTAGAGCAAACCGAACCAGGTCTGTTCGCGTGTCAGCTTGGGCTGCAGCGGGTTATCCGGCTCGTTGATGACCACAACATGTTCAAAATTCAAGGTCTTGTTGCTCCGTGGCTGACACCAAAGCTGGGTTGCTGCGGCGCAGGCTTGCTTCGGAAAAACGCGAGTGTAACCCGGAAAACGCTTCGAAGAAAGCCCGAATTTTGTTCGAAGTGTTTGTTTTGATTATGTTTTTATAAGTAATAACAACCATAATAATAGTCGACCTAAATCTGTGGACAAGCCCTTTTTAGTGAGATTTTTCAAACCCTTGGCTTAAGGATAAGGTGGTGGAAAAACGGTGAGTTGGCTGTGCGGACAATGTGTCGAAATTTTAGCCTGACGACCCATTTGACTGCTTACGCACATTCAGCACACCTGTAATACCGTGTTGTCCACAGTTCCTGGCGGTGCAATCAAGGCTTCGCGGTAGTATCGGCAACCTCACCAACACTTTTTGCAAGGAAAACATGAAAGCAGAACGCATTCTCCAGACCCAGGGCTTTGGTAGCCGCAAGGAATGTCGAGCCATCATCCGTGCCGGTCTCTTTCTGATCGGTGGTGAGGTGGTTGAAGATCCCTTTCTCGAAATCGACACCGACAAGCTCGACTTTGAAATCGATGGCGTGATGTGGCGCTACCGCGAGAAGGCCTATTTGATGCTCAACAAACCGGTTGATTCGGAGTGCTCGCACAAACCTCAGCATCATCAATCGGTGTTTTCGCTGCTGCCATACGAGCTGCTGCGACGCGATGTGCAGTGCGTGGGTCGGCTCGATCACGACACCACTGGCTTACTGCTTTTGTCCGATGACGGTCAGTTCATCCACAAGTGGAGCTCTGGCAAAAAACGCATTCCCAAGGCTTACGACATCGAAACCCGTCACGAGGTGAGTGACGACATGCTGGCCATGCTGCTGGACGGTGTTCAGTTGCACGATGAACCTGCCTCGATCAAGGCGGCAGCTTGCGTGCGGCACGACGCGCACCACATCACGATGACCGTCACCGAAGGCAAATACCACCAGGTGAAGCGCATGGTGGCTGCGGCAGGCAACCGTGTCGAGGTTTTGCATCGTCGCAGTGTGGGTGGTCTGGTTTTGCCGACCGACCTTGAAATCGGGCAGTGGCGTTGGCTGGAAGCCGAAGACATCGACAGTCTGAACAACTTCGACCCGGTATGAGGAACAGAGGTTTTGTTTACTGTTTTTCTCTTTAATAAGTAAACATAAAGATTAGTGTACGAAGCAAATCTGTGGATAACTCGGTGAATGGCAGTCAGGCCGGGCTTTTTCAGCAAGCAAAACCAGGTGGGTAAGCGGCCTGTTCACCTGTGTCGAAATTGTGGTCTGTTTTTTGAAAGGTAGCGATAAAGCCCTTTATTCACAAGTGATTCACAGCAATCGATGGTACTTGTCCACCGCCCATGATCAGCACAAAAAAACCCCTGAAAACGCATTGGGATATCTTCTGCCGCCTTGTGGATAACATGGGGGATATCGGGGTTTGCTGGCGCCTGGCAAGGGATCTGGCGCTGCATCACAACTGCCAACCTAGACTTTGGTTAGATGTTCCAGAGGCCTTTCTGCAACTTTGCCCATCGGCCCGGGAAGTTGAAGGCGCGTGGTTTTTCGACTCGGTCGAAGTACGCCCATGGAGCGAAGTTTTTCCCGATGTGGCGGTAGCCGATGTTGTGGTGGAAGCCTTCGCCTGCGATCCGCCAGCGCGTTATGTGCACGCCATGGCGCAACAACAAACCCCACCGTTGTGGATCAATCTTGAATATCTCAGCGCCGAGGCCTGGGTGGATGAGCTTCATGGGATGGCCTCGCCACATCCCCGCCTGCGCTTGAGCAAACGCTTCTTTTTCCCCGGCTTCAGCCATCAAAGCGGTGGCTTGTTGAGAGAACCCGGCTTGTTCGCGCAGCGCGACGACTTTCGCCGAGACACCCCGGCGCAGCAGCGTTTTCTGCAGCGTCTGGGTGTCGATTCCGGTCTACCCGAGGCAATGCGGATTTCGCTGTTCGCCTATGAGCAGCCGCAGCTAGGCGAACTACTCGCCGAGTGGGCCAGTGGTGACACGCCGATTGAACTTATCGTGCCGTGTGGCCGGGTGTTACCGGACATTGCGCATTTTTTCGGCACTCATCATCTGTTAGCCGGCCAATGCCTGAGTCAGGGGCGTCTGCGGACACATGTTGTGCCCTTCATGTCGCAGCGCGATTACGACTTGCTGCTGTGGTCATGCCAGCTCAACTTTGTGCGCGGCGAAGACTCTTTCGTGCGTGCGCAATGGGCTGCCGTGCCACTTGTATGGCACATATACCAGCAGCACGATGATGCGCACCGGGTCAAGCTTGAGGCTTTTCTGGAGCGCTATCTGGCGGGGCTGCAGGCGGGTGCGGCCAGCGCAGCGCGCGACTTCAACCTGGCTTGGAACGGCTATGGCAAGCTTGCTCAGGCATGGCCTGCATTCCGGTTTGCGCTGCAAGCGCTCAACGCGCACGCAAGACAGTGGGCAGATGGGCTTGCAGAATTCGACGATTTGGCGCTGTCGCTGGTAAAACTGCAAGAAGTCTCTGTAAAATAGCGGGTTTTTATGAACAGCGGTATCGAGTCATCGCATGTTGCCCGAGAGCAGCAGGCTTCAGATCGAGAGCCCGCAAGCCCAATCGTCAGGAAACAGCATGAAAACCGCTCAGGAACTCCGCTCAGGTAACGTCATCATGGTCGGGGCCGACCCGCTCGTGGTGCAAAAGACCGAATACAACAAGTCTGGCCGCAACGCTGCAGTCGTCAAGATGAAACTCAAGAACCTGCTGTCCGGCGCTGCTTCCGAGGCAGTGTATAAGGCTGATGACAAGTTCGAGCTGATCATGCTTGATCGCAAGGAGGTCACCTACTCCTACTTCGCTGACCCGATGTATGTCTTCATGGATGAAGAATACAACCAGTACGAAGTCGAAGCCGACAACATGACCGACGCGCTCAAGTATCTCGAAGATGGTCTGGCCTGCGAAGTGGTGTTCTACAATGGCCGCGCCATTTCTGTCGAAATGCCCAACTCCGTGGTTCGTGAGGTCATCTACACCGAACCCGCAGTCAAAGGGGACACCTCTGGCAAGGTGCTCAAGCCTGCCAAGATTTCCACTGGTTTTGAGTTGATGGTGCCGGCTTTTGTCGAAATCGGTGACAAGATCGAAATCGACACGCGTACCGATGAGTACAAAAACCGCGTCAAATAAGCTGTTCAGCCAGTAGCAGAGTTGCCAGGAGCCCGCTAGTGCGGGCTTTTTTCACATTGAATGTGTAAGAATTGCAACAGTATGTTGTATTTTCGCAAACTCATCTTGATTTCCGTACTCAGTAAGATAGTTTTGTCACCTAAGCGCAACAACAATCAATGTGACAAAGGAAGTCGAAATGAATTGGGCAACGACCCTTGCGGTCGTAATCTTCGGGATGACGGTGTCGGCTTGTGCCGTGGATAAACCGGGCGACAGTTTGCAACTCGCGCAGGCCGACCACGCCGCGCACAAACCTGTTGTGATCGAACAGTCAGCTTCGGTTTCGCCAGACGAACAGACAGTGGCCGAAACACCTGATGCTGCTGTGACACCGCCAGAGCCAGTCGAACGCGATGCCAAGGTGGCTACTGAAGAGGCAGCCCGCAAGATCCTGGATGTCACCCTTGGCGCTGCGGCGCTTATCAAGGAAGCTGGCTTGAGCGCAGTCCAGGCTGTCCGTGAAAGCACCGAAGCGCCGGAAGCCGAGCTTGTTGTTGAACTAGACGAGCCTGCTATCACAGCCGATTGAGCACCGACAGCCATTCGCACTTGAGTGGCTCTTGAGACTGAGCGCGTACAAAACCGCTATGCGCCTCGGTTTTTCCAATGCGAAAGTTCATCGCTATCCATGATAAAGCGCTTCAGGCGCTGCGCCTTGCAGGGCACAACCGTATATCACTGTAACCGGAGGTGTTTGCATGCGATTGACCGAGCTGTTGAAGATTGAGTTACCAGTCATACAGGCTCCGATGGCGGGTGTTCAAGGGCATGCACTGACGGTAGCTGTTTCCAATGCAGGCGGGCTGGGTTCGCTCCCGTGTGCGATGCTGAGCGCGGATGCATTACGCGCCGAATTGACGGCAATCACCCGCCAGACCACGCGCCCTTACAACGTCAATTTCTTTTGTCATCAAGCGCCGGTGCCGGATGCCGCACGTGAAACAGCCTGGCGCCAGGTCTTGTCACCGTTCTTTGACGAGCTCGGGCTCGATGTTGATTCAATTCCGGGTGGACCCGGGCGTTTGCCTTTCAGCGCTGAAAGCGTCGAACTGCTGGAAGAGTTCAAACCACCGGTTGTCAGTTTTCATTTTGGCCTGCCTGCGCCGGATTTGCTCAGGCGACTGCGCGGCTGGGGCGCAAAGATTCTGTCGACCGCGACGACCGTAGAAGAAGCACTTTGGCTACAAGAGCACGGCGCTGATGCCATCATCGCCCAAGGCCTTGAGGCAGGCGGGCACCGTGGCATGTTTCTATCGGAGGATCTGGCCACTCAGCTTGGCACCGTTGCCTTGGTGCCGCAGATCGTGCGTGCGGTAAAGCTGCCGGTGATTGCGGCTGGCGGCATTGCCGACGCCGCTGGCGTGGCGGCTGCAATGTCACTGGGTGCTGCCGGTGTGCAGGTTGGCACTGCCTACTTGCTGTGTCCGGAAGCCACCACCAGCAGCCTGCACAGAAGCGCCCTGAAAAGCGAAGCGGCCCGCCTCACCACCTTGACCAACCTGTTCAGTGGGCGACCGGCGCGCGGCATCGTCAACCGTGTGATTCGGGAGCTTGGACCGATCAGCCCATTGACTCCCGCCTTTCCGCTGGCCGCAGCGGCCATCACAGCGCTTCGCGCCAAGGCCGAAAGCCAAGGCAGCAGCGATTTTTCACCCTTGTGGGCTGGTCAGAATGTCAGCGGTTGTCTGGAAGCGCCGGCGGCCCTGATCACCCGACAACTGGCAGATGCTGCAGGGCCGCAACCTATGTCGTTTCAGGTGTCGGACACCCGCGCCTGAATCACTTAATCTTCGGGGCAATTCTCAGACTTGGACGCCACAGGAGCCGTGCAAGGCTTGAAGCCGTCGTTTTTCAACGCCTTATTCCGAGCTCAACCGCGCCAGGTCGTGGAGATCATTCTTTCGCTGTGCAACCCGCAGCTTGTAGCTCTTCTTGTTCTTCGTGCATACCAGGGCGTGGGGGCGGCCGACCCTGTTGGTTTCGGTGTCGAGGTCGCAGCCGTGGTGCCGAATCGAGTCTTCAACATGACGGCGATGCGCTTCGGCTGCCCTGAACACCCAGAGCTTGCGCACCGGGTCGGCGAGGAAGGCGGAAAGTTCGGTGCAATGGACACATTGGCACGTAACGGTGCTTGGCCGCACGAAATCAGTCGGAGCCTCCAATGGTTCTGCGATGCGCTGGTCCAGATGGGTTACGCAGGCGTCGCGCAACCGCGCGACGGGTGCCCAGTCCCGAAGGGCGCTCTCTTGGTCGGTTAGGCGCAGTGTTGCGGCTACGAGGATTGCATCCGGCGAAAAACTCGCTGGCCAGGCGAGCCAATGAGCTACGGCACGTTCGGCCATTGCGACAGCGTCGATGGAATGAAGTGCACTCAGTAGATTGACGATCAGGTCCGGCGTCAGCGGCTCAGGGCGCGGCCAGATGTTGGGCGAGGGCGCCAGCGCGGGGTCACCCGGTAAGGCGCTGAGCAGGGTGGCTGCGGCCGGCTCAAGCAATAGTGCGGCATCGGCGCGCGCATGCCTGGCAGCAGCGAGGGTAACGCGGGCGATCAGATCAGCACAGGCGGTGGCCTGCCACGGTGCATTTCTGGCGATGATGCGCTGGAGCAGTTCGGCGGCCTGATGCAGCGGGAGGAGGGAGATGGCACGCGCCACTGCCTCGTTGTCTCCCTCAGCGTAGCGGCCCCTGGCGCACACATTGCTCAGCACGGCCGTGATTCGCGCGGTGTCACGCAGCCTGCTCAGGCTCAGCAGCATACGCGCCGCATCGCCCGGTCCGCCTCCCGGTTCATCACCATGGGTTGGCCAGGCGTCCAGGATCAGGCTGGCGAGTCGGGTTGCGTCATGCCACGTCGGTGATTCGGTTTCGTCACCGCTGTCGACCCAGCGTTGAACCAGCGTCTCCAGATAAGGAAGGGACGTGGCGAGACCGGCGGCGGCGATGATGTTCAGGCGCCACGTAAGCGGCCATAGCACGAGCGCGGCGCGACGGTAGCTGCGTTCGAAGCTTGCACCGGCGTTACCCGTGGCCTCGAAAAAGAGCTGATCATCCGGCTCTTCGTCGGCGAAGGCGTTGGCAGGGCACAGCTCCGCGTCGTCGAACGGCAGGTCCGGCAGCTCCGCCGAAAGTCCGTCGCATCGCTGCCAGTCCGAGAGGGTCAGTGTGCGCTCGCATATTTCTCCGGCCTCGAAGTCGTCGTCCGGTGTTCCATATTGCCGGCCGCGTGGCCATTGCTGGGCATACTCGGCGGCACCGCTTTCTTCGATGGTAATGAGCGCCAGATGGAGGTCACACTGCGCTCGTGCGGCAGCCACCACGAGCACGGCGGCACGCGCTGCGTCGGCGTTCTTCAAGCTACCGAAACCGATCTCGGCCGGGGTATAGACGTGCTCCAGTGGATAGATCAGCTTCCTCGGTGCGTCCTCGGCTGGAGCGTCCTGGCGGGCGACCCAGCGTCGGAGCACGTCCGTCACCCGTGCTTCTTCCGTATCGTAGGCGGGTGGCTCGAGTGGTTGCCCGGTGCCTTGCCGAATCAGGTTGTACACGAGAACCAGCCGACAGCCTTCGGTGACTGGTCGGACCTCGTGCACGCAGTCGGCGTAAAAGGCCGCAAACGCCACCTCTGACGCATCTTCGCTCGCGAGATCAAGGCAAACCTCGCGATCGCGGTGGCGAACAAGCAGTTCGCCGCCGGTATGGATCGACGGCAGGACGATGACGAGAGTCGCGAACATTCCCGGCGCTTTCTCCGTGTCGCGGTGCTCGACGAAGAAGCTGCCGGTGTCGTAGACCAGCATCTTGTATAGCTCGGCCGTGACGGGTTCGGCTAAGCCCAAGCCCGCGGCGCAGCGGGTGACGATGGAGGCGAGGCTTTGGTCCCAGTGGCGCCCGCCGATGCGGACCCGATCCGCGCCGATCTGCCAGGTGCGTCGCACGTCGGTATCGACCAACGTATCCGCGCCCCGCCCGTACGGAGCACGTTCCGCAACTGCGACCAGTTGTGCAGCCTGTGCGGGCAACAGCGGTAGCGCAATCCTTCCAACGCCTGTGACCTCGAGAGTCGGTGCAAATATCTCGCTGCTCGCGCTGAAATAGAAATCTCCGGGACGTTTGACGGTCTGGAGAATCTGGTCAAGATCGCACGTGGTATTGGACATCAAGCTGTGTTCCCGCTAGTGGGTGAGTGATCCCGCTGGTGTGTTCATCGCAGGAAGAAATGTTCGCCGACTCCGGTCCGCCGATCAAGCCCCGCCCAATCAGCTCCGGAGCATTCTCAGGTCAACGCCGGATAGTCGATGCATCCCTTCTCCCGGCCGCCGTAGAAGGTGGACGAATCCCATGGGTTCAGCGGGCTGTCCTCGTGCAGACGCACCTCGAAACCTGGCTGGAGCTCGCCAACGGCGAGGACGGTGAAGCACCGCCGACCCATGTCGAGCGAAGCTTCCGCCGCTATCTGGAATTCGGCATCCTTGCTCACGGCTTCGCCCGAGCCTGCTGCGACGAGTGCCAGCACGGCTTCCTGATCGCCTACTCCTGCAAGTGCCGTGGCGTGTGCCTCCTGCAACACGCGGCGCATGGCCGAAACTGCCGCGCATCTGGTCGATCACGTTTTCCCGCCACTACCGGTGCGGCAATGGGTGCTTGCGGTGCCATTTTGGGCACCTTTCCGTCAATCGCCACATGCCGCACTGAAATCGGCGATTGACGGCTGCACCCGGCGTCAACCATATACTTCCTGAAAGCCCATTGGATTTCCTATCCTTTGATGGTCAACATAAGAAACATATTGTCGGGACAATGTCCGGACGACTACAATAAGGGCATCCAAGACCAGTCCGGAGGGGCAACATGCGCACCCTGAATCTTTCCAAGACCGAACGCATTGACGTTCGTGCCAGTGCGCCAGTCAAGCAACTGCTGCAGGAAGCTGCACGCGCCTGCCACAAGAACGTGAGCGAGTTCCTGCTCGACGCGGGCGTGACGGCGGCTGCGCAGACGCTGGCAGATCGTCGCCAGTTCGTGCTGGACGACACACAGTGGCAAGCCTTCCAGGAAGCGCTGGACCGCCCGGTTCAAAGCAAGCCGCGTCTGAAGAAGTTGCTACGTGAACCTGGGGTGCTGGGTTGAGCAATGACTACTCACCCGTTCGCAAGCTCGCAGCAACGGATCAGGTCGATGCGTTCGATTGCGGCCAAGCCGCGCTGAACCAGTTCCTGCAGCGCCACGCGCTGGTCAATCAGAAGGCCAACAGTGCGCAGACCTATGTCTGCTGCCATGGTTACGTGGTGGTCGGCTTTTACAGCCTGGCCGTTGGTAGCGTAGATCCGGAAGCCGCGCCGTCGAGAGTGATGAAGGGGCTGGCGCGCCACCCGGTGCCGGTTATGATCCTGGCCAGGCTCGCTGTGGACCAGGAGCATCAGCGTAAAGGTCTGGGCCAAGCCTTGCTCAGGGACGCCCTGCTTCGCACCGCACAGGCCGCCGATATCGCCGGGATTCGCTGTCTGTTGGTCCACGCCAAAGATGATGCCGCGCGTCAGTGGTACGAATCATGGGAATTCGAGCCCAGTCCGACCGATCCGTATCACCAGTTCCTGATGCTAAAAGATCTCAGGGGCATGTTGAGCTGAGTTGGCGCTGCCACCTCAGAGCCCAACTTTCTCGCGCTACTCATCCCACAGCGCTGGCGGATCAACCGCCAGATCGAATGGCGTGATGTGATCCGGTAGCGTTTCGTCGAGGATGCATGACCCACGCTCATTTCGGAAAATTTGTCATATCCCTCTTCTCTTTTTCGTCAACATTCTCCGCATTCTCCGGACCTCGTCCGGTTTACTGCATTTTTTCCTGAACCGCTACCCGGCGATTTCTTCGGCAAACTGGTTGATACTCTTCATGATTCCTTCAAACAGGGCGTTTATGTCCATGGTTGCTCGCTCCATGTTGTGGGTTCTGCCATTACTTACCGGAGAGATGGAGAAAGTGTCGGGCGTCTGATGAAATTTTTTTTGGTGCCTGCTCCAATGAGCATTACATAGCGGGGCGGTTTCAAATCTGTCGGGACTCCTTCGAATTTTGAGTTGCATCCCGCATAGCAGATGTTATGTTTCCGGGTAATCTTGAATGGCCCTCGTGCGCCCGGTGGGTTTGGGTGTACAAAAAGCCCAAAAGATTAATCTGACTTTGGAGGTTGAGCGATGAACAGACAGCGTGCCCTTGATTTGCTGAACCGCAGCAAGCCGGAGCTGCAAGCCCGTTTCGGCGTGACCCGGCTGGCCCTGTTCGGCTCCACCGCCCGTGACAAGGCGAGCAGCGGCAGCGATGTCGATGTGCTGGTGGCCTTTGACGGCCCGGCAACCTCCAAGCGTTATTTCGGCGTGCAGTTCTACCTGGAGGACCTGCTCGGTTGTCCGGTCGATCTGGTCACCGAAAAGGCCCTTCGGCCGGAGCTGCGCCCCTACATCGAACAGGAGCGGGTCAATGTCTGATACCAGCCAGCGCGAATGGCGCTTCTACCTCGGCATCGACGACGGCCACCAGTGGAACGTCGCGCCCGGCCTACTGCGCCTCGTCCAATCAGCGGGAGATGTGCAATGGCCATGATCCGCCAACCCGAAAACTTCCCGGCAACGGTCAAGGAAGTGCGGCGGCAGTTGGCGCGCTCTCAGGAGGAACTGGCCCACGCCCTCGGGGTGAGTTTCGCCACGGTCAACCGCTGGGAGAATGGCAAAACTGTGCCGTCGAAGCTGGCGCAGCGGCAGTTCGAGCAGTTTTGTAAAGACAATGTCAAGAAGGGA
Source organism: Azoarcus sp. (assembly GCA_036734105.1). Classification (GTDB taxonomy): domain Bacteria; phylum Pseudomonadota; class Gammaproteobacteria; order Burkholderiales; family Rhodocyclaceae; genus Azoarcus_F. Next base: position 109,278 of record DAIMZH010000002.1, on the reverse strand, counting down.
AGCCTCGCTAGCAACTAAGCGGACGCAGTGGTATCGCATCCTGCAGACCCACCTCGAAACCTGGCTGGAGCTCGCCCGCAGCGAGGACGGTGAAGCACCGCCGACCCATGTCGAGCGAAGCTTCCGCCGCTATCTCGAATGTGGAATCCGTGCTCATGGCTTCGCCCGCGCCTGCTGCGACGAGTGCCAGCACGACTTCCTGATCGCCTGCGCCTGCAAGTGCCGTGGGAAGCGGGGTAACAAAGGAATTCTGGTTGAAGGCTGGCAAACCACCCCTGGCCAGGATATTCCGCCGGTTGTCAGAGGTGTCGCGGCATTGGGTATTTGCGCGAAAAAGCTGTGTAGGTTTTTCGTAAGTCTTTTTCGCGAATCAGGTTTTGCCGTTCTGCAGCGTCAGCGATCAGGCGTCGGTGCATTTCGTGCAGCCGATAGATGCCTTTTTTGCTGGCCAGCAACTGGTTGCCGAGTTCGGTGGCTAGCACTGGTGGCAGGTGCTCATGCTCCGCGATCACTTCTATCGTGTTGCGGTCCAGGTCGATGAAATCGAGACAGTCGATCAGGCTCAACATTTCGGTCTCCTCCGGGCCAGAGGCCCGTTGTGTGCACCATATTGGTGTCATCCGCACGTATCAGGTGCTTGTTTTTGGCCTTGATCCTCTGACATGCCGGAAAAACCATAGCAAGATCCGGGTCCGAATATTTTGCAGCAAACATCATGCCCGCCCGCCGTCTGGCTGTTCTCGTGACACCGCCCCATATTATTCCAAGCGTCTGTTACACGAATACTCTTGCATCAACATATCAAACGGACACGCAATCGGGCTTGATTGTTTCCCTGCATGATCTATGTTGGATAGGGTGATTGCATGATCCATGGATGCAGAAAAATAATGATGAGCGGGGGGCCGTATGGCGTCGTACCGGGGAGTCAAGGCTGCGCTGTCTGCGTTGGAATTGTTTTTCCGGCGTCGGCTGCCTGCCGATCTTTCCGGCGAACCAGTCAATGCCCGTGTTGAGTTGCTGGGCAGCGCAGATATCGCCAACTCGCTGTCGGGTAACCTGCTCGGCATCTATCTTCATCGTCTGACGATTGATCCGCACGGTCGGGGGCGGAGTTTCATGCCGCTGGGAGCCCAGACTGGTGGGCCGGTGCCCGAGCTGCCGGTCAACATGCATTTTCTGCTTATCGCCAATGCCACTGCGGCCAGTATCGAGGCCGACCTGATCACCTGGGCTATGGTCGAACTCGCCAATCACGCACAACTGGACTTCTCCGCGATTGCCGGTCTGGATGAAGACTGGGGTGAAAGCGAGGTGCTGACGATCGCGCCAGAGGAGATGAGCACCGAAGACATGATGCGCATCTGGGATGTGTTTGAAAGCCCTTACACCAGCACAGTGCCTTACATGGCGCGCACCGTGCGTCTGCGCCTGACATCCTCGTCTGCTGATGCCCCGCCGGTTGTTACCCGCGTGTTTACCGGGGGGCTGTCGTAATGCTCGCCCAAGCACTTGAGACCCTGGTGTTGCCAGCCACCGGTGTGATCACCTGGCTGGATGCAGCCAGCGCCACAGAGCTATCGAGAATGCGGCGTATTGATAGTGCACCGGTGCTCAGCCTCGATCCCCACCCAGCCGGGCTGCGGTGGCAAAGCCGGGCCGGGCAAACTGTGTTCTGGTGGGCGGCAGAGGGTGTGGTGCTTGATGGACGGGCAGATGAGGCGGAGCTCGCCTTGCCCTTGCATCCACCGCTGCCGGTCTCTGGTGTGGTGACCGATCCGGCAGGGCGCTTCAATCCGCGTCGTTTCAGCACAGTCCTTGAGGCGTCTTCGGTTTCGACCATTGCCTTGTATCCATCACTGCCTGCGATACGTCCCGCCAGACGTGGTGCCCTGTATGGTGAGTTGCGCCACAGCATAAGCGGTGCACCATTGCCCTGGGCCATGCTGATATTGAGTGTTACCGATGCTCTTGCCCAGACCAGCAGCATCAGCTTGCAGGCAGGGCCACAGGGGGATTTCGTGCTGCCGCTGCCACAACTTCCAGCATTCTTCGAACAGACTGAAGTTCCGGCTCGCTTGTCAGTGCTGGCCGACTCAAGCGCTACGCCAGAATCCATGCCAGATCCAGACGCATTCAGTCAGTTTGCCATTGCCTCGCCTGAGTTGCCCGGCGTTTTTGCCAACAGCATCGATCTCACACTTCAGCCGGGCGCTTTTGTTCCGGTTCGTTCATCCGGCCATGAGCATCTGGCCATACAGGTCGTCTGACCCAAACCAAGACGGAGAAGACCATGCCTCAATACTTATCACCCGGAGTCTATGTCGAAGAGGTCAGTTACCGCGCCAGCTCCATAGAAGGCGTTGGTACGAGTGTTGCCGGCATTGTCGGTCCGACCCGCTACGGTCCGACCCGGGGTGTGCCGGAAGTCGTCACCAGTTTTGCCGAGTTTTCGCGCATTTATGGCGACATCCTTGACCTGGGACTTGGCGGCAGCAATGTTCTGAACCACACTGCGATCGCCGCCAAGGCATTCTTTGATGGCGGCGGAAAGCAGCTCTTCGTATGTCGCGTGGTCAGCGCCGCAGCGGCACCCGTGGCGGCATCACGCAGCAATGGTGTGCTGACCTTGTCGGCGCGTTTTCCTGGTGCCATGGGTAACTTCACACTCGAATTCGACTGGCGCGATGTTGCCAGAACGCTTGCCGACATTTCGGTGCGCAGCGGAGGTGCAGATGGCCCAATCGTTTACACCTATGGTGGCGTCTCGACCGACCCGGCGGCGGTCAATTCACTTGCAAACATGCTGGCCACCGCGCCAGCCAAGCATATTGACCAGCTCAGCAGCCCGGTAGCCTGCATGCTGGATGCCGCAGCCGATCAAGCCGCCGTGGCGACCGCGCTCGACGCCTTGTATGAACCCGCAGCATTGACACCGCCAGTGGGTTCGGTGGATGGCCCGCGCTATCTCATCGACTTGAGGGATGGCACCGACGGTGGCATGCCTGTTGCCGCCGATTTTGCGGGGCAGGCCGATTCGGTCAATGGCAGTTCCGGTTTTGCCGCGCTTGAAGATGTGGAGGATATTGCGATTGTGCTGGCACCGGCTGCGACGGTCATGAACGAGGCAGGTCATCGTGCGGTCGTGGTCGAAATGCAGCGCCACTGCCGCAAGATGCGCTACCGGGTCGGCATTGTGGATGCACGCAATCACATGTCCATCTCGGAGATCCGGGCTTTTCGCAACAACTTCGACGATTCACGGCTTGCGCTGTATCACCCCTGGGTTGAGATATCCGATCCACGCCGTCTGACCGACACCATTGATGTTCCGCCGGCCGGTTTCATAGCGGGTGTCTATGCATCCACTGATGTCCGTCGCGGTGTGCATAAGGCGCCCGCCAATGAAATCGTGGTCGGTGCGCTCGGTTTCAATCAGGAGGTCAACCGCTTTCAGCAGGAATTGCTCAACCCTGAAGGCATCAACTGCCTGCGCTCTTTCCCGGGACGCGGTCACCGTGTATGGGGTGGCAGAACCCTGTCCAGCGATCCGGAATGGAAATACCTCAACGTCCGGCGCTATTTTCTGTATCTCGAGCGCTCCATCGACAAATCCACGCAGTGGGTGGTGTTTGAGCCCAACGGCGAGCGCCTGTGGGCCAACGTACGAAGCACGGTCGAAGACTTTCTCTACAACGAGTGGTTCAACGGCCGTTTGCTGGGCGGCTCACCCAAGCAAGCCTATTTTGTGCGTTGCGATCGCAGCACCATGACGCAAAACGACCTCGACAATGGTCGGCTGATCTGCGAGGTCGGCGTGGCCGCGCTCAAGCCGGCCGAGTTTGTGGTTTTCCGCATTGGGCAGAAAACCGCCGATGCCTGACGGTGCCCGACTACCCTGAAGATGAGAGGACAGAATCATGGCCGAATTTCGTGAAACACCTTATGGCGTGTTCAACTTTCTGGTCAATCTTGGTGACGGCAGCGAGGAGACCGTGCTTGGCGGGTTTTCGGAGGTTTCCGGGCTGAATGCCGAGATCACCATTGCTGAATACCGCAGCGGCAATGCCAAGGTCAATTACGTCAGCAAGGTTCCGGCGATACACAAGGCTGGCGACGTGACGCTCAAGCGCGGCGTGATCGGTTCGCAAAACCTCAACGAATGGCTGGAGCAGATCAGGGCTGGCGATGTCGGCGCCAAGCGCAACGTCGAGATCAAGCTCTTGTCCGAAGACCGCGCAGGCACCGTGCTGACCTGGAAACTGTTCAACGCCATGCCAATAAAATGGACAGGACCGACCCTGACCGCCAAGGGTGGCAGCGATGTGGCCATGGAAGAGCTGGTGTTGTCGGTTGAACACATAGAGCAGTCCTGAGCATGTCTTCGACCGGGTGAGCTGACATGCAGACCTTGCTGGCTGAACGAATCGCTCTGACACCTCGTCCGCTGAAACGCGAGACGCGGACCTGCGACGTCGCCCTCATCGGCCATTGTCCCGGCCGCACCAGAGTGGCGCGCTTGCTTGCCATGCCCGAGCTGCTGGCCGCGCTGGAGAGTCTTGGTTACCGCCAGAGTGTGCGCGCCTTGCGCGATGGACAGCGCCAGAATGTTCACCACCTGCCCTTGTTGTTGCGTTCGGCTGCCGATTTTCATGACATCTTTCCGGATGCCGCTGTGGCACCCAGTGCTTACTACAGTCGGCTGGCTGGCGATGGTGCCTGGCTGGCACGCGCGGTGGATGACTTTTTTGCCAATGGTGGCGGCACGCTTTGGCTGGTGCAGGTGCCGGACGAAGGCGGCAGTCCGGCCGTCTTCATGCCGCGCCCGGACACCCGGCTTGAGGCGGTGGAGTCCCTGCGTGGCCTGGAGGCAGCGATGATCATTCCGCAACTGGCCATCGTTGCAATGCCAGATCTGGAGCGACTGCAGGTGCCTGCCTGGCTGGACGATATCGCACGCGTCCGGCTTGACAACCCCAGACCGATGTTTCGTCCCTGTGCGCAGTCGCTGGACGATGATCACCGCGAAAGACGTCATTCCAGCGAGCTCCCGCCTGCGCAGTCCCGCTGGCCACTGGAGCGGATTCTTGCACCAGTGCTGGCGGCGCTGTCTGTTCAGCGCCCGGATGTGCAATTGCTGTTGACCTTGCCCCTGGCTGGCTCGCCCGATCGCGGGCAAGCGCTAGCCGACCCACTGGCGCTGGCCAGCCTCACCAGGCTGGCGCACAGCGCCGCCTTGCAGACGCTGGCCAGTCTGAGGCAGGTGCAGTTTCTGTTTCCCTATCTGCGCTCAGCCGAACACGGCCTGCACAGCCCGACTGGCGCAGTGTCGGCGCTGCAGGCGCGTGTCAGCCGCGAAGCCGGTCCGTGGCGCTCGATTGCAGACCGCCCGGTGCGCAGCGCGGCGAGACCATGGCCAGTGTTGAACCATGCTGAAGTGCTGGCCATGCGGGAGTCGCCGGGTGTTGGCGTCTTGCTGCAGCGGGATGGACGCATCGTGCTCGATGACGAGCGCCTGTGCACAAGCGCACTGGCTGGTGGAAACCCGCAACTCAGTGCCATGCGCAGCGGCGAAATGCGTCGTTTCATCGGCTTTCTGCAACGCCAGTTGCAGTCTCTTGGTGACACCCTGGTGTTCGACATCGACCCGCGCGACCCTCAGCCTGCCGCCCTGCTGCAAGCATTCTTCCGCAAGCTGCATGCCCGCGGGGCCTTGCGCGGAGCCTTGCCCGAAGACGGATTCCGGGTCACCCGGTCCGGCCTGTCCGACTCTGATCTGCGCTTCGACATAGAGATTGCTCCGGCCTTTCCGATAGATCGTATCTGGCTGTCTTTTGAACACCGCGATGGTCGTTGGGTCAGCGAGGTGGGCAATGTCTGAATTCGTACCCTTCCGCTTCCGTGTCAGCCTGTTCAACGAGGAACGCAGCCAACTGCTGTGTGGTGGCGCCTTCAGCGAAGCCACTGGTTTCGAGCTCACCATGGAGTCGCGCAGCATTCGGGAAGGGGGGCGCAACTGGGGCGAGCACCAACGTAGCGGGCCGACCAAATTTGCACCAATCGTGCTCAAGCGTGGCGTGACCACGCTGGATGACCTCTGGCAGTGGTTTGACCTCACCACCCGTGGCGCCAACTATGGCTACCGGCTACAGGGCGAGATACTGGTTCTCGGCAATCCGTCGGCCAGTGTGGCAAATGGCGCGCTTCAGTCGGTCGCCGACAACCCGGTGCTGGTGTGGAAGCTTTACGGCGTGCTGCCAACCCGCTTCAAGGGGCCAGACCTGTCGGCCACTGCAAGCCAGGTAGCCATCGAGGAAATCACCCTGGTGCATGAGGGGCTGGAGCTTGAAAGACCGCCAGCCAAGGGAGGCTGATCATGATTCACCCTGAACATGCGCGGCTGATTCCGGTTTCCGGTGAAGCGGACACTCCCGACATGGCGGCTGCCATCGAGGTCCAGTTCAACCCGGCCAGCCTCAAGCTTGCGCTGGCCAACACCCTCAAGGAGAGTGAAAGCGGCGGGAGCAGCCGCGCAGCCCAGTTTGTCGACAAAAGCTCATCCACGCTCAGCGTCGAGCTGGTGTTCGACACCACCTGGATAGATGAAAGCGTCGCTGACCTGTATCGCCAGCGTGCGGCTGCTGAAGGCCTCAACCTGGAGCCGGTCAACTCCGGCAGCGATGTGCGCAAGCTCACCGGCCGGATTGCCGAGCGTTTCATCAAGCCGGTCGGTGAAGGTGAGCAGATGCAGGCTCCGCAGCGCTGCCTTTTTCAATGGGGTGCCTTCGAATTTCTGGGCATGGTGCAGAGCTTTGACGAAACGCTTGATTTCTTTTCGCCAGAAGGGCAACCACTGCGTGCCACGGTGGCGCTCAAACTTTCCGAATCACGTTATCAGTTTCGTAGTCGTGAACTCGCGCTAGCCGAACGAGACACGCCACGTTTTACCACCACCGGTGGCACCAACCCGGAGTCACCTGCGGTGCCCTTTGCCGGACCGGGCAAGGGTGCTGCGGCGCAGCGTGACTGGCGCAGCACCGCCTTGTTCAATGGAGTCGAATCTCCGCGTCAGCCTTCGCTGGAGCGGGTGGCAGTGCCTGGCGTATCGGTGAATGCCGCCGCAGGCATGGGCACCGGGTTCAGCTTTGGTGCCTCGTCTGCGGTCGGAACCGGCATACAAGGCGCGTTTGCCAACCCGGACAAGACCATGAGGGCAGCAACAACCCTTGTCAAAAAGTCGGTCAGCGCAGGGCCGAAGGGGGTGGGTTTCGACTGACTCCGCGTGCCTTGCACAACTTTGCTATCTACCTGGAACAAGGGCCGCCAAGGCCTGTGGGAGGATGAAGAATGCCCTTGATCATCGACGACTTGCTGATCGAAGCCGAACCGGATGGTGAAGCCTCTCTGGCGACTTCCGAGCCGCCACCAGACGCGCTGACAGTGCGCGACAAGACCAGTGACATCGCCTCCACCCTGAGCTTGCTGGCCGAGCGCGCCGCCCGGCTGGCTGTCGATTGAGGCAGGGAAGAGACCATGACCCGCGCCTTCGTCAGCAGCCGACCAGCCATTCGCATTGATGGCCGCGCCCGGCGCGACGCCTCGGACGCCTTGTCGGCCATGCTGTTGAGCTTGCCACACAGTGGCAGCGCGCATGCTGAGCTACAGCTCAGCAACTGGGGGTTGGTGGCCGGGCAACCAGCACCTGATTACCTGTTCGACGATATCGGACCGGGTGCCAGCCTGGAGATTGCGCTGGATGGCGGCGACGGCATGCAGCGCGTCTTTGATGGCGAGATAACCGCTATTGAAGATCGCTATGGCGAGGGCGCACCGCAACGCATCTGGCTGGCTCAGGACAGGCTGCAGCGCATGGCCCGCAGTCGGCACAGTCGGAGCTTCGAGGCAATGAGTGCCGATGAAGTGATCACTTCGCTGGCCAGTCAGGCCGGCTTGCAGGTTGACGCTGCGGTGTCGTCCACAACCGCCAGTTGGCACCAACTCAACGAAAGTGATCTGGCCTTTGCCCTGCGCATCTGTCGTCGTTTCGATGCGAGCTTTCGTTTGAGGGATGGTCGTGTGCTGGCTGGCAGCGAACAGCCGGACACCCAGCCGATGAGCATTCATGTGCAGAACGGCGTGTTATCGGCCAGACTGATTTGCGACCTCAATCACCAGCCCACTGCCAGCCGGGTGCTGGGTTTCGATCTGGTCAGCGACGAGGAAACCGAGGCACAACAGTCCTCGCTGTCGCCCCCACCGCCGGGTGAAGGCGCGGGCGACACGCTCAACACGCTTGGCTGGACGGCGAGTGAGATCGTGCCCTGGCCTTTTGCCTCGTCATCCGCGCTCGCCAGAGAACAGGCTGACGCCGCTTTTCGGCGGATGGCCAAGCGTTTTGTACAGGGTGAGATCTGCTGTGTGGGTGAACCCGCGCTGGCCCCCGGCAGAGAGATTCTGCTCGACGGTGTTGCACCAAGGCTGTGTGGGCGTTACCGGGTGCTGCAGTGTGTGCATCGTTTTGACAATGCGACCGGTTTTGAAACCCGTTTCCGGGTGTGCCGCCCGGACAGGGGGCAGGCATGAATCCGCATCAACCAGGCATGACCGGCAATCTGCACCTTGGTCGGGTGGTCGACAACGTGGACCCGGAGCAGCGCGGCCGGGTCAGGGTGCAGTTGGTCACCATGCCGATCAGCTTGTGGGCCAGCGTGATCGTGCCGTCGGCAGGTCATGGTTACGGGGTCAGCATGATCCCGCGCCTCAACGAGATGGTCGCGCTGGGTTTCATCGATCAGGACAACGCGCTGGTACTGGGCAGCGTCTGGAGTGGTGACGCCAGCCACCCGGATGCCGCCGAACCGGTAGAGCAGCGCTATGTGATCAGCACACCGAGCGGTGCGGTCATTGAAATGGATGACCAGGGTCCATCGGTTGAAATGCGCACTGCCCAGGGTGCGCGCATTCGTATCGACGATGCTGCAGGTGGGGCCATCACCATGGAAGTGGCGGGACAAACCGTGACTGCCGGGCCATCAGGGGTGGTTGTCCGCTCGTCTGGCGAGGTTGAAGTGCAGGCATCAATGGTCAAGATCAGCGCCGGCATGGTTCAGGTGGAGGCCGGCATCTCCCGCTTCAGTGGGGTGGTGCAGGCGGATACCGTGATCACCAATGCGGTGGTTTCAAGTTCCTATACGCCGGGCGCCGGCAACATATGGTGAGGGCCAGGCAAGCAACTGATTAGCGACAGGCCTTCAGGCCTGTCGATCTGAACAAGATTTGGAAGGGGTTTGCATCCCCTCCCAAATCGCTACGGTCGAAACCCCGGCCTTCAGGCCGGGGTCTTCAACCTCCGCACCGCCCTGAAGGGCGGGGTTTCGAACCGGAGTCAGTTTTACGATGACGACAGGCAAACATGTAGCGCACCCGGCAAGACTGCAGGCACCGTGGTATCAGACCAGCGGAAGAGCGGCCTTGCACCGCTACCTCGATGCGGATTTCATCAAGCGCTTTCAGCGTGATGTCTCCGAGGGCAAGTCAGCCGATCCCCTGCCAGTGGGAGTTGGCAAGACGCTACCGGTGCTGCCTTTGCCCTTGCACCGCAGTTTTCATGTGTTCTGCTGCGAGGTGACATGTGCTTGCTTTGGTCACCCTGCGCTCGATCCGGCGCGCATCGAATCGGCTGGTTTCGTCATCCGTCGCCAGGGCGGCGACCAGGAAATGGCGTGGACCATGGAAGACGGCATCGAAGTCGGTTGGCAGCCAGTTGTCGGCGGGCAACGAGACCCCGATGTACACCGTCGCATCGCCGCTCTGGGCCTCAAGCGCAGGCAAACCGGCAGCGGCTTTGTGCCCTATGCGGGTGAAGTCACGCACCCTCTGCATCCGTGGTTGCTGCGCGACCGCGATGGGTGCAATCACACCTTGCTGTTCGGCTATCTGCCACTAGGCGGCAGCTATTATCAGCGCGAGACGCCGGATGCATCCGACCTGCAGGACTTTGTCGATGAAGCCGCGCAGTCGTTGCCATGGCCTTTCGGCTTTCGTGACAGAGCGCGCAAGCCAGGCAAGCGATATCGCGAGCCGCACTTCGTGCTGGTGCAGGCCGGGGTGCCAAGCGGGCCGTTTCATGAACTGCTGCGTGTGCTGGTCAGCCGCTACCATCTGGGTGAAAGCGGGCTGGATGACAATGCCGCCCTGCTGGCGCTTTGCGACAGACTGGTGTTTGAACATGGCGGCACGCTGGCCGCTTATCTGACGGACTGTTTTGCGGCCGAAGGCGGTAACCCGCTGGTGGCCTGGCTGGCCCGCAATGACGAATTGCGCGAGGCCTCGGCTCAGACTACCGCCTTGCCTTTACCCACAGGCGCAGGCGTGCTCACCGGCACACTCAGCCTGTCGGCTGCTGACGCGCAGGAATTCCGGCAACTGCTTGGTCAGCGCCTGCTGACACAGGTTGGCGAGGCAGGCCGCGAGATCCCGCTGCCACGCTTTGCCCAGGGCGATGATGATGTCTTCAGGGTCATACCCTTTGTGCGCTACCGGGACGAATGCGACTGTGTGCGAATCCACTGGGCTGAAGACGCCGCCTGCAGCGAGCTGTTTCGTGTGGCCTCGCCGCATGATCCGGAGTCCAGCCGACCGTCACTGGTGCAGATGCCTTCGCTGTCGGACCTGCGACGAGGCATGGCACGTGGTGTCAGCATGCTCACGCCACCGGACACCTTTGCCATGCTCAACGCAATCCGGCTTGGCAAAGGGGTGTCCAGCGACGCCGTGCCCGAGCAGCCCCCGGGCGGTGGCGGTGGCCTGCAATGGATCTGCTCCTTCAGTCTGCCAGTGGTGACGCTGGTCGCCATGATTCTGCTGATGATCATGGTCACGCTGTTCAATCTGCTGTTCTTCTGGCTGCCCTGGGTGCGGATCTGCCTGCCATTTCCGAAGATCGGCAAGAAAGGAGGGTCTTCCGGATGAGTCTCACGCACTTTCTGTCACCTGGCGGCTGGCCGCTCGGCGGGCTGGACGAAACCGGACGACTGGGCTGGTCGCGCGACGAGTTGGCCTTGCGTGAGTCCATGCTCAACATCTTGCTGACGCGGCCCGGCGAGCGCCTGATGCGCCCGGAGTTCGGTGCAGGTCTGACCCAGTTCATCCATCAACCCAACAACGAAACCACGCGCCAGCTTGTTGCCGGCGTGATTCGCCGCTCGCTGGAACGTTGGGAGCCGCGCGTGGTGCTCGAAGCTGTGCAAGTGCAGGTCTCGCCCATCAACCCCGCCGAGGTGCACGTGCGCATCGCCTATCGCGCACGACACCTCAACATGCCGGACGAGCTGAGTCTGAGCCTGCGTCTCGAGCCGTCGCGCTGAAACCGGAATTTCACGGAGCCAAGCATCATGCCTCTACCAGTCCCCAATCTAGATGACAGACGTTTTGATGATCTGGTTGAGGAAGCGCGGGCGAGAGTGGCAGCGCATGTACCGGAGCTTGGGCAAGCAAGCCCCGGAGACCCGCTCAATGCGCTGATCGACCTGTTTGCGTGGATCACCGAAACCGTCAACTACCGTGCCAATCTCATTCCCGAGCGCCAGCGCCGCATCATTCTCAACCTGCTGCAAATCCCCTTGCGCCCGGCCAGACCGGCACGCGGTCTGGTATGCGTGGATGCAAGCCCCACCAGCATTGCCTTGCCACCTCGGCTGCGCGACGGCGCGCAATTTACCGCCGGCACTGTCGCACTGACTGCGGTTGGCGAGCTGCAACCGCTGCCACTCATGCTCAAGGTGATGATCAAGCAGCGGCTTGACCCGGCCATGCTGGCCGACATGGGTATCACCGAAGCCGTGCTGAGAGACCAGTATCCACAACAAACAGGTCAACTGAGCGCCTACAGGCCACGCAGCCTGCAGGCAGGCACCGAAGCCCTGAGCCTGAAAGACAGCCTGGATGGCTGCTACTACCTGGCCTTGTGCGTGCCCCGTCAGTTGCAGGGCAGCCTGCCACTGTTGCGTCAGCGCCTTGCCGGTGAGACGCTGAACATGGGTGTCGCGCCGATGGATGACACGGTCACCACTGATGTCATCGGTCCGCTGCCAGTCACGCAGGCTGGCCATGGCTTGAGCTGGTCGGTGATCAGCCGCGACGCCAGTGGCGGCATCCACGATTTGCCGCTGGAAGTCGCCTCGGACAGCTCGCACGGTGGCAGACGTTGTGGCGTGGTCCGCTTGCGATTGCCGCGCAATCCCGATTCGCTGGTCAATTTTCCGGTGTCGGACCCGATGTTTGCCGGGGTTGGCGATCTGCCACCCGAGCTCGATGGTGACACCGAGGCGACACAGGTGGCCTTCTGGTTGCGTTTGTCATGCAGCGAACAAACCGATTTGCCGCTTGCTTATCTCGATGTCAATGCAGTCGATGTCGTGGCACAGGGGCGCAGAACCGATCTCGTCGTCGGAGTGGGCAATGGCGAGCCGAGTCAGGCGCTGGCCTTGCCCGATCGCAATATCGATGCAGCCTCGTTAGAGCTGGAGATCGAAGACGAAAATGGCTGGGTGGCCTGGCAGGCGGTGGACATGCTGGCCGGCCATGATGCCGATGCGCGTATCTTCCGGCTGGATGCCGAGGCCGGTCATATATTTTTTGGCGATGGACTCAACGCAGGGCGACGCCCGGCGGCAGGGCGGCGCATCCGTGCCCGGGCTTATCGCCATGGCGGCGGACAGGCAGGCAATCTGTCGGCTGGCAGTGTGCGCGAAATCGTCGATGGCAGTGCTCGCCATCGGCTGCGACAGCCTTGGCCACTGGCTGGCGGTGTGGATGCCGAAAGCGTGGAGCAGGCTGAACAGCGCATTCCGCAGTTTCTCACCCATCGCAATCGTGCGGTGACGCGCGAGGATTTTCGTCAGCTCGTGTTGTTCAATCCGGTCTGTGCGGTGGGCAGGGTTGAGGTGTTGCCGGGTTTTACGCCTGGCGATCGCATAGAGGCGCACCGCTTTGGCGTGCCCGGTGCGGTCAGCCTGTTTGTCATGCCGCCTGCCGAGCCAGCGCTGGCTGCCGCCCCACGACCAAGCCGCCGGATGCTCAAGGATGTGTTCGACTATCTGGTGCCGCGAGTGCTGATTGGCACCGAGCTGTATGTGCTCAGCCCCGAATTCATTCCGCTGGCGGTCAGTCTGCGGGTGCAAGTGCGCGACCCATTGACCGAGCGTGAAACGCTGGACGCGGTTCGCCAGGCGGTCATCAGCTACTGCTGGGCGCTGGCGCCAGGCGGTGATGATGGCAAGGGTTGGCCCATGGGCGTTGAAGTGCAGCTCAACCCGCTGCTGGTGCAGGTGTCGCGGGTGCCCGGTGTGCAGGCGGTGAATGCGGCCAGCCTGTTCCGGAAGGGCAAGTCAGGATGGCACGCGCTGTCGCCGGGTGAGCGCATTACCCTGACAGCCTATCAGTTGCCCGAGCTCGTCGGCGTCGGTGTGGAGCGCGGCAGCGCCACCACACAGCCGGGCCTGCCAGCCGGGCTGGAAGATGAACGCAGCCCGGCGGCGGGAGGTCGTGCCGTGCCGGTTCCGGTCATCCCGGACCTGTGTTGAGAGCCGCATCATGAACAGCCTCGACAGCCTCTGGTTTCTGTTCCGCGACCCGGATGATTTTGCCCACAGGTCATCCCGCTTGCAGTGGCAGCCGCGTGTTGGCGCCCTGACGCTGGCGCAGAACCAGACGCTATGGCTCCCGGCCACCGATCCCGACGAAGCCTTGCTGGCATGGCAACAAGCGCGCCCGCTGGCGCTGGACCGTCATGGCCAGGTGGCGCGGCTTGCCGCTGATGGCAGCCGCATCGAGTGCTGGGCGGCAAGCGCCTGGCGACCCGTGCGAGACCAGGACTTGCAGCCACTGCTGGCGCCCGCTGGACGCTTTGTTGACCTTGCGCTGGGCGGTGATGAGCGTCTTGCCGCAGCTTACAGCGATGGCGCGGATCAGCATGGCGTGCTGGTGTTTCATCTGGGTCGGCGCTGGCAGACTGCTTGTCCGCTACCTGTTGCGGTGTTGCGTTGTGTGGTGGACGCAGACTGCCGTATCTGGTGTGTCACGGCTGATCGCCTGCTGCTGCTCGAAGGTGAACCCTTGCCGGCACCCTACAGGCCGATTGCGCAGCGCTTCGAGCCGGTCAGCGTCAACCCGCATCCGCTACGCACGGTGGCCGAACAGCATCTGCCAAGCGGCTGGCAAGGCCTGGCCTTGTGCGCGCATCAGCGCACTGTTTTTGTGCTGTGTCACGACGGAGCTGGCAGCCAGACCGTGCTGGCTTATGCACGTCGGCAAGCATTACGCGACACTCCCAGGCGTCTGGAGATTGGCATGGGCGTGCCGTTCTCGGTGGATATCGGCGTGCTGGCCGACAAGCGTCTGGCCTTGCTGGCCCCGCAACGGGCTGAGGCTGGCGAATTCGTGCAGCGCGATTGTGCGGTGCTGGCCTTGCAAGATGAACAGGCCGTGCTGTTGCGCGAGCGTCATCCCATGGCCTCACTGGCTGGTCTGCGCTTTGTCAGCAGCGCCGACAGCCTGCTTCGCTATGCGGCAGAGCCGTTGACCGCAGACACGGACCTGCCCCCGGTGCCGCGTCTGCTGGCGCCGCTGGCACGGCCACAATACCGGCTGGAGGCCACCGCCTTGCTCAACCGTGTGCTGGATAGTGGACGTCCGGGCACAAGCTGGCATCGCCTTTATCTGGATGCCCGCATCCCGCCTGGCTGTGCGGTGCGTGTGGCCGCCAGGGTGTTTGACGACAGCGCAGCACGTGGCAGCGCTGCGCTGCTCGCACAGCCAGCGCCCTTATGGAATCCGCTGCCCAGCGAGCTGCCCTTTACCGAGTCACTGGCAGGCCATCAAGCTGGTCAGGCTGGCTTGTTCGAGATTCTGCTGCAACGCCCGGACGGGCCGGTGCGTCGGCTGTCCGGGCGTTATCTGCAGTTGCAGATCACGCTGCAAGGCAATGGGCGCAGCACACCGGCGGTGTTTGCGATGCGCGTGCATGCGCCCCGGCCAGACTGGCAGGACACCTGGTTGCCTTCCTTGTTTCGCCAGGAGACGCCGGAGCGCGCCGGCGCAAGCGGCCCGGCCAACGGTGCAGACCTGCGCGAACGCCTGCTGGCGGCCATGGAAGGCATGCTTACCCCAATAGAAGCCCGCATCGCGTGCGCCGAGCAATGGCTGCAGCCGACCGCCATGCCGTCGCCTGTGCTTGCATCGCTGGCCAGCTCGCTGGGGGTGCACTTGCCGGCACATTGGCCGTTGCCACGTCAGCGCGAGCAATTGCGCCTGGGCACGCTGCTTCAGCAATGGCATGGCACGCTTGCGGGGCTCAATCTTGCGCTAGACATCGCCTGCGATGGTGGCGTGTCACGCGGCGAAGTGGTGGCGGTTGAAAACTTCCGGCTCAGGCGCACCATGGCCACCTTGCTCGGCGTGGACATGGACGATCAGGATCATCCGCTTACGCTGGGCACAGGCATGAGCGGCAACAGCCGCATCGGGCCAAGCCTGATCCTGTCCGAAAGCGACGCCCGCGAGTTTCTCGCGCTGTTCTCGGCCCAGCAGGCGCTTGGTGACGAACGTGAGCAGGTTCAGGCCTTTTTCGAAAGCCATGCCAATCAGTTGACAGTGCTGTTGCACGGCGCTGGCACAGGCCGCCGCAATGAGGTGGAGGCGGTGCTGCAGCGCGAGGTACCCGCCCATGTGCAATGGCGGATTTTCGAGACCGAACACAGTTTTGTGCTGGGGATGTCGCCGCTGCTGGCGGTCGACACCTTTGTAGAACCTCAACCGGACGCGCGTCGCGTGGTGCTGGGCGACACCCTGCTTGGCAGGGAAGGGCTGCTGGAAAACCCCGCAGCCTTCTCGCCTACCCACATCAACGCAGCGGGCACGGGTGCCTGACTGGAGCCAGACAACATGCCATTTCCCATTGAAGACCAATCCACGCTGGAACAGGACGCACGCCTGGATGACCCGCTGCGTCGTGTCGCCTTTGAGGCCGGCATGATGCTGGGTCTGGAAGCGGTGCGCGACGAACAGCAATACCACCGCAGGCGTGTCAATCGTCAGCAATACTGGCTGCACGGTCATGGCACGCTGGCCGGCATGCGGGTTGGCATGCAGCCTGCCAGCCACGCAGACCGGGACACCTCGCTTCGGCTGCGGCTAATCGTCACGCCCGGCCTGGGGATTGACGGGCTTGGACGCGAGATCCTGGTGCACGAAGCCTATTGCATTGAGCTTGGCGAGTGGATGAGTGCACAGTCGCGTGCCACCCTCACCGAGGGTTTTGACGCAGATGCCGGGCTGTTGTGGCTCAAGGTCTGTGTGCGTCACAAGGACTGCGCGGTGGCCCGTCAGCCGGTGCTGGCGCGCAAGCTCAACCTTGGCACCGACGCGGTCCAACCCAGCCGCTATGCTGACAGCGTTGAAATTGACCTGATCCCCGAGCGGCCACCAAACGACCCGGACGACGACGCCTACCGCCCCTGGGCCTGCCACCCGGCGCTGGGCGAGCTGCCCACGCTCAGCGCAGCCGAACAGCAGACCCTCGACGATGCCGGTTCGGCTGCGGCCTTGCTGGCGATGCAGGCGCGGCTGCTGCACGCTTTTGACGACGGAGTCTCGCCGCGCACCATCAACGACCGCTTTGACGAGGCCGCGCGCGTGCTGTTGGCACGCATAGCCATCGAGGTTGACGATATCGACGCCGTCATCGTCAACCCGCAACGCATTTCGATCAACAATCTGGTGCGACCCTTCGTGGTCAGCGCCAGCCAACTGGCCTGGCTGCAACGCCAGGGCTGAGTACGGAGAGCCGCCATGTCTGCTGTGCGTTTTCAACCTCTCGGCCATCCGGTTGCCGGACGTCCCGGTATCGACCGGATTGGCGACATCGATCCCAGACTGACCCGAAGCAACTACTTCGACGGCCGTCTGCTTACCGCAGATGACCTGACCCGCGATCAGACCTATCTTGACCAGCGCCTGCGCGAGGTAGGCCGGGTGCTGGGCCATGGTGTGGTGCGCGGATTGAATCTGGCGCTTGACCGATTCACTGGCGAGCTGAGACTGTCGCCGGGCCGTGCGCTGACGCCGGCAGGTCGGGTGCTGGAGCTGCCGCCGGGCGATGATCTGGTGGTTGATCTGAACGACAGGGCGTTGTTGTCGCGGCTCAATCATGGCAAATACTCACGGCTGGATCGCGGCCTTTATGGCGTGGTGCTGCGCCATGTCGAGGTCGGCACCGATCGTGCCGAGGTGTTTCCCCGCGACCTTGGCGGACAACGCGAGTCGCAGGTGGCTTTTCATGCCGACGCTGTGCAGCTTGGCCTGATCCCGCTGCCAGCAGCTTTGCCGGAGCAGAACCCGCTGGCCATCCGCGCCTGGCTGATGCGTGAATTCAGCGATCAAGGACGCGTGTCGGCGCTGATCCCCGAAGATGCGGTGGCGCTGGGTGTGCTGGCGATTCGCGATGATGTGCCGCAGTGGCTGGATGCCGAACTGCTGCGCCACCCGGTGCGCAGCGGGCTGGCCCCGGGTGCGCTGCAGGCCGACCTCATGCGTCAGTACGAAGCCTTGCTGGCCGACCTGCTGCTTGCCCGCTCGGCGGCCGGAATGGGTGCTGACTTTCAGGCCGCCGATCACTTCTCGCTGCTACCGCCGGTGGGCAGCGTGCCAGTCGCAGCGGTGGACCCGGTGAGTGGCCGTCAGGGTTTCTTTCCCGAAAACTACCAGGTGTTCATTGCCCCTGTGCGCGCCGGTGATGTCCCGCTCATCGAGAGCGAGTCCCGCAGATTACCGCCAATCGACCTGAGCAGCGGCGAACCGGTCAGCGTGATGATTCTGGCCCCGCTGTCGGCCGTCGACTATGCCGATCATGCGCTGCAGCTTGAACGCCACCACGGCGCTGATCCACGCGCGCTGAGTCAGATCGACCCCTTGCGTCTGGCCTTGCATCCACGTCGCCCGGTACATGCGCTGGACACCGACGCAAGCGTATGGGCTGCGATTCATCAACGCCTCGAAGGTGGGCGTCTGCTGTATGCACGTCGCCCTGTGCGTGCGGCTGAGACCGGCTTGAGCGCCATGGTGCTGGCGCTGGGTGCCAGCCTGCCCCAGCCAGTTGTGACGCCGCTGCCCAGCGACGTCATCGTCACGCCCTTGCCCGCCCCTGGCGACGACACCGCTGCAGCAGGTGGCAGCCTGCCCGAACGCCTCATGGAGGATGAAGACAGCGTGTTTCTGCGCCGTCTTGGTTTTGCCCGGCTCACGGCTGCCCGGGCGCTGACACCCGAGGCCGACAGAGCCCGGGCGCGCCTGCTGGCCGGCTTTTCCGATGACGCCGACACCACGCGGCAGGTGCTGGGCGTGCTGCTGCTGGTCGATCGGCATTTTGACGCGGTGTTGTGGCCAACTCTGCTGTCGTTGGCCGAGCAGGGGCAGTTGCCTGAGTTTGGCGCCGCGCTGGCCCGCGCCGACAGCCGACGGGCGCAAGCCGAAGCGGCAATCGAGCTTGGCCGACGCCTGAATGTGCCGCGCGCATTGCTGGAGCAGTGGGCCAATCTGGCAAGCTGACGGAGATATTCGACATGGACCCGATCCTGCTGTGCACCCCGGTCGCATCCGGACATCGGCTGCAGCGTCTCAACCTGTTTGCCGGTCGCCATCTGAGCGAAACCGATCTGGACCGTTGGCAGGACTACGCCGACGCCCGCCTGTCGCAGTTGCTTGCCAGCGCGCTGCCCGGGGTGGTGTCGGGGCTGACGCTGCGCTGGGATGCCAGTGGCTTCACGCTGTCGCCAGGGGTTGCGGTCAGCGCCCAGGGTGAGACACTTGGCTTGCATTACCCGATGCGTGGCGAATGGGCTGAACTCATTGAACACTACCTCGAGCACGCAGGCAGCGACTCGGCGGCAGGCGTGTTCCAGTTGGTGTTTCGTCGTTCCAACCGCCAGCTTGATGCGCCGACCGCCGATCCCTGCCAGCGCACCGAGTTCGATCCCACCCGCGACACCCGTCTGGAGGTGATAGGCGAGCCCTTGCTGCAAAGGCTGGCGATAGACCCGGCGGTGGTTGACGCCTGGCCGCGCAATCGCCTTGAAAACCACATCGCCGCCAATTTCGCGCTGGGCGGGTTTCCCGCCGCGCTGGGTCATGCGGTGCCGCTGGCAGTGGTGGCGATAGGCGAAGATGGCGGACAGCCAAGGCTG
>DAIMZH010000002.1:29554-90030 GCA_036734105.1 Azoarcus sp. | reverse complement strand
TGTGGCGCTAGGCGCCCCACCTAGGGCGCTGGGTGTCCACCGAGGCGGGTCGTTTTGAGGCGCGCCAGCATGCGGGTCATCGGCTGTTGCTGGCTCAGGTCAGCGCCACCTTGCAGCGGGTCATGGATGATGCCGCATCCCGACCGGCGGCGAGCTCACTCGAAGTCTTTCTCGCCACCCACCTGAACCTGGACTTTCTGCCTGCCGCCGGGCAGTTGCCGCTCGAATGGCTGCATCAGCGGTCTGCCACCCTGCCACGCCTGATCGGTCTGCCAAGCGGGCTCGGTGTTGACATGGTCGCGCTGCCGGAGCAAAGCGTGGCCGAGCTGATACAGCGCCACCTGCCTGCCCGCCCGCTGGACCTGCGCCAGCCAGCCGGTGAGCGCCTGCGACTGCTGCTGGCCGTGTCAGAAGCCGACTATCGCGCGGATCTGCTGGATATTCCACCAACCGATGCAGTGCTGGAAGACGACATCTATCGTCTGTTCATGCGGGCTCACAAGGCCTGGCGGGTGTGGCGTGAACAGTTCGATGGGCTCTATCATCTCAGTGAACAAAGCGTGCTGGACGAGGCGCAGGTTCAGGCCATGGGCCTGCCCGAAGCGGAGCCGCCGCCAGCACTGCCCGCTTCTGTGTTTGCATCGCTCATTACCGAAGCCGAAGCCTTGCGGCGCGCGCCCGCCGACCCGCTTCCGCACCCTTATCAAGGCCCGCTACCGACGGCACCCGCAGCCTATCTGGCCTGGCTGCAGCGCGATGACAGCGGTGCTGCCATACCGCCGCCACCAGCGCTGGCCGAGGAAGATGGATTGCTGGTCCGTTTTGCGATCGGACAACGCGACGAAGAGGCGCTGGCAAACCGCCTGCGCTCAACGCAGTCGCTGCTGGAGAAGCTGCGGGATCTGCTGATGCTGCAACGTCAGCAGCTTGATGCACAAACCGTGTCACTGGCTGCGTTGGCCGGTGGGGTGGCTGGCGATGGTTCCGGGCTCAAGGTGGCACGCTGGCTGCCCTACACACGGTTTGAGCGCATGGTGACGACACGTCCCAGCGAGGCTGACGCCGCGCCGCCGCCAACCGCCGCAGCCTCCACGGTGGTTTCATCTGCCCGCTTCAACACCGGCTCTGCCGCCATCATGGCCATGCCAATGATAGCGGCGCCGGTGACCAAGTCTGCCTCTTTCAGCAGTGCTGGCGGGGGGGGGTCGGGCGGGCTGTCACAAGGCTCGGCAGATAACCGGCGGTCAGGTGTGTCCGCGACCGCCAGAACCCAGACAAGCGCCAGTGGCGTGTCCGGCATGGTCCGTCCTGCCAGCGGTTTCGCCTCCTCCATCAAGTTCACCAGCGCGGCGATGGGAGCGTCTGAATTCGCTGCTTCCCTGGCGCTCAGGCCAAAGTCGGTGTCCACGCTTGAAGTCGGCCTCGACGCCTCGCGTCTGGATCTGCTTGCCCGGGTAGCCAAGGAGACCGTCTCCAACCCGGCCGTGCAAGCGCGCGAATACCGCTTTGGGGTGATGGAGCATATTCGGCCGGAGATTGGTGAATATGCCAAGGCCTATCGCGGCATGATCGACTTGCGCAACACCCTGAGCGATCTGTTTGACCCCCCCTTTGCACGTCGCCTGCGCCGCGATCTGGAGCAGGCAGGCGCTCTGCAGGAGGCGGCCAGCAGCACGCCGCTGCGTAGCGAACAACTGCCCAACCGGCTTGAGTCGCCCAACGCGCTGGAACAGCGCATCAGCACCGAAACCAACCAGACCGCACAATCGAGCGATGCCGAGGTGGTGCGCAAATGGCGCGATCAGGTGGCAGTGCGCCATTATTACGAAGCCTTGTTCAAGGCGGGCAAGATCCTGACGCAATGGGTGTCGATTGTAGAGGCGCGCTACAACGAGCTTGAACGGCGTCTTGAGGGCTTGTATCGGCAACAGGCCAGACTGGCCGCAGAGCAGGCGCGGCTGGCGGCCGAGATTGCCGCTGCCCGTGAAAACCTCGACACGCTGGAGCGCGAGCGGCTGGCCCGCCTGTCGGAATATGCGCTGGCACAGACGCTGCTGGCTGAAGACTGGCGAGCAGCGCACGCCCGCTGGCTGGAGCGCGAACGGGTGCTCGAAACCGCGCTGCGTGGCCTCTACTATGTGCGACCGCGTAGCGTGCAGCTTGGCGAACGACCGCCAGATCCGCTGTCACTGCGAGCGGGGCGCAGCACAGATCCGGTGCCCGGCTGCCAGTGGCACGAAGACGTGGATCTTCCCGAGGCGCTTTCACCTTTCATGGACAGCGTGAGCGAGATTGCGCTGCTTGACTGGCCGACGCTGCACAGCCTGATTCCGCGTCTGCCGTTGCACGATGTCGGCCGTTTCGAGCATTTGCGCAAAAGCCGTTTCGACACCGTGGGTCGGCAGGTACGCGCCCCGGCGGGCAGTGCCTTGCAGGTGCAACTCGACAAGGTGTTGCTGCAGAATCGCAGCGTGTCGCTGGCGCGCAGCGCCAGAGCGCTGCCACAGCCGGTCCAGCGCAGCGCGCAGGCCAGCCGCGAGGCACTCGCACGGGTCATGTCGCTTGCGGATCTCGCCTCAAATGGTCCGGCCTCGCTGCGTCGTCAGGCCGAAGCCTTTCGCGAGCGGCTGGAGCAATGTCAGTTCTGCCTGCTTGAGCGTTTGCAGCGCATCTCGCCGTCCTTGCGGCTGCACTGGGCACAACTGGCCGAGCTTGACCGGCTACGGGTCGATTCGGTAGCACACTGGCCCGGCCTGGAGCGGGCCGAACGCGACGACTTCGATGCCACCCGCAGCGTTTCCGAGCTAGTGGCCTGGTGGTTCCGCCAGTTGTCAGCCGATGCCTCGGCTGATTCCCGCGCAAGCATGCGCAACATGGTCAGGGCAGTGTTGGTTCATGCCGCGCTGGGAAATCCTCAGGGCATGGTCAGTGGGCGGGTGCGTGTTCCTCCCCGGCTGAGCAGCCCTGGCGAGCGTTTGCGTGTGGTGCTCGACGCCCAGGCTGCGCCCGGTACCCGCCTGCAGTTGCTGGATGCCGAACGTCGCCCAATCGCCCGGCTGGTGCTGGAGGATCAGGTGGGAGACAGCATTGAGGCGCGGATTGTCGAGGTCCTCAAGCCAGGGGTGAGCATAGACACCCGCTTTGCGGTGATCTCGGAAAGCCTGCAGCGGCCAGGGGGCTGACCGGCATGCGTCTGCCCATCTTCCCTGATGTGAAACTCCGCACCCTGCGTCTGCGCGGCCCGGCCGAGGCACGGCACAGGCTTGTGCCCATGCTTGATGAAGTAGCCTGGCCCGCGCTGGGTGAAGATGAATGGGTATTCGTGCGCCACTTGGCCATAGCCGCACCCTTGTCGCGGATTGGCGCAAGCGTGGCCAACGGTGTCGCCAACAGTCTGCGAGCCGATACCCGTGACGTAAAGCGCTTCTCCAGCCGTGCTGACATGCTGGCAGCCTTGTTTGCCGATGTTGCCGACGGCTCGGCCAGCAAGCATTGGTACTGGCGGGAATGGCTGGCTTTCATCACGCTGCCACGGGCAGACGCCTTGCGCGAGCTCATGCTGAGCAACCTGGAGCATCTGTGCGAGGTGAGCGCTGCACTCGCCGGTAATCGACAACTGCAGCCGGTGTGGTTGTCGCTTGAAGCCGCCGGGGCAGGGGCCGTGTGCCGGGCTCTCGCCTCTTTCGCGGGTCATTCATTGTCGTCTGCCTTGTTGTCGGCCCGGTCCTCTGCCCATTTGTCGTTGCAGCACTTGCACCAGCGTGCCACTCCGGCGCCTCTGTCTGCAGCCGTCCTCAATACGGCACAAGCCTGGTCCACCGTGCTGCATGGCCTGCAACGCGGCGATGCCCGCCGTATGCTGGCCGCACAGTTGATCGCGCTGCAAGCCTGCCCACTGAGCCTGATGGCGAGCCCCGATACAACCATCAACGCCTTGAACATGGCGCTGCCCGCAGCGGATGACGCCGGGCCGCCAGACCGGCAGCCTGGCAGGCACGAACCGGCTGCCGCCGCGCTGCCACAGCGACCGATTCAGCACAGCCCGGACTCGGACACGCATGACCCGGAGGCACACGTCGACCGCGCCGCTGCCGGGGCAAGCCGGTCAGCCGCTGCAGCGCTGTCAGCCAGCATCAAGCGCGATGCAGAAAATGCGCAGACAAAGGCTGATCCGCTGCCCCGGCACCAGCCCGTGCCACTTGCGCCAGGCTTGCGCGATGCTCCACCGAAACCCGCCGACCTGTCGCTTGCCGTGCCAGCCCCGCAAGTCGGTTTGTCCTCAGCCAGCATTGTCGCCGCCACGACACGCGACCAGTCGGCAGCCTTGCCTGCAGTTGGTCAGGCAAGATCGTCTGCGCCAGCGGCTGAGCGCCCTGACCGGCCCGAGTGGTCCGGTCGGGAGGAATTGCGTAGCGCGCAAGGCGGGCTGTTTTACCTGTGCAACATGCTAAACCGGGCGGAGGCGCGCGCCATCATGCTGCAGCACGCCGCCGCCCTGCCATCTGGCTGGGCCTGGCTGTATCACCTCGGTGTTGAGCTGGGCCTGCAGGCGGATGACCCGGTGTGTGATCTGCTGGCTGCACGTCTGGGGCTGGATGATCACCGGGCGCTTGCCGCCATGCCGCCAATGCCTGCCCGTGAGGCGCTGCTGGGGCTGGCCTTGCGCTGGTATGCCGCGCCAGGTTTGTGGAGCCCTGGCCTGCTCCACCTGCCAGCCCGGATGCGTGTTGGCCCAGCGCATATCGACCTGCATTGTGCTTTGTCCGATGTACGCATCGATGTACGCCTGGCAGGTCTGGACGTGGACCCGGGCTGGTTGCCCTGGCTGGGTTGCGTGGTGAGGTTTCACTATGACTGACAGCCTGGGCGACGCCTGCGCGACCCGTAGTGAGGCCTCGACACAGGCCCTGGCCCGGCTGGTGCGGCTGGGGCTGGCCTGCTTCTGGCGGCAGACCATGCCCGGGCAGGACGGGATGAGCAACTGGTTGACCGAGGGCGGCGCCGAGGCCGCGACCAGCGATGGCTGGCTGCAGGCTGTGGCAGCATGGCATGACGACTGGCCGCCCGGGCCAGCCGCGCTGGGTGGCGCGGCCCGGCTGGCCAGTCTGGTGTCCATGGCAGAGCTGAGCCCGGCCGAAACCTTTCTGGTGGTGCTGCTTGGCCTGGCCGAAAGTGACTATCGGGTGACGCTGGCGCTGGCCGAGTTGCAGGCGGCTGATGCCTCGCAGACGGCTGACGAAGGTGCGCGGCCACAGTTGCATTTGTTGGCGGCCATGCTTGAAACCCTGTTTGCCGATGCTGCCCCGGATGTGATGGGACTGGCCGACGGCACTCCGGTGCGCACCGGGCTGCTGCATTTGCGTGGTGATGGCCCTTTGCCCTTGCGGCAACTGGTCATGCCGGTCAGCGTCTGGTCGGTGCTCAGTGGTCGTGAGCAGCCATGGCCGGGTTGTGCCTTTCTGCCGACCAGTCATCACGACACCTTGCCAGCCGAAGCACGCCAGATATTGCCGACGCTTGCAGCGGTGTTGAGTCGTGGCGAGGTCCACGGAGTGGTGTTGCGTGCCCATGCCGGCAGTGGCCGGGCTGACTTCGCCGGGGCGCTGGCGGCTCAGCTTGGTTTGCGCCCATTGAGCGTGCCGGATGTCGGCTGTCTTGCCGACCCCGGATTTGCCCTCGCCTGCCGGTTGGCCGGTTGGCTGGCGGTGTTGCACGCCGAGCCGGGTGCAGGTGAAACCGTGATGCTGCCAGCCCCAGCAGTGGTCGACATGCCGCCAGTCATGGTGCTGGCCGGGCGCAGCGGTGCGTTCGGCGGTCGCTCATTGCTCGACGTGGAACTGCCGATGCCAAGCCAGGCCGAGCGTCACGCGCTATGGCTGGCTGCGCTGGGCGACCCGACACTGGCCAGCAGGCTGTCGGCTGCGTCCTGCCTGTCTGCAGGCGTCATCGGTCAGATCGCCCGCGATGCCCGGGTGCGCGCCGGGCAGGCTGGCGACGCACCGGATGCCAGGCATGTTGCCGCCGCCCGGGCCGAACTGGGTGCCGATGCGCTGCGCGTGCTGGCACAGCCGGTGCGCCGTCATGTTGACCAGCACGCGGTGGTCTTTCCACCGCTGGTGGCGCGTCATCTCGACCAGTTCATTGAGCGCATACGCCGTCGCGAATCGGTCTGGCATCAGCTCGGTCCCAGCTTGCAGGCCAGCCGTGGCAGCGGTGTGCGGGCCTTGTTTGTGGGTGACAGCGGCACCGGCAAGACACTGGCCGCCAGTTATGTTGCCACCGCGCTGGAGGCGCCGCTGTACCGGGTCGACCTTTCGGCCATCATGAACAAATACATTGGCGAAACCGAAAAAAACCTGGCGGCGCTGCTGGACCGGGCAGCCGCCGCCGATGCCTTGCTGCTGTTTGATGAGGCAGATTCGCTGTTTGGCCGACGTGGCGAGGCACGCCACAGCGGCGAACGCTATGCCAACATGCTCACCAACTATCTGCTCAGTGCCATTGAACTGCACCCCGGCGTGGTCATCCTCACCAGCAACAGCCGCGACCGGATCGACAGCGCTTTCAGCCGACGGCTTGATGTGATCATCGACTTTCCCATGCCAGGCCCGCCAGAGCGCCTGCGTCTGTGGTTGAGCCACCTAGGGCAACGCGCGCCGGACCGAAGTGCCTGCGAGCTGCTGGCGCACACCTGTGACTTTTCCGGTGGGCAGATACGCAATGCCGTGCTTGCTGCAGTCGCCAGCCCGGACGCACCTCCCGGCGGAGCGCTGTCACCGGCTTTGCTGGTTGAGTCGATTCGCCGGGAATACCAGAAACTTGGCCGCGCCCTGCCTGCCCGGCTAGACGCGCTCGCGAGGTGAAACATGCACACCCTGCCCGCCACCCGCACAAAGCCACCCGTGCCAAGCCCTGCGCCGGAGCGGGTTGGCAGCGCTTCCCGCAGTCGCGCCAGATCGGCCAAGCCCAATGTGCGGCCAGCTTACCTGCAGCGCAAACTGGCCATGAGCCAGCCGGGCGATGCAGACGAGCGCGAAGCCGACCGGGTTGCACGCGAGGTGGTCAGCGCGCCCGGGCCGCGCGAAACCGAAGAGATGATCGCCTCGGCGCCGGTAGCGGCCGCTCGCAGCCTGTCGGGTTTGAGCGATGATCGCAAGCTGAGTGGCAAAACCGGCGCAACAGATCAGTCTTCGGTTCGACAGGCTGCCAGGCATATCCACCCGGCCAGTATGCCGCTGCGCCGGAATGTGGCTGAACAGGAGCAGCTTGCGGCCAGACGCTTGCAGGCTCAGGCCAGTGATGAAGAGGAGGCGCTATCTGCCAGTCGACTCATGCGCCAGGCCGACCTCGGCCCGGAAACGGGAGCTGATGAAGACACGGTTGACGCCGACATTGAAGCGCGGATCGACGCCTTGCGTGGCACAGGTCGTCCCTTGCCGGAGGAGTTGCGGCAGACCATGGAGAGCCGTTTTGGTGAGGATTTCTCGCATGTCGGCATCCACACCGACGACGAAGCCGACGCCTTGTGTCGGCGCCTGCACGCCCGCGCCTTTGCGGTAGGCCATGACCTGTTTTTTGCTCATGGCGAATTTGCCCCGGACACCCCGGCTGGACGCGAGCTGCTGGCCCATGAGCTGACTCATGTGGTGCAACAGCGCGGCGGTGCACAACGCAAGCTGTGCCGGGACGCCAGCCAGTCTCTGCAGCGCACCCAGGATCAACCCGTTGGCAGCAGCTTTGCGGTAAACACTGGCGAATATGCTGGCACCCGAATCAACACTGCCGAAGGTGCGCGCAGCCTGAGCCTGCCGCGTCTGCGCCTACCCAGCCTGAAACGACGCAATAGCGGGCTGTTTCCGGTGCCCTTGCTAGTTAGCCAGCAGGCCCGACGGCACACCTATCAAACCGACCGCTTCCGCGAAGCCGTGAACGGCCCGGCCATTGCCAGGCTAGGCACGCTCACCGATGCCGCCAGGCAAGCTGGTGCCCTTGATGACGATCCGCTCAGCGGCGAAGAGATGTTCTTCTTTGCGCTCAACAACAATGCGCAGTTTCTGCTGTTTGGCACGCAGCAAAGCCTGCTGCCGCGTCTGGAGATTCCCATATGGGACCAGGCCGGTCGACCAACCAATTTTCAGGTTGACCACATCTGCGAGATGCAACTGCGTGGTGACGACCTCTCCACCAATTACGAACTGCTGGAGGGCGAGGCCAACATGGGCGCTGGCCGCGCGATCGCCGGTGAGATTCGTGACACCATCAAGGGCGGTTTGCAAGCACTCAAGACTGCGCACCCTGATGCACCGGTGCCTGCCGCCCGACGCTGGAGCTGGGTCAAGGCGAACTACGACGTGTCCTTTGCCGCCTTGAGCTGGAATCTGCCGCATGATGGCTCGGAAAATGCCGGGCGCTTCTGGAGTCTGGGTGCCATCCAGGCTGGCACCCACGCCCGCCCCATCCGGCCGATGAGCGCCAGGGAGAGGGCTGCCATAGGCGCCGGTGGTCCACCGCGAATCTATGCCTCGGCACAGGGCGGAACCGCCCTGCCCTCGATTCGCAACCCGCGCCAGAACTGGATCCCACGGGTTGATCTGGTGAGCTGGACGCCATCCGCTGACGATGGCGGCCCGGTTCTTGGCAGCCTGGTGGTCAGCGCCTACAAGGCCAGCAGTGCGGCGCGGCGAAGCGCCGGGGTAGCGACCGCGCCAGACTATCCCGATCAATCGTGGACAGTGATGCGCATTCCCGGCATCAATGCTGGCTATGTCGATTCAGCCAGCTATACCGTCGGTCTGCGCAATAGCCTGCGGCTGCCAGGCATGAGCCCGATACAGTTGGATACTGTGTCCTTGTCCGAGGCAGGCATCATCGCGGAAGGGCAGGTGTTGACCACGGTGGCGCTGATCGACCAGGCCGATATCCGCATCAGCATCAATGGCGCGGAAGCCATGGTGTATAAAACCTTCACGGCTGAAGAGCTCAACCTGCCCGCGCCCTTGCGCATTGACACCTGTGACCTCACCGTGTTCTTCAGCACGGCACGCGGCCTGGGCTTGTCAGGGCGGGCAGATTTTGGCGTGGACAGGCTCGGCGAAGGCCATCTGGCTGGCCAAGCCTCAACCGAGGGGGGCTTTGCGCTTGAGGGTGGTTTCAGCTTCGATAGCCGTCTGTTTGACCGCGCCGACATCGCGCTGTGGTATCGCAGCAACCAGTTGGGTGGTCGTGGCACGATTGGCATCGACAGTCCGGAAAAAATCCGGGGCATACGCGCCGCCGAAATCACCGTTGAATACCTTGAAGGCAGCTTCGCCGCCTCCGGGTCGGTGCAACCAGACATCCCCGGCGTTCAGGAAGCCGCTCTGCAGGTGGCTTATTCGGAGGACGAGGGGCTTACCATTGGTGGCCGCCTGCAACTGGCGGCAAACCCGGCGATCCGTTCCGGCAGCATAGACGTCGTCGTCAACAAGCACGGTGAGGACTGGCGGCTGAGCGCGACTGGCACCGCCCAGCCAGCCATTCCCGGGGTGGATGCCGAGTTGACCGTGAGTTATGAGGATGGCGCCTTTCTGGCCGAGGCAAGCGCCACTTATCAACGTGGCATGCTTGCCGGTGAAGTAAGCGCGGGTGCCACCAACCGTAGCCTGGATGAGCAAGGCAGACCAACAGGCCCGGCACAGGCGGGTAACCCCATCATCGTCTATGGCAGCGGCGCGGCCACCTTGCGTCTGTCGCCGTGGCTGCAAGGAAGGGCAGGCATACGCTTTGCGCCGGATGGCGAGGTTACCGTGACCGGCGAGATCGGTCTGCCGGATGCGGTCGAGGTGTTTCCACGGCGTGAAATCAGCAAGAGCCTGTTCAATGTCGCCATTCAGGCACCGATCGTGCCGGGCATTGTGGCCGAGATCGGCGGCAGCCTGTCGGCGCAGGCCGGAATCGGTGCCGGACGACTCGAAGCCCTGCGTGTAGGCGTGACCTACAACCCGGCGCGTGAGCAAGACACCCGCATAGACGGCGAGGCGCGCCTGAATGTGCCAGCCGATGCCGGGTTGAGGCTGGCACTGCGCGCCGGCATTGGGCTGGGCATTACCGGCGCCAGCGCAACCGGTGGGCTGGAGATTGGCGGCACGCTGGGCGTGCAAGGGGCCGCGATGGCGTCGGTGATGGTGGCTTGGACCCCAACCGCCGGGTTGAACCTGGACGCCGATGTGTCGGTGCACGCCCAGCCCAGCTTTACCTTCGACGTGTCCGGCTATGTCAGCGTGCGTGCGCTGGGTTTCAGCGTCTACGACGAGAGCTGGCGTCTGGCCTCTTACGAGTTTGGCTCCGACTATCGCTTTGGCATCAGCCTGCCGGTGCGCTATCGTGACGGCGAACCCTTTGATGTTCGGCTGGAAGACGTGCGTTTCGAGGTGCCCAGCATTGACACCAGCGCACTGCTGCGCGGTCTGGTCAGGCAGATCGTCTAGCCCGGATACAGCAAGGTCGCCAGCGGCTATCCCGCAGTCACCGCTTCTCGCCGTGACTGCGGGCGTCAATTTGTTCCTTGGCCTGATTCGGGAATTTTGCAATGAGCCACTTCAATACTTCTAGCTGATCTGCCGATGTGCCTCTGCGTACTTGAATGAGCAGTTGCTTCAAGTCCGGGCGAATAAGCGTGGCGTTCTGTGCTCCCTCATTGCAAACCGAACAGATTGCGCGAAGATTGGAAACCTCGTCACTCCCTCCTTTGCTTTTGTCGATAACATGCCCAATATGCAGTCGAGTCTTTCGTGTCTGGTCATAAGGGTGAGGCTCTCCAGCAACCGCGCCGCACATCTGGCAAGTAAAACCATTTCGGTCGAGGACATACGCCCGGGTCTCTTTGGAAATGGTCCGTTCAAAAGCAGGCTGTGGTTTTGCCGTTTCGAGCAAGTATTGGCCTGGTTTCAATTCACTGCGATCGTTATGCGTGAGAATCAAAAAACCTTCTTCCGTTCGAAGCTCACGGACACGGCGTGCCCATTCGGACTGATTGTCGGCAACAGACCGCAGTTCATCCGAATCCATGACCCGGCCTACATTCGCCAGAAAGTGAGCACGGAGTTTTCCGCGTGCCCCACCCCTTGGAGTTCTCCCCTTTGTCATTGCTAAGCTCTTTTAAGCTTCGGCTTGGCAGCAGCATTCAATGCCGCTTGTATTTGTGTACCAACTGCGCAAGCAACAGGTGGCGGAAAAGCGTTTCCAATTTGCCGATAGGCTGCAGTCTTCTTGCCGCTGAATTGCCAGTGATCTGGAAAACCCTGAATACGGGCAGCCATGCGTACCGTCAGGCGCGGCATGCCAATGAAATTTTCATCTGGCGCGTCATTGGCAATGCCCATGCCATCAACGCCTATGGAGGCCCACGCCTTTTTTGCCCTGGTTGGTCCAAGGTCAGGGCCTCCGTGCTTCTTGCTGCCCCCAACCAATGTGGGGGCAATGTCGCAGGCTCTTTCGCGCCATTGCTCAGCACCACGCCAGCCATTTGATGCCATCAGATCAAATAGCGCTTGGCCGACCGTGGGAGCCGGGACAGCCAGCGCGCTCGGCCATTTGAAGTGCTCTGCAGAAGTCTTCTTCAGCGCCACGAATACCACTCGTGGGCGCAACTGGGGTACGCCAAAGTCGCTCGCGTTAAGCAGACGCCATTCCGCGACATAGCCCAGCTTCTTCAAGTCGTTGATTATCTTGGCTCGGTAGTCGTCAAAAACGGAATCAAGCATTCCACGAACGTTTTCGAGCATGACGGCTTGGGGTTTGCACTCGGAGACCAATCGAATTGCTTCCGGAAACAGATCGCGGTCATCCTGGCTGCCCAACTGCTTGCCCGCTCTTGAAAATGGCGGGCAAGGCACACCACCCGCAAGGAGCTCAACGCCTTCCCACTTTCCGGCTGAATAATGACGAAGATCGCCTTCGGTAACATTCCAGTGATTCCGGTTGATCCGCAGAGTCTGACAAGCTGCAACATCAAGCTCTACAAGGCTGACATGCTCAAAACCCGCTTGCTCCAGTCCAAGCGCCTGCCCGCCTGCGCCTGCACATATTTCTATTGATGTAAGCGGCATTATGGCCTCCCGTTCGTTGTCGGGGGCATTTTACGTTCTTTGGTCGGCGCTTGCGCGGAAATCCAGGAGTCAATGAGGGCGTTCGGCCGACGTCGACGTCAGCGCCAACCGTAAGCGGCGGATGATAGACCTCGGAAAAATCGACTGCTGCTGCCTGGGAAGTCGCGCGGTTGGGGGGCGGAGCGACACAACACCCGAGCGCGCGCGAAATCCTTGTCTCAAAGCCAGTTCCAGAGCGCAGAAAGCGTTTTCTGACTCAGCTACCGATCACCCCGCCACCGTCACGCGTAATCACGATGGTGGCCGAGCGACCACAGGGGCCGGTGTGCGGCCAGGTTCCGACAAGCTTGCCTGCCGCAAAATCCTCGGGGCTTGTAGTTGCGCCCGGGTGCTGGATATTGACGAACATGGTCTTGCCATCGGGGGTGGTGACCACCCCGGTGATTTCCTGGCCGACCGGCCCGGTCAGAAAGCGCTTCAATTCCTTTGTTGCGGGGTCTGCGGCCAGCATCTGGTTGTTGCCGAACTCGGCAAAGTCGCCGGTGTTCATGACGCCTTCGCTGATGTCGGTCTGAATCCACAGCCGACCGTCCGCATCAAACCACAGTCCATCGGGGCTGTTGAAGATCTGGTCGTCACTGAGCGGCTTGCCGTTGAACTCCGAGTCCTGCGTGGGTCCGGCGAGCAGAAAGATGTCCCAGCGGAAGCTTGTCGCAGCCGGGTCGTTGCCATCTTCAAGCCAGCGGATGATATGACCCCAGCGGTTCTGGGGGCGAGGGTTCGCGGCATCACCTACTTCGCGGCGCGTGTTGTTGGTCAAGGTGAAATACACCATGCCATTTGCCGGATCGATGGCACCCCACTCCGGGCGATCCATCTTGGTGGCACCTACTGCGTCGGCGGCAAGCCGGGTATTCACCAACACATCAGCCTGGCTCTGAAAACAACTGCAGTCCTGTGCTTCGCCCTGGTTGGGCTGTTCCGGCACAAGCGGTCCTTGTCCCCAGACGAGTGGCAACCATTCGCCAGTTCCATCGGCGTTGAACCGCGCCACATAGAGTGTGCCTTCATCCAGCAGACTGCCATTGGCGGTGGCACGTTGATAAGGCCTGGCGCTGACAAACTTGTAGATGTATTCGTGGCGGGCATCGTCGCCGGAATAGCAGACCACCGGCTTGCCTTCCTGTGCGGCGTGAAAGATCACGCCTTCGTGAGCAAACCGTCCCAGCGCAGTGCGCTTGACTGGCACGGAATCCGGTTTGAAGGGGTCGATCTCGACTATCCAGCCAAAGGTATTCGGTTCGTTGCGGTAATCATCAGCGGCGCTGGTCCCGATGGCGCTGGCGTCGAAGCGCATGTATTCGTCGGCGCCGTTATCAGCCAGATTCCAGCCGTAGCGTGCGCTTGTGGTGGCGACGCCATAGCGCTTGTGCTCTCTCGGCTGCTCATCCTTGTTCACAAAATAACCCGCCCAGTTTTCTTCGCAGGTGAGGTAGGTGTTCCAGGGCGTCACGCCATGCGCGCAATTGTTCAAGGTGCCACGGGTGCGAGTGCCATCGGGGCTGAAACGGGTCATGACCAGAGAGTGCCCGCGCACAGGTCCGCCGATTTGCATCTCGGTCAGAGCGGTTATCCGTCGATTGCGCGCGTCCGGGACGATAGCCCATTCGCCGTTATCCTGACGGCGAATCCGGATTACCGACACGCCATGGCCGTTGAGCTCCTTGAGCACTTCGTCTGCCGGACGTTTTCCATCAACCAGGGCTGGAACCGCGCTGCGGCTCAAGGCCTGCCCGACCGCAGAGCTGTGCATGTAGCGTGGCTCCACATATTCGTGGTTCATGACGAGCAGACCGTCGTCGGAGCTTCCAGCGTTGGGCGATTGTCCTTCGATCGGGAAGAAATGCATGCCGTCGTGATGACTCCCGACTTGCTCAGCCTGATCGGAACCCGAATTGCGCAGTGGGTCGAAAGCGGGAAAGCTTCCGCTGATCGGCTCACCCCAGGGTGCCAGCACCTGTACCCGATAACCGGCAGGCACGACCACGCTATCGGCGTCACTGACTGGAACCGGAGAGAACCCCAGACGCCCGGTCATGCTGGTCGGACTGTTTGCAGCCAGCGCCGGGCCGATGCCGCCAAACATCATGGCGATTGATGCGCTCAGGGAGCCCTTCAGCGCACCACGGCGAGACACCCTGGCCAGCAGGATCTGTTCGAATGATGGATTGAGGGACGGATTGGACGGTGCCTCGTCGCCATCACCATTGTCAATGACGAGAGTACAGGTCTTCTTGGTCATCACGCACTCCACGCAGGATTCAAAGCCTTGAGGCTATCCAGCCAGAATGACCGGATCGTTGCAGTGAGATGACATGAAAATGAAGGCTTGCAGGCTTGCTTGAGCAGCAACTGATTAACAGAAAGGGGCTCGTATCCCCTCCCAAAAACGCTACGGTCGAAACCCCGGATTCCACTTAGTCCTTAAGGGCGAGGTTTCAAACCGCAGTCAGCTTTACGATCAATGCGCCATGCGGCGCAGATCACCACGCAGTAGTCGGCTGCATGGTGATCCGGGCTATAAGCCTAGCAGCTTGCGTGCCTGACCCATCCAGTCGTCACGCTTGATGCGACCGGAAAAGCGGATTACGGTCTTTTCAAGCTCGGCAATCTGCTCATCGGTGAGCTTGGCGATTTGTTCAAGGCTGATGTAACCCGCGCTCTTGAGCTTTTTCTCGAGACCGGGACCAATGCCGGAGATCTGCTTCAGGTCGGCCTCGTTGGCAGTGGCGGGTTTGGCGGTCGGGGCCGGGGCCGGTTCAGCGGCAGCGCTTGCGCTGGACATGGGGGCTGCTTCCAGCGTGCTGCTCAGCGCGGTCGAGGCCTTGCGGAACTCGTCAAACCAGTATGACCAGAGCTGTCGCTGCGTGTCTATGGACTTTTGCAGGGACTTGGCGATCTGGTCAGCGAGCTTGTTCATCTCTTTCATCGACAAGTCTTCGAAATTGCCCATTTTCGCCCACTCGGCCAGCAACTCCATCTGTCGCTGGTTGGATTCGCGGAAGGCCTTTTCCATGTCGACTTGACCGGGAAACTCGGTACCACTCTTGCTCAACATGCTCAGCCATTGGTTCCACAGCGCGTTCTGCTGTTCCATCCATCGCTGTGCGGCTTGCTGGGCTTCGCTGTTCATTTCGGCAAACAGCCGTGGTTTGACCTTTTTCTCGGTGGCACGGCCCGACCACTGGGCCAGCCACGCATTCTGCAGTTCAAGCGATTGATCAACCGCCTGTTCTGCCCAGTCATTGAGGTTTCCCAGCATGTCGCGCTGCCAGGCGTCGAGCTCGGGTGAAAGTCTGGCGCCAGGCGCCCAGGCGGTGGCATTGCTCCACAGCTTTTCCTGCGTCTCGCGCAGACTTTTGAACAACGCCTTGTAATCCTTGAACATTTGCAAGCCTCCCGTCGTGTTGAAAACCAATAAGCGCTGCGGTGAACGTGCACCAAGCGACAAAGGGCTCAATCCGTCGCGCAATCTGGCGCTGCGGTGAGCCTGCACGCATTCCGGGCGGGAAGAGTTTCCCCGATATGGGTCCACATTAATCCAGCAACATGACAAGTCAAGCTTTTGTGCAGTAGATGCGTTGACAAAAGCGGTCGCGCCAGATTTCCGGCGTCGTGGACTGCGCGCTCGCGCCACTTTTTTGCTGCTTGCGTGTTGTGTTCTCATTGTCTAGATTAAGAGCGAGCACTGCTGCGGTGTAAGCGGCAATGGGCTTAGGCCCTTGCCCGATGGCGGATGGGAACGATTGAGCAAAGCTGTGTCCCAGCCTGTCCGGGTTACAAGTGAGGCATGCCAAAGCGTGAAAACCGCAAAACAAGGCATACATCGGGGAAAGACAGATCTCCCGCAGCATTAAGCGGCGATCACAGTCACTCTGGTCAAGCCAATTCAAGTGATGCGTCAAAACATGCTGCCTCTCGGTAAAACTTGGGCTCCGACGGGTGATTCAAAAACCGTCAACGGCATCGGCGGCAGGCGGGTGGGTCCGGCAGGGCGCGCAATGCGTTCAAGCGCCGCCACCCGCGCGCTCCTCCCGAAGTCTGAACTATTCGGATAGCAGCCTGTTCAAGGGTGGTACAAGCCCTTATGCTGTTTGCAGTTCACACTACGCTCAACCAGCATGAAGCTGCCTGACATCAAGAATTGGTCCGACTACTGGTATCGCTTGCGCGAAGCCTTGCTGTCGCCGTCGGTGGATGAGGCCGCGCTGCAGCAGGCCTTGAGCGAGGCATCTGCACGTATACCGGTGCCAGTGATCTGGTTGCTGGGCAAGACGCAGGCTGGTAAAAGCTCCATCATCCATGCGCTCACCGGCCACCCGCGTGCCGAGATCGGCAATGGCTTTTCACCCTGCACCCGCGATGCAGCCGTGTTTGATTATCCGGCCGACAAGCCGCTTGTGCGTTTTCTTGACACCCGTGGGTTGGGTGAGCGTGACTACGATCCTGCCGAAGACATTCGTTATTGTGAGTCGCGGGCACATCTGGTGCTGGCGGTGATGAAGGTGGCTGACCAGGATCAGCGCGCCGTGGGCAATGTCCTGCGTGCCGTGCGGCGGCGTCACCCCGGCTGGCCGGTGCTAGTGGCCCAGACCGGGCTGCACGAGCTTTATCCGCCGGGTATGGCGCACCCGCAACCATGGCCGTTTGATGCCTCACCGCTGCCCTTGTCGCTGCCCGCCGACTTGCGACGCGCCTTGCTGGCGCAGCGCGATGCGTTGTCAGACTTGCCGGGTGATGCGCCCCCCGTGTTTGTTGCCCTCGACCTGACCCTGCCAGAAGATGGCTTTGACCCCGTGGATTACGGGCTCGAAGCGCTGTGGCAGCGTATCGAATCCGCTTCGTCGTTTGGCCTGCGCGAGCGCCTGGGTATGGACGCCGGCGTGCGTGATGTGTTTGCGCGCGCGGCCCACCAGCAAATCGTCGCTCATTCGCTCAGTGCTGGCGGACTGGGGGCACTTCCTGTTGTGGATGTGGTCTCGGTCACTGCGGTGCAAGCCAAGTTGTTGCACGCCATTGCCAACATCTACGGGCAGTCGCTGGACAGGCGGGTGGCAGGCGAGTTTCTGGGCCTCGTCGGTGCCAGCCTGGCGGTTGGCTATGCCAGCCGGGCCTTGGGGCGCAGTCTTGTCAAGCTGGTGCCTGTTTGGGGACAGACGCTTGGGGCAGTGTGGGGCGCCAGCGCAAGCGCGGCAAGCACTTATGCGCTGGGCAAGGCAGCGGTTTATTTCTTTGCGCGGCGGCGTGCTGGCCTGCAGGTGGATGCTGATACCTTGCGCACGGTTTATCGGGACAGCATGAAGGATGGTCAGAAACTGTCAATTGGGCAGGACAGGCAGACAGACGCCTGAGGTGTCGCTTGTTCAAGCTCGGCGAGGATACGAGCAAATAGCTATGGCCGAAACCTCGGCCTTCATGCCGGGGTTCCTGCCTTCGCTTCGCCCTGAAGGGCGAGGTTTCAAACCGGAGTCAGTTTTACGATGAAGTTGCTCAAAGGCCTTGACCCCTTTCAAGTGGTGGCGCTGTTGCTATTGTCTGCGCCGGCGCTCGGTTTGCTTGTGTTTGGCCTGGTTGCGCTGTGGCGGGCTGACCACACTTTGCTGTGGCTGAGCGTGTTTCTGGCCTGCGGCATGGCGGGGTACGGACTGCAGCAATGGTGCATGCGGCGCGACCGCCGCCTGCTGACCGAAGCGATGACCGAGCCAGCTCCGGACTGGCCGCCAGAAGCCGATGCGGTGTGGCAGAAGGTTGAGGCTCTGGCTGAATCGCTGCAGCCGGACGACTGGCCGCTTGATGACGGCGGCAGGCTGTGGGCCCTTGGGCGCCAGTCGCTCGAAACCGTAGCGCGCGCCTACCACCCCGACACCGAGCGCCCCTTGTTGGAACTCACCCTGCCGCACACCTTGATGATCATCGAACGCGCCAGCCGTGATCTGCGAGCAGATATCGTCGCGCACGTGCCATTGAGCCACCGCCTTAAGATCGGTGATCTACTGCGGGCGCAGCGCTGGAAGGCGCAGGCCGAGAAGCTCTTTGATGTCTATCGTGCCGGTCGCGTCATCATCAACCCGCTTGATGCTTTGCTGGGAGAGGCCTGGCGACAATTGCGCAATCGCAGCTTCGGGCTGGCCCAATTAGAGCTTCAGCGCTGGTTGTTGCGTGCCTATGTGCGCAAGGTGGGCTATTACGCCATTGATCTTTACAGTGGTCGGCTACCGCTCGACGATGCCAGCGTGGATTCCGGCCTGTCCGCCAGCAACACCGCAACACCGGCAGGCACACCCGAGCCGGAGGCCGACGCACCGCTTGTCATTGTTGTTGCAGGGCGCAGCAATGCCGGCAAGTCCAGCCTCATCAACGCGCTCTTCGGCCAGCTCAAAACCGCCACCGACGTGCTGGCTGGCAGCACCGACCGCAGCATGGTGTTTGAGCTCG
Source organism: Azoarcus sp. (assembly GCA_036734105.1). GTDB lineage: Bacteria > Pseudomonadota > Gammaproteobacteria > Burkholderiales > Rhodocyclaceae > Azoarcus_F. The sequence goes on along the minus strand of DAIMZH010000002.1, from coordinate 71,449 downwards.
AACGCGATGGCCTGACCCGCGCCCATATCATAGACACGCCCGGATGCGACGACGAAGCCGGATTTGAAGCCTTGTTCAAGAACGTGGCCGAGGCTGATCTCGTGCTCTGGGTGAGCATGCTCACCCGGCCGGATCGCGCCACCGAACGCGCTGCGCTGGATCAGTTGCGCCATCGTCTGGCACAACGCCGCAACCGCCGCCCACCACCCATCGTGCTTGTCGCCAGCGGCATGGACAGGCTGCGCCCCGCTGGTGAGTGGTCGCCGCCCTACAATCTGCTCAACCCGGACCAACCCAAGGCCAGATCAGTGCGTGCCGCCGTCGAAGCGCTGGCGGTTGATCTCGACGTCAACCCACAACAGATCGTACCGGTCTGCCTGCAGGAAGGCCGCAGCTACAACGTGGAAGACAGCCTGTGGTCTGCCATGCTCGGTGCCCAGGACGAGGCCAGACGCGCGCGCCTGCTGCGCTGCCTCGAATCCCGCCGCCGCGCGCAGGACTGGACCTTGCTTTGGCAGCAGTTGCGCAACGCCGGTCGGGTGATGGGCGAACTGCCGGACAAGCTGATTGGCCAGTTGCGGCGTTAGCGGCGGTTTATTGGAATCGCTTATTGGAATCCCACTGCCGCCATGGCATGCAGCGGGCCGACTTGCCGGATAGACGCGATCTGATCCTGGTTGCGGGTGTATAGCGTGCCGCCAAAACACACTGCGCTGAACGAGTTGCCCTCAAAGTGCTCGCGGCTGCGCGGCAGGACGAGCATCCAGCCATCACCCACCAGCATGTTCAAGGGCGGGAGCAGGCCGTCGGCTCCCGGCGCAATGCCAAGCCTAGTGCAAGCCACCTGAAAGCCCGCGTGCATGCTGCGCCCGGCGTGTGCGGCGTCCACCCCCTGACCACATTCCACGCGCACAAAGCAATGCTTCATTCTGAGCGAAGGGTGGCTGGCCGTGCTCAGCACAGCAGCATCAGCCGGGAGTTGCGGCGCATAAATGCGCAAGCTGGCATTGCCCGGGGCATCCGGAATCCACTGCACATGCTTGTGGCGCTGGCTTGCACCGGCCTCCGCGCCGCCGTTGTAAAGACCCAGGCCACCGGCCTCCTGCATGATCTGGCCCAACGCCTCGAAATCGATCTGCGCCAGCGGCAGCAACTGCTCTTCAAACTCGCGCCGCGCCAGCACCAGATGCCGTGCGCACAAGGGGAACTTGTTCAGAATCGCCACATGGGTGTCACCCACCGGCCCCACGGTCAGCGCCGGGTCCGGGTTCAGAAACGGATTGAAGGCGGCATCTCGCGGACCACCGGGAATTGCCACCGCCTTTTTCACGGCATCCTTGGCCGCCAGAGACGACACCCAGCGCACCACAAAGCGCATGCCCTCGTCAGTCATCTCCACTTCGTCGGCCTGCACCGGTTGCAGCGACCCATCCGCCAGCGCCGACGCGCTGCGCGCATCCACCTCATCCATCCACTTGCTGCTCATTACATCTCCTCATCCTGGTCGACAAATACCGGCTTCGCGCAAACAAGGTCCGAAACCGCCTCGGCGCCGACAACGTTATCAGAACCGCCAAAGCTGTGTTCAGCAAATTGTCAGGCAGCGGGCAAGGGGTTGATGCGGTCAGTGCATGAAGGCTTGCAGAAGCCGGGCTTTGTAGCAAACAGCCCAATTCCCTGTCGCATTCAAGCGCTTCTGCCAAATGCCCGGTTCGTTAGCCCTGACTTGGGATCATGTTTGATCTTGCAGGGCTTTGCTATCCTGAGGCGCACTGGCGACGAGAACATGATCGCCACCACTACCGTCCTTCGGAGCAAATCATGACTATCCAGACCTCCCCATTGCTGAACGCCACTCAAACAGCCGCCGTCCTGCCTTATCCCGCGTTGGTGGCAGAGATCGGCGCACTGCTTGGGTCCGCTGCCGTTGATGTGCCGCCGCGTGTGGTGCAGGCGCTGGCTGGTGGTGGGGTGATGCTGGTGATGCCTGCGACTGACGGGCGTGTGCACATGACCAAGCTGATCACCGTGACACCGGCAAACGCTGGCACCGGGCGACCGACCATTCAGGGTGATGTGGTGGTGTTTGACGTGGGCACCGGTGAGCGCCTGTTCATTCTGGATGGTCCGGTAGTCACCGCCAGGCGCACCGCGGCGGTGAGCGCCCGGGCCGCGCAGTTGCTGGCGCCCAATACCGATGGTCCACTGCTGGTGGTGGGCGCAGGGGTGCAGGGTTTATCGCATGTGCAGGCCTTTGCCGAAACCCTGAATGTGCGAGAGGTGGTGGTGGCATCGCGCAGTGCCAGCAGCGCGCAAGCCCTGGCTGAGCAAGCGCGGCAGATGGGCTTGAAGGCTAGCGTCACCAATGACCCCAACGCTGCGATGAGCGATTGCGCGATGATCGTCACCTGCACGCCGGCTAGCCAGGTTGTGCTGTCGGCCGAGGTGCAGCCCAGACACTTCATTGCCGCAGTGGGGGCCTTCAAGCCGAGCATGGTTGAACTGTCGGCAGAGCTCTGTCGTGCGGTCGGGCAGCGTGGGCAGGTGGTGGTGGACACCGTCGATGCGCTTCACGAAGCAGGTGACTTGCTGCAAGCCGGCATGGATGTCGCTGCCCTGCCGACACTGCAGGATATCGAGCAACAGCATGCCAGCACTGGGCGCGTTCGCAAACACGGGCCGGTGCTTTTCAAGAGCTGTGGCTGGGCGGGTTGGGATCTGGCGGCGGTTCGTGTGGCAACTGCCCAGATGTGTTCTGGCTAAGAGCGGACCGAAGCACCGGCATGGCGCACAGCCATAAGCACATTTCAGTGCCTTCAACTGAAGAACCCGCAGCCTGGCGCCACCGCAAAGGGTGCTTGAACCCGTCGGGTTTGTGGCCGCTTGCTTTGTAACACCTTGTCACTTGCTGCCCCAGGCAGGCCTGATCTATGGTGCACTGCGATACAAGCACAGTGCTGAGGGTGGCAAATGAGCAAGAACATCAAGACAGTCGAATTGGCCTTGCAAGGCGGCGGGGCGCATGGCGCGCTGGCCTGGGGTGTGATCGATCGGCTGCTGCAGGAGCCGCGATTGCGCATCGAAGGCGTCAGCGGCACCAGCGCGGGTGCCATGAATGCGGTGGTGCTGGCCGATGGGCTGCAGGCCGGTGGCCCTGAAGGGGCACGTGAGCATCTTGCGCGTTTCTGGAAGGCGGTCAGTGAGGCCGCCACCACCAGCCCGATCCAGCGCGATTTGTGGTCCCGCATCAGCGGTGACTGGAGCCTGGACAATTCACCGAGTTATCTGTTTTTTGATCACCTGTCCCGGGTGTTTTCGCCCTACGAGCTGAACCCGCTCAACCTCAACCCCTTGCGTGATCTGGTCGAGGCCCATGTCGACTTCGAGCGGGTGCGACGCTGTTCCAAGCTCAAAGTGTTTGTGACTGCCACCAATGTGCGCACTGGCCGCCCCAAGGTGTTTCGCTGCCCGGAAATGAGCAGCGACGCGGTGATGGCCTCGGCTGCGCTGCCGTTCATGTTTCAGGCCGTGGAGATTGACGGCGAGGCCTACTGGGATGGCGGTTACATGGGTAATCCGGCGCTTTTTCCCTTGGTCGACGAATGCGACGCGCGTGACCTTGTGCTGGTGCAGATCAACCCATTCTACCGGCCAGAGCTGCCGCGCACCGCACGCGAGATCATCAACCGCATGAACGAGATCACCTTCAACGCGAGCCTGGTCAAGGAGTTGCGCGCCATCATGTTGCTCAAGCAGTTGATTGAGGCTGAGGGGCTTGAGCAGGAGCGCTATCGCGACATGCGTTTTCACCGCATCCACGCGGACGAGGATTTGTTGGCGCTGCAGGCCTCCAGCAAGCTTAATGCCGAGTGGGATTATCTGTGCCATCTGCGCGACCTCGGCCGTGCCCGGGCGACAAGCTGGCTGGACAAGCACTGGCAGGATATTGGCGAACGTTCCAGCGTCAGCTTCGACTGGTTGCTGGATGACAGCATCAAGCCCGTGGGGGCACTCGGAGAAAAATCATGATGGGCATGATCGGCGTTCTGCTTGCACTCGGGCTGTTGATCTATCTGGCCTATCGCGGTGTCAGCGTACTTTTGCTGGGTCCGGTGATGGCCCTCATCGCGGCATTGTTCGCCGCTGGCACGCCTTTGCTGGCCACCTACACCCAGGTGTTCATGAACTCGGCTGGCAGCTTCATAGTGCAGTTTTTCCCGCTGTTCCTGTTGGGTGCGATCTTTGGCAAGCTGATGGACGACAGTGGCGCAGCCGAGGCCATTGCTCAGGCCATTGTCGGCAAGCTCGGGCAGCAGCGCGCGATTCTGGCGGTGGTGCTTGCCTGCGCCGTGCTGACCTATGGCGGCGTGTCGCTGTTCGTTGTTGCCTTTGCGGTATATCCGATCGCGGCGGCCTTGTTTCGTCAGGCCGATATTCCAAAGCGCCTGATTCCGGCCACCATCGCGCTCGGTGCCTTCACCTTCACGATGACCGCCTTGCCCGGCACACCCGCCATCCAGAACGCCATCCCCATGCCATTTTTTGGCACCACGCCGTTTGCAGCGCCGCTGCTTGGCATCATATCGGCGCTGATCATGTTCGGCCTCGGTCAGTGGTGGCTGTCGCGCCAGGCAACGCAGGCACAACTGGCGGGCGAGGGCTATGGTCAGCATGACGACATCCAGCCTGCCTTCGACAAGGATCAGCGCGAACGCACATCTGGCGAAGGCTTTGACGTGCTGATGGTGCAAGCAGAAACACCGCCGCGCGCGCTGCCTTCTTTCATGGTGGCGATATCGCCGGTGGTGCTGGTGATCGTGCTCAACTACGTATTCAGTGCTTTGGTGATACCGGCGCTGGACACCACTTATCTGGCTGAGGCGCGCTACGGCGCGACCAATGTGGATTCGGTGCGCGGTGTGTGGGCCATCATCTGCTCGCTGACCATCGCCATTGTGTTGTTGCTGGCGATGACCTGGACACGGCTGGCCGCGCCCAAGCGTTCGCTGGACGACGGCGCCAACGCCTCGGTGCTGCCCATCTTCAACACCGCCAGCCTGGTCGGCTTTGGTGCGGTGATCGCCGCGCTGCCGGCCTTCGAGCTGATCAAGACCTTTGTCGAATCCATCGGTGGCGGCAATCCGCTGGTGTCGCTGGCCTTGTCGGTGAACGTGCTGGCGGGCGTAACTGGCTCGGCATCCGGTGGCATGAGCATCGCGCTGCAAACCCTCGGGGCAGACTACCTTGCCATGGCGCAGGTGGCAGGCATTGCGCCAGAGCTGCTGCACCGGGTCACCACGGTGGCCACTGGTGGCCTGGACAGCCTGCCACACAACGGTGCAGTGGTCACCTTGCTCGCCATATGTGGGCTGACGCATCGCGAAGCCTACAAGGACATCTTCATGGTGGCGGTGCTGTTTCCCATCATCGCGCTGGTTATTCTGGTGCTGCTGGGAAGTGTTTTCGGGGCGTTCTGATCGCCGGGCAGGGTGCCGTCCTGGACGAGGGCGGGGGTACGATCTTGCCAATTTTTGTCAAGGCGGCTATTCTGCGCATATGAGCACGATGAATATTTCCTTGCCCGACAGTCTGAAATCCTTCGTGGATGAACAGGTGTGCGAACGGGGCTACAGCACCAGTAGCGAGTACGTGCGTGAACTGATCCGTAAGGATCAGGATCGTCAGCACTTGCGTCGAGTGCTGCTGGTCGGTGCAGCCACCTCGTCGGCATCGCCAGCAGATTCCACTTACTTCGAAGGTCTGCGTGACCGGGTGCGCAGGGCTGCCAAGTCAGCTTCTCACGGGTGAAGGTCAAACCCGTCGTTCCGCGTGAGCAGGCCAACCAGGACGTCGACGACGCGATAGCCTACTATCTTGAAGAGGCCTCCTCATCTGTTGCGCTCGGTTTTATTGACGCTCTGGAGCAGAGCTATACCCACATCGCTCGACAGTCCGGTACGGGTTCGCCGCGCTATGGTCAAGAGTTGAACCTTCCTGGTCTGCGCTCGTGGCCGCTATCACCTTACCCCTACCTCGTGTTCTATGTCGAACGACCGGACCACATCGATGTCTGGCGCGTACTGCACGGCCAACGCGACATTCCTGCCTGGATGCAGGACCCTGACGCCTTTACCTGACAGCAGCCGTCCGGCACTTCAACGACCCGTATTCACAGTCCGCTTACCAAAGATCTATTCCATTGGCAGCTTCCTGGTCGGCTGCTGATCAGGCTTTCCGAAGGCCAATGCCTGCTACCGTTACGCCTCCTGCCCTTGAATACGCATGTCCAAGCGCTGCAGCAGGTTGCGGTCACGTCCGGTCTGCGGGTTGGGCGTGGTCAGCAGATGGTCGCCATAAAAGATGGAGTTGGCGCCGGCCATCAGGCACATGGCCTGAAGGGCTTCGTCCATCTGCTCGCGCCCGGCAGACAGGCGTACATAGCTGGTCGGCATGGTGATGCGGGCCACGGCGATGGTGCGCACAAACTCGAAGGGGTCGATTGGGTCAACATCAGCCAGCGGCGTGCCGGGGATGGGCACCAGATTGTTGATGGGTACGGATTCCGGGCAGGGGTCGAGGTTGGCCAGTTGCGCGATCAACCCGGCGCGGTGACGGCGTGTTTCGCCCATTCCGACAATGCCGCCGCTGCATACATTGATACCGGCACTGCGCACGTTTTCCAGCGTATCCAGGCGATCCTGATAGGTGCGTGTGCCTATGACCTTGCCGTAGTATTCGGGTGCGGTGTCGAGGTTGTGGTTGTAGTAGTCCAGCCCGGCGTCCTTGAGGGAGCGCGCCTGTTCCTGATCAAGCATGCCCAGGGTCATGCAGGTTTCCATGCCCAGCGCCTTTACCTCGCGCACCATGGTGTTCACGCGCTCCATGTCGCGTGCCTTGGGCGAGCGCCACGCCGCACCCATGCAAAAACGGCTGGCGCCCCGCGCCTTGGCCGCGCGTGCGGCGGCAATCACCTGGTCCACCGGCATCAGCTTTTCGGCCTTGACCTCGGTGTCGAAGTGGGCGGATTGCGAACAATAGCCGCAGTCCTCGGCGCAGCCGCCGGTCTTGATCGACAGCAGCGTGGAGAGCTGGATCTCTCTCGGGTTGAAGTGCTCGCGATGCACTTGCTGGGCGCGAAACAGCAGATCCATGAAGGGCATGGCAAACAAGGCCTCGATGGCCTCGACTGTCCAGCGTGCATTGGCGGCGGCCTGCGGTGCGCCTGGTGTCGTGCTGCGGCGCAGCGAGTCTGGCGAAATGGTGGCGACAGTGCTCATGGGGGTCTCCGTGTCAGGGCGCACAAAAAGCTGGTGTGCGGGCAACGTTATTTTGAATTAATAATTACAGACAAAGGCGGTGCGTCATTTTCTCAGCGCGGACGACAAATGTGAACCCCGGGGAAGATAGGCAAGCCGTTCGAGGGTTTTGTTAACGGGTTTGTCGCGCTCCGGGTCATCAGTCAGGTCTATACTGAATGCATGACTCGATCAATGGGGTAAAGACCATGGAAGCCTCAACGCGCATCGTCGAATCTGCAAACGGCACGCCGAAGTCAGAACGCATCTTGCTTGTTCTGCTGCATGGCTTCCAGAAGTCGCCCGCCAGTCTTGATGATCTGAAGGATCTTCTGCGCAGCCAGACGGCGTTTCGCGACGCCAGCTTCTTTGTGCCTGCGCTTCCGCTGACGGTTCTGTCGGCCAGGGATCCTGTCGCTATCGCCAACGATGTCGTGTGTGACATTGACAGGCTTTGGGCCGCTGCAGACGGCAAAATTGACCGTATTGTGCTGATTGGTCACAGCTATGGCGCGCTGCTGGCGCGTATGGTCTATGTGGTGGCCTGTGGCGAGACTGCCCGGGCACCGTTCGAGAAGGCGGTGACGGACAGGTCAGCCCGTGGCTGGGCTGTGCGGGTGGAAAGACTCGTGTTGTTGGCCGGGATGAATCGTGGTTGGAGGGTTTCTCACCACCTTGGGCCGTTGGATGCGGTGGCATGGACCTTGGGCGTGTTTGTTGGGGCCGTGGTCGGGGTGTTCAAACAGCCCACCATCTTTCATATTCGTCAGGGTGCCCCATTCATTACCCAGTTGCGGGTGCAGTGGTTGTGGATGCGCCGATTGTCTGCGGATCGCGGAGTGGGTCAGGCGCTGACCGTTCAGTTGCTGGGGTCGGTCGATGACATGGTGGCACCGGAGGATAACGTCGATCTGGTGTCTGGCCGCGATTTTGTCTATCTGGATGTGCCACATTCAGGTCATGCAGACGTAATAAAGGTGGCAGACACCAGGCTGCTTCCGGTCCCCACGACAAGGGGTGGTAAAACCTTTGGCGCGGCCAGGGCGGAGCAGATTCTCAAGGCGGTGCTGACCTCTGCTGATGAGCTGAAGGCAGAATCCGTGTCCCCGGATGATCACGAGCCTGTTCATGTGGACGAGTCCGTGCGCGACGTGGTGTTCGTCATTCATGGTATCCGCGATCGCGGTTACTGGACCCACAAGATTGCGCGGCGTGTGCAGACGCTGGCCAGACAGCGTGGCGACGCTGGCAGGCGTATTGCCACTGTCACCTCCAGCTATGGGTATTTTCCGATGTTGCCGTTTGTGATTCCCCATACGCGTCGCCAGAAGGTTGAGTGGCTGATGGACCAATATACCGAGGCGCTGGCGCGCTGGCCCAACGCGCGATTTTCGTTCATCGGACACAGTAACGGCACTTATCTGTTGGCAAAGGCGCTGGAGGATTATCCGTCCTGCCGTTTCGAGAACGTGATTTTTGCCGGTAGCGTGGTTCGTACCCGTTACGCGTGGACCGACGCCATACGGCGCGGACAGGTGAAGCATGTGCTCAACTATGTCGCGACCTCGGACTGGGTGGTGGCCATTTTCCCCAAGGCCTTCGAGATGGTCCGTTTGCAGGATCTCGGAAGTGCAGGGCACGATGGTTTCAGGGAGTCAGGCGCGATACCCGAGATAATGGAGATTCGATACGTCCGGGGTGCGCATAGCGCAGCCCTCGAAGAGGAAAACTGGGAGGCGATGGCGGGCTTCATCCTCGACGGAAAACCGGTTGCTCCTCCGCCCACCCTGCAGGCACCCGCGCAGCCATCGCCTTACCGTTTGGCCGGCATGGTTTCGCCAGCCTTGCTTCTGGCGGTGCTTGGTTTGCTGGCATACATTGGATTTCAAATTTCGCAGCTTGAACTGGGCAGTGTGCCGCTCAGCGCTCTCGCCACTGTGGCATTTGTGGCGGTGGTGTGGAAGATCGTGACCCGCATTTGAGTCGTTCGGTTTGATAAAGGCCGCCACGAATCTTCCCGGTGTGTTGCTCGCATGCACGAGACACATAAGGCCTTAATCAGCTTCTGACCACCGGAATGATTGCGTTACGCGATCGTCGGCAGTTTGCGTTATTGTTGTCGCAATCTCACAGGAGATGCATTTCATGAAGGTCACGCGAGAATTGTTGCTGGCTCTGGGGGTGAAACCGGCAGATGCAGATCGGCACCTGGACGCCATGGTGCCTGCAATGCTGCTTGAGGGCATGGACACCCCGATGCGGATTGCGCATTTTCTGGCACAGGTACTGCACGAATCAGGGCGGCTATCGGTGGTAGAGGAAAACCTCAACTATTCCGCCGAGCGTTTGCGGGTGATCTTTCCGCGTCATTTTCGCGATATTGACGACGCGCGTGCCTATGCACGCCAACCAGAGCGAATTGCCAACCGGGTGTACCGCAATCGAATGGGTAATGGTGACGAGGCCAGTGGAGATGGCTATCGTTATCGCGGGCGTGGCCTGATTCAGCTCACCGGCAAGCACAACTATCGCGCCTTTGCCGAGTGGTCGGGCGAAGACGTGGTCAGCGATCCGGATAGCGTCGCCAGGCAGTACGCCGCGCTTTCGGCGGTTTATTACTGGTCGTCACGCCATCTTAACGCGCTTGCAGACGTGGATGACATGACCACCATCACCAAGCGTATCAACGGTGGGCTGAATGGGCTGGAGGACCGCATTCAATTGCTTGATCGGGCAGTGACATGGCTGAACCAGCATGTTCCCGATGACGAACGCATCATGCCCACCGAGGTTTTCTCCCCTACCCACCTGGTGTCGGCCAGTGCGCTCAATTTGCGTTCTGCGCCGCGCGTGTCGCGCGACACCTGGGTGGCCACGCTGCCGGAGGGCACGCCGGTCGAGGTGCTTGAAGCCGCTTCGGTGGAAGGCTGGGAGAGTGTGCGGGTTCAGCTTGGGGACACCTTGCGGGATGGCGTGCTGGCGTCGCGCTATCTGGTCAGCCTCCGGCCTGCAGGTCATGGCAACATCCCGCCAGACCCGGTGCCAGACCCTTCTCTGGTGCAGGTGCCGCCACTCAGCCAGGTGCCGCCCGCGCATTTGCGACGTGATCGCCCAGACATCACCCGCGTGCGTGCCGGTGGCTGGGCATTTTCGCTTGGCGAACCCGGACGCCCCGTCGTTGCCCCGACCGCAGACCCCGCCACCCGTGCCCGCATGCTGTTAGACATCGTCGCGTGGCTGGACGTGGCCAACCCGGCGCATCTGCGTTACCGGCCCAAAGGCAGCACTACCTACTGCAACATCTATGCACACGATTACTGCGATCTGGCCGGTGCCTATCTGCCGCGCGTGTGGTGGACCGAGCGCGCCCTGCTGCATTTTCAGACCGGTGATCAAGTGCCCGCCCGCTATGACGACACCGTGCGCGAGCTCAACGCCAACGCCTTGCACGACTGGCTTGCCGATCATGGTCCCGGTTTTGGTTGGCACCGTGAGACTGACCTGACTGCGCTGCAGGCAGCCGCCAACAGTGGCGATGTCTGCCTGATCATTGCCCGCCGTCGCGACCTCAACCGCTCTGGTCATGTGTCCATGGTCATCCCGGAACACGACAGCCATCAGGCCAGGCGCGACCGCGAGGGCAGGGTGACCCGGCCGGTCGAATCCCAGGCAGGCAGCCGCAACTACTGCGTCGTCGTGCATCAGGGCTCGCAGTGGTGGTGCCACGAACGCTTTCAGTCCTACGGCTTCTGGCGTCGTCGCGGATAGTGCCAACAGCGACAACAAGCCGCCCGTATCACTGGTCATCACCGCCAGCATCGGCTAGATTGGCGGCTTTGCCTGGCCTTGCATGACTCAAATCAATCAGCGGCGCGCCATGGCGCTGGGCTTGTCTGCGGTGTTGTTGTGGTCTACCGTTGCCACCGCCTTCAAGCTGTCGCTGCAACATCTCAGCCCCACCCAGTTGCTTGCCTGGGCTGGCGTGTTCTCCACGCTTGTTTTGGCCGTTTTTGTCAGCGTGCAGGCAAAATGGGCGGAGGTTGGCTCAACCCTGCGCCAACGCCCCTTTTACTATCTGTCGCTGGGTGCGCTCAACCCCTGCTTTTATTATCTGGTGCTGTTTCGCGCCTACGACCTGCTACCCGCGCAGCAAGCCCAAGCCATCAACTACACTTGGGCGCTCACCCTGTCCTTGCTGGCGGTGCCCATGCTGGGCCAGCGGCTTGGTCGTCGCGACGCGCTCGCCCTGCTGCTCGGCTATTGCGGTGCAGTGGTCATCGCCACCCGTGGCAACCTGCTGGCGCTGGAGTTTGACAGCGGCCTGGGGGTGGCACTGGCGCTTGGCAGCACCGTTTTGTGGGCCTTGTACTGGGTGCTCAACACCCGCGCCAGCACCGCGCCAGCGGTTGGCCTGTTTCTGTGCTTTGCCCTCGGCACCCCGCTGGTATGGCTGATTCTTGCGCTGGAAGGTGGCCTTGCCCTGCCCTCGCTCGCCGGACTGGCCGGTGCCGCCTATGTGGGTCTGTTCGAAATGGGCGCCACCTTCATGTTGTGGCTCGGCGCGATGCGCAGCGCCGAAAACGTCTCTCGCGTCAGCAACTTGATCTTTCTGTCGCCCTTTCTGTCGCTGGTGTTCATCCACTTTCTGCTTGGCGAACACGTTGTTCCGGCCACCTGGATTGGCCTGGCCATGATCATCGTCGGCGTGCTGTGGCAACAGCGCGGACGGACGTGATGATGGTCGGGTTGATGCCATCTCTTGTTATCGACATTCAGACATGAACCCTGTCTTTACCATCGTCCTTGCCCAGCTCTTTGGCACCTCGCTGTGGTTCTCGGCCAACAGCGCCGCTGACGCGTTGATGCTCGCCTGGGGTATTGGTGCGGCCGACATCGGCACGCTGACCAATGCGGTGCAACTGGGGTTCATCATCGGCACCCTGGGCTTTTCGCTCAGTGGGCTGGCCGACCGCTTTTCCGCCAGCCGCATCTTTGCGGTGTGCGCGCTGCTCGGCGCCACAGCCAACGCCGTTTTTGCGCTGTGGGCCACCGACATGCAGTCGGCCGTGCCGCTGCGTTTTCTGGTCGGGCTGTGCCTGGCTGGCGTCTACCCGCTGGGCATGAAGCTGGTGGTGACCTGGGTGCCGGAAAGGGCTGGCGGTGCGCTGGCCTGGCTGGTTGGCATGCTGACACTGGGGACTGCGTTGCCGCACGGTATCCGTTTTCTAGGCGGTGGCCTGTCCTGGCAACTGACCATACTGTGCTCGTCTGTGCTGGCGCTCGCGGCGGCTGCGATGATTCTGCGGCTTGGCGACGGGCCGCATCTGCAACGTCGTCACGGCGCACCGCCGCTGCGTCTGGGGCGGGTGTTGCACGCCTTTTCCATCCCTGCATTTCGCGCTTCGGCGCTGGGCTATTTTGGCCATCAATGGGAGCTGTATGCGTTCTGGACGCTGGTTCCGGTGTTGCTCGTGGTGAGTGATGTGGCCCCCGCTGGTAGTGTGCAACTGGCTGCCTGGTCGTTTGCGGTTGTGGGCATTGGATCGCTGGGCTGTGTGCTCGGTGGCTACTGGAGTCGCCACATTGGCAGCGCGCGCGTCGCCGCCTTGGCGCTGGCCGGTTCTGCCCTGTGCTGCGCGGTGTTTCCGCTGACTTCCGGCTGGCCAGTCTGGCTGACGCTGGCATTGCTGCTGCTTTGGGGCTTCAGTGTTGTTGCCGACTCGCCGCATTTCTCGGCGCTGTCGGCACGCGCCTGCCCCCCCGAAATTGTTGGCAGCGCGCTGGCCTTTCAGAACGCCATCGGTTTTTCCATCACGCTGGTGTCCATACAGCTAGGCACCCTGTGGATTGGCGACTGGGGCAGTCTGGTGGCCTGGTTCCTGCTGCCCGGCCCCTTGCTTGGCCTGCTTGGTCTGTGGCCACTGTGGCGACGACCTGTCGGGCCTGGTTAGATGGTCGAGGGCAGCCCGTGATTGGCCCGCCATGACCGGGTTTATAATGCCCGACTCACACCACCAGGCAGGGTCCACAATGCGACACGATTTGAAGGTGCCATTCGCTGAAAAGGACGAAGCGAAGAAGCTGGGCGCACGATGGGATGCTGCTCGCAAACGCTGGTACATTCAGGACCACCTTGATGTCGCCTTGTTTTCCAGGTGGCAGCCGACCCCTCATGAGGCGTCAGTCAAGGCGCCAGCCTCGCCAAAGCTGGCTGCTGCCACGCAACAGACAAGCAGCACCAGGCCCGAGGTCGGAAGTCGCTATGTGGCGCTGCCCAAGGTGTGCGATTGCCTGCCCTGGGACGACTGCGAAAAATGTCAGTCGCAAACTCTCACCCACTAATCACGCGCGAGTACGCAGCATGGATGCAGTAGCCGTCATCGACTTTGAAACCACTGGTTTGTCCCCTGCGCAGGGCGACCGCGCAACTGAAATTGCCGTGGTGGTGCTTGAGGGCGGCAAGGTTGTGAATCGCTATCAGAGCCTGATGAACGCCGGCGTCCGGATTCCCCCCTTCATCGAGAGCCTGACGGGCATCTCCAACGCCATGATCCGCAGCGCACCGCCAGCCAGCGAGGTCATGCAGCAGGTCTTCGAGTTTGTCGGCAAGCTCCCCATCGTCGCCCACAACGCATCGTTCGATTCAAAGTTCTGGGAGGCTGAACTGGCCCGGCTTCAGCCGACGATGAGCCGATCAAACAGCCACGATTTCGTCTGCTCCTTGCTGTTGTCGCGGCGTCTCCTTCCCCTCGCGCCCAGTCACAAACTCGGCGCACTGGTCGAATACGCCAAGCTCCCTGTTGCCGGCCGATATCACCGTGCCCTGGCCGATGCCGAAATGGCCGCCAGCCTGTTGTTGCGACTTGAGGAGGAGCTTCGGTTTCGACACCAGGTTCAACATGTTTCCGTTGACCTGCTGCGGCGCATTCAACGCGCACCCAAGTCTCAACTGCAAAAATGCCTGGCTACCGTCCGGTCAAGCTGCAGCGGGGACAAGCCTCGTTAACATTGGAGTGGCCATCGCTTGTGCGCATTGTTTTTGAGTACTGCAGCGCGGTTAGAGTAAATGCCCAGTAGATATCTCCATGGAATTTAATGTCGTGTATCATCTCGTCATTTAACGACCAATCACGACTTGCGCAATGGCCTCAGCACGGGTCCAAGGCACAGTCAAGCGACAAGCGATGGGCAATCAACGTTACCGATACCGTTACCGCAGGAACCGGGGCATCATGGCGCTCGCCACCACCTCTGACTGGCGCAATGCTGCCGTGCTCGCAGGCGCATGTATCCTCTGCGCAGTGCTGATCATCCCGATGTTGTTGGGTGGGCGTGCAAGCATGCAAGGTGTAGCCAGTGTGTTCACCATGTTTGCCTGGCTTTTGGGCGTCACCTTTGGCGCCATCTCCTTGTTCCGCTTTATCCAGAAGCGAAGAAGTGACAAATGACCACTCGTGCAAGGCCATCCCCTGCTCAAGCTCGATTTAGCGGAAAATCGGGAAAACGGCCATCCTTTCGACGAACCCGCTAGTATGTTGCCGGTGCGGATTCGGGTCGAAAGTGCCTGAACTGAGTCCAACAAAAAACCTGGCGGCAAAAAAGTACATCGGAAAACAGCCATGAAAATCGAATCCATGCGATTGCACAACTTCAAGGCCTTCAGGGATGTGCACCTTGAAGACATCCCCGCTTTCATGGTCGTCGTTGGAGCCAATGGCTCTGGCAAGTCCACCTTGTTTGACGTTTTTGGCTTCTTGCACGACTGCCTTCGGACCAACGTTCGGCAGGCGCTGGATAAACGAGGGCGTTTTGCCGAGGTGCTGAGTCGCGGGTGCGACCCACAAAAAGATTCAATCCTTATCGAACTTCAGTATCGAATGGAAATTGCTGGCATAAAACGCTTGGTGACCTACTCGTTGGAAATTGCGGAGCGCCAAGGCCAGCCAGTGGTGATCAAGGAATTGCTGCGATACAAGCGCGGACGCTATGGTAGTCCATATCATTTTCTGAGCTTTTCAAACGGTGAAGGATACGCCATCACCAATGAGGAAGACTTTCAGAAAGCAGACGAAGAGCTTGATCGCGAAACCCAGAAAGTCGCCCCCGAAACCTTGGCCATCAAGGGCCTGGGGCAATTTGAGCGTTTCAAGGCTGCCAATGCCTTTCGTAGTCTGATCGAAAATTGGCATGTGTCCGACTTTCACATCAGTGCAGCACGAGGGCGCAAGGATGCTGCAGGAGAAATCGAGCACCTTTCAGAATCGGGCGATAACCTGCCATTGGTGGCGCGCTATCTGCATGAGCAACACTCTGCGCTATTCCAGAAAATCCTGACGAAAATGACCAGCAGGGTGCCCGGTGTGACATCCGTCGAACCAAAACTGATGGATGATGGCTACCTCACTTTGCGCTTTCAGGATGGCTCGTTCAAAACCCCTTTTCTTGATCGTTATGTTTCCGACGGCACGATCAAAATGTTTGCCTACCTGGTGTTGCTGAACGACCCCAAACCTCACCCGCTGCTGTGTGTGGAGGAACCGGAAAACCAACTATATCCGCAATTGATGTCAGAGCTCGCTGAAGAGTTCCGCAGCTATGCAAACCGTGGCGGACAGGTGTTTGTTTCGACTCACTCCCCTGACTTTTTGAATGCACTGGAGTTGAACGAAGTGTGTTGGCTGGTAAAAGAGCAAGGTTTCACGGCCATGCGTCGAGCCAGGGACGATGCGCAAATTGCCGCCTATGTCGCTGAAGGTGATCAGCTCGGTTACCTGTGGAAGCAGGGCTTCTTTGACGGGGCCGACCCGAGATGAAGGAGATTGTTTTTCTGTTGGAGGAGTCATCTGCCAAGGCTATGCTGGAATCGTTGTTGCCTCGCATACTGTGTGGAGAGACATCCTTCAGGTGTATTCCCTTCGAAGGCAAGCAGGATCTTGAAAAACAACTGGTGCGCAAAATAAGGTCATATCAGAACCAGCAGGCACGCTTCATTGTGCTGCGTGATCAGGACAGCCACCCTGACTGCACACTTGTCAAACGCAGGTTGCTTGATTTATGTGAGCAAACTGGCAAGACATCGCGGTGTCTGGTGCGAATTGCATGCAGGGAGCTGGAAGCTTTTTATCTTGCAGATTTGAAAGCTGTTGAAAACGCATTAAGCATAAATGGAATCGCCTTGCGACAGCAAAGCAAAAAATTTCGATCCCCGGAAGGTTTGGGAAGCCCCAGCCAAGAGCTAAAAAAGCTGACTGGCAATCGTTACGAAAAATGCGCAGGATCGCGTGCCATTGGGCAACACCTTGCGATTGACAATCAGAGATCGCCAAGCTTTCGTAACCTGATTACAGCAATTCGGCGGATGGAAAGTGAGCTGATCAACGAAACTGCATAGATCAGGCACCAAACTCCCATGTCAAAGTCGCCATTAG
The DNA here is from genome assembly GCA_036734105.1 of Azoarcus sp. Lineage (GTDB taxonomy): Bacteria > Pseudomonadota > Gammaproteobacteria > Burkholderiales > Rhodocyclaceae > Azoarcus_F. The sequence continues at coordinate 54,726 of DAIMZH010000002.1, read as the reverse complement.
TCAAGATATCGATTCTAATTCCTTCAGCATCGACGATCATGCGTGTAACATGCATGCTTTCATGACAAATGATGACTCACGCCGCTGGCCTTGGCGCCTTTTGCTGCGGGTGGTCAAGCAAACAGGCGATGGCAAGAAGACGTTACCGAAAGCGCAATAATCAGGGCCTCCTGGAAATCGCTGCTACCTCCAACTGGAAGTACGGTGCAGCCATTGCATGCGCCTGTGTCGTCGGCGCGGTGTTCATTATTCCGCTGCTCTTTTCAGGCAACGCCATGCTGCACGGGCTGGCAGGTCTCTTCTCCATGCTGGCGTGGCTGATGGCCTTCATCTTTGGCGTCATATCTTTGCTCCGCTTCATCAGGCAACTCGGCCAGGCAAACACTGCCACAAGCGCACCACGCCAGCCGATCGACGCGGAAACCATTGCCTCGCCACACACGCTATGGGTGCCAGCCCAACCCAGCCATCCCGGTTCGCAGCCCATAGCGCGTACCCCGCTTGCGCAAGGCATTCCGGCAAGTCCTCGCGGCGTAGCCATTGATGCATCTGCACCCCGCAGCGTCACCACCAACCCGCCTGCGCCACAAGCCCCCGACACCTGGACGCTTGACCTTATCGACCGGGTTGAATGGAAACGCTTCGAAGACCTGTGCTGCGAGTTTTATCGCGAAATGAATATCCGCGCCGAAACCACCCGGCTAGGCGCCGATGGCGGCATCGACATCCGCCTGTTCCAGAACGAGGCCGCTCCCGCCCAAGTCACCGCCATTGTCCAGTGCAAGGCACTGAGCAAACCGGTGGGCGTTACCACTGTGCGCGAACTGCGCGGTGTAATGGCACACGAACAAGTCGAAAAGGCATTTTTCATGGCCCCCAGGGGTTTCACCGAAGACGCCAGAGTATTCGCAAGAGCAAACGGCATCATATTGCTCGACGGCAAGCTCTTTCTCGCCATGCTGCAACGCCTGCCAGAAGCGTCTGCCAAGCGCCTGCTGGATTTCGCCACCGCAGGCGACTGGACCATTCCGACCTGCCCCAAATGCGGCGCAAAGATGACCGCTCGCGACAGCAAGCGCGGGCGCTTCTGGGGTTGTTCAAGCTTTCCGCGATGCCATGCAAAAGTGAATATGCGTGCAAGCGCCAGATAACTTCGGTAAATTCTGCTTTCATATATCCAACGCATTCAGGAATCAACGATGGCAAAGTTTCTTAATACCAGCGCGACTAACTACTTTCTCGAAGAGCTCATCAAGAACGCGCGTGATCGACTGATCCTGATCAGCCCCTTCCTCAAACTCAATGACCGCATGCGCGAGTTGCTCGCCGACAAGAACCGGCTCAAGATTGACGTGCGCATCGTCTACGGCAAGAGCGAACTCCAACCCGAGGAGATCAACTGGCTGAAGGAGCTCACCTACATCCGCACGAGCTTTTGCAAGAATCTGCACGCCAAGTGCTACATGAACGAAGAGATGGCAATCATCACCAGCCTCAACCTCTACGAGTTCAGCCAGGTTAACAACAACGAAATGGGCGTGCTGATCCGCCGCGAAGATGACGCAGAGCTATACAAAGATGCCTACGAAGAGGCTCAGCGCATCATCCGCATCAGTGAGGAAGTGCGAATCACCCTCGAACGGGTCGCCGCAGACGAAAACGGCGAAGCGGAATCCGAGACCAGCACCGAAGCCGAAGCGTCGTCAAACAGCGCCAGCAAGCTCACCACCTCCAAGCTTGCACAAAAGCAAGGCGTGAAAACCGCCGAACTGCAGGAGCGTTTGATTGCAATCGGATACCTGGAACTTCGCGATGGCAAGCACTACATCACCATGAAAGGGAAGGAGGCGGGTGGCGAGTTTCGGATGAGCCCGAAGTTCGGACCGTATTTTCTGTGGCCTGAGGGGTTGGGGGCGTAATCTTGCGGTGCGGATGCGCAAGCTCTGAGCATCCGAGGATTCAAACTATCTTCAAACGACGGCAAACGCGCAAACCATGGAAGACCTCATACGACAGTTCGCTCAAGAACCAATCTTCATTATTCTCGGCCTTGTTGTTCTTGGCCTGGTCATTCTTCATTTCGCAACCAGATCACGCCAGCGCCCAACGAGCCGAAGCTGGTTGGGCCGCAGTTCGACGGGGAGGGGTGCTGACCCGTTGGTCACCGCTTGTTTGGGCGACCGAAACAAGGCAGACCGCCTGATGCAGTTCGAGCTCAAGCGTGCACCTGGCCTCTCCCACGCCGAAGCCCGGAAACGAGCACATGAGCGGCTCGCTGATGATCGGCGATGATCGGATCTCATCTTAAAGTAGTGCGATTGTTATGGGTTTGATGGCGCTTTTTCGGCCTAATCGGACGTTGCCCCATCGGCCGGTGTCAGGCTGCAATCAAGCGCAGACCTGCCGCTCAGTGCCTGATGGCCTATCTCGGAGGAAAGAGTTGTTGGAGTGAGCATTCCGGATCTTCTGGAAAGAATCATTATTGGTCAAACGCGTCACCCACAGGCTTGAGGTGCTCGCGTGAGGTGCGTTGGTTGGTCATCCGGGCTCCTCACTAAAAACTTGGTGTGCGCAAACTTCTCATTTATGCCTTGCCTTGCCTTGCCTTGCCTATTGCTATACCTCCAAAGATATGAGATATTCGCTTGGACTTACTTACTCGCTAGTGCTTCATGGTGACGCAGAGGCTGACCTCGATTTCATCTTTGAACAAGATGAAGATGCATGTGCAGATATCGAGGTTTTCTTGGAAGAAGCCAAAACCAACCAAGACACGCTCGACTGCCTGACTCGGAAGGGCTATGTAAAGTACGGCGATTGCCCCTTTGACGTAACCGAATGGGAAGCGACGAAAAGACAAAAATACAATCTTTGGCGGCTCAGGTTTTTATGGATTGAAAGCAACGCAGCCAAGTACCGTATTGTCTATGCATTCCATCCTGGGGAATATCGCTACTACGTCCTCGGAATTCTTCATCGAGATTTCGACTATGACCTCAAGCAACCTCGCTCACAACAAATCATCGCTGCCTACGACGCCCTCGACATCCCCCGTCATTAAGCGCTATGGGACGGAGTATGCTTTTGTGAACCCCGGCAGCAAAGCAGAAAACGTCTTAGCTATTGTTGAACAAGTAATACACGCGCCCGTACCAGCAGGCTATCGCGAGTTGGATGATGTAATACGAGATAGTGAGTCAAATCCCCGCCGTGCTGCGGCTTTGGCGCGTGCTCGTGTCCGCTTAGCAGCGCAGGTTGCAGTGGGTGATCAAAAAGAGACTATCGCTTCCCTACGCCTAAAAGCTGGCTTGTCGCAAGCCAAAGTGGCTGAATTGCTTGGTAACTCGCAATCTGGCTACTCAATGATTGAGTCAGGCAAGCGAGGAGATATTCTTCTCTCAACTTTTGAGCGCTTGGTAGAGGTATTTGGTGTAACCCGCGATGGATTGGCTACGGCAATCAAAAATACACGAGAGAAAACATCGTGAGCCACGGACCACGGCACATCGAAGTGATTTACTGTGACGACATTCGAGAAGAAGTCGGGCACAAGATGTCATACATGGGGGTTTATTCCGGCGAACTATCTGTTCCAAGTGCCCCTGTATTGCTCACAAAACTATGTGTTGCAGTCAAGGTGGTTACGGATATAGCCGATCCCTTTGCCGCTCTTGAGGTTCGGATTGTCAAAGGTGACGATGAGCTTGAGTTGTTAACCACAGGCCAAATTCCTGGCCCTGGCGACATGTCATCCTTTGATAATGGCTCTACACGAATGGTCGCTCAAATGGCCTTTATGTTGGCACCGTTTCAAATTGAAGAAGAGACGATCATTCGGATAAAGGCGAAAACAGAACGTGAAGAATTGCGTAGCATGGCGTTACGCATTCGTATCACCCCGCCGCCGCAAACAATACAGTAATGATCTCTAATTAGGCGCTTCGCCGGATTTATGAAACATCCGGGTTACGTTGATTCAGACATCAGCGACTTCTTGAGAAGTTGACGGACGGATTTTGTTTTTTCACCCCCAATGCCCCTCGAAATCAAACGATAGCTGCCGCTGGTGGCGGATGGCGAGAAGATAAATCACTCCGCCAATCACCGCGTAGAGCAGCAGATAATCCTTGAGGACGTATTCGCGTAACGCATCTGGATCTGGCGTCAGTGCCGACAACTTTGCGCGCAACATTTCAAACGCATTGGTGGTTTCGACGGAACCCGTCTGGCGGGCCATGAACGGTCGCCCCATTTCAGGGAAACGCTCAAGGTTCGGAATCACTGTTTCGAGCAGTTCATCCAGCAAGCCATCAAAGGCTTGCGGCGCGTCCACCTCGGTGAGGAAAAGCGCGATGGTGTCGAGGTTGCCCGCGAAATTCGCGGTAAATTTGACAACTGGTTTTTTCGCCATACGCAGCCCCGCCGTAGCCCCGCCGCAGCTCAGGCGCTACGGCGGCGCTTGATGGACTGGAGCGCGCTGCGGGCGTCCGTCACCTTGCCCGCGGCAACGTCGTCGAGGCCCTTGGAGGCGTCGTCGATTAGCAGCAGATGAATACGCTCGCGCTCCAACTGATGGTAGTAATCCAGACGGCGCGCGTCGATCAAGGCGATGTAGCTCTCGCCGTTCTTGGTAATGATCTTCTCGGCACCGCCTTTGACCTCATCAGCCAGTTCGGAGAAGTGCGCCCTCGCGTGCGAGAGCGGAATGATGTCGCGTGCGGAAAAGCTCATGATGACCTCCTAAACCGCACGTTGCGTGCAGAATTTTGTACATCATACGCTTGTGTGTTCAGGGCTAACAGGGACGCCTGATTTGCTCCCTGGATCAGGCAATGTTCAGCGCGCAAAGGCGTCGTTTGGCCTGTGTTTTGTCAGGGTCAATCGTTGCGGGTCGATGAAGGAGTGAGGTTCAGTTCCGCGAACACCGGGCGGTGGTTTGATCCGAATTCCGGCCCCACCCCCGACGCGACGACTTGCCACGCTTCGCTCGTCAGGATGTGGCCGAGAGTGTGAGGTCACGAATGGCATCTTCCCGGAAGCGAAACTCTCGGGAGACCCGTCTGGCTAATCGGCAGCTTTGCGGAAATCTCTATGACTGCATTGGGTCGGCAGTTCTAGTTCGCAGGCCGGGGAAGCTGGCGTTCACCGTGGCCTGACGCCCGAACGGCAGGTAAGCAGCGCATTGCTGCCTGATTTCACCGATCAGGTCAGCGACCGCTAAGGCTGTGTTGCTTCCGTAGATCATCCGGCAGGTTTCGGAGTTTTGGGGTCTATGGAGTTGTCTTGACCCAATGAAGTCGCTCAAGTCCTTTTGAGTGGGGAGCCGCTGACAAGGTATAGCACCGTTCACCACGACTGCCGAGCGTCATTCCTCGAACAGTTCAGAGTGCGTGCCCGCACGGACGAAGATGATGACGTCGCGATCCAGTCGGTAGATCAGCAGAAAGTCGCCGCCGATGTGACATTCCCGGTGATCAGCCCAGTCTCCCTTCAGCGAATGATCGAACCACTCGGGGCCCAGGGGCGAATCATTGGCGATGAGCAGTAGCATCGCCTCCTTCAGACGCTTCAGGTCGTAACGGCCAGAGCGGGAAAGGCGGACCCAATCCTTGAGGAAAGTCTTCGTGTAGTCGCATGCTCTGGGCAGCGTAGCCCGCTTATTGCTCGCGGGTTTTTTCGAGGTCATCGATCAGGGCGTCAGCAGAGTCAAAGCGCGCGGCGCGGCCGTTCATTATCCCGCGGGCTTCTTCGATCGCCGCACGAGTCTGTGCGTTCGGAATCTTGAGTTCCAATGGGAACGCTTGGTCGTTGACCACGCGCTTAAGCAGGATGCGCACCGCATCCGACACGGACAATCCCATCGCGGCCAGCGTCTCGCTGGCTTGCGCCTTAATTTCGTTGTCCACCCGGACGTGCAGCATTGTCGAATGAGCCATGTTTAAATCCTCCGTTTTCAGAATTCTGTATCTCTTTTGAGATACGGTCAAGTGACTCAGTCGAACAGCAAGTACTGGCCGGGTCAGACCCGCCAGCAAATCCTACCCATTGTCCGCTACCGCTGCATTGCGGTCGTTGGCAGACGAAGGCTGGACGACTCTTGTGGGTCGGATGCGGCTGAAGGCAGGGAAGATGCACTGAGCGATATTCAGCGCGTGGGCTCCTCTGCCGGTGGTCCGCAATCAGGATGATCACGTGAAGAATGTCGCCTTCCTGATAAACAAGGCCGGGGAGTGGTCGCTATCGTCGGCCTTCGACATCACTGACAGCTTCAATCCTTCGGGGGCATGGACGGCAAGCCATCAGTTGCTGCCAATCTTGTTTTTCGCGCCATCTTCCGTTTTCACGGCGCGCTGATTCCGGTAGGCTGCGCACTTTTACAAAAGGAGTCATCTTCATGGCCAAAGCCACTGCCCGCCACATCCTCGTCGACACCGAAGCCAAGTGCCAGGAACTGAAAGCCGCCATCGAAGGCGGCGCCGACTTTGCCCAGGTCGCCAAAGAGAATTCATCGTGCCCGTCCGGTCGCCAGGGTGGTGATCTCGGCTCTTTCGGTCCGGGCCAGATGGTCAAGGAATTTGATGTTGTCGTGTTCAGCGCCCCGCTCAACGAGGTGCAAGGCCCGGTCAAGACTCAGTTCGGCTACCACCTCCTGGAAGTCACCAGCCGCAAGGACTGAGTCGGACAACGGCAGCGTCGGCTTTGACTACAGCGGTTTTGCCAAATTAAATCGCCAAAGCTGTGCCGTAGCAATCGCCGGGTCGTGCTGAGAGCGCACGACCCGGCCAGAAAGATGTGAGGGAGAGTCTACTTGCCCGGTGCTGGGCTTGATAGGCCAGCGCCATAGTACTATCTGAAATAGGTGATCAAGAAGAAGGCCACGAGGGTGGAACACGTGAAGACAACTGAAGCAGGCTTGTTCAAATTTCTGACAAAATCGCTTCATTCTGTCATTCCGGCATATCTGCGCAGTTGCAAGCTGTTCGACCAGAATCAAAGCCTATCCGGCTTATTCACTAAATGGCAAATCCTGTGCAATGAAATCACTGGAGCCCCGCATGTCGCCTGAAGAACAAGCTCGACTGAAGATCGAGGACAAGCTTGTTCAGGCAGGCTGGGTCATTCAGGACATGAAGCAGCTCAACCTTGGCGCGGCAACAGGCGTTGCGGTCCGTGAGTACCCCACCGATACCGGCCCGGCGGATTACGTTCTGTTCGTCAATCGCAATGCCGTGGGTGTCATTGAAGCCAAGAAAGACACTGCAGGCGAAAACCTCACCGCAACTGAAATTCAAACCCAGCGTTACGCCAACGCCAAACTCAAGTGGCGCAAGGACAACACCCCGTTGCGCTTCCTGTTTGAAGCCACCGGTCAGATCATCCGCTTTACCGACAACAGCGACCCCGCACCGCGCTCACGCGAGCTATTCCACTTCTTCAAACCGGAAACGCTGGCTGCCTGGCAAGCGCAACCCGAGACCCTGCGCCGCCGATTGACCGAGCAGATGCCAGCCCTGCCCACCAAAAACCTGCGCAACTGCCAGATCAGCGCAGTCACCGGGCTGGAAAGGTCGCTGGGGCTGAACAAGCCGCGCGCGCTGGTGCACATGGCCACCGGTGCCGGCAAAACCTTTACCGCCATCACCTCGGTGTACCGTCTGCTGAAATTCGGCGGTGCCAAGCGCATTTTGTTTCTGGTCGATACGCGCAACCTCGGCAAACAGGCGCATCAGGAGTTCATGGCCTACACGCCGCCCGATGATGGCCGCAAGTTCACCGAGCTTTACAACGTGCAGCGGCTGGCGTCGCCCAGCATCGACCCGCATTCGCAGGTGTGCATCAGCACCATACAGCGCATGTATTCGATCCTCTCCGGCGAGCCTATCGACGATTCCGCCGAAGACCTGTCACTCAACGAGCTTCAGCAGACCAGCACGCAGGAAAAGTTCGTGCGCTACAACCCGGCGGTGCCGGTGGAAACCTTCGATTTCATCGTCATCGACGAATGCCACCGCAGCATCTACAACCTGTGGAAGCAGGTGCTCGACTACTTCGATGCCAGCCTGATCGGCCTCACCGCCACGCCCGACAAACGCACCTTCGGCTTCTTCAACGAGAACATCGTCGCCGAATACACCTACGAGCAATCCGTGGCCGACGGCGTCAACGTCGGTTATGACGTGTATGAGATCGAAACCGAAATCACCCAGAAGGGTGCCGAGCTCAAAGCCAAAGAGTGGATCGATCATCGCGACCGGCAAACCCGCAAAAAGCGTTGGAGCGAAACCGAAGAAGACACCGCCTACACCGGCAAAGAGCTTGACCGCTCCGTGGTCAACGTCAGCCAGATCCGCCAAGTGATTCAGGCCATGAAAACCGCTGTAGAAACGCAGATTTTCCCGGCACGCAAGGAAACCCCCAAGACCCTGATCTTCGCCAAAACCGACAGCCACGCCGACGACATCATCAATCTGCTGCGCGAGGTTTACGGGCAAGGCAACGCCTTCTGCAAAAAGGTGACCTACCGCGCCGAAGAAGACACCGACAGCATTCTCAGCAGCTTTCGCAACGACTACAACCCGCGCATCGCCGTCACCGTCGACATGATCGCCACCGGCACCGACGTGAAACCGCTGGAAGTGCTGCTGTTCATGCGCGATGTGCGAAGCAGGGGCTACTACGAGCAAATGAAAGGCCGGGGCGTGCGTTCGCTCGACGGCGACAGCCTCAAGCGGGTCAGCAACAGTGCCGACGGTGCCAAAACCCGCTTTGTGCTGATCGACGCCGTGGGCGTGGAAAAATCGCTTAAAACCGAAAGCCGCCCGCTGGAGAAAAAGCCCGGCGTGGCCCTCAAAGACCTGTTGCAAGGCGTGGCCGTCGGCCACCGCGACGACGACACCGTGCTGTCGCTTGCCAACCGGCTGATCCGGCTGGGCAAACAACTGGACACCAAGGCCCAGGCCCGCATTGAAAAAGCCTCGGGCGGCATCACCGTGGCGGAGCTGGGCAAAGGTCTGATTTCTGCGATCAATCCCGACGCCATCGTCGCTGCCGCCTTGGCCACGGCCGCAGCAAACGGCATCACCCGCAGCGAAGACACCTTGTTGCCCGCAGAAATCGAAGCTGCCCGCTTGATGCGCGTCAGCGCCGCCTGTGCCCCCTTCGATCAACCAGCCCTGCGTGACGAAATCGAAGCCGCGCGCCGCGAGCGCGAACAGCTTATCGACCACATCAACCTCGACCAGATCACCTTTTCCGGCTTCAGCGAGCAAGCCGAAACCCAGGCCAGAACCGTAATCGCCAGCTTCACCAGCTACATTGCCGAGCACAAGGACGAAATCGCCGCGCTCAGCTTCTTCTACCAGCAACCCTACCAGCGCCGCGCGCTCACCTTCGACATGATCGAAGACCTGCACGAACGTCTGGCCCGGCCTCCGCTCATGCTCACCACCGAGCGCCTGTGGAGCGCCTATGCCCGCGTCCAGGCCAGCCAGGTGACGGGCACCGACAGCAAGCGCCAGCTCACCGATCTGGTCTCACTGGTGCGTTTTGCGCTCGGGCTGGAGGGTGAACAGGGCGAACTCAAACCCTTCAGCGAGCACGTGGACAAGCGCTTTCAAGAATGGATCTTCCGCCACAACGCCCAGCGTGCGACCGCTTTTACACCCGAGCAAACCGAATGGCTGAGGCTGATGAAGGACCACATCGCCAGTTCGTGCAGCATTGGGCGTGATGATTTTGACTATGCGGAACTGGCGGACAAGGGGGGCTTGCAGAAAGTGTGGGCGGTGTTCGGGAGTCAACTGGATGAGCTGATGGATGAGATGAATGGGGAGTTGGTCGCGTGAGAACGCCCACGTCGACTTTTATTGACTTTTATGCAAAAAAGAATAAATTACCAGTATTCGAATAAAATAAAATAAAATGATTCACTACAACAGGCACGCACTCGCGACTCAATTAGCCGACATGCTTCTGGGCAAGTTTGCCTTTGTCGACGCCCATAACGGCCTGTTTCTTGCCGCTCCCCGGCGTACCGGCAAATCCACCTTTCTCCAGGTCGACCTCAAGCCTGAACTTGAGGCTCGCGGTGTCGTTGTCGTCTATCTCGATCTGTGGGCTGACCAACGCCGCGATCCCGGCGAGCTGATCGCCGACGCCATCGGCCGCGCGCTTGAGCCCCATCTCGGACTGGTCGCCAAAACCGCGAAAAAAGCGGGTCTGGACAATGTCAATATTGCTGGTTGGCTGAAGATCGATACCAGCAGGATCGGCAAACTTGATGGCGCAACCTTGCCCGATGCCCTGCGTGCTCTCAACGAAATGGCGAAATCTCCCGTCGCCCTGATTGTCGATGAAGCCCAGCACACCCTCACCAGCGTCGAAGGCGAAACCGCCATGGCAGCCCTCAAATCCGCCCGCGACCAGCTCAACCGCCCCGGCAACACCCAGCTCATGCTGATCATGTCCGGTTCCGACCGGGACAAGCTGCTGCGTCTGGTCAACAGCAACATGGCGCCCTTTTACGGTTCCCAGATTCAGCGCATGCCCGAACTGGGGCAAGACTTCATCGCCCACATCGCCACCCTGATCGAAGCCCAGCGCCCCGAACTCACGCCCGTGGATCGTGCCACCCTGTTTGATGCCTTTCAACGCTTCGGCAGTCGCCCGCAGTTCTTCATGGAAGCGCTGGGCCAACTTCTCAGCCCGCTCGCCGGCATAAGCGGCCGCTTTGAACCGGCCGTCTTGCAAGCGGCCCAGCAGCGACAGCAAGATGAAGAAGCGCAAATGGAATCGGACTTCCTCGGTCTTAAACCCATAGAACAGGCCGTGCTGTGGCGGCTGCTGGAGCAGGGGCAGCGCTTTCGCCCCTACGACGGCGAAGCCCTCAGGTTCTATCAACAAAAAAGCGGCAAAAAAGTCAGCGCCCAGCAGGCACAGAACGCGCTCGAAACCCTGCGCCAGCGCAGCCCCGCCGTCATTTGGAAATCGGCTCGGGGTGAATACGTCGTCGATGACGCAGCCATGCATCGTTGGTTTGAACAAAAAACACAGGCAGGAACCTGGCCACCCAAAGACCACCAGATAGCGTTCGATGAGCTTGATTCTGGCGACAGAGAGCTGCGGCCATGATGCGCCTAGTGGACTGCAGTTGCGATGTCAGTCGCGATCAATCTGGTGTCGCGGTACTGGCGAATAAGGGGGGCTTGCAGAAAGTGTTGACGGTGTTCGGGAGTGAACTGGACGGGCTGATGGATGAGATGAATGGGGGGGTGGTAGCGTGAGTGTTTTGCCTCCGGAACTCCTGGTATCACTTGGCGATGTTGCAACCGAACCTGTCGAGCAGACTGGGCCAACGAGCGATTTCGTATACATAGACATCAGCAGCATTGACCGGGAAACCAAGAGGATCGCCAATGCCAAGACAATAGCTGCGTTCGGAGCCCCAAGCCGGGCAAAGCAAGTATTGAGAACTGGCGACGTTGTGATTTCAATGACGCGGCCCAACTTGAATGCGGTTGCGCTAATCCCGGATCATTTGGATGGTGCTATTGGTTCAACCGGTTTCCATGTCCTTCGATCAAGATGGATAAAGCCAGAGTTTCTGTTTGCCCTGGTGCAGACCGATGGCTTTATTGATTCAATGTGTGACGTGGTGCAGGGTGCTCTTTACCCTGCTGTCAGACCAAAAGATATCGAGGCATTCACGTTCGTTCTCCAGTCGCTAAACCAACAAACCCGAATCGTCGAAAAACTCGAAGAACTGCTCTCCGACCTCGATGCTGGCGTGGCCGAACTCAAGGCCGCGCAGAAAAAGCTGGGGCAATACCGGCAATCGCTGCTGAAAGCCGCCGTGGAAGGCGCGCTCACTGCGGAATGGCGTGAAGCACGGCGTCAGCAGAACATGCCACAGGAAACCGGCGCACAACTACTGCAACGCATCCTCACCGAGCGTCGCGCCCGCTGGGAAGCCAAACAACTCGCCAGGTTCGCGGAGCAAGGCAAGACCCCGCCAAAAGACTGGCAGAAGAAATACCCTGAGCCGGTGCAGCCGGATACCAGCGAATTGCCGGAATTGCCGGAGGGGTGGGTGTGGGCCAGCCTAGATATGCTCATCGACGATGGCCCACAGAATGGACTCTATCTACCGAGGGATCTTTACGGCAGAGGTGTGCCCATGCTTCGCATTGACGACTATCAGATTGGCTGGCATCGCGAGCGTTCGGACTTGAATTTGGTTGAAGCCGACACGGTCGCTGCCATGCTTTACTCGCTTCACGTCGGTGATCTCGTTATCAACCGCGTCAACAGCATGTCGCACTTGGGTAAATCGCTGAGAATCGGCGAATCGCTGGCTGGTGTGTTGTTTGAGTCGAATATGATGCGCTTGAGTTTGTCGGGTCATGTCTCAGTGGACTATGTGTCGTTTTATCTGGGAGCAGAATTGGGTCGGGCGCGGCTCACTCAAGGCGCCAAGTGGGCAGTCAACCAGGCTAGCATCAACCAGCAGGACGCAAAGCGCACACCAATACCACTGCCATCACAGGCTGAGCAGATGGCTATTGCGGGTATTTTGGCGACCCAGCTCGACGCGATCGTTTCGCAAGTTGAAGCTATTGAGACCGGCCTCAACCAATCCGTCGCCCAACGCAAAAACATCCTCCGCGCCGCCTTCGCTGGCCAACTGGTGCCGCAAGACCCCAACGACGAACCCGCCAGCGTGCTGCTGGAACGCATCCGCGCCGAGCGGGCTGAAAGCGAGGCGATAAAGAAACCGCGCGGGCGAAAGGCGAAGGTGCCGTCATGAGCGATCAGTGGAACGGCCTCGATTTGGCCAGTGTCGCTGAATCCTGCGATCTGGAGTGTAAAGCGGCGCAGGGCCGTGACGGCAAGGGCGAGTTGCCCGAGGATATCTGGAAAAGCTACAGCGCCATGGCCAATGCCGATGGCGGAGTCATCCTGCTGGGTGTCCAGGAAAAACCCCGTGGCGAGTTCCGCGCCTTGGGTCTGGTCGAGGTGGAGCGGGTGCGCAAGGCGCTGTGGGATAACCTGCACAACCGCAAGCAGGTAAGCTGCAACCTGCTCAACGAGCACGATGTCACCCCGATCAAGATCGACGATAAAACCGTATTGCGCATTCAGGTGCCGCGTGCGGCACGCCAAGTGAAACCGGTGTATCTGGGCAGCAACCCGTTTGGCGGTACCTTTGTGCGCCGCTATGAAGGCGACTACCAGGCAGACGATGAAACGGTGCGCCGCCTGCTTGCGGAGCGGGTGGAGGATTCGCGTGATGAGCGCGTGCTGAAGGGCTTTGATTTTGGCGATCTCGATATGGACACCGTGGCGGCATATCGCAACCGTTTCGCGGCAGTGAAGCCCGGCCATGTGTGGAGTGACCTGCCCATGGCGGTGTTTCTGGAACGCATCGGGGCGTTTGGCAAGAACCGAGAGGAAGGCACCCGTGGTTTGCGGCTGGCGGGCCTGCTGATGTTTGGCCGCGCAGAGGTGATCCGCGATGCCTTGCCGCACTACATGGTGGACTATCAGGAGCGCCCCGAGGCCAAGGCCGAAAAACGCTGGATCGATCGGCTCGTGCCCGATGGAAGTTGGTCGGGCAATGTGTATGACTTCTTCCGCAAGGTGTACCAGAAGCTGACCGCCGATTTGAAAGTGCCTTTTCAGTTGCAGGAAGGCCAGCGCGTGGACGATACGCCGGTGCATGAAGCCCTGCGCGAGGCTTTGGCCAATACCCTGATTCATGCGGATTTCACTGGCCGGGTGTCGGTACTGGTGGTGAAGCGGCCTGACATGTTCGGCTTTCGCAACCCCGGTCTGATGCGGGTGCCGCCGGAGCTGGCCGTGCAAGGTGGAAACAGCGATTGCCGCAATCGCCGCCTGCAAACCATGTTTCAGTTGGTGGGCTATGGCGATCATGCCGGTTCGGGCTTGCCAAAGATTTACCATAATTGGGCGGGCCAGCATTGGCGTCGGCCGGTGCTGCATGAGTTGCGCGAACCGGAGCAAACCCTGATGGAGCTGCGCATGAGCAGCCTCGTCCCGGAAGATGTGCTGGTCGAGCTGCAAGCACGGCTGGGCGAGCGGTTTGCGGCCTTGCCTGAACTCGCACGGCTGGCGCTGATCACAGCCAGCGCCGAAGGTATTGTGAACCATGCCCGCCTGCGCGAAATTTCAACCGACCACCCGGCAGATATCACCAAGATGCTGGCCAGCCTCGTGCGCGATGGCCTATTGGCAGCACAAGGCAGCGGTCGCGGCATGGTGTATTCCCTGCCATGGCAGAGCCAGACCCTGGCGATGGTGTTCGAGTCGGCAAGCGGTCTTGCCTCGTCTCCCGACCCTGGCTTGACACCCGAGCTCGGTGCCTTAACACCGGAGCTAAGTGCCTTAACACCGGAGCTAAGCGCCTTAACACCTGAGCAATCCGGCCACACCGATACCGAGCCAGGTGATCCGGCTGTGATCACTGATCTGACCCAGATTGCGCCTGATGAGCTGACCCGCCTGCGGATCTTGGCTGCTCCTGTATCGGAGCGTGGGCGGGCAAACCCTGAGCTGGTTAAGCAAATCGTACTGGCCCTGTGCAGCGGCCGCTATCTCGGTTTGCGCGTCTTGGCTCAATTGCTCGGTCGAAATCCTGACGGAGTCGATTTACGTAAACGAATCCTCAACCCGCTGGTCGCCAGCAAAGATTTGCAGCGCGCTTTTCCGAACCCGAACGATCCGCGCCAGGCCTACACCACCCACGTCTCCACAAATTCAGGAAGCCGCGCTCCGTGAACACCTCCACCCTCGTCCAGAAAGTCTGGAACTTCTGCCATACCCTGCGCGACGACGGCGTGGGTTACGGCGATTACCTCGAACAGCTCACCTATCTGCTGTTTCTCAAGCTGGCGCACGAATACGCGCAAGAGCCGTACAAGCGCGACACCCACATCCCGAAGGGTTACGACTGGGCCAGCCTGACCTCCAAAGTGGGCGAGCCGCTGGAAGCGCAGTATCTGGCGGTGTTGCACACACTGGGGCAGGAGCCGGGCATGTTGGGCGCCATCTTCTTCAAGGCGCAGAACAAGATTCAAGACCCGGCCAAGCTCTCGCGCCTGGTGCAATTGATTGATGCCGAAAACTGGATCAGCCTGGATGCCGACACCAAGGGCGATTTGTATGAAGGTCTGTTGCAGAAGAACGCGGAAGACACCAAGAGCGGCGCGGGCCAGTATTTCACCCCACGCGCGCTGATCGAAGCGATGGTGACCTGCGTCCGACCCGAGCCAATGAAGACCATCGCCGACCCGGCCTGCGGCACCGGCGGGTTTTTTCTGGGTGCGTATAACTGGCTGACGCGGCCGGGCGCCAGACTGAACAAGTCCGAGAAGGAGTTTTTGCGCGACAAGACCTTTCACGGCAACGAGATCGTGCCGAACACGCGCCGCATGTGCTTGATGAACCTGTTTCTGCACAGCATCGGCGAACTCGATGGCGAGCCGCTGGTGGAGCGGTCGGATGCACTCATCGCCGAGTCGAAGCGCAAGGTGGATTACGTGCTGGCCAATCCGCCCTTCGGCAAGAAAAGCAGCATGACCTTCACCAATGAAGAGGGCGAACAGGATAAGGAGGCGCTGACCTACGAACGGCAGGATTTCTGGGAAACCACCTCGAACAAGCAGCTCAACTTCTTGCAGCACATCGTCAGCATGTTGAAGTCAGACGGCAAAGCCGCCGTGGTGTTGCCGGATAACGTGCTGTTTGAGGGTGGCGCGGGCGAGAAAATCCGCCGCAAGCTGCTCGAAAACTGCGATGTGCACACCGTGCTGCGCCTGCCTACGGGCATCTTTTATGCGCAGGGTGTAAAGGCCAACGTGTTGTTTTTTGACGCCAAACCCAAGGACGGCCAGCGTCACACCAAGGGGGTCTGGTTTTACGACCTGCGCACCAACAAGCACTTTACGCTCAAGACGCGGACGCTGAAACTCGACGACTTGCGAGATTTCATCGCCTGCTACAACCCGGACAACCGCCATGCGCGGGTTGAAAGCGAACGCTTCAAATACTTCAGCTACGAACACTTGATGGCGCGGGACAAGGCCAGCCTGGATATTTTCTGGCTGAAGGATGACAGCCTGGACAACCTGGATGACCTGCCGCCGCCGGACGTCTTGCAGCAAGAGATCATTGATCATCTTGAGGCGGCATTGATGGCGTTCAGGGATGTTGCTGCGGGGTTGCCGCGTCGCGCTGTTTTGGATCAAAACAGCGAGTGATTTTCGGTGTGCGTGGTGGCTTTGCCAATACGCACATCCTGGCAGCTTTCAGCCTGACACGGGAATCACGAACTCTTTCATACTCAATTTGTCATAGACAAAAACAATCGGAGTGTGTCATGTTTGCTTCTCAATCTGTGGCTATGCCATCTTCTGCACGTTGGCTGGGTATTGGTGGTGTATTGCCGTTTGCCGGGTTGGCTATGGCGGCGGTGCTGGACCCCTTGCATGCCCAGGTCTGGCAGCAGGCCTTGATGGCCTATGGGGCGATTATCCTGAGCTTTGTGGGTGCCTTGCACTGGGGTTTTGCGATGACCGCCGCTGGCCTGGATGATAGCGAGCGCAGCCAGCGCTTTGTGTGGAGCGTGATGCCGGCTTTGATTGCCTGGGCGGCCTTGCTGGTGCTGGAATTTTCGATTTTGCTGGCGGTGGGTTTGTTGCTGCTGGGTTTCTGGCTGCATCTGCTGCAGGACCGTGTGCTGGTGCAACGTGCCGAGTTGCCGCGCTGGTATATGCCGCTACGGCTTGGTTTGACCACTGCTGCCAGTCTGGCGATTGCGGTGGGTGGCCTGGCGGTGATGTGATGCGTTTCGCTGGCATGGCCGTGTTTGGCTTGCGATGAGCGCTGCTCAGGTATTGACCGAAGGCGTGCACGTGGTGTGGTTCAAGCGCGACCTGCGGGTGCGCGACCATCGCCCGTTGTTCGAAGCTTGCGCGCGCGGGCCGGTGCTGGCGCTGTATTGCTTTGAGCCCTCAATGGCCCGCGAGCCAGATGCTGACCCGCGCCAGCGTGCCTTTATCGAGGCGTCGCTGCACGAGCTGGCGCATGATCTTGCCCGCTTGGGTCTGAGGTTGCAGGTGTGCGAGGCCGAGGTGGTGTCGATGCTGGAGCAGATCAGGGCTCGATGTCGAATCGATGGCTTATGGAGCCATGAAGAAACCGGCAACCTGAGCAGTTTTGTGCGTGACCAGCAGGTCAAGGCGTGGTGCCGGGCGCACGCGCTGAGGTGGACCGAATGCCGGCAGTTTGGGGTGTTTCGTGGTGCGCTGGATCGCAATCGTTGGGATGCCCGCTGGGAATCGTTCATGAGCGAATCGCTGGCACCGCGCCCGGCAAATGTTCGTGATGCCTCGATTGATCTGGGCAACGCTGGCTGGCAGCCCGATGCTGATCTGGCCAGTCGCCATCAAAAACACCAAGGTGGCGGACGCCGCGCCGGGGTGGCGGTGCTGACGGAATTTCTGGGCGGTCGGGCGGCTCAATACCGAGGCGGCATTTCCAGCCCACTCAAGGCGCCCACCGCTTGTTCGCGCTTGTCGCCTTATCTGGCCTGGGGCACGCTGTCGATGCGCGAGCTGTTGCAGGCCACACGCCGACGACGTGCCGAGCTGCAAGATGTCGCGCCGGACCAGCAGCCAGCGCGGCTGGTGGCTTCACTGAAGGCGTTTGAGTCACGCCTGCACTGGCACTGCCACTTCATTCAAAAGCTCGAAAGTCAGCCGGATCTGGAGCAGGTAAACATGCACCGGGGCTATGACGGGCTGCGCGAGGGCGATTTTGATGCGCTGCGTTTTGCCGCCTGGAGCCAGGGCCAGACCGGTTATCCGCTGGTCGATGCCTGCATGGCGATGTTGCGCGACACCGGCTGGCTCAACTTTCGCATGCGCGCCATGCTCATGAGCTTTGCCGCTTATCATCTGTGGTTGCATTGGCGCGAGCCCGGTCTGCACCTGGCGCGATTGTTCACCGACTACGAACCCGGCATTCACTGGCCGCAGGTGCAGATGCAGTCCGGCGTGACCGGTATCAACGCGCTGCGTATCTACAACCCGGTGCTGCAAGCCCGTCAGCACGACCCGCAAGGGCGTTTTGTGCGGCACTGGCTGCCCGCTTTGCGGCGGGTGCCCGATGTTTTTATCTTCGAACCTTGGCTGATGCCCGAAGCGGTGCAGCGCGAGGCGGCTTGTGTGCTGGGACGGGACTATCCGCTGCCGATTGTGGACCTGGAGCGCAGCCTGCGTGAGGCCAGAGCGCGCTATCGTGAATGGCGGGCACAGCCCGGCCTGAAGGAAGAATCGCAGAGGGTGTTCGAGCGTCATGGCAGCCGTCGCCGACCATCGCAGCGTCGCAAATCCGCCAAGCCAGACCCGCACAGCGCGCAGCTTGCGTTGTTTGATTGATCCTTCCCACTTCTTTCGATTGACTGCCATCATGGCCCACGCCAAACCGAATCTGCCGCAAAAAGTCTGTGTCACCTGTGCACGTCCATTTGCATGGCGAAAAAAATGGGCGCGGGTGTGGGATGAGGTGCGCTATTGCTCGGAGCGCTGTCGTCGTCATCGCGGCAGTTCACAACAAAAGGAACCCCGATGACCACGCTGAGACTCATTCTGGGCGACCAGCTCAACGCCGCCCACCCGTGGTTTCGCAGCCCCGAGCCCGATGTGGTTTTCGTGATGATGGAGGTGCGCAGCGAAACCGATTATGTGGTGCATCATGCCCAGAAGGTGCTGGCCATCTTCGCCGCCATGCGCGGCTTTGCCGATGCGCTGCAAGCCGCCGGGCATCGAGTGCATTATCTGCGTATCGGTGACGCCGACAACCGGCAGGACTTTGCCGCCAACCTGCGCTGGCTGGCCGCGCATTATGGCGCCACGGGGGTGGAGCGCATCGAGGCCGACGAATGGCGGCTGGAGTCGCAGTTGCAGCAGCTCGGCAGCGCGCTGGGTTTGCCTGTCGGTGTGACCGACGCCGCGCATTTCATGTGCTCGCGCAGCGAGCTGGCCGAACGCTTTGCCGACAAGGTGCCGCGCATGGAGTTTTTCTACCGCGACATGCGCAAGCGTCACCGCATTTTGCTCGATGCGGCTGGCAAGCCCGAAGGTGGGCGCTGGAATTTTGACGCCGAAAACCGCGCCCGCTGGCCTGGCGATCCACCCGCGCCAGCCTGGCCCTGGCCAGCGGCAGACCTGTCTGGGCTGTGGCAGGAGGTCACCGCCGCCGGGGTGCGCACCCTCGGCGAACCCAGCGCCGATGCGCTGCGCTGGCCGCTCAGCCGCGCCCAGGCGCGCGCCGGGCTTAGCCTGTTTGTGGAGCAAGTGTTGCCGCACTTTGGCCAATATCAGGACGCCATGAGCCGCCGCGAGCCGCTGCTGTTTCACTCCGCGCTGTCGTTTGCGCTCAACACCAAGATGCTGCACCCACGCGAAGTCATCGATGCCGCGCTGGCCGCCTACCAAAACGGCAAGGTGGCGCTGGCCGCCGTAGAGGGTTTTGTGCGCCAGATTCTGGGCTGGCGCGAATACGTGCGCGGCGTGTATTGGGCGCGTATGCCAGACTACGCCAGCAGCAATGCGCTGCGGGCACAGCGCCCCCTGCCGCAGTGGTTCTGGACTGGCAAAACCCGCATGGCGTGCATGGCTCACGCCATCGGGCAATCGCTGCAACTGGCCTATGCCCACCACATCCAGCGGCTGATGATCACCGGCAACTTTGCCATGCTGGCTGGTTGCCACCCGGACGAGGTCGATGCCTGGTATCTGGGCATTTACATTGATGCCTTTGAATGGGTGGAGATGCCCAACACCCGAGGCATGAGCCAGTTTGCCGACGGCGGTGTCATCGCCAGCAAACCCTATGCCGGTTCAGCCAGCTACATCGGCCGTCAGTCCGACTATTGCAAGGGATGCGCCTACGATGCCAGCCGTCGCCACGGCCAGGATGCCTGTCCGTTCAACGCCTTGTACTGGGATTTTCTGCTTCGCCACGAGGAAAAATTTGCCCGAAATCCGCGCATGGCCATGCCCTACAAGGCGTGGTTGCGCATGAGCGAAGCCGAGCGAAACGCCACACGGGCTCATGCCGCCAGCTTGCTGGAAAACCTGGACACCTTGTAGCAAGGGCAGTCACCAGTTATTCCTTCCGGTGGATGCAAGTCTGAGAAAACCGTTTGAGTTGCGAAAGCCCAAGCGAATATTCGCTGGTGGTACATTCGTCCTATATGTCATTTGCAGATATCTATCTACGATGAAGACACCTTCATCAGGAGAGACAAAATGCAAGCGACAATGGATCAAGCCAGTCCTGCAGCAGCAGTGACCGCGGCAGCGCATGACAAGCGCTACTTCGACTTGATGGCATACATCACCTCGAACACCGTAGCAGGCGAAATCATGGCGGTGGAGAACTACTCCGAGATGGTTCCGCTGATGCCGACCACCGAGGGCAAGATAGACACGGTCAAGCAGGCCACCGAAGAGGCCAAGCATATCCGTATGCTGATGTCGCTCGGCAAGCGCCTGCACTACGAGGTCAAGGATCACATCGTCGAGCCGCAATGGCATGCCATTCGCAAGCACTTTTCGGCTGCGGTGGCCAAACGTGACCTGGCCGCGTGCCTGATCATTCAGGACATCATGACCGAAACCATGGCAATTGTGCTGTATCGCATCCTTCAGCGGGACACCGACGAAGCGACCAGCGAAGTGGCCACGGCGATTCTCAAGGATGAGGTGGAGCACCTGCAGATGGGGATTGACCGTCTGTCCGGGATGCTCGCACAGGACAAGGAAGCGGTTGAGGACGCGCTGGTCTGGGCCCATCACCGTGTCATGCCCGAGCTGTTTTCCATGGTCAGCACCAGTTGTCATTCGTTGTGCGACGAGCTGCAGGTCGACTGTGGTGGCATCGGGCTGGACAGCATCAGCACCGACATCGAGGCAATCCGGGTCGAAGCGCTGGACACCTATATGGAATCACTTGACCGGGTCGGTTTCGATGTCAAGGTCACCACGCCGCTGATTGCCAGCATGTCGAGCTACGGTGCGGTTCCCAGCGCCGACCTGCGCTTGCGCGCCCCCGCCGCAGCCACGGCAGCTTCTGCCTGCAGCACGGCTGGCGGACGTTGCTGCTGATCCAACTCAACTGGCAGCACACGAGGGCAAGATAGATGTCGAGTCTGGAGCAGGCCTTAAGCTTCGTACTGATCCAGGGTAGCCTGCTGGTCATCCTGTATTTCGCCGTGACCTTTCTGGTGGTGTTGATTCAACAAAACCGGGCGGGTCAGCAGGTGATGGGGCGGCTGGCAGGTCAGCCGCCAATCCGGGGGTCGGCGTGGGCCGCCTTTGCCGGTGCGGTAACGCCGTTCTGTTCGTGCTCCACTGTGCCGGTGCTGATCGGTTTGCTGCAGGCGCGGGTTGCGTTTGCCGCGTCCATGACCTTTCTGGTGTCGTCACCCGTCATCAACGAAGGGATTCTGCTGCTCTTCGTGATTCGCGGCGACTGGCTGGGTGCCTTTGTCTTTCTGGTGCTCGCCACTGCTTTGTCCATGGCAATGGGGCTGGCTGCTGCGTCGCTGGGCCTGGGGCGCTATGTGACGATCGGGCACACGTCGAGCGCAAGCAGCTCGCTGGCGGCCGCCTCCCTGGTCAATGAGAAGCAGAGCACACCGTGGCGGCTGCGTCTGAGCTTTGGCGCGATCAGCGCCATGGGAGAGCTGCGTCGTGCCTTTCCGTGGCTTGCGCTGGGCATTCTCGCTGGTGGCCTGCTGTATGGCGTGTTGCCGGACGAGTGGATCACCAGCCTCAATGAGCGACTCCCGGCTCCCGTACTCATCCCGGTGCTGGCGGCACTTGCGGTTCCCTTCTATCTGTCGCCGGCAATGGTTGTGCCAATGGGACTGGCGCTGATTGCAAAAGGTGTGCCGGTTGGCGCCGTGGTGGCGCTGATAGTGGCCGGGGTCGGGACTAGCGCGCCCGAGTTGATCATGCTCGGCCGGGTGTTCCGGTGGCCTCTCATCCTTGCCTATGTGCTGGGCATGATTGTGGTGGCGACATTACTTGGGCTTGGCTTGCAGTATCTCTTGCCAAACGCTTTGTACATTTAATCAAATCAAAGGAGTAAGAACATGTTCAAGTGGCTGCCCTGCTGCAGTTCCAAGCCCGAAGGCAAGACCGGGTCTCCGCCCATCGAGCAGGCCTTGCAACCCAATGCGGTTGCGGTCATTTCCATGGCCTGCTGCATGCCAGGCTCCGAAAGTGCCGATGACGCGACCATTGCTGCGGTGACGCAGGGAATGCAGACGCTTGGTGAGCCGACAAGGCCAGTCGTGGTTTCGGCAACCGATGCGCAAAAGCTCGCCATGGGTGTCCCCGCGCACTATGACGAAGCATCCCGCAGGGTGATTGAACAGGTCATGGCCTTGTTTACACAACATGGCATGGGCGTGTTTCCGGTGGTCATCATCGATCGTCAGATTGCCTTTTATGGCGGATCGCCAACGGCAGATCAGGTTGTCAGCCGGGTGCAGGAACTTCGCAACCGTCGAATGGTGGCGTGATGAAGACACTGCTGCCAACGCCTCGAAACATCGAAAAACGCTTTCTGGTGACAGGCGCTGGCGGCTATGTAGGCATGCTGAGCGTTGCAGCGCTGCTGCATGCCGGTGCCGCCGCGGTTGTCATTCCATTGCGCTCGCTGTCGCGTCAGGCTGAGATACGCTCATCGATAGAGCTTGAGTTGAGCGCGCTTGGCAGTCAGGCCGATGCAGTCGACAGGCTGGAGTGGGTGGAGTGGCCCGAAGTGGCAGATGCGACCGCAGACCGGTTGGCCAGCCTGCTGACAGAAGCGCGCGTGGATGAGATCGTGCATTGTGCGGGCTGCGTCGATTACTACGACGAGGCTGCATTGCAGGCGGTCAATCAGGACTACACACGGCTGTTGTCGCTCGCTGCGCTGTCGGCTGGCGTTCAGCGCCTGACCTATGTGTCCACCTCGTATGCCGGTGGCTACAGGCAGGACGCCATAGCGGAGTGCCTGCTTGATGAGCCACCCGATGACCCGACTCCCTACACCCGGTCAAAGCGCATTGCCGAGCATGAGCTGGCGGCGTCGCAGGTTCCGTGGTTGATTCTGCGCCCCTCCATACTCATCGGTGATACCGCAACAGGCAGATACAGCGGCAAGCGCTACGGCCTCTATCAGCAATGGATGGGGCTGGAGAGGCTGATGACGAGCAAGTATCACGCCGAAATCCACACGGTTGCACCAGAAGCGCCGCTGAACCTGTTGCATCAGGATGCATGGCAGCGCAGCTTGCTGGCGTGCTTGCGCTTTGTGCCTGATTACAGCGTGGTCAATATCGTCTCGAACGAAGAATCCGCACCCAGCATGCGCGAGCTTTGGCGCATGTGGGCAGCGGTCGTGCAGCCCGAGCGGATTCTCATTTACCCCCGCTTCGAGGACGTCGACCTCAAGGCCATTGACATGCGGCAGCGCGCTTATCTGACCTTTGCGCAGGTCAATCTAGAGATCGGCTCGCACCACTGGTGCTTCGAACGTGGCTGGATGAACGCGCTTGAGGCAGCCGGACACCTCAGCTTCAATCACGCCACCGTGGACACCGTGCAGCGCTGCCAGGACCGCTTTGTGGCTGCTTCGAACACGCTGGAGCAGTTCCGGTTGCGCCACGCCGCGCGGCTCGCAGCCAACACCCATCTTGTATTTCTTGGAACTGATAATGGTGAAACCAATGAAACGCTACGTTCTCTTTGCTAGTGTCTTTGTGCTGTTGTCCGTGGCTGCGTTGTCTGCTCATGCGAACTCCATTCTCGACCGGGTCAAGTCGTCCGGTGTGGTCAGGGTGGGCGTCGGCAACGACACGCCGCCCATGAACTATATTGATGCCGATGGTAAATGGGTCGGTTTTGATGTCGACCTGGCCGGGGCCGTGGCTCGCGCACTCGGAGTTCGACTGGAGCGGGTTCAGGTCAACAACCGGACCCGGGTAGCGTATCTGGCAAATGGTCAGATCGACATGACGCTGTCCAACCTGAGCCACACCCGAAGCCGGGACGAACAAATCGATTTTGCTGCTCCCGCCTATCTCTGGACGGCCAAGGTCTTTGTGGCAAAAGCCGGGCGCTTTGGCGATATCGACGAACTTGGCGGCAAGACAATCTGCGTTAACCAGGGGTCCAACGCCTTTACCGCAGCACCTGCGCTGATCGAGGCCTTTGGCGGTGCCGCACCTCGCATGCTGTCTCTGCAGAGAAACGCCGACTGCATGCTGGCTGTGAGGCAAGGCAAGGCGGACGCCTTCTATCAGGACAGCCCGATCATTGCTGCCCTTGCCGGCGATGAGCTTGCGTTTTTCGGACTGGTTGGCAAAGGGCACAGCCCGGGTCTGTATTCAATCGGGGTGCCGCCCAACGACAGCAAGTGGCGTGATGCGGTGAGCTTTGCCCTGCAGGACCTGATCGCCAGTGGCGAATACGACGCTATTTACGAAAGCTGGTTTGGCTCCAGCGGACGCTACCCCATGGCCCACGACGCACGCCCACGGCTGCCCGCCGACGTGTTCGCGGACACCCGCTTCATCTGGCCGGAGTAAGCGTCATGCCACGGGTCGAACTGAATGCCATTGCTCGCGTGCTGGGTGCGCGACGCTTGTTTGCCGATGTTTCACTGACCGCTGAGCCAGGTGAAGTGCTGGCGGTGTGTGGCCGCAGCGGTTCCGGAAAGTCGACCCTGCTGCGGACCATCAACCGCACCGAGCCCATTGATGAAGGTGATATCCGCATCGATGGCGAGTCGATCGTACGTCAGCCGGTCGACCTTCCCGAGTTGAGAAGTCGCGTCGGCATGGTATTGCAGAGTTCTCCGCTGTTCTCTCATCTCAGCGCGGTAGACAACGTTGCCATGCCGTTGCGGCTGGTCAAAAAGCTCAACCGGCAACAGGCCAACGAGTGCGCCAGGGATGCGCTTTACGGCGTAGGCCTGGCGGATCGTGGCGATGCCCTGCCGCACAGCCTGTCGGGCGGCGAGCGTCAACGGGTGGCGGTGGCCCGCAGCATGGCGCTGGAGCCCTCGGTGTTGCTGCTTGATGAGCCTACCTC
>DAIMZH010000002.1:0-29454 GCA_036734105.1 Azoarcus sp. | reverse complement strand
TGGGCTCGGGTAACCGGGTTCCGGCATGAACCTGCACTACGAATTCGATTGGTCAATATTGCTCAATCCTCAGTTTGCCCAATGGCTGCTGGAAGGTTTCGGGTGGACGATTTTTATCGGCCTGTTGGCGGTGCTGGCCTCGCTGCTCCTGGGGGCGGTGCTGGCCATGCTGCAGGCGGTGAGTGGTTTGCCGGGCGTGTTGGCACGGCTGTGGGGCAATGGCGCTCGATGCTTGCCCTGTTTGTTCTGGTTATTGCTGTTTTACGGCGGTTTACCCTTGCTGACCGGCGGATTTGAAATTCCTTTTGGGCTGGATTTACTGTCTTTCGGTTTGTTGTGTGCGGTGCTCGCGCTTACTGTGGACAATGCCACTTATGTGGCCGATGCCTTGTCGGATGGTATCCGGGCAGTACCGCGTGACGAGCGTGACGCCGCAATCGCCTGTGGGCTTACCGAGCGCGATGCGCTGTGCCACTGCGTGCTGCCGCAGGCCTTGCGCTTTGCCTTTCCGGCCTTGCTCAACCGCAGCGTTCATGTGCTCAAGAACACCGCGCTGTGCATGGCCATTGGCGTGCCCGAGATGATGTGGGCGGCACAGCAGATCGAGTCGATCACCTTCCGTGGCATTGAGGTCACCGTCGCCATCTCCCTGGCTTATGTGGTGCTGGGTTTGGGCCTTGCCCTGATTGCCGCGAGATACCAGCGGATCACCACGCCAGTCGGGAGCCAGTTGTGACCATGGACGGGTTTTTGCTGGTGTTGCTTAGCGGTGGTGCGGATGCACCGGCAGCGGTGGGCGGGTTTGCCGCCAATCTGACGGTTTTTGCCATTGCCTTTGTGGCTGGCTATGTGCTGGCGGTGCCGCTTGCCTTGCTCCGTTTTGCCGGGCCACTCTGGTTGGCCGCGCCCTTGTCGGCAATGGCTGCGGTGATGCGCTCGGTGCCGGTGTTGCTGGTGGCCTTCTGGTGTGTGCTGTTGTGGCCCTTGCTGACCGGGCAACCGGCCGCGCCGCTTGGCCTGGCGGCGCTGGCTTTGTCGGTTTATGCAGCGGTCAGCCTGTCGGACATGTTGCTCACCGGTGCGCGCGCGGTGCCACGGCTTGAACTGGAGGCCGCGCGCGGGCTGGGCATGAGTCAGTTGCAGTGGTCCCACGCCATTGTGTTGCCGCAGATGTTGCGCCGGAGCATACGTTCGTCCACCAGCTTTGCCACATCGCTTTTCAAGGACACCTCGATCCTTTTCATGGTGGGTGTCAGCGATGTCCTGCATATCGCCATGATCGCGGCCGAGCGCGAACCCTCCAGGCTTTTGTACTGGTATCTGGTGGTTGCGGTCTGCTTCATCCTTGGTTGTCAGCTCATTTCATTTGTCGGTCGGGCGCTGTGTGCCCGGCTGGACATTCATCGGCCTTCCGATGATTCACTTTCACTCAACAAAGGGGATATTCATGCACATGCGAAACCAGGCTGAGCGCCACTTCGGTGTCAGGATGGAACTCATGGAGCGCTTCCAGTTCCGCTCTCAGGCCTATGAGGGCGATCGATTGCATGGTGAGGTGTTCTATTCCGATGAACCCGATCCGGTAGGCGATGCATCGGCTCCATCCACCCCGGCTTTGCTGGCAAGCGCAGTGGGTCATTGCCTGGCTGCAAGCCTCACCGAAATCTGTCGGCATGCGGCGATGCCGCTGACAGGCATGGCGGTTGATGCGGTGTCGGTGGTGGCACCCAACGACGAGGGGCTGCCTCGAATACGCCGCATCGAGGTGCTGCTGTCACCTCAGCTTCTGCATGAGCAGAGCGCGACCATGAAGCAGCGCTGTGCCGATGCGTTTCGCAAGCATTGCACGGTGTGCTCCTCGCTTGAGGGGGCTATCCAGGTTGAGGTCAAGGTCGACTGGCAGGTTGATGATGGCAGTCAGAGTGGTGTGTGAGGAGCGATCATGAAATGTGCTGAACCAGTGGTGACGAATGCAGCAGTGCACGCTCAAAACCTTGTGCGCCATGTGGGAGACGGCGAACAGCGCAGGCGTGTGCTGGACGATGTGTCGGTAGAGTTGTTTCCGGGCCAGTGTGTGGCCTTGCTGGGGCCGTCTGGCGCAGGCAAGACTACCTTGCTCAATCTGCTGGCCGGGCTGGATGTGGCTGACCAGGGCGTGATCAAGGCGGGTGGTTTCACGATAGGGCCGAATGATCAGGCTGCGCGCGACGACTATCGCCGCAACACCGTGGGCGTGATCTTTCAGTTCTACAACCTCATCTCCACGCTGACCGCACTCGAAAACGTGCTTGCCGGTGCCGAGGCGGCAGGGCTGGCCTGCAGTGACGAGCAAGCCATGAGCTTGCTGACCGGGCTTGGCCTGGGGGCGAGGGCAAATGCCTTTCCGGCGCAGTTGTCCGGTGGAGAGCAGCAGCGTGTGGCGATTGCGCGGGCCTTGATCAAGTCACCAGCCGTTCTGCTTGCTGATGAACCCACGGGCAACCTGGACGCCACCACTGGCGAGCTGGTGCTTGAGCAACTGATAGAGCAGACCCGCTCAAATGGCGTGGCCTTGCTGGTGGTCACTCACAACGAGAAAATGGCGCAACGCTTTGACCGGGTGCTGCGCATGTTCGAGGGTCGCCTGGTCGAGGGAGCTTGAGCCATGGCTGAAAGACAGATACAGACTTATCTGTGGCGTGAGCTCAAGCAGATTCGCGGGCGCCTGTTTGCCACCGTGCTGATTCTCGGGATTGCAGCCGGTGTGTTTACCGGCGTGTATTCGGCGATAAACGGTTTTTTTGACTACCGGGACACGCTCTATGACGACACCCGGGTCGCCAGCCATGAGATCCGCTTTGTTCCCGAGGACGAACTGAATGTGCCGGACTTTGGCTCGGTAGACGGGGTGACTGACTGGGAGCCCCGCTTGCTGTTGTCCGGCAGCTATGAGGCTGCGGGTTCCAAACGGGTTTCCGCGTTGATGATTGCGGTGGACCCCGAACTGCAGCAGATCAACAAGCCTTTGCTGCTTGAAGGCGCTGTGCCGGCGCGTGACGACTTGCAGGGCGCTCTGATTGATCGCAACTTTGCGCGTCACTATCAGCTTGCCCCTGGAGACGCGATTACCGTCAAGATTGGTCATGACCGGATTCCGCTGGTGGTGCGCGGCGTGGCGGTGTTTTCGGAATATCTCATCGACGGCGCGGCACCGGGTTTCTTCATGCCGTCACGCGGTTCGCTGGCGGTGCTGCAGGTCAGCGAAGCCTTGATTCGGGACCGTATGGGTTTCCGCTTGCTCAACAGCGTGGTGTTTGCCGGGCAGCAGGCTGGGCATGATCTTGATGCCTCCACTATCCAGGCTATCGAAACCGTGGCACGTCAGCGCTTGAGCCTTGAGGAGTCGGTGGCGCTGTCGCGGCAGTTCGGCCATATGTATCTGCAGATGGATCTGGATGCGTTCAAGATATTCACCCCGGCCATCTGCGCGATTCTGGTGCTGGCATGTGCCATGGTGCTGGCCTTTGTGCTGCGTCAGTGGGTGCTGGCTCACCGCAGCAGCATCGGCGTGCTGCTGGCCCTGGGCTATCGCCGGATGGCCATTGCGCAGGCCTGGGCAGCCCCGCTGGCGCTGGTGCTGGTGCTGGGTCTCATCACCGCGCTGCTGGTAGGCTGGCTGATGATGAAGGGCTTTGGCATGGAGTATGCCAACGCAATCGGCATGCCCTTGCCGGATCTGCGTCTCAGTCTGCAGGCCTTCAGCATTGCGGTCATTGTTGGCGGCTTGCTGTTCTTTGCCGTGGGTGCGTGGGCCTTGTCCGTATTGCGTCAGGCGCAACCGGTTGATGCGATGCGCGAGACCGGCGCCTCGTCCAGCCCGGCGCAGGGCGATATCCCTGTCAAATCGGTGCTGTGGCGCTATCCCTTGCGTGCCGTGATGCGCAATCGCAGGGTCGCGCTGGGCACCGTGATGGTGATCGCGCTGGCGCTGGCACCTGCCATCTCGTTTTTCGTGGCGCTGTATTCGTTTGAGCGCACCATCGTGAAGGGGCTGGCCTCGGACCGCTGGGACTACACGGTGGACTTCATCTCGCCGGTTTGGGACGACGAGCTGCCAGAGCTCACAGCACGCGTACCCGGCGCACGGGTCGAGGGCTTTGCGCGCGGCATGGTGCGCGTGATTGGTGACGCCGCCAACGAGAGCGTGCTGGTGACTGGGGTGCGGGCAGAGTCCATGCGCCAGCCGCGTCTGATTGCCGGTCGCTGGATCACGCCGTCGGATCAGGATGTTGTGCTGCTGGAGCGCAGGGTGGTCGACAAGCTGAACCTCAGCCTTGGCGAGCCGGTGCAGGTGGAGGGTATGCGCGAGGGGTTCGCGCCCATTCTTATCGGTGTGGTTTCGGGTGTCATGCCCAGCGAAGCCTATGCCACCCTGGGCGGCGTGCGCCAATGGCTCGATCTGGACGAGCAGAACACCGGAGCAATGCTGGCGGTGGATTCGCCCATGCCGAACGGGCTGGCCACCTTGTTCGATATCGACTGGGTTGCCCGCGTCATGGACAA
Organism: Azoarcus sp.; assembly: GCA_036734105.1. Classification (GTDB taxonomy): domain Bacteria; phylum Pseudomonadota; class Gammaproteobacteria; order Burkholderiales; family Rhodocyclaceae; genus Azoarcus_F. Next base: position 24,912 of record DAIMZH010000002.1, on the reverse strand, counting down.
GGGCGCAGTGACCAAGGAGTTTGTAAAGCATCTGCGCGAGATCGCCGGCATTCTGCATCTGGCTACCTTGTTCTCGATGGTGGTCGCGGTGTTGACCTTGTTGATCAGCGTGATTTTTTCGTTCGCAACCCGCCAGACCGACTTTGCGTTGCTGCAGATACTCGGTTTTCACCGCAATGCAGTTGCCACCATGATCCGTCGGGAGGTGTTGCTGCTCGGGGCGCTGGGGGTGGTGTTGTCGGTGCCGTTGGCAATCATGCTCGCATGGGGGCTGAATGGCGTGCTTGGCAAGGCCTGGCTGACCGTCGACACCCACTTCCGGATGCTGGATGCGTTGATGGTGGTGTTGCCTGCGTTGCTGATTCTTCCGCTTGTGGCCAGGCCGGTGGTGAAGGCGGTACGCGGGCTTGATCCGGTAGCGGTGATTCGTCGGAGGAAGTTTGGATGATGACAAGGTTTTTACTGACAGGCCTGGCGCTAGTGGGGGCGTGGGTTGCCCCCTGCTGGGCACAGCCGACCATGGAGTTTGAGGCCAGTGATGCGGGTATGGCGTTGATGCGTCAGGCTGACCAGCAGACCAAGAGCCTGAGCGAAAACACGCGATATCGCATGTTGCTTGAATCAGCCGACGGGCGGGTGGTTCAGGAGCGCCGCCTGCAGTTCTTCTTTCATCGCCTGGACAATGGCGAGCGTGTCGAGGAGCGTAGCCTGATCCGCTTCGACGAACCCGCCTCCTTGCGTGGAACCGGTTTGCTGGTCATTGACGAAGGCGCCTCAGCGAATGATCTGTGGCTTTACATGCCGGCAAACCGGCGTATGCGCAGGCTGGCTGGTGCCGAGAAGAGCAACTGGTTCATGGGCACCGAATTTACACATGAGGATTTTGAAGACTTCAAGCTGGAGCACTACCTCTTTTCCGCGCCTGCGCCAGTCGAGTGTGAGTTCGGCCAGTGCCTGACCGTACATGCCCGCCCCAGCACCGAGCAGGAGCAGAAGGCATCCGGCTATGGCGGCAAGACCTACTGGCTGGAAAGCAACAGCCTTTATCCGGTGCGCATTGATTATTTCGGACACGACGGAAGCCATGTCAAACGCCTGGATACCAGCGGTTTGCAGCGCGAGGGTCAATACTGGCGGCCGACCGAATACGTGATGCGCAATCTGCTCAACGGACGGGTAACGCGCATGCTGGTCGACAGCCGCGAGCTGGATCAGGCGCTGGACCCGGTCTACACCTCGCAGCGCTTCCTGCGTGGTGGGTGAGATTGCCGGAATGCGGCTCCATGATCTGACCCGGGCGGTGTTTGCCGTGTGTTGGCTGTGCGCACTGCCTGCGGCGGGTCAGTCCGCCATGGCCGAGCCGGGCTTGCGGGGCGAGCTGGTGTTTCGCGCGGATCACTTTTCGCAGCGGGCTGATGCGCTAGGTGCTGGGGTGATTGCCCGCCTGAACGGCGAGACCCTGGCCTTTGGAGGGCGCGCTATCGGCAGAGTGGCCTTGTCCAGAAGCTGGCTTGACTCGCGTAGCCATGATCAGGCCTTGCTGCGTGAGTTGGTATGGATGCGCCGCTTTGACCATTGGCAGCTTTCGGCAGGTCGTCTGATGCCTGTGCACAGCGGCGCAGACGGGTTTCGAGTGCTTGACGGGGTGACGCCGGTTGGTTGGCCCGATGCATTCTTCGAGACCACCGAGCACTCGCGGCTTGGGTTGTGGAGTGCCCAGCTTGAGCACGAGACTGACAAGCATGCGTTGAGTGTCTGGTGGTCGGGGGACAGGCGGCTTGACCGCTTTACCCCACCGGGCGCTGATTTGCCTGATCCTCCGGCCAAGGCATCGTCGCTTGGCCGGAACAGCTTTGCCCTCAAATGGAACGTCAGGGCAGCCAACGCAGACCTGACCGCGCTCGCCTACCGTGGCCTGTGGCGGCAGGCGCAGCCGGTGCTCACGCCGCTTGGCGTGGACTGGCAGGCGCGACGCGTCAGCATGCTGGGCGGGTCCTTCGACCTGCCTGTCGGCACGCTGGTGTTGCGTGGCGAGGCCGCACGAATGCGCTACGACGCTGGATCGCCGGATTACGGACTGCCGCAGGCGCGCGCCTTGCTGGGGCTTGACTGGTTGCGTGGATCAGTATTGCTCAGCCCGCAGGTGTTTTCGGAGTACGGCACAAGGCAAGCGGGTGAAGAGAGCCGATGGCGGCATAGCCTGTCCATGCTGGTCGACGCCCGGATGCTGCAGGACCGGCTTGGTTTGCGCTACTTCGCGGTATGGTCAGATCAGGGCGACGGCAGATGGCAGTCACTGCACCTGACCTGGACCACTGTCAGCCATCAGCAATGGCGCCTCAAGATCGACCGGCTGTCGGGTTCGCGTGGCAGCGCGCTGGGTGTGTTCGGCGAACGGTCCAGAGCCTCGCTGGAGTGGGTGGTGCCATTTTGAGTCAGCCCTGAACCCCTGTTGCCGTCGGTGTCAGGGTTTGGATGGTTTTGCGGCCAGCTCGCATTGCATGGCCAGGGTGGCAAGCTGGGCGCGTCTCCGGCAGCCGGTCTTGGCGCCAAGATTGGTCAGGTGGTTGCGAACCGTGTTGGGAGACAGCGACAAGGCCCGTGCAATTTCCTTGTTGGTCATCCCCTGCGCGACAAGTTTCACTATTTCCACCTCCCGCGGCGTGAGGTTGACCGGACTGTCCTGCCAGACGGCCTGTTCATGGCTTGTCTCAGGGTGGTTTCTGGCCCGGTTCAGCAACTCTGACAGCGTTCGCGTCAGCAGCGCCTTATCGACCGCAGACAAGGTCAATGACGGGCTGCTGACCACAAGAAAGATGAACTGCTCGGCTTCCAGGGCCTGACCTTCCATGGCAACGATGCGTGATGCGGATTTTCTATGCAGCAGCTTGGCCCCCAGGCAGGCGCAGGGGCCAATGTCGATCACGATGGGATTGCCTATGGTTCGCCAGGTGTTGAGCAACAAGGCGCACTGACCGATCAGCTTTTCGTTGTCTTCGTGCAGCACACCTTCAAGCACGGCTGCCCGCCGTATCCTGACGCCCCCGTCGGTGAAGTCGGCAAAACCAACGCATAGAAAATCAAACGGGCGTAACTCATCGAGTGCAGACCTCAGAAACATGCTGTCAAACTCGCGTAGCATGCCGGTTTTCATGACGTTTTCAGGGTTATATGCATTCATTGCGATTGCTCGATACAGGTATTTGTTAATATCACTTTAGCATGATGGCAGGTTCCAAAGTCATAAACGCAGACGTCAATTGATTGACGCTTATCTGCGGCGCAAGTTGCCGCAACTGCTTGCGGTATGGCGGCAGCGACAGTGACAGTGTGATGACAGTAACGGCACCCGGAACAGCCATGAGCACTGACGCCGACTGTTGCGCAGCAAGACAGTTGTTCCAGAATGGAACAGTTTTATGCTTGCCAGCCTGAGTCTGACCGCGACGAAAGCCCGCACAGCCCGTGATTCCGCTTGAGCCGCCCGCTGGCATGACACTTGCGCCACTTAACAGACCATCAGCACACAGGGTTTGCCGTGAGCAATCGACACCATTCCGTATCCGGCAGCTTGGCCTCCCGTCCAGATGTATCGTCGGGCTGGTTGTTGCGTGCCCTGCCCACGCTGGAGCAGCGCATCGGCATGGTGATGACTGCGCTGCTGCTGGTGCTGTTGCTGGTGATGGCGGTGTTATGGGTGCGCGACACCCGACAGGCCATCCATGAAGAGGTGCGTGCCGCAACCCGTGTGGCCGAGCAGTTTCTCGAAGTCCGGCTGGCTGGCCTGGAAACGGCCGGGTCGCCGGATGCCCAACAGACGCTGCTGACCGAGCTGGCCGCCGTGGGTCGCTTGCGCGCCAATGCGTTAAAGGTTCATGCGCCGGATGGCGCGCTGCTTTATCAATCACCCGCGCCACTGTGGAAGGCCGGGCGTGATGCGCCTGTGTGGTTCGATGCCTGGCTGGCGCCGCACGTGGCCGCGTGGTCGGCCCAGGCGGGTGGTTTGCGTTTTGAACTGATACCGGACACCTCACGCGCTGTGCTTGATGCCTGGGATGACTTGATGGCCGGTTTGGGCTGGGGAGCAGCCTTGTTGCTGCTGGTGTGGTTTGGCAGTCGAACGGCATTGCGCCGTGCGCTGTCGCCTTTGCAGCGGGTGGATGATGTGCTGGTCGACGCAGCCGATGGCCGTTTCGACAAACGTCTGCCAGCCTTCGGTGTGCGCGAAATCGACCGGGTTGCCAGCGCCTACAATCGGCTGGCCGACAATCTGATGGAAACCCGCGCAGACAACCGTCGTCTGGGCGATGACCGAGACTTTGCCCGGGCCTTGCAGCAACGCCTGGAAGCCGAGCGGCGGGTGATCTCGCGGGAGCTGCACGACGAGCTAGGTCAGGGCATTACCGCTGTTCGTGCCATTGCCGGCAGCATTCTGCAGCGCAGCCAGCATGAGCCGCAGTTGTATGGCAGCGCCCAGGCCATGCTGGCCATGACTGGCCAGATGCAGGACGGTGTGCGCACCATCCTCAACCGCTTGCGGCGCTTTCCCACCGACAGCAGCACTTTGCATGAGGCCATGCATGTGCACTGTGCGCAGTGGCAACAACTGCACCCCGATGTGATGCTGGAGCTTCGGCTGGACGCCATGCCCGACAACTTGCCCGAGCAACAGGCGCTGACCTTGTTGCGGGTGCTGCAGGAGAGCCTGACCAATGTTGCGCGCCATGCTGCGGCCAGTCATGTGCTGGTCAAGTTGACGCGGGCTAGGGGTACGCTGGAGCTGAGCGTGACTGACGACGGGCGCGGCATGGATGACACCACCACGCCGGATGGACACTATGGCCTGGTCGGCATGCGCGAGCGGGTATCCGAGCTGCATGGCGAGCTTGTTCTGGAGCGCCCGGCGTCGGGTGGTGTGCGGCTGCGTGTGCGCCTGCCGGAGGCGGTGCTTGTTGCAGACCGGCAGGGGAGCGGCAAATGACGAGACTGCAAGGCCTGAAGATTCTGGTGGCGGATGACCACGCCGTAGTGCGCATGGGTTTCCGGCTGCTGCTGGAAGGCGCGGGTGCCGAGGTGGTGGCCGAGGCAGACAGCGGCGAGTCGGCGGTGCAGTTGTTTGATACTCACATGCCAGACTTGTTGATCATGGATGTGAGCATGCCCGGCATCGGCGGCCTTGGCGCGCTGGCCCGCTTGCTGGCGCACCACCCGCAGGCGCGGGTGTTGATGCTGTCGGCGCATGATGATGTGCAGATCCCCGGGCGGGCGCTCAAAACCGGCGCCAGTGGCTATCTGTCCAAGCGCGCCGAGCCACAGGAGCTGCTGCGCGCCGCGTCCGAGGTGGCACGCGGTAAACGCTATATCGACCGCGACATTGCGCCAGCACTGGCGCTGGCGCAGATGGATGGCACTGACGACCCGGTGGCGGCACTCACCGACAAGGAATTTGCGGTGTTTCTTTTGCTCGCCCAAGGGCGCTCGGTGGCCGACATTGCTGCCGTGCAAAACCTCAGCCCAAGCACTGTGGGCACGCATTTGTATCACATCAAGCAAAAGCTGGGTGCAGCCAACGCCGCCGAAATTACGCTGATTGCGCTTCGATCGGGTTTGATCGAGAGCTGATGCGGTTGGTCTGGCAGATGCCTGAACCATTGCAGGGGCTCACGACTCCGGCACCGGCACCAGACCGCGTGCACGGGACTCCTTTGGGTCTCGAAACACCAGCGGCTTGACCGTATCAGGCGTGCTTGGCGCGTATTGCGCGGCCTGCGTTGCAGCAGTAATCAGCCCGTGGTGGGGTGATTTGTCGCACACCGGGTCGGTGGCGGTTGGGTCGCCGGTGAGCATGAAGGCCTGGCAGCGGCAGCCGCCCATGTCTTGCTCCTTTTCCGGGCAGTCGCGGCAGGTGGGGCTCATCCAGCCATGGCCACGGTAGCGGTTGAAGCCTTCGGAGTCGTACCAGATGCTGGCGATGTCCATGTCGCGCACATTGGGAAAGCTCAGACCGGGCAACATGCGGGCGGTGTGACAGGGTAAAGCGGTGCCGTCGGGCGTGACCGTCAAAAAGACGTTGCCCCAGCCATTGACGCACTTCTTGGGGCGGGTTTCGTAGTAGTCCGGCACCACGAAGAAGATCTTCATGCGGTCGCCAATGCGTTGCCGCCACTCATTGGTGACGGCCTCGGCGCGCACCAGTTGATCGCGTGAGGGCAGTAGTTGATCGCGGTTGAGCATGGCCCAGGAGTAATACTGGTTGTTGGCCAACTCCAGATATTCGGCGTCTATGTCCAGCGCAAGCTCGATGATCTTGTCGATGTAGTCGATGTTGAGCCGGTGAATGACGCAGTTCATCACCATGGGCCAGTCGTGGCGCTTGATGGTGTCGGCCACCCGGCGCTTGAGGTCGAAGGTGCGGGTGTGCGACAGGAAGTCGTTGAGTTCGCGGGTCGAGTCCTGAAACGACAACTGCACATGGTCTAGCCCGGCGGCTTTAAGGGCGCGGGCGCGCTCTTCGGTGAAGCCCACGCCGGAGGTGAGCAGATTGGTGTAAAAGCCAAGCCGGTGCGCTTCGGCCACCAGCTCCTCCAGGTCTTCACGCAGCAGGGGTTCGCCACCGGAAAAACCACACTGCACGCTGCCGGCGGCACGACCTTCGCGCAACACCCGCAGCCAGTCGGCGGTGCTCAGTTCGGCCTCGTTGTGGGCAAAATCGACCGGGTTGTAGCAAAAGGCGCAGTGTAGCGGGCAGCGATAGGTCACCTCGGCCAGCAGCCACAGCGGCGGGCCAGGTCGGGGCGGTAGGCTGCCCACCAGTGAGAGCTGAGAGGATGGCTGCGTACTCATCGCGGCGCGCTTCCAGCCTTGTCGCGCAGCCAGCCCTGTTTGATGGCGAGCTCTGCAAAACCCAACACATCCGCTTGCAGGTCGCTTGCGCCGAAGGCCTGCTCCAGCTCGGTGACCACATCGGACAGGGTGCGTGAGCCGTCGCAGCGTTGCATGATCTCGCCTGCGCTCTGGTTGAGCTTGACCATGCCTTCCGGGTAGAGCAGCACCCAGGCCTTCTGTGCTTCTTCCCACTGCAGCCTGAAGGGGCGTGCCACGGCGAGTTGCATGCTCAGGCTTGCGGTGCTCATTGGCTGGCTCTGGCAGGCTTGGGGCCGACGATGGCGACCTGGCATTGGCTCAGCATGATGGCGTCGGCCATGGCCCACAACACGTCGAGCTTGAACTGCAGGATGTCCAGCGCACGCTGTTGCAGGGCGCGGCTTCGGCTGAAGTATTGCAGCGTGAAGTGCAGGCCGTGTTCCACGTCGCGCCGGGCCTGGGTGAGCCGGTTGCGGAAGTATTGCAGACCAGCCGTATCCACCCACGGGTAATGGTCTGGCCAGGTGTCTATGCGTTGCTGGTGAATGTGAGGGGCAAACAGCTCGGTCAGGCTGGAGGCAATCGCCTCCTGCCATGGGCGCTGGCGCACAAAGTTGACATAGGCCTCGCAGGCAAAGCGGGTGGCCGGTGCCACCAGGCGTAGCGAGGTGACATCATCGCGGCTCAGGCCGACGGATTCCCCCAGACCCACCCACGCCTCGATGCCGCCCGGGTCGTCACCACGGCCGTCGTGGTCGATGATGCGCTGTATCCATTCACGGCGGATGTCACGGTCCGGGCAGTTGGACAGAATCGCGGCGTCCTTCACCGGAATGCTGATCTGGTAGTAGAAGCGGTTGGCCACCCAGCCCTGCAACTGCTCGCGGGTTAGCTTGCCCTCGGCCATCATCACATGAAACGGGTGGTGAATATGGTAGCCAGTGCCTTTTTCGCGCAACAAGGCTTCAAACTCGCTGGATGACCAGGGCGGCTCCGGGTTGGCAAGGTCCAGGGCCAGATGTTCCGCAGGAATCACAGTGTTATCTCCATGCCATCCTCGGCGACTTCTATGCCGCGTGCGTTCAGTTCGGCGCGTTCGCGGCTGTCTTCATCGAGGATGGGGTTGGTGTTGTTGATGTGGATCAGCACCTTGCGTGTGCTGGCGGGCAGCTTGTCCAACCATGCCAGCATGCCGTCCGGGCCGGACAGTGGCAGATGCCCCATGGCACGCGAGCTGCGCGACGATGCGCCAAGGCGGATCATCTCGTCATCAGTCCACAGCGTGCCATCCACCAGCACACAGTCGGCCGCCTGCATGGCGGCCCACACCGCAGGCTCCATCTCACCCAGGCCGGGTGCATAGAACACGCACCGGCCAGTCTCGCGGTCGGTGATGGTCACGCCGATGTTGTCGCCCGGCATGGGGCGGTCGCGACGTGGTGAATAAGGGGGCGCGTTGCTGTTGAGCGGCAGCGCGGCAAACTGCAGGCCGTGCACGCCCTTGGCGCTGAACTGGCCAGACAGCGGAATCTCGTGCCAGTCTATGCCGGCATAGTGCGACAACACCTTGAAGATCGGGTTGCCGGTGCTCAGGTCTTCATGCACTGGCGCGGTGCACCACACTGGCCACGGCTGGCGGTGCTCGCGCAGCATGTACAAGCCGGTGGTGTGGTCTATCTGCGCGTCGATCAGCACAATGGCTGCAATCGCGGTGTCACGCAGCCCACGTGCTGGCTGCAGGGCCGGAAAGTGATGAATCTGTTCCAGAATATCGGGTGAAGTGTTGAACAACACCCAGTCCAGCCCGGTGTCGCTGACAGCGATGGACGACTGTGTGCGGCGCCTGGCGCGGATGCTGCCCTTGCGCAAACCGTCGCAGTTGGGGCAGTTGCAGTTCCATTGCGGAAAGCCGCCACCCGCCGCCGAGCCGAGAACATGGATTTTCATGGTTGATCAGGTGGCCAGCAAACGCCAGGGGCGCCCGCTGGCGCAGGCCTCAGCGAACTGAAACGTACAGGTTGATTTCGAAGCCGAAGCGCATGTCGCAGGCAGAAGGGGTTTCCCATTTCATGATGTGTCTCCTTGGTTGGCAGTGGATACCGACACGGCCGCGTGCTGCGGGCTTTATCGGCAGCACCATTGTGGCGCAGCCAGTCACCTCCGGCATCGCGATTGCCTGTGGCCATGTCTCATGAAAATCATGAGAATCGGCAAGCGGTCACGGCGGTGTAGTAGCCTGTGACAATGCTCGGAATGGGCATCACGGGTATCATTGGGCGCTGGAGGCCGTTGGTGGACACCGCTGATTGCCGGACGGGATGGCAATCAGCTTTGATGGCGAGCCTCTCGGATCAGCTTTGCTGCATTCTTCTAAGATGGGAAAATCGAACCCGTAAAATGCTGCACCCCAAGTTCTTTTCCGTTCTTTTGAGCGTAGTTTTCGGATAAGGAGGTTTGTTGATGAAGCCATCAGTTGCTTATCTGGCTCACCGAGATGCGATACGCCAGATAGTCGAGCGCCATCATGCGAAGAATCCGAGGGTTTTTGGTTCGGTTCTGACTGGTCAGGATACCGAAGAAAGCGATCTTGATATCTTGATCGACACTACCGAGGAAACATCTCTTTTTGATGTTGGTGCCATACGCTCGGAGCTGATCGAACTCCTGGGAGTAGAGGTCGACGTGCTGACCCCGGGAGCGCTGCCTGATAGATGGAAAATGAAAGTGCTCGGCGAGGCAAGAGTCGTATGAGCTTCCGGGATGAGATGGCCCCTTAGCATGTCTGGGGCATGAACCCCTATCCACCCATCGAACCCTGGGACCACGGCTGGCTGGATGTGGGAGACGGCCACGCGATTCATTATGAACAGTGTGGCAACCCGGCTGGTACGCCGATCATCGTGCTGCATGGTGGGCCGGGCAGTGGCTGCAGCGCTATGCTGCGGCGCTTGCTGGACCCGGCGCGCTTTCGCATGGCTCTGTTTGACCAGCGTGGCTGCGGACGCAGCACTCCGCTGGGCGCCCTGAACCACAACCACACCGAAGCGCTGGTCGCCGACATCGAACGTCTGCGGCAACACCTTGGGCTTGGCCCCTGCCTGGCAAGCGGTGGCTCATGGGGAGCCGCGCTGGCGCTGGCGTGGGCAGGACGACACCGCGAGCATTGCCGGGGCCTGCTGCTGCGCGCGCCTTTTCTGACCGGCGACGAAGACCTCAACTGGTTTTTCGATCGGGCGCGCAGCTTGCTGCCCTGTCCGGCGCTGGCCAGGCTGGCTGCGGCAAACGGCACGCAACACTTGTTCCCGTGCTTGCCCCGGGCGCTGCTGGACGCCGCCACGCCGGATGACGCCCGCCCGTTGATGAGCGCGTGGATGCAGTGGGAGCAAACCCTGGGCAGTTGCGGCCGGGTAGCAGCCCGCATACCGGCTGCCGACGACCATGCCGCCTGGTCTGCCGCGTGGCACAAGTACCGGGTGCAGGCCCACTATCTGCTCAATCACTGCTTCATCGGCGAACAAGCCCTGCTCGACATCGCCGCCAGCCTGCGCGGCATACCGGTGTGCCTCATCCATGGCCGCGCCGACCTGGTCTGCCGCCCCCGCAATTCGCGCCTGCTTCAGCAAGGCCTGCCTGACAGCCGCTTGCTGATGGTGGACGGCGTCGGGCACGACCCCTTTGCGCCCGCCATGCTGGCGGCGCTGCGGGAGGCCGTGCTGTTGCTGCAGGCAAAAGGCGATTGATCAGGGATGGCGAAATGTCCGGTGCTTTGTATGCGCTGCGGTTTTACCGCAATACCCTTACCGCAATACCCGAGCTGTTTCAGGCATCACCCGCTACTCAGCCGCGCCACCGCGTCGCGTACCTTGGCTTGTTCGTCCATCTTCAGGATGCGTTGCACCTTTGGGGCGAGCTCGCCGACGTCGGCGCGCAGGATCTGCTGTTTGATTTCAAGAATGTTGGACGGATGCATGGAAAAATGCCGCAGTCCCATGCCGAGCAGCAGTTGGGTAAAGGCCGGGTCGCCGGCCATTTCGCCGCACACCGACACGGGCAGGCCGTAGCGTGCGCCGGCCTGTATGGTGGCGGCGACCAGTTTGAGCACTGCGGGGTGTAGCGGGTCATAGAGGTGCACCACCGCGTCGTCGCCGCGATCGATGGCCAGGGTGTATTGGATAAGGTCGTTGGTGCCGATGGACAGGAAGGACACCCGGCGTATGAACATGCCCAGCGCCAGTGCGGCGGCGGGGACTTCGATCATGGCGCCAATTTGAAGGCGTTCGTCAAAAGGGATGCCGTCTGCACGTAGCTGGGCGCGGGCACGGTCTAGCAGCACCAGCGTCTGGTCGATCTCGGCGGCATGAGCGAGCATTGGGACCATGATGCGCAGCTTGCCGTGCACCGATGCGCGCAGCAGCGCACGCAACTGGGTGAGAAACATCTTTGGCTCGGACAGCGAGAAGCGGATGGCCCGCAGCCCCAGCGCAGGGTTGGGCTCTTCGCGATGGGGCTGGTTGCGCATGGCCTTGTCCGCGCCCACGTCGAAGGTGCGTATGGTGACCGGTTTGTTGCCCATTGCCTTGAGCACGGCGGAGTAGGCTTCGACCTGCTCTTCTTCGTCCGGCAAGGTGTCGCGGCCGATGAACAGGAACTCGGTGCGATACAGGCCTATGCCGTCGGCGTTGACCGCCTTGACCTGGCCGATGTCCTTGGGGCCTTCGATGTTGGCATGCAGAAAGGCTTGCTCGCCGTCCAGCGTGGTGGCCTGGGTGTCCTTGATGCGGTGCAGCCGCGAGCGTTCGATGTCGAGCTCGGCGCGGCGCAGCCGGTATTCTTCGACAATGCTGGCGTCAGGCGCGATGATGACCACCCCACGGCGGCCATCGACGATGACGAGCTCGTCCTCTTCCAGCAGGTGGCGCACATGGTGCAGGCCGACCACGGCCGGAATCGACAGACTGCGGGCAACGATGGCAGTGTGGCTGGTGGGGCCGCCGACGTCGGTGGCAAAACCGACGATGTTGTGATCGCGAAAGCCTGCGGTGTCGGCGGGCGACAGGTCGTGCGCGACCACGATGGTGCCAATGCCATCGCGTCGCTTTGGTGGCAGGCGTCCGGGCTGGCCGAGCAGTTCCTTGACCAGACGCTCTACTACCTGAACCACGTCTGCCTTGCGTTCGCGCAGATACGGGTCTTCGATGAGCTCGAACTGTTTGACCAGATGTTCCATCTGCTGCACCAGCGCCCATTCGGCGTTGCAGCGACGCTCTTCGATAAGCTTGCGCGCGCTGTCGGTGAGCATGGGGTCGGCCAGCATCATGAGCTGCAGATCGACGAAGGCACCGACTTCGCTGTGGCTATGGCCGCCGCTGGTGGCGGCCTTCAGGCCAGTCAGCTCGCCCTGGACTTCGGCCAGGGCGTCGTTGAGGCGCTCGACCTCTTCCGGGATATAGCGCTCGGCGACGTGGTAGTGGCTGACCTCAAGCAGTGCGTGCGAGATGAGGTGCACATGGCCGATGGCTATGCCGCTTGATACCGGCAGGCCGTGAATGGTGAAGGCCATGCGCTTACTCCTCCTCGCCAAAACGGTCGGCGATGAGCGCGACCAGCGCGTCCATGGCCACGTCTGCATCGGTGCCGTCGGTTTCTATGGTGACGGTTGCGCCGCGGGCGGCGGCCAGCATCATGACGCCCATGATGCTCTTGGCGTTGACCTTGCGGCCATTACGTTCAAGCCACACGTTGCAGGCAAAATTGCTGGCAGTCTGTGTGAGTTTGGCTGATGCGCGAGCGTGCAGCCCGAGCTTGTTGATGATCTCCACTTCTCTGATTGGCATGGTGTGTTCACCCTGTCCTTATTCTGGTTACGCCTTCGCATGCGCCGGATACCGCACGCGCCAACAAGGTGTCGAGATCCTTGTCGCGTTGAGTCAGCACCCGCAGCAGCATGGGCAGGTTGACGCCGGCCACGCCTTCAACCCGCCCCGGTTCCATCAGTTTAAGGGCCAGGTTGGACGGTGTGGCGCCAAATATGTCGGTCAGCACGATGGCGCCTTCTCCCTGATCCACCCAGGCGAGCATGTCCCGCGCCTGCGGCAGCAGGTCAAGCGGATCGTCCTGGGCTGACACTCCGAGTTGAGCGATGGCTGGCGGGCGATGATTGAGCACATGGCAGGCGCATTGAATCATGGCCTCGCCCAAGGTGCCGTGGGTGATGAGGAAAATGCCGATCATGGCGGCGCTCTCTGGTTGGCTATACGGATTCTATCCGAAGCTTTGATCGCTAAGCAGCGACTTGCTGATCTTGATGTGCTCAGCCAGCGAGGCCGACTGCTTCGAGTAGTATGTTGCGTGAAATTGGTTTGGTGATCAGCGCGTCAAAGCCTGAGTCCATGATGCGACTGCCGTCGCCGGACATGGCATGCGCGGTGTAGGCCACCACGCGCATGTTGGCCAGATCGGGGTTCTGGCGAATGCGGCGACAGACTTCATCGCCGGTGATACCAGGCATGCTGATGTCGAGCAACACACAATCGAAGTGATCGCGGGCCAGCAGTGACAGCGCCTGGTCGCCGTTTTCTGCTTCGACGATGGTGCACCCTGCCTTGCCCAGGATGGCGGCCGGCAGTTTTCGATTGGTGAGGTTATCGTCGACGATGAGGATGTGCATGGATTTATTGAGCGACAAGGCTGACAACTGGTGATGAACCCAGCGCGATGGCGTGCCGTGCGATGGTGTTCCGAGCGGTAAGAATTACAGCTTTATAATGATTCGATTATGCTGTTTTTCATGTTTGCGACGTAATTGTAGTCTGTTTGCGTATCCAGTGTTGTACGCATTCATTCAGTTTTTCCGGGTTGATAGGCTTGGTCAGATAATCGTCCATGCCGGCCTGCGCGGCTTCTTCGCGGTCCTGAGCCATGGCATTTGCAGTCATGGCGATGATGGGCAGGTCGGGTTGCAGCACCGGGTGTTCGCCGGAGCGAATCATCCGTGTAGCGGTCAGTCCGTCAATCTCCGGCATTCGACAGTCCATCAACACCAGGTCAAAACGTTCCCGGGCGAGGGTTTCGAGTGCCTCCCTGCCGTTGGAAGCAACACTGACTTCGTGACCCTGACGTTTGAGCAGCGCGGTGGCGAGCTTCTGGTTGGTGGGGTGATCTTCTACCAGCAAGATGCGTGCGTGTCGACGAGCATGGGCTGTCGCGGCGTCCTTGATTGCTGCTGATGCTTGCGAAGCCGGGGCGGTGAGTTGGCCAAGACAGCTCAGCAAGGCTTCGGCCCTGATCGGTTTGATCATGACTTCATCCAGGCCTGCCGCCTTTAGTGCATTTGCGTGCATGCGCTGCGATTGTTGAAGCATCGCGATTATGCGTGGGCGCTTGCCATCGGCTCCGGCAGGGATATTCTTGAGTATCGCCGACAGGTTGTCGGGATGGAGGCCAACCCCCATCAGCACAATGTCCAGGCCTTGCTGGCAGGCAGTCCCTGTCGCAAGCAGCCGCAGGGCTTCGTCGATTGTTGTGGCTTGCAGGGTGTCACAGCCGAATGCCTGGCATTGTGCTTTGACAAAGTGCAGCGCGCTGGCATTGGATTCGACGATGAGTATTCGCTGTCCGTGCACTTTTGAGTAATCAGGAGAATCCTCCTCACGCCAGGCTTCGGTCTGACGTTCAAGGGGGAGCTCTATCCAGAAGCACGAGCCTTTGCCAATTTCGCTGGTGAGGCCGATACGACCGCCCATCAACTCGACCAGACGTTTGGCAATCGACAGACCAAGGCCGGTACCACCAAATTGCCTGGTGGTGGAGTTGTCGGCCTGAGTGAAGGGTGAAAACAGCTTGATCTGGTTTTCGGGAGAAACCCCAATGCCTGTGTCTATGACTTCCAGCCTTAGGGTGCAGAGTTGCTGATCGCTTGTCAGTGTGCTGGCGCGCAGTAACACCTCGCCCTCGGTGGTGAACTTGACGGCGTTGCCGACCAGGTTGATGAGTATTTGCCTCAGCCTGCCCGGGTCACCACGCAATCTGGCCGGAAGGTCTGGCGCCACATCGCACACCAGCTCGAGTGACTTGTTGCTGGCCGGCAGGGCGAGTATGTCGGCGACGTCACCGAGTAGTTCGCGCAGGTTGAAGTCTATGGTTTCAATGCTGAGCTTGCCCGCTTCGATCTTGGACAGGTCCAGGATGTCGTCGATCAGCACCAGCAATGCTTGAGCGCTGCTTTTTACGGTGCGGGCGTATTCGAGCTGTTCGGCATCGAGACTTGTTCCCATGAGCAGTTCGGTCATGCCGATGACGCCGTTCATGGGTGTGCGAATCTCGTGGCTCATGTTGGCGAGAAAGTCGCCTTTGCTACGGTTGGCTTGCTCGGCTGCATGTTTTGCCTGGCGCAGGTCGGTGATGTCCACGCAGAAACTCACCACCTGGCCGCTGTCGGTGGGTCGCTCAATGACCTTGAACCAACGCCCGTCGCCGGATTGCAGTGCCATGGTGAGGGGGCCGGTGCGACGCAGACTGATCCAGGTGTCGATCTCTGGTGCGCCAGGGGTGTCAGGGTCTGGCTGGAACCCGCAACCCTGCATGCGCTGGATGACTTCGGCGAAGCTGACCCCTGGGCGGATTGCAAAACCGTTTTTTCCGTTACAGTGGATCTCGCGATATTTGTCATTGCAAAACAGCAAGCGGTCTTCAGCATCGTAAAGCGCGAAGGCTTCGTCAATGGCTTCGATTGCGGTAGCCAGGTTTTCCTCGCTGCGGTGCAGCGCTGCCTCAGACGCTGCGCGCTCACGCTCTTGAGCATCGGCCAGCGAGTGAGCGAGTTTGTTGATGGCCACGACTATCTGACCAAGCTCGCCGTGAAGGGGCCGGATTGGCTGCGTCAGGTCGTCTTCCAGGGTGGATAGCCCAGCCTTGATGACCGCCACATCGCGGGTCAGTCGTTCGACCACCAGATACAGCAGCAGCAGCGCAATCGTCAGCGCCAGCGCAGTGAAGCGCAGAATCGTGGCTCGCATGCTGGCGACTTCCTGATCGATGTTGTCAATCAGTTCGTTGGCCCAGATGTAGCCGGTAACCACTCCGTCTTCGATGATGGGGCTCATGGCATTCATGATGTTGCCCCGAATCAGTCGGCCGCTTTCGATTGACGCCAGTCCGGATTGCATGACCTGACGCCCCGGATGATCGGCCGTGATGCTCATGCCCACATTGTTGGCGAATTCTGCAGCCGGGCCATAGGTGAGTATGGCGTCAAGTTCCCGGTGATAATAGCCCACACCTACACCCGGAAACGCCTTGGCGACTGCCTCGGTAAAGCTGAAAAGCTCGCTGTTCAGGTGTGCGCTCATGGCGGCGCTGTCTTCAGGTTGTCCGGCTAGCAAGGCCGCGTAGCCGCCCCGGGTTTCCAGGTGATCCTGCAGCAAGCGTGTCACGCCAAGCAAGTGGGTCTCTTTTTTTTCCAGCAGGGCGTCCTTGCCGCTGAGCGTCAGCAGATAGCCGGCTGAGCCTATTGCGATGCTGATGAGCAGGCCGACTACCAGCATCAACTGCATGCGCAGTGACTTGGGCCACCAGCCAGGGAGAATCTTGCGCAACAGTGTCATCGCCTGTCTCCGGTCGCTGGCGATTGAGTCGGCAGCCATAAGCTGAAAGTGGACCCGTTGCCGGGCACAGACTCAAGCGTCAATGTGCCACCGAGCATGTCGGCAAAGAGGCTGGCCAGCGCCAGACCGAGACCTGTGCCACCCTGATTACGGGCCTCAAACTGTTCCACCTGGCGAAACTTTTCGAACACCAGCGACTGATGTTCTGGCGCAATGCCGCAACCGGTGTCGCGCACTTGAAACAGCACACCGTGCTGTTGCCTTTCAACGCGCAGGGCGATTTCGCCGCTGTTGGTGAACTTGACCGCGTTATTCAGAAGATTGTTGATAATCTGGCGCACCCGGGTGATATCGGTGGTCAAGGAGTCTGGCACATCGTCGGCAATCGAGCAGGCCAGCTTCAGTCCCTTTTGCGCGGCGTGCACGGAGTGCAGGTCGCGCAATTTCTCCAGCATGGGTCGCAGTGATACTTCAGAGATGCTCAACTCCATACGCCCGGCTTCAATACGCGAAAGGTCAAGCAGGTCGTTGACCAGATTCAGCAAGTGCTGACCACTATCGTGAATGGTTTTGGCATAGTCAGCCTGTTCGGCCGTACCAGCCTCCAGTTCGAGTAATTCGGCAAAGCCCAGAATCCCATTGAGCGGTGTGCGCAGTTCGTGCGACACGGTCGACAGGAAGTCTGATTTGGCGCGGTTGGCTTGCTCGGCACTCAACCGTGCTTCGTCCAGGCGCTTGAAGGATTCGGCCACGCCATCGGCCATCGTGTTGAGCGAACGGGCCAGGTCGCCCATCTCGTCGGCTGACTTGACCTCCAGCCTGTGGTCGAGGTCGCCGTTCTCGAAACGCCGGATGCCACTGATGATGCGGGTGATGCGCGCAGTCAGCGCGTTGGCCATCATGATGGCGATGATGATCACTGCGAAGGTCATGACCAGCGTAGAGGCGCTCAATCCTACGGCGGTGCTGGTCAGGTCGCGATTGATGCTATCGAGCATGCTGCGACGCTGCTCGTCGAATTCGGCCTTGCGCTCGTCAATGAGACGGGAGATGCGCGCCCCGGATTCGGTGGCGGCCCGGTGAAAGTCATCAACGTTGGCACCAATGGTGACAAATCCGAAACCAGTGCCCTTGTCGGCATATTGCCCGGTGTAATAGGGGATGGCGGCTGCAGTGGTGAGCTTCCACAGGCCACTGAAGTAGATCAGAAAAGAGCCTGAGCCGCCGTGTTCGGTGAGTGCCGTCCAGCCCTCGCATTGCGGCGAGAAGTTGAGGTATCGGCAGTCCAGCGGGGTGATGCCGTTTTTGCGTTGTGCCAGCGCGGGCTTGCGTTCGAGGCTTTGGTCGCGAAAAGGCTCTACGGTTTCAAGAAAAACATGTGCTTGCTGTCCGCTCGCCTGCCATTCCTCGTAGAGCTCCTGATCCATCCACGGGGGAACCGGCCAGCCGGTTGCGGGGTTGTATCCGGCAATGAAATAGTCGCGCGGATGGACGATCTAGCGCCCTTTGTGGTCCCACATGAAGGCATAGTTGCCCTCTATGGCATCGATGATAGGGGTGTAACGCTTGTCGGTGGGCATCAGCCGGTCCGTAAACTGACGAATATGGTCGTGGTCGAGTGCCAGTGTGACGTAGCCTATGATCTCGCCGTCACGGGTGACTGGCGTGGCCCAGCGGACAATACCGCGAAAACGCTGACCCAGCGGGTTTTCGGTGCCGGCATAGGCGGATTGTTCCGGCTCAAAGGCAATGCCTGCCTTTTCGGTTGCGGCCGGTGTGTATGGCCCGACGATAAAACTGGGGACATAGGCACCAATGACGTCCGAAACATAAATGTCGCCCGGCGCCAGTTTGCGCAGGTCTTCCCAGTAGGTTTCCGCCTTGACGAAGGTCTGGCTGCGGTCGCTGACATCGCCTAGCGCCGGGTTCATCAGATCGGACGTGGTGACCTTGATCTGCTCTTTGCCGTCAAGTCCGACAAAGGTGATCTCGTGAAAGAGCGGTCGGCTCTCGCGCTCGCCAAGATATTCTGGCGCGCGGGCATGAAAGCTGTTGGCGTTGTATTCGGAGATGTGCCGGGTCACGGTGGCTTCGCGGTTTACTTCATCGACGGGCACCCATCCAGAGCCGTCATCGGCAAGACGGAACTCGCCATGCATATAGACATCGCGTCGCTGATGCGTGACAAAGTTTCGATAGGTAGCCTGATCAGGCTGCAGTATGGCGGCATAGCGGATGTCGGCGTCGCGTTCGTACAGAAAATTGGCCACCTGACGCGCGGTTTCGGTGGTGAGTGCCTCAATCGCCTCGCGCGAGCGCTCGTCCAATGCCTCAATGGCATCCTGAGTGACGGTATCGCCGACCAGACGCACAGTGTCGAACATGTTGTCGGCCATTGCCGATGCCTCCATGGCGACATCGTGGCCCAGCTTCTGGGCAGAGTGCCACGCGTACCACGCCAGCAGCAGCAGTGGCAGCACCTTGATCAGGATGAAAATTATGATCAGCTTCCCCCGGATGCCGAGGTTGAATGCAGGCGCTTGATCCGACATGGGCAGGGTCCGGAAGTGGAGGCATGGGAAATTGGCAATCATTGTTCCCCCGCGGATGATAGCAAGCAAGGCATTTTTGACCCGTGCGCTTTGTCACGGTGAAATTCGGTCGGCCAGATCAACGAATCTCACCGATTTGCGCGTCTGTCGGTCTGCCTGGATCGCCATGCAGTCGGCCTTGTGCTGCTTTGCAGCCTTGCCTCTCCGTTTTGGTGAAAAAGGGCACAGCACTCCCTGTGTGCTACCCTGAAAGAGCGATTTGCTTACTGGCGGATCGACCCAGCCGATCGCTGGCGTGTCATACCAGGCGTGTCCGTGCTCGTGTTTTTCACGCGATAAGGGAACAGGTATGACTGAAAACAAGGACTTGATGACCCCTGACGGGGACGTCACGCCGATTGATACCGACTATCAGGTCGGGCAGGACAACGTAGTGGTCAATGTCGGCCCCTTCGGGCTGGACATTCACAACCGGGTGTTTGCAATCTCCGGTCTGACAGTGATTGCGTTTGTCCTGCTGACCATCATTTTTCAAAATCAGGTGGAGCCGCTGTTTGGCGACTTGCGCGGCTGGATCACCACCAACCTCGACTGGTTTTTCCTGGCGGCTGGCAATGTGTTTGTGGTCGTATGTCTGGCGATCGCTGTCTCTCCGCTCGGAAAGGTCAGACTGGGTGGCACCGAGGCCACGCCGGATTACTCCTATCTGGGCTGGTTCTCTATGCTGTTTGCCGCAGGCATGGGCATTGGCCTGATGTTCTTCGGCGTGTCCGAACCCTTGTCGCATTTCAACAGCGCGCTGGGCGGCACGGCCATGGAAGGCGGCGTGCGCACCGACTGGGCGCCGCTGGGTGCAGCCGCTGGCGACACTGAAGCCGCGCTGCGTCTTGGCATGGCCGCGACCATCTTTCACTGGGCTCTGCATCCGTGGGCGATCTACGCCATCCTTGCGCTCGGGCTGGCCTTGTTCTCGTTCAACAAGGGCCTGCCGCTGACCATCCGCTCGGTGTTCTACCCGCTGCTCGGTGAGCGTGTGTGGGGCTGGCCAGGTCACATCATTGATATTCTCGCGGTATTTGCGACGCTGTTCGGACTGGCCACTTCGCTTGGTCTTGGGGCGTCACAGGCTGCTGCCGGCCTGAACTACCTGTTTGGGGTGCCCGAAGGCACCACAACCCAGGTGGTGCTGGTCATCGGGATTACCATGATTGCGCTGGTGTCGGTGCTTGCCGGGCTTGAGGCCGGGGTCAAACGACTGTCCGAAATCAACATGACGCTGGCAGTGGTGCTGATGCTCTTTGTCATCATCGTCGGCCCGACACTGGCCATGGTCACCGGCTTCTTCAACAACCTGGCCGCCTACATGCAGAACCTGCCGGCCTTGTCCAACCCGGTTGGGCGTGAAGATGGCAACTTTGCCGCAGGCTGGACCGCCTTCTACTGGGCCTGGTGGATCTCGTGGTCACCCTTTGTTGGCATGTTCATCGCGCGGGTCTCGCGTGGCCGCAGCGTGCGCGAGTTCATCGTCTCGGTGCTCATCATTCCGTCGCTGGCCTGCGTGTTGTGGATGACGGTGTTTGGCGAAACCGCCATCGCACAGGTGGTGCGCGACAACTACACTGGTGCGGTTGAGGCCGCGCTGCCACTGCAGTTGTTCTCCATGCTCGACGTGATGCCGCTGGCACAGATCACTTCGTTCATTGCCATCGTGCTGGTTATCATCTTCTTCGTCACCTCGTCCGACTCTGGTTCGCTGGTGATTGATGTCATCGCCTCTGGCGGCAAGGTGCACACGCCGACACCGCAACGGGTGTTCTGGGTGACCTTCGAAGGCCTGGTGGCGATCGCGCTGATCCTTGGTGGTGGCCTGGTTGCGCTGCAGGCCATGGCAGTGTCCACCGGTCTGCCCTTCACCATCGTGCTGCTGATGTCTACCGTGGCGGTGGTGATGGGGCTCAGGAGCGAGCCACGCGGCAACTGAGCATGCTTTGCGCAAAGCGGGGGGGCGTCAGGTGCTTCGCCGCTTTGTGTGATTCTGAACCGGCTGGGTTGACAGCATATCCTGGGCTTGCCCATGCGCACATGAAGCCGGTTCCACCCGGGGGTTCATCAACATGCAGGACGAACAACTCGAAATACTTGAGTTTCTGCGCAGCAGGCCGCCTTTCGAGGGCTTGGCCGAGGAGATGCTGCACAGACTCGCCACGTCAGTCGATGTGCGCTACTGCAAGGCGGACACCCGGATCATCGAATTCGGCGACGAAGCTCAATGGTGGTTCATTGTCCGCAGCGGCGCGGTGGAGGTGCAGCGTCGTAATGGCACACTCTACAATCGGCTCACTGAGGGTGGATACTTTGGCGAGTTTGGCCTGTTACGCAACAAGCGTGTGCGCTTTCCTGCGGTGGCAATCGAAGACACCCTCTTGTATCTGGTGCCAGAGGCGGTGTTTCCCGAGGTATTTGAAAATGATGAAGGCTTTGCCGATATCGTTGAGATTGAGGACCGTACCCGGCTGCGTCATGTCGTTTCGCGCAAGGAAGATGCCAACCAGTTGATGTCTGCGACGGTTGAGGTGCTGGTCAATCGCGAAGCCGTGTTGCTTGATGTGAAGGCCAGCGCGCGGGAGGCGGCAAAGCGCATGACCGATGAGGGTGTTTCTTCCATATTGATCATTGATGAGCAAGGTGCACAGGGCGATCTGTCGCTGCTTGCCGGTATTCTGACCGACCGTGATCTGCGTAATCGCCTGATTTCGCCCGGTTTGAGTTACGACACACCCGTAGCCGAGGTGATGACTGGCGAACTGGTCAGCGTGGAACATAACCAGTTGGTTTTTGAAGCGATGATGCTGATGTTGCGATACAACGTGCATCATCTGCCGGTGATGCGCCACCGTCGCCCGATCGGGGTGATTGCCCTGTCGGATATCATTCATTACGAATCCCGCAACAGCCTGTTCGTGGTGGGCAGCATATTCCGGCAGAGCGATGCCGAGGGGCTGGCCGGCCTGCTACCTGATGTGCATGCCTGCTTCAACCGGATGGTGACCGAAGATGCGAACTCGCGCATGATTGGTTCGGCCATGGCGGCCATCGGGCGCAGCTTCAAGCAACGCCTGCTGGAACTTGCCGAAGAGCGGCTGGGGCCACCGCCTGTGCCCTATTGTTTTCTGGCGCTGGGTTCGATGGCGCGCCAGGAACAGCTTATCGTCACCGATCAGGACAATGCGCTGATTCTCGATGACCGCTTTGAAGCGGCAAAGCACGACGCCTACTTTGCCGAGCTTGCGGCCTTTGTCAGCGACGGGCTGGCGCGCTGTGGCTACGGCTATTGCACTGGCGGCATCATGGCGTCCAATCCGCACTGGCGATTGAGCTTGTCGGGCTGGAAACGCACTTTTGCCCAGTGGATAGACCGGCCCACGCCGGAGACGCTGCTCAATGCCAACATCTTCTTTGATCTGGACGGTGTTTGGGGCCAGACCGAATGGGCGGACAGCTTGCGCCGAATGGTAGTGCAAAAGGCCAGGGCGAGTCCGCGTTTTCTGGCCTGCATGGCGCGCAACGCCATGTTGCGCACCCCACCGCTGGGGTTTTTCAAGGACTTTGTGGTGGAAAGCGATGGCCGTAACAGCCGCGCCATCAACCTGAAACGCCGGGGTACTGCACCATTGGCAGACTTGGTACGGGTGCATGCGCTGGCGGTTGGCTCGCCGTCGATGAATAGCTTTGAGCGTCTGCGTGACATCATCGAAGCTGGCATCCTGCCGCTTGGTCGAGGCCAGGATCTGGTGGATGCGCTGGAGTTCATTTCCATCGTGCGCATCCGCAATCAGGCTGTCTCGCTGGCCGCCGGGGAAGAGCCTGACAACAGCATTCAGCCGGACAAGCTGTCGGAGTTTGAACGCAAGAGCCTGCGTGACGCCTTTCTCATCCTGTCAAACGCGCAGAAGTTCATGAAATACCGTTACCAGCCCGGTCGGGCAAACTGAGCGCGCATATGCTGTATCTGGGCTCGCTCAACAGGAAGAACGCACCTGAAGGTCATCAGCGCATGGATTGGCCGGGACGCTTTGCCGAGCTCGCCGCTGCAGCCTGCGACCCGCGCCTCAAGGCCTTTTATGCTGCCGGTGTGCCGACAGGCGACACCGCGCTGTCGGCGGTGCCGCTGATGGCTATGGATATCGAAACCACCGGGCTTGACCCCTTGCGTGACGGTATTCTCAGCATCGGACTTGTGCCAATGACGACTGACAGGATTCGTGCCAGTCAATCGCGGCACTGGATCATCCGGCCGCGTGTGCCACTCACCGAAAGCTCGGTGACGATTCACGGCATCACTCACTCGCAGATCGCCGACGCGCCGGACCTTGATGCCTTGCTGGGCGAGGTGCTGGCGATGATGGCTGGCCATGTCATGGTGGTGCATTGTCGGGCCATTGAGCGACAGTTTCTGGAACACGCGCTCAAGACCCGTATCAACGAAGGAATCAGTTTTCCGACCATCGATACCATGGAGCTGGAGGCGCGCCTGCATCGCCCTGATCGCACTGGTTGGCTTGCCCGTCTCTTCGGGCGCAGGCAGCAGGTGTCCATCAGGCTGGGTGCGAGTCGCAGCCGCTATGGTTTGCCGCGCTACGGCCTGCATCACGCCCTGACCGACGCGTTGTCCACAGCCGAGCTGTTGCAGGCTCAGGTGGCGCACCGCTTCAGTCTGGAGACACCTTTGTCGGAACTTTGGGGCTGAGACCAGCAAGCTGTTCTTGAGGCCATCCGGCACTGCCCGGGCTGCGCCAGCGTCATCTGCTGGTCCGTCGTTTCCGTAGCAAACCGCAATCAAAAAACACCCAAAAAATACTCTTCGGAGAGCTTGATTTAGCCGATCTGAAGGAAGATGATACGCGCTCTACGAGCCCGATTTCGCAGCATCTTCGACGCCCCCTGCTTCGCTCCCATTGTCCCTGAACACTGTTCTTTCGGTGTGGAAAGTGGCCGCGTTCTCGATCAAGCCGAAGCAGGCGATGTTGCCGGTTCGAGAGGTCTGATCGACCAATACTCCCCAAAGTCCGCCTTCCCCCTCTACACCCCCTTTGACTTTCTGAAGATGCCCACCGTACGCGACACTCTTATCGCGGGCGCTCTTGCGCTCGCCTGTATTTCCCATGGCGCTGCATTCGCTCTTGATCTTGATGCACTTGCCGAGCGTGCCCGCACGCTGGCCGAAACCGATTATCAGCCACCCGAACCCATACCCCGGGCCATGCGGGAGCTCAGCTACGATCAATATCAGGGCATCCGCTTCAAACCGGAGAGCAGTCTGTGGTCGGACGCGGACAGCCGCTTCAAGGTCATGTTCTTTCCAACTGGTCTTTTCTACACCCACCCGGTGCGCATCAATGTCATTGAGGGTGAGGAGGTCAAGTCACTGGCATTCCGCAAGACAGACTTCAGCTTCAGCGACCCCGAACTTGAAAAGCGTGTGCCTGCTGACCTTGGCTATGCGGGATTCAGGCTGACCTTTCCGCTGACCGGTGAGCACGAGCCGAATCAGTTCATGGTGTTTGCGGGCGCCAGCTATTTTCGTGGTGTCGGGCGCGACAACGCCTGGGGCATCTCGGGGCGTGGTGTGGCGGTGGATACCGGTCTGCCGCGCGGCGAGCGTTTTCCCTCCTTTGTGGAGTTCTGGCTGGAGCAACCGGCTCCGGGTGACAGCTCGGTTCGTTTCTACGGCCTGCTCGACGGCGAGGACATGACGGGTGCCTACGAATTTGTTGCCACGCCCGGTGACACCACCCGTCTGGATGTCAAGGCGGTGTTGTTTCCGCGTCGTGACATTGAAGGGCGCCTCGAAAAACCTCAGCATGCCAGAGATTGGTGAAATAACGCTTTCATGA
>DAIMZH010000001.1:35809-149245 GCA_036734105.1 Azoarcus sp. | reverse complement strand
TGCGCTACGGACTTCGTATCAGTGAGTGCATACACGGTTAAGGCTAACTCAGCCTGGTTGAGCGAGTGTTCCGCGAAGCGGCTTCGTTCAACAAGTGGCAGCAGTTCGCACACTACGTGTGCCGGACTCACTCCGTTCGCCGCTGTGCCAAGCGTTAGATGCCGAAAATGGCGAAGTCCAGCGCACTCGTTAACTCATTGCGCAAATGCGATATCGAGCCAATGGGTTCTTTCAGTTGTTTCTCGTGAATGGATGAAATCTGGGGCGTCAGCAATAGCAAGTTCTCGCCATGAAAATTCACTTCGGGAGTCAAACCTTTCATCGCGGTGTTTTTGAACAGCGCGGCCTTGCCTAGCGGAATCACTATCCGTGTAGCCAATTCATCGAGGTATGGGCTCTGAATATCAACGAGGTACGGATAGTGTTTGCGAGTAGTGGTGCTTGGGTTCCTGAAAACGTCGAATTGGGCCATCAGAATTCCCTAAACTCATCACCAAAACAGCCATTCTCATCAACAAAGTCGTTGTACGCCTTTATTGCAGCTTTGTTCTCTGCGGCCCATCTCTTGGCCTCAACATCAGCCAATTGGTTTTCCAGCGCTCGCTCAAGGGTCGCGGAAAGGTTTATCTTTAGCGCTCGCGTTTTTTCCAATAGGTCACTGTTGACACTCAGGTTTGTGGCTTTTTTCGGGGCGTTCTCATCAAATAGTCGGTGCATTACAGTCTCCAACAGGCAGCAGAATCGGTATGCGCACTCTAATGCGCATTGTAATGCATTTAACAAGGCGGTCAACTCGTTCGTCTTTGGCTCACTGGGACGTCGCTGGGACGTCGGCTTCGCCGCCGCCCGTCCGGGGACCGCCGCCCGTCCGGGGACAGACCACAGTTTCCGCGTTCTCGACACTGCAGCACCACATCAACCCGACTTTTCTAGCGCAGTTTTCCGCAACAGGATCAGGCGCTGTTTTCGCGCCTTCCCAGTCCTTCGGCGATCAGTGTCAGCACCAGGGTATTGAGAGACACGCCTTCGGCCTTGGCGCGAGTGGTCAGTTTGGCGTGGATGGATTTCGGCACGCGGGCGACGAACTTGCCGGACGTGCCTGGTGCGATGGCATCATCCGGGCTGAGCGACGGTGCGGGAATGTCGCGCCCCATGTCAGTTAGCGCTTGCCGGACCAAGCAGCAAGTGGAGCATCAGATGAGGGG
Organism: Azoarcus sp.; assembly: GCA_036734105.1. GTDB lineage: Bacteria > Pseudomonadota > Gammaproteobacteria > Burkholderiales > Rhodocyclaceae > Azoarcus_F. Next base: position 148,040 of record DAIMZH010000001.1, on the reverse strand, counting down.
GCACGGCGGGAAACAATAACGTTGCAATTTCGAGGTTTCGGTCTCACAATATCCCGTACAGGAAACACTGGTTGACACTTCCATGCTTTCACCTCCGGGGCTCACCCACACCCGATTCGCACAGACGGCTGCACAGCTTGGCGCCATCGCCCGCACTTACCGCGAGGCGCGTGGGCTCGGGCTGAGGCAGGCTGCTCCGCTTGGCGGCGTGGGCGTTCGCTTCCTGTCGGAGTTCGAGCGCGGCAAGAACACCGCTGAACTTGGCAAGGTGCTGGCAGCGCTCAACGGTCTGGGCCTGGATTTAGCCGTCGTGCCGCGTGAAGATCGCCCGCAGGCACCCGCTTCCGGGTTGTCACAACGCCTTGGCATGGCTTTTCCGTACGACTGGTCGAACAGCCGGATGGAAGAAGCCACCTTTATCCGTCTGGTGCTCGGCGCGCGTCGGTTCGATGACGTACTCAAGCTGGTCGGTCACTTCGGCATCGACAGAGTCAGCCGAGAGGTGGCGCAGTTGGGCGACCAAGAGACCATCGCGCGGGCAGCAGAGATGCTTGCACGCATCTACCAAGGCATGCTGCTTGCCCAGTCTGAACAGCGCGATGAGCTTGCGGCTTGACATCCTCCGCCCGGAAACGGCCCGCCTGTTCGGCATCCTGGCTGCCACGCCTGAACTGGCTCCCTTTACGCTTATTGGTGGCACCGCACTGGCCCTGCAGATCGGCCACCGCGTCAGCCTCGACTTCGACTTTGCGGTCTTCGGCGGCACCTTGCCCGGAGTCCAAATCGATCGTTTGATCGAACGGCTCAAGGAATACGGCTGCCAGACCCGGCTGATCACTTCACCGGCGCAGACCTCCGCGTTCAAGATCAATACCGGCCTGCGGTTGCTCGACTATGCAAGGGATTACGTCGTAGATGGCGTCAAGCTCACTTTTTTCGTCCACGGCAAGAACCCGGCACAACAAGCGTACTATCGCGACGCCCCCCGCCACACAGAGCGCGATGTAACCTTCTCTATCCTCGGCCTGGAGGGTTTGCAAGTCGCAAAGACGCTTGTCCTGGCCGACCGCGTGCGTTCGCGAGATCTGTACGATCTATTCGTGCTTACGCGCGACCACGGTTTCACGATGGAATCCCTGTTCGACATCGTCACCCGCCTCGGCACGGTGGACGACCCTGAGCACTACAAGGCCGTGATGCGGGGCGATATTCCCCTCGACCGGGACGACGAGGGCCTTGAGGCGGTCGACCTCTCGACCGACATGTCAGCACTCTATCAGCACTTCGAGCGGGCCATCGGAGGATACGAGATCCGCCGCAGCCGCGACTACTTTGCCGCCAGAACTCCCTCGGTCGGTCCCAACCCTTCCGGATAAACCACGGTTTTCGCGTTCACGGCACTGCTGCAACACATCAACCCGTCTGTTCCGGTGCAGTTTTCCGCTACAGGATCAGGCGCGGGTTTCGCGCCTTCCCAGTTCTTCGGCGATCAACGTCAGCACGAGGGTATTGAGCGACACGCCTTCGGCCTTGGCGCGCCGGCATCATCCGGGCTGAAGGACGGTGCAGGACTGTCTCTCCTCATGTTGACAATCGCGGAAACCATGGCGCTAACTTTCATGGATCCAAGCCGACACCCAGGATGATGAAAGTAACTTGAGGCATCTGATCAAAGGGGTCAGGGTCGAATTAATCTAGTCGCTGCCGTGGTTGCACAAACCCACATTTGTGGCAAACTACGGAAACGAGTAATCCGACACGGAATCTCCGCCATGAGCCGCCTGACCATCGACGTGACCGAACAGCAGCACCAGGCCCTCAAGGCCATGGCTGCGCTGGCCGGCAAGAGCATCAAACAATACACCCTGGAACGCCTCTTTCCATCCAGCGAGGAACAGGCGATGCAGGAGCTGAAATCCCTGCTGCAAAGCCGTCTGGCCGCAGCCGAACGAGGCGAAGTATCAGCCTTGAGCGCTGACGAAATCACCGAAGAAGCCATCCGCGAAGCCGCTGCTTCGTGAGGCATTCACACACCAGCACTTACGTCTATACCCGTCAGGCGGAAGCTGAACTGCGCGAGATCGTCCGCTACACCACCCGCCAGTGGGGTGTTGCCCAGGCACGGCTCTACGCTCGGCAGATCGACGCTGTTGCGGCTGCCCTCGCCGCGGGTCAGGGCGTTTTCAAGGACTGGGGTGATCTGCTCCCGGGCCTGCGCGTACAGGCCGCCGGAAGCCACTACGTATTTTGCGTCCATCGCCCGGGACAAACCGCGCTGATCCTCGCCATCCTGCATCAGCGCATGGACCTGATGGCGCGACTCAAGGACAGGCTGGGGTGACCCATATGTCATTAATAATTCATCGAAAACCAGACGTTTGGCCGTTTACTCTGGGCTTTACTTGATGACGATGCGTATCGGGAGTTGCAGAACGTGCTGGTCGAAGACCCCGAGCGCGGCGATGTGATCAAAGGCGGTGGCGGTATTCGCAAGTTGAGCACCAAATTCCGGGACAGGCCACGGTTTCCGCGTTCTCGGCACTGCTGCACCACATCAACCCGTCGTTTCTGGCGCAGTTTTCCGCTTCAGGATCAGGCGCGGGTTTCGCGCCTTCCCAGTCCTTCGGCGATCAGCGTCAGCACCAGGGTATTGAGCGACACGCCTTCGGCCTTGGCGCGGCGGCATCATCCGGGCTAAAGGACGGTGCAGGACTGTCGCGCCCCATGTTGACAAGCGCGGAAACCATGGCGCTAACTTTCATCAATCCAAGCCGACACCCAGGATGATGAAAGTAACTTGAGGGGGGAGGTGCAGGGGTCGAAGCCGAGAAAATTCTTTGGGAGCTTACATCCCAATAGCTACAAGGGCTGCGCCATCGTGGCGCTGGGCCAGGTTTGAGCGCACAGATGCTTGTGCGATGGTATCGTTTACATACAATGACATCATTGATGATTATTGGCCGGAGAGCACCAAATGGCAAACGTGAACGTAAGAAATCTGCCCGATGAGGTGCATCGGGCTATCCGAATCCAAGCCGCCCACCACGGCCGCAGCACCGAGGCCGAAATCCGCGACATCCTGGAGCGGGCAGCGAAGCCCGAGGGCCGCGTCAAACTGGGTTCGTTCTTGGCCTCCATCGCCTGCGAGGCTGGCGGTCTGACCGATGAAGAGCACGCCTTGTTTGAGAGCGTGCGCATCAAGTCTCCGGCCCGTGCGGTGGGCTTCGAGTGATCCTGCTCGACACGAACGTCATTTCGGAGCCGCAGCGCCGGGAACCCAGTGCCGGCGTCCTTGACTGGATTGATGCGCAAGCGCTTGAAACGCTCTACCTGTCAGTGATCACGGTCGCCGAACTTCGCGCGGGTATCGCGCTGATGCCCGCCGGTAAGCGCCGGGACATCCTGCATGAAAACCTGGAAAAGCGCTTGCTGCCGATGTTCGCCAATCGAGTGTTGTCGTTCGACCTGGCTTGCACGAAGGCTTATGCCGAGCTGCTGGCCAAGGCCCGCGCTGCTGGCTTGGCAATCGAAACGGCCGATGCCTTCATTGCGGCCGTCGCCCTTGCCAACGGCTTCGTCGTCGCCACCCGCGACACCAGTCCCTTTGAGGCTGCCGGGCTGAACGTCATCAATCCGTGGGAGGCGGCGTAATGGTCACGACCCAAGAGAACTGCAGCGCATGGCTGGTCGCAAAATTCAGGTGGCCATCGACGACCCATGGTCGAGCATCCCGCATGAGGAAGTCGTGGCCCGAATGGATGCCCAGCGTGTCCGGTTGAGAGGGGCAGGCCAGCGCATTATCGGGGGACCACGGTTTGCGCGTTCGGTCTCCCCAGTTTCACCTGATCAAGACCGCGCTGGCCCCCCGTATTTACACAAAGGTCGCCGGTGAAACCCCGAAGCGCTTGCTCAGTGCCCGCACTTGTCGAATGTTGAGCTCGCGCTTGCCCGTCAGGATTTCGGAAACAACGCCCTGACTCCCGATCTCGGAGAGGTCGCCTTGTTTGAGCCCGTGCTGCTCCATCAGGAACTTCAGCGCCTGCACACCAGTGGTTTCGGGCAGCGGGTGGTGCTCGGCTTCGTAGTCCTCGATCAGATCGCCCACGATGTTGACCAAGCCCATGGCGGGGTGGTTTTCGTCACCCTGGGTTTCATTGAGCAGGGCTTCGAGCATGTCGGTCATCCGCACGTAGTGCGCCTCGTCACGGATGGGCGCGATATCGGTGGCGGCGCGGAATTGTTCCCAGATCGGGAGCAGGTGCTTCACGTCGATGACGGCATTCATGATTTCCAGGCTCCTTTGTCGTAGTCACGGTGGGTCAGCACCGCCTTGATGTACACGATCTGCTTTTCAAACCGGATGTAAGCGAACAGACGGTACTTGTTGCCGCCGATATCAAACACCACCAAGTCACCAACCTTATCCACTGCGTTGAAGGCCGCTTTGAGCTCGGCCCAGTTGGTAAACCGGTTCTTTTCAATCACCTGCCGCCATCCCCGCAAGGGGGCTCCGGCCTGAGGGTAATCGGCAGCGAAGGCCCGTAGTGCGCGGTTGCTGATGATTTTCATGTATAGAGTTTATCTCAAATTGAGATTAATGCAAGTGGGCAGTGTTGGAGGAGGTTCATGACAACTATCTTGACAAATAACGAACCGGCCAGCCTGCCTGAGTTTGCCGGGTTTGGCCGATGCCTGTCATCAGCTTGTAATCCCAAAAGTGCATTGTTACAGGCCGTCAATAGGACACTGTGACGCCATGTCATTTTTTTCTGCGGTAGCAGCGAACGACACCAGGCCTTTTGAGGTACGTCGCAGCCCGGCTGCATCTTCTGTGCTGACTCCGGCGAGTGGGATGGACGAGCGTACCTGTGCCTTTGTTGAGTTGTTGGATAAGCAGAGGCTGAGGTTTGAGTTTCAGCCGATTGTGGATCTCAGAAAGTCTGCAATCAGTGGTTACGAAGCCTTGATGCGTGGGGACTCGGACTGTGAGTTGCGCTCGCCCGAGGTTTTGCTGGAGTTGGCACGGCGTACGGGTCGAATGCTTGAACTTGAACGCCTGGCCGCGTTGTCGGCCATTACGGCTTTTGGCAAGCAGCGTCTTGAGGGCAGGTTGTTTCTGAATCTGAGCGCTTCGGCGATTCTGGATTTTGCATCGGAGCGCGGTAGCAAGCTGTTCGAGACAGCCGTTCGGGCGGGGGTGGCACCTTCGAGCCTGTATTTTGAGCTGACTGAACATGAAAGGGTGGAAAACCCTGACCAGCTTGCCCAGGCTTTGGAGCCATTCAAGGCGCAGGGTATAGGGCTTGCGCTTGACGACTTTGGAGACGGGCGTTCCAGTCTCAGACTGTGGGCTCAGCTTGAGCCCGACATTGTCAAACTCGACAAGTTTTTCTCACGCAACATCAACCAGGACAGTCGAAGGGTTGAAGCAGTGCGGGCGATTCTGGGCTTATCGGAGCGTTTCGGTTCTCGCATCGTGGTGGAGGGGATAGAAACGGTTGAGGAGCTGGCCGTGGTCCGGGATCTTGGCTGCTCCTTTGGTCAGGGTTATCTGCTCGGACGGCCTGCGCGTGAGCCGCTGCGAAGCGTCCCCACTGTGCCCGCGCAGATACTGGCTTCTTCCAAGATCGCGGTTTTGCCGAACACAACAGTGCAGCGCGACATCGGACAGGCTGTGGGGCGACTGCTGGTCGACGCGCCAACGGTCGGTGTTGAAGCGACCAACGGGGATGTGCGCAGGCTGTTCAGCCGCTTTTCCAAACTGCATGCGGTGGCAGTCGTCGAGAATGACTATCCGGTCGGGTTGATCGATCGCCGATCATTTTTTGACAACTACGGGCAGCGCTATTTTGATGACTTGTACGGCCGCAAACCCTGCAAGCTTTTCATGAACCCGGCACCTTTCCGTGTGGAACGTTCGTTTCCACTCGATTCGATGATTTCGATGCTGGCCGGAGAGGATCAGCGTTATCTCTTTGAAGGGTTCATCATCACCGATGGTGGGCGATATGCGGGTCTGGCGACCGGCGAGAGCCTGGTGCGTGCGGTGACCGAGCGACGGGTTGAGGCAGCACGTCACGCCAACCCGCTGACCATGCTTCCTGGCAACATCCCGATTACCGAGCACATATCCCGCTTACTGAAGTCTGACCGTCAGTTTGCTGCATGCTACTTCGATTTGAACAACTTCAAGCCTTACAACGACATCTACGGGTACTGGCGGGGGGACGAGATGATCAAACTGGCGGCTGAGACGATTCTCGCGCACGCGGATCGCTCGCTTGACTTTGTCGGTCATGTCGGGGGTGATGACTTTGTCGTGCTTTTCCAGAGCGATGACTGGATGCAACGCTGCCGGAGCACTGTCGATTCGTTCGGGGCTCGTGTGCGGGGTTTGTTCACCGACGAAGACCTTGCCAGAGACGGTTTTCAGAGCGAAGACCGGCACGGCTTGTCGCGCTTCTTTCCTTTGACCACGATTGCAGTGGGGGCGGTGATAGCCGACTCGACGCGCTATTGCGACGCCGAAGAGGTTGCGTCGTCTGCAGCAGCAGCCAAAAAACTTGCCAAGCAATCGCAGGATGGATTTCATCTGATGACCGAATAAGCGAAGCCCGGGCGCTGTTACGAATGGGTGAGGGTCTTGGCTGTCACAGGCACGAGTCCATGTGCGCAGGGCAATCGGAATCATGGCGAACGGCTGGTTTCCCTTTCCAGGTTCAAACACCGGATTGAACGGTGCCTGAGTGCTAGCTTTCTGCGCCCTTGATCAGTTTGCGGCGCAGCCACCCCGAGAAGCTGTCCATAAGCATCACCATCAGCACGATCAGCACGATGTAGTAGGCGACCTGCTCCCAGTCCTTCTGGGTGATGATGGCTTGGGTGAGCAACAGGCCGATGCCGCCGCCGACGATGGCGCCAATGATGGTCGCCGAGCGGGTGTTTGACTCGAAGTAGTACAGCACCTGGCTCATCAGCACCGGCATGACCTGGGGGATGACCCCGAAACGGTAACGCTGCACCGCGTTCGCCCCGGTCGAGCGGATGCCCTCGACCTGCTTCTTGTCGGTGTTCTCGAGCGCTTCGGAGAACATCTTGCCGAAGGAGCCGGTGTCGGTGAGCAGAATCGCCAGCGCGCCGGTCATCGGCCCCGGACCGAAGGCGCGTGACAACACGATGGTCCAGATCAGGCCGTCCACACCGCGCAGGAAGTCGAACACCCGGCGCAATCCGAAACGGGCGATCAGCGACGGGGTGAAGTTCTGCGCGGACAGAAAGGCCAGCGGCAGGGCGATCAAGGCCGCGCCGAAGGTGCCGATGAAGGCCATCAGAATGGTCTCGAACAGCGCCCAGGCGACCTCGCCGTGCTGCCAGATGCGGTTGCGCCAGAAGCTCTCGGCCATGCCCTGGAGGTTGGACTTGCCTGCATCGATGCGCGTGTCGGACAAGGCCAGTCCAATCAGTTCGGACATCGACTTTCCGTAGTAGGGGCTTTCGAGGCTGAACCAGAAGAGTTCCCAGCCGAGGAAGTAGCGGAACACGTCGATGCGGGTGCGGGTCACGATCATGCGGGCGCTGTCCAGATCCACCACCAGCCGCGCTTCCGACTGGTTGATGGCGGGGCGGTTTGGCCCGTCGGGTATGTTCGCGCTCACGCCGTTACGGGTGGACCGGGCCTCGATCACGCCGTAGTTCGGGACGGTAAGCCACACCGTGCCATTGTCGATGCGTGCCGACTGACCGCGACCTAGATCGATCTCGGCGATTCGTCCATTGACGCCAACCCAATCGGGTATCAGGTCTTCCGGATAGACGCCCTTGGCCTCGCCCTCGATGGCGACACGAATATGGCCTGAGCGGGTGTCCTGGGTGACATGCGTCTTGTAGGAATAAGAGTCTGCGACCAGGATGCGGGCGTTGTCCATGTTGGCGCGCTGGACCAGACCCGGCATGTCGAAGGTAAAGAAGACGTAGAGCAGGTAGGCGAGGATCAGGCCGGGGACGCCGAAGCTGAACAGCCGTTTGCGGGCAAAGAGTCGATCGACCTCCGGCAGTAGGTCGACAACGATCGGGGAGGGCGCGGTGGCGCTGGCAGCAGTCATGGCTCAATGCTCCACGGCGGAGATCTTGTTGCGGTAGTGGCTGGAGATCTGGTCAACCACCACGATGGTGACGAAGAGCAGGATGAAGATCGCGGCCGCCTGGTCGAAGCGGCCCAGTCCCCAGGTCATGGTGTTGCGCAGGTCGTAGCCGATGCCGCCAGCACCGACGAAGCCCAGGATGGCCGAGGCGCGGATGTTGATCTCGAAGCGCAGCAGGCCATAGCTCAGGAAGTTGGGCGCCACCTGCGGCATCACGCCGAGCCACATGCGCTGGAACCAGCCGGCGCCGACCGATGCGAGGCCCTCGACCGGTTTGAGATCGGCATTCTCGGCGACCTCGGAGAACAGTTTTCCGAGCGCGCCCGCTGTATGCAGCGCGATCGCGATCATCGCCGGCACCGGACCGCCGCCGAGGATGAAGATGAGCACCAACGCGATGACGATCTCGGGCAGCGCGCGCAGGATGTCCATGGTACGTCGGAACAGCGGAATGAGGCGCGGCCACAGCGCAAGGCCGCGGGTCGACAGCAGCGCGAGCACGATGCCGCCGACCGCGCCGATGAGGGTGGACGCAGCGGCGATGTTGATGGTCTCGAGCAGCGACGGGAAGAAGGCCGCGAGGTGGCCAGGCATCCGGTCAATGCGTTCCCAGGCTTCGCTGATCAGCCCCTTGGGAAAGTCGAGGAGCTGCGGCAGGCCCGAAATGAAGCCGCCGGCATTGCGGGATTCGGCGATCTGGAAAGACGATATGAGCAGCAGCACGAACACCAGCAACAGGATGCCCGAGTAGAGCCGTCGTCGCTGGGTTTGCGCCATGTAGGCACCGTAGATGCCACTTTGGGCCGGCATATGCAGCTTGGCCATGTCCTGGATTCCTGACGTGACGCGGGCCGCGCGTGAAGGCGCGGCCCGCGTGGCAAACAAGGTGGCTTACTGGCTGGCCGCCTTGCGCGCTTCGATGATGGAGACGTAGGCGTCGTGGTTGATCGGCTGAACGCCAAGCGCCTCACCGGCGAGTACGCCATAAGCGCAGTCCGGGTCCATATAGGGCAGGCTGGTGAGCAACGCGACCATGTCCAGCTTCACGCGCTCGGGCAGTGCCTTGCGCAGCACGAACGGACCTTCCGGAATGGTATTGGACTTCCAGATTTCCTTGAGGTCGTTCATGTCGACGACGCCCGCGTCGGAGGCCTTGCGCAGCGCGCCCGAGTTGTAGCCATCGGCCCAGTCACCGATACCGTCGGCCCAGGTCACCCCGGCATCGACGTCACCGTTGGCCACCGCGACGATGGTCTGCTCATGGCCGCCGACGAAGCGGATGTCGCCAAAAAACTCGCCCGGCTTCATCGAGTAGCCTGACTGCGGGATCTCGATCGACGGTATGAGGTAGCCACTGGTTGAGTTGGGGTCGCCAAAGGCAAACACTTTGCCCTTGAGATCATCCAGCGAATTGATGCCGCGGTCAGTCCTGGCGAAGCCAATGGCGTAGTAACCGTAGGAGCCGTCTGTGTTGGTCTTGACCACGACCGGTTCGACCGCATCGGGGTTCTCGAGGTAGATCGCGGCGTAGGTCGATGCGCCGAGCCAGGCGAGATCGAGGGTTCCGCCGAGCAGACCCTGGATCAGGCCGTTGTAGTCGGCCGGCGTGAACAGGCGGACAGGTACGCCGAGGAGTTCCTGGGCCTTGACACGGAAGCACTCGTTCGAGTTCAGTCGATCCTGGGCATTTTCGCCGCCCATGATGCCAATACGGAATTCGGAAATGCCCTGAGCGCTGGCGGTTGAGGCGCAGATGGCGGTCAGGAACATGGCGGCTGCAAGCTTTTTCATGGGTGGTTCTCCAGAGTGGGTGCTATGCCTGAGGGATGGATGGAAACAATGGTTGAAAGAGTGGGTGCCGCATCAGGCTGCGACGCCGGCCTCGCGCACAAAGATGTCGGATGTCCGTTCCAGCACGTCGAGGCTGGTCGATGTGGCAGCTTCAGAAAAACTCTCGTCGGCACCGTAGATGTCGCGGGCAACTGCAGTGGTCAACTCATCGGGCGAACCATCGAACACTATCTTCCCCTGGCGCATGCCGATCACGCGGTCACAGTATTGGCGTGCAGTGTCGAGAGTGTGAAGGTTGGCGATCACCATGCGCCCGTCCTCCTCGTGGATGCGCCGCAGGGCGTCCATGACGATTTTGGCGTTCATCGGGTCAAGCGAGGCGATCGGCTCGTCAGCGAGGATGATCTTGGGATCCTGCATCAGGGCGCGGGCGATCGCGACGCGTTGCTGTTGTCCACCCGACAGTGCTTCTGCCCGCTTGGGTGCCTGCTCGGCGATGCCAAGGCGGTCGAGGATGCCGATCGCGTGGCGGATGTCTTCGCGCGGGAACAGGTTGAACACCGTAGCCAGCGTCGAACGCTGGTTGAGCGTGCCGTGCAGCACGTTCGACACCACGTCCATGCGCGGCACCAGATTGAACTGCTGGAAGATCATTGCGCACTGCGATTGCCAGGCGCGCTTGCGCTTGCCCTTGTACTCAAGGACGTTCTCGCCCTCGAAGCGGATGCTGCCTTCGCAGGCGTCGGTCAATCGGTTGACCATGCGCAGGAAGGTCGATTTGCCCGCACCGGAGCGGCCGATGATGCCAATCATCGCCGGTTTCTCGACGCTGAAGCTCACCTTGTCGACCGCGACGTTGCCGCCGAATCGCTTCGTCACCTCTTCAACCTGTAGCGGCATGCGCGTTGTCCTCGAAACCGGTTTTCGTGGTTTGCAGTGTGTCCCTGCCCAGTTACCGTGTTTTTACGGAAATACGACGATCATTGCCGCCTTCAGGTGGATGAATTACACAGGTGATCCGGTCCGGCACGGCGCACGGGGTCTCACCGCTGCGATCTTGTTAGTCAAGACTGTCACATCTTGTTCATGTTGCTCTGCAATCCTTGTGGAGCAGCATTGCCTGCCAGACAAAGGACTTTGTGAATGCTTCTTGCCACCGACATGGCTCCACCTCGACTGGGTGAGCCCTGGTTGCTTACGCCGGGACCGCTGACCACCGCTTATGAAGTGAAGGCGGCGATGCTTCGCGACTGGGGAAGTTGGGACGAAGATTTTCGTTCCATGACGCTGGACTTGCGTACCCGTCTGGTGCGGATGCTGGGAAACGGTCATGAGGCCTACACCTGCGTGCCCATGCAGGGAAGTGGTTCATTTGCTGTTGAGTCTATGCTTGGCACGCTGGTGCCACCTAACGGTCGGGCTCTGGTGCTTGCCAATGGCACCTATGGCAAACGGGCCGCTGAGACCCTCAGGGTCATGGGGCGCTCTCACATCGTTTTGGACAAGGGTGATTTTCTGCCACCGCGTGGTTACGAGGTGGCACGCCTACTCGCCGATGACCCCTCGATTACCCATGTTGTTGCGATCCATTGCGAGACCAGTTCGGGCATCCTCAACCCGCTGGAGGAGATCGCGGATGCGGTCGCTCATGCAGGTTGCCGACTATTGATTGATGCGATGTCTTCGTTCGGCGCCATTCCAGTGCCGCCGACGCGTATCAGCTTTGATGCGCTTGTCTCGTCAGCCAACAAGTGCATCGAAGGTGTTCCTGGCTTCGGTTTCCTGCTGGTCAGGCGGGATGCGCTTGCGCGGTGCAAAGGTAATGCGCATTCCTTGAGTCTCGATGCCCATGCCCAATGGACAACATTGGAGGAAACCGGGCAGTGGCGTTTTACGCCACCGACGCACACGGTGGCTGCATTCCTTGAGGCACTGCGTTTACACGAATGCGAGGGCGGCGTTGAAGCGCGGGGTGCGCGTTACCGTGCCAACCGTGACGCCATGGTAGCGGGTATGCGGGCGCTTGGTTTTGAAACGCTGCTTGATCAACGCTGGCAATCACCCATCATTGCGACCTTTTTCTGCCCTGCTGACCCCGCCTTCGAGTTTGATCGCTTCTACCAACTGATGAAGCGCCTCGGTTTCATCATTTATCCAGGAAAACTGACCGAGGTAGCCAGCTTCCGCCTCGGGTGCATAGGGCAACTGGATGTGCCGGTGATCAATCGTCTGCTGGAGGCCGTGGCGGAAGCCCTGCATGATCTTGGGGTGCGCACTCTTGCGCCGTCGTTAGATGCGCTGATCAAGCGCGGTCTGCTCGACAGCATGGACTGCTCAAGCGCAACGGATTGAAAGCAGGCCGTTTGATCATCGCCAGCCTTTGAGATCGGGTTTTCAATTGGAGTCAGTTTGCAATGAAGCGATTCAAGGCAGTCGTGTTTGACTGGGCCGGAACGACGATAGATTTCGGATCTTTTGCGCCTATGGGCGTGTTTGTCGAGGCCTTCCGCCGCTTTGGTGTCGAGGCCAGCATTGCCGAGGCGCGGGCACCGATGGGCGCGCCCAAGCGCGATCACATTCGCAGCATGCTGTTCGCGGCTCGCCTCGCGGGTGAGTGGCGGCGGGTGCATGGCGTGGCGCCCAGCGAGGTCGATGTCGACCGCATCTACGAAATCTTCGTCCCCATGAACGAGGAGGTGGTGGCGGATTTCGGCGAGCTGGTTCCCGGCGCGCGCGAGGCGGTTGAAAAGCTGCGGGCGATGGGTCTGAAGATCGGCTCCACGACCGGCTACACCCGCTCTATCATGGCGCGTCTGCTGCCGGTGGCGGCGGCTCAGGGCTATGAGCCCGACAACCTGGTCTGCGCCGACGACCTGCCGGAAGGTCGCCCGGGACCGCTGGGCATGTATCAGTGCTTCATCGATCTGTGTGTCTATCCGCCATCCTCGGTGGTCAAGGTGGATGATACCGAGCCAGGGATTGCCGAGGGTCTCGCCGCCGGTTGCCTGACTGTTGGTGTCGCGCTGTCGGGCAACCACGTGGGCAAGACCCCGGCGCAGCTCGCCAGTCTGTCGGCAGATGAAGTGCAGGCGCTGCGGGTTTTTGCGACCGGCAAGCTGCTGGCTGCCGGTGCCCATTATGTCATCGACACGGTGGCCGACCTGCCGGCACTGTTGTCGCAACTGGACGACAGCTAGTCCCCGCCCAGCCACTCCACCCGGTAGAGGTCACGTCGCCGGTCAAGTGCGTTGCGCACGCTGCCTTGTTCGCGCAGTTCCTTGAGCTTGTTGATGTCGAGATCGGCGATCAGGCTCATCTCGGTGTTGGGCGTGGCCTCGGCGGCGATTGCGTCATGCGGAAAGGCGAAATCGGAAGGCGTCAGGATTGCGGACTGTGAATACTGGATGTCCATGTTCTCGACATTCGGCAGGTTGCCCACGCTGCCGGTAATGACCACATAGATCTCGTTCTCCACCGCGCGCGCCTGGGCGCAGGTGCGCACCCGCTGGTAACCGTTCTTGGTGTCGGTCCAGTAGGGCACGAACAGGATGTCGATGCCACGTTCGGCGAGTATCCGCCCGAGTTCCGGAAACTCGATGTCATAGCAGATCAGGATGCCGATCCGCCCGGCGTCAGTGTCGAATACCCGCAACCGGTTGCCACCGGACAGGCCCCAGTAGGCGTTCTCGTCGGGGGTGATGTGCAACTTGTACTGCGCGTCCCAGGTGCCGTCGCGGCGCAGCAGATGGGCGACGTTGTACAGCGCCTCGTCATGATAGATCGGCATGCTGCCGCCGATGATGTTGATGTTGTAAGAGAGCGCCAGCTTGAGCATGTGGTCGCGCAAGGCGTCGCTGTAGGCGGCGAGCTCGCGAATGGCCTGTGCCGGGTTGGATTCCTGATGGCGCGACAGCAAAGGCGCGGAGAAGAATTCCGGGAACACAACGAAGTCCGCCTTGTAACCGGACACCGCGTCGACGAAGAATTCGATCTGCGAGCACAACTCGTCGAGCGAGTCCGCCGGGCGCATCTGCCACTGGACCGCGCCGATTCGCACGGTGCTCCGTCGTTCAAAGTGGAGCTTGTCCGCGCTGCGCCGTTCCGGTTCGCGGTAGTGGATGTTGTTCCATTCGATCAGCGTGGCGAAGGCGCCGGACTCCTCGTCTTCCGGCAGATAGCCGGTGATCAACCTGCGCACATGAAAATCGTTGGCGAGCTGGAAGCTCAGGATGGGGTCGCGAAGCTCCTTCTTTTTTACCAGCTCGATATAGCGGCTCGGCGGTATCTGGTCGGCGTGCTTTGCATAACCCGGGATGCGGCCACCGGCGACGATGCGGCGCAGGTTAAGGTGTTCGCACAGCGCTTTCCGGGCATCGTAGAGCCTGCGACCCAGCCGCAAGTCGCGGTAGTCCGGGTGCACAAACACATCGACGCCATAAAGCGTGTCACCTTTTGGATCGTGGGTGGTCAGATAGCCGTTGCCGGTAATGTCCCAGTAACCGTGCTGGTCGCCAAAACGGGCGTAATCGACGATCAGGCTTATTGCCGCAGCCACAACCTTGCCGTTGTCCTCAATGCACAACTGTCCGTCGGGAAACCGCTTGATCTGGGCCGCAAACTGCTCACGACTCCATGCTCCCCCCAGAGTTGAATAGACGCTGTCCATTATGGCCCGGATGTCGCCGTAGTCTGACAGGCGGGAGGTTCGCAACACCAGTCTATGCTCGGTTTCCTTGCGGGTCGGCTTGCGCAGCTTCTTGTGCGGCTTGGACTTTTCTTCGGGCTTCTTGCTCATGTGTTTGACTGGGTTGTCGTAACGTGCTTCCAAAGAACGAATCGAGCTTCTCGCTTACCATTCTGGCTGGCAATGATCGCTCAAGCTAGACCGAGTGCTAGTCTAACCCCGACCGAGGGTGTTTGAGCAATCGCGCCCAACGCAGACAGGCCTCACGCAATGGCGTTAATGGCTGTGTAAAGCGCTTTGTGCATGGTATCGGCAAAAGGAGCTTGATAATTGGATGGGAGCGGGACATGAGTGATTCAATCGCTCTGATCAAGGCATGCGAGGCGATCCGGGGCCGTTTGCCGCAGGCGGTCTTTCCTGAGCGCTGGCGACGCATGGAGACGCTGGAGGGGGTGCTGGACGCTTATGACGTGTTTCTGTTTGACGCCTTCGGTGTGCTCAACATTGGTGAGTCGGCGATTCCCGGGGCGGTAAAGCGGATCGCAACATTGCGCGAAGCTGGCAAGCGCTTGCTGGTGGTCAGCAATGCCGCCAGCGCGCCATCCCTGGTTTTGCTGGCCAAATATCGCCGTCTTGGTTTCGTCTTCGAGCTTGATGAGCTCGTGACGAGTCGTCACGCCTTGCTCGCTGCGCTGGGTACCGGCGCGACCGAAAGTGCCGACGCTCAAATGGTGCACGCGCGTGGCGCGGGCCATGGTGCTGGCAAGGCGTTTCGTTGGGGCGTGATGGCTGCTGTGGATGCGAATGTGTCTGATCTGCCAGCTTCGCTAAGCTTTCTGCTCGATGACGATGCCGACTACGCACGCAGCGACGGCTTCATTCTGCTCAGCTCGGCTACCTGGAACGACGAGCGCCAGTTGCGCTTGCTGCGCACGCTGCGCGATCACCCCCGGCCGGTTCTAGTCGCCAACCCGGACCTTGTTGCACCACGTGAGCATGGCTGGACCCTGGAGCCCGGGCATTATGCCCGCTGGCTGGAGCGGGAAAGCAGTATCCGCTGCGAGTATTTTGGCAAGCCGTTTGCCAACATCTTCGCGATTGCCCGCCAGCGTCTGGGGCGCGATGTCGATCCGTCCCGCGTGCTGATGGTGGGCGACACGCTTCACACCGACGTACTTGGTGGCCGCGCGGCCGGCTTTGATACCGCACTGGTGACCGATTTCGGTGTCAGTCGCGGTCTGGACCTGGAGTCGGTTTGCGCCACTATCGGAATACGGCCGAACATCGTGGTCGGGCGTATCTGACCGCTTGCACATAGTGTTGCGCCAGTTTTTGCCCTTCGCACCGCCTTGCTAGCAGCCGGTGCAAATGTCACCAAAACGTCACGGAAACGTCATCCGTCATCGGTAATCTCGCTCGATCAAATCACTTTGAAGAGGGGTTTACGATGTCGCTGAAAAGCTTGATGAAGTTGCTGGTCGGTGTTTCTGCCGTGTTCTCCGTAACCGCTGCGCACGCCCTCGATCCGCGTTTCCAGGATGCGGACGGCGACATGGTGGCAGACATTCCGACCGATTCGTCACAGTGGATCGATCCTGCGACCCTGGTTTTCGCCTTCACGCCGGTGGAAGACCCTGCTGTCTATGCCAAAGTGTGGGACGACTTTCTCAAGCATATGGAGACGGTGACCGGCAAGCGGGTGCAGTTCTTCCCGGTGCAGTCCAACGCGGCGCAACTCGAGGCCATGCGTGCCGGTCGCCTGCACGTGGCCGGCTTCAACACGGGCTCGAATCCGCTCGCGGTCAACTGCGCGGGCTTCCGTCCGTTCGCGATGATGGCGCGCGAAGACGACAGCTTCGGCTACGAGATGGAGATCATCACCTACCCGGGTTCCGGCATCGAGAAGATCGAGGACATCCGCGGCGGCAAGATGGCGTTCACCTCGCAGACCTCGAACTCGGGCTACAAGGCGCCGTCGGCGCTGCTCGAGGCCGAGTATGGGCTGGTTGCCGAAAAGGACTACGAGCCTGTGTTCTCGGGCAAGCACGACAACTCGATCCTCGGCGTGGCCAACAAGGACTATCCGGTCGCCGCCATCGCCAACTCGGTGCTCAAGCGCATGATCTCACGTGACGTGGTCAAGCCGGAGCAGTTGGTCTCCATCTACAAGTCACAGACCTTCCCGACAACGGGCTACGGCGTGGTCTACAACCTGCATCCCGAGCTTCAGCAGAAGATCCAGGACGCCTTCTTCTCCTATCCGTGGGAAGGGTCGACGCTGATGGAAGAGTTCAAGAACTCGGGTGAAGCCAAGTTCCTGCCGATCACCTACAAGCAGCACTGGGAAGTCGTTCGCACCATCGACACCGCGATGGGCGTGTCCTACGACTGCAAGTGAGCATGCTGCGACTCGACGCGCTGACCAAGCGCTACAAGACCGGCGACCTGGCCCTCAAGGCGGTCTCGATCGAGATCCCCGAGGGCCAGGTGGTTGGGCTGATCGGGCCTTCCGGCGCAGGCAAGTCTACCCTGATCCGCTGTATCAACCGCCTGGTGGAGCCTTCGTCCGGCGCGGTCATGCTCAAGGACATGGACCTGACCCGCCTCGGGCGCGGTGATCTGCGCCGCGCGCGCCGCCGCATGGGCATGATCTTCCAAGAGTACGCCCTGGTCGAGCGCTTGACGGTGATGGAGAACGTGCTCTCCGGGCAACTCGGCTACGTGGGTTTCTGGCGCAGCCTGCTGCGCCGATTTCCGCCCGCTGCTGTGTCGCAGGCCTTCGCCACGCTGGACCGGGTCGGTCTTGCGGAACATGTCGACAAGCGTGCCGATGCCTTGTCAGGCGGGCAGCGCCAGCGCGTCGGCATTGCCCGGGCGCTGCTGCAGAACCCGGACATCCTGCTCGTCGATGAGCCGACGGCCAGCCTCGACCCCAAGACCTCGCGACAGATCATGAGGCTGATCACCGAGGTATGCGCCGAGCGTCGGCTCGCGGCGATCATCAACATTCACGATGTGGCGCTGGCGCAGATGTTTGCCCAGCGCATCATCGGGCTGCGCGTGGGCGAGGTGGTGTATGACGGGCCGCCCGAAGGCCTGACCGCCGAGACCCTGACCGACATCTACGGCGAGGAAGACTGGAGCGGCACCATCCGCCCGGTGGATCCGACCGGGGACGAGGCCGAGCACATGGCCGGAGCGGACGAAGTCACCGTCGCCCGTTCGGCCGTGCCCGGTCTGGCCGCAGCCGCCGCGCTCAAATGAGCGGCCAGCATCCGGTGGAGCTGATGCCGGTCGCGGGTTATCCGACCCGCTGGCGTCGTCCGCCCTTCATCGCGCATCCGGGCTGGCGCTACGCGATCTACCTCGGTGCGTTGGCCTACCTGCTGTTGGGCATCCAGTCCGTCGAAGTTAACTGGACCCGGGTGTGGGACGGTATCCCGCGTGGCTGGGCCTTCGTGAGCGCCTTCCTGTCCCCGGACTTCATGTCCCGCGGCGATGAGATATGGGCGGGCATCCAGGAAAGCCTGACCATGACCCTGACCTCCACCGTGGTTGGTGTCCTGTTGTCGATTCCGGTCGGCGTCGGGGCTGCGCGCAATCTCGCACCTGCGCCGGTGTATGCGTTGTGCCGGGCCATCATCATGGTGTCGCGCAGCTTTCAGGAGATCATCATCGCGATCCTGTTCGTCGCGATGGTCGGATTCGGGCCGCTGGCGGGTTTCCTGACCCTTTCCTTTGCGACCATCGGTTTCGTCGCCAAGCTGTTGGCCGAAGACATCGAAGACCTCGACGAAAGCCAGGTGGAAGCGATTCGTGCCACCGGCGCGAGCTGGTTGCAACTGGTCAACTATGCGGTGCAACCCCAGGTCATGCCGCGCCTGATCGGGCTGTCGCTGTACCGTCTGGACATCAACTTCCGCGAATCCGCAGTGATCGGGATTGTCGGCGCGGGCGGCATCGGGGCCACCCTCAACACCGCCATCGACCGCTACGAGTTCGACTCGGCCGCAGCCATCCTGCTGATCATCATCGCCATCGTGATGGTCTCCGAGTACGCGTCGAGCGCAGTGCGCAAGCGGGTGCAATGATGCCGCTAGTCGAATCGACCACGGGCAAGATCTGGCGTCGCCGCACCCCACGCGAGCAACTCGTCGGCTGGTTCGGCTGGCTGTCGCTGGTGGCGTTGTTTGTGTTTTGCTGGCAGTTGATGACCGAGAACACCATCTGGGCCTTTGTGGCCGATGCGCCGCGCCAGGCGGCCGATATTGGCGATCGCATGTTCCCGCCGCGCTGGGGCTACATGGAGCGCCTGTGGCAGCCGCTGTGGGATACGCTCAACATCGCCACGCTCGGCACCCTGCTTGCGCTGGTGGTCGCGGTGCCGGTGGCCTTCCTGGCGGCGCGCAACACCACGCCCAGCGTGCTCTTCGTGCGCCCGGTGGCGCTGTTCATCATCGTCGCGTCGCGTTCGATCAACTCGCTCATCTGGGCGCTGCTGCTGGTGTCCATCCTGGGCCCGGGGCTGCTCGCCGGCATCATCGCCATCGCGCTGCGCTCAATCGGCTTTATCGGCAAGCTGCTCTACGAGGCGATCGAGGAGATCGATCCGGCACAGGTCGAGGCGGTGACCGCGACTGGCGCCTCGCGCGCGCAAGTGCTGGACTACGCGATCGCGCCGCAGATCATGCCGGCCTTCGCCGGGATCACGGTGTTCCGCTGGGATATCAACATCCGCGAGTCCACGGTGCTCGGGCTGGTCGGTGCCGGCGGCATCGGGCTGGAGCTGTCGCATTCCCTCAACACCTTGGCGTGGCCGCAGGTGACGCTGATCTTCGTCGTGATTCTCGCCACCGTCGTCGTCAGCGAATGGGTGTCGGCGCGGGTGCGCCATGCCATAATCTGACCCTATTGCAACCTTGCCTGGCAGCGGAGGTGCTTCGATGCACTGCAGTGCGTTGCCTGACCCGACGGCGTGCGAGAGATGACCAGCTCATGAGACAAGGCAGTGGTTCTCAGACACACTTGCAGCGCTACCTCATCACCGGGGTATTGATTACCATCCCGCTGTGGATTACCTGGCTGGTCTTCAGCTTTGTCTTCAACCAGTTGTCAAAGCTCGGGCGGCCATCCATTCGCGGCATCGCGCGTGCGGTTGAGGATTTCAGCCCGGTGGCGGCCGAGTGGTTGTTCAATACCTGGTCACAGTCACTGCTGGCAGCACTATTCACGCTTTTCGTCCTGTACCTGCTTGGCTGGATAACGACCAGGGTGGTGGGAAAGAAACTGCTCCGGTTTTTTGAGGCGATACTTGACCGTATTCCTTTGGTTCAGACAGTCTACGGGGCGAGCAAAAAGCTTGTAGCGGCGCTGCAGCAGAAACCGGACGCCACCGAAAGAGTGGTTCTGATAGAGTTTCCCACGCACGAGATGCGTGCCGTCGGCTTCGTCACCAAAGTCTTTACCGATGCCGACACAGGCAAAAAACTGGCAGCGGTGTATGTGCCGACCACACCTAACCCGACATCCGGCTATCTGGAGATTGTCCCGCTGGAGCGGGTGATCCCGACCGACTGGAGCGCTGACGAGGCCATGACCTTCATCATTTCCGGGGGGACGGTGGCACCGGATAACATCCGTTTTGACAAACCTGCACAAACCACCACGGAATCAGCCGATACCTGACCGGCCAGGTCTCCCGGTCGAGGCTTGCATATTACGAGGTCATGAGAACTGCTTGAAGACGTTCAGCCTGATGGGTGACATGAGCCGGGAGCCCGCCATCCAGTGTCATCGCCAGATTGTTTCTCCGGTAGTGCGGTGTCTTGAACACTCAGCGGCTTTTCCGTCTAGCCAGCCCTTGAATTGATCAGTGCCTGCTTGGGCTTGATCTTGAAATGCAGTTTCCAGAGGACCCCTGCCAGGCTGTCGCCCCATGACACCGCCTTTCTGGGAATGGCGAACGGATCGACCCCGGCGAAGGCTCGCGCCCGTTCGCAGGTGGTGGCGCTGACGAATCCGGCAGCGCGCACTTCCTCCATGGTGGCGATGTCGTGACTGCCGTATGGGTAGCAGAAGTGACGAAGCTCTTCGCCCAGCAGGTCTTCAAGCATCTTCTTGCAGTCATGTATTTCTGCTTTTCTCTGCGCCACCGCAAGCTCGGCCAGCCGCATGTGCTTGACCGAATGGCCGCCAAAGTCGCAACCTTCGGCGCGCAACTTGCGAATGCTCCCTGCGCTCAGCAGGGCAGGTGTCTGTCGTCCGTCACCAGCGAACCAGGCTGATGGATTGCCGGTCAGGCCTGCAACCAGATAGACCATGGCCGGAAAGCCGTGCTGACGCAACACAGGCCAGACCTGATCTTCGAAAT
Source organism: Azoarcus sp. (assembly GCA_036734105.1). Classification (GTDB taxonomy): domain Bacteria; phylum Pseudomonadota; class Gammaproteobacteria; order Burkholderiales; family Rhodocyclaceae; genus Azoarcus_F. The sequence goes on along the minus strand of DAIMZH010000001.1, from coordinate 127,054 downwards.
CAGCGTAGCCATCGTCAAAGGTCAGTGCCACTGCCCGCGGTGGTGTCGGCTTTGCGCCATTGATGCAGGCCACGACATCGTCCATGCCCAGTACGTTGTAGTTGCACAGCTTGAGCCACGCCATCTGCGACCGGAAGCGCTCTATTCGGCAATAGGTCGAGCGATGCAGGCGCATCGTTGGCGTCAGTGAGTCGAAGCGACCGACCTGGTGATACATCAGAATATCGATACCGGCAACGCGGTGGTACGAGATCACGCTGAATTCCCTCTGTTGTCGTGCATCACGAGTGCGCCTTGCCGGGCACGGTCACAGATGCTGGCGCTGGAGCTGTTGATAGAGGTCCCGGTAGGCCGTCAGTACGGTGGCAGATGAGAACGAATGTTGGATGCGTTGGTGGCCGTTGTGGGCCAGTTCGGCCATGCGTTGTGGTTCGGCCAGCAGGCTGGTCAACGCCTTGCCGAGTGCCGCGGCGTCATCACATGGCACTACACGGCCATTCTGGCCATCACAAACCAGTTCGCGAGCGCCGCGAAAGGCAGAGCACACCAGCGGGCGTTGATGTGACCAGGCTTCCAGTATGACGTTGCCAAGCGCTTCCTCATCCCGCGACGGAAAGACCACGACATCAGCCAGTTGATACCAGTGTGATGGCTCGCTTTGCCATCCGACAAAACTGACTCTGTCGGCTATGCCAAGCTTGATTGCGCGCCCTGTCAACACTCGGCGAAGTGGCCCGTCACCGAGCAGAATCAGTCGCACCCGTCGTCCACCGATGTACTCGTTCAGGCCCGCAAAAGCACGCAACAGCACATCGTGCCCTTTCACCGGAACAAAGCGTGCTACGTTCAGCAGCACCATGTCATCGGCTTGCAGACCTGCCTTGTCGCGCAACCCGTCGAGGGTGGCCGGGCTCGATGGTGCCGGTGGGTCTACAAAGTTGGGCAGGTGGTGCACTCTGGCTTTAGGAAAGCCCTTGCTCGTCATCCAGTCACACAGACCGCGTGTGTTGCCTATCCAGGCATGCGCATGGGTAAAGGCATGAAGGCCGTAGTATCCACCAAGCCGGGCGACATGCAGGCTGCCTTTGCCGGATTCGATACGGGTGAGACGGGTTGCCCGGCTCATGTAAGTCTGGATGATGTTTGCACCGCTCGCGCGCACCAGCCGACCGAGCTCGCGCCGAGACCACGGGTCCCACACCGAGCGCATTGCGGCGGTCCATGTCTGAACGCCTGTCGGCGGATGGCTTGCCAGCGCGCTGCGCTCGCGCACAATCGCTTTCACCTGATCACCATCTTTGTGCATTGCCTCAAGAAAACGTACGAACCAGCGCTCGGCACCGCCCAGGTCAGGGCTGGCTATGATATGCAACGAGTCGATTGACATAACGCTCTTCGGCCTGCAGAAGACAGTCCAGATAAATGGAGTAGTTGCCGTGCACCATCTCTGCAATAGAGAACTCCCTGTGCATGCGCGTCTGGCCGGTATGCCCGAGCTGCTGGCGCAAGGCGGGATTGTCAAGCAGCCGACACAGTGCTGCGCCGAGCGACTGATGATCGCCGGGCGGAAACAGCAAACCGGTTTCGCCATCGAGAACCGCTTCAGGCATACCGCCGGCCCGGCTGGCCACAACCGGCAACCCAGCGGCGGCGGCCTGCAACAAGGCGATGCCCAGCCCCTCAATGTCTGCCGGGTGGCACAGCAGGTCCATGCTGCCGAGCCAGCGCGGCAAGTCGTTGCGAAAGCCCGCCATGATGACCTTGTCTGCCAGTCCCCTGTCGCGGATCTCCTGCCGCAGATCGTCCTCCAGAGGACCGCGACCGAAGATGATGACAAAGGTGCGCGGATGCCTGCTTATCACTGAAGGCAGCGCCGCCAGCAAATGACGATGCCCCTTGCGTTGAATCAACTGCGCGACCACGCCGATCAGCAGCGCGTCCCGCGGTAGTCCGAAGGCAGCGCGCACCGTCTGGGGTGTTTCTGGTGTCTTCCACGGGTCGACATCAACCGCGCTGCGAACCGTGGTGACCTGCGTGGACTTCAGCCCCTCTGTCAGCAGAACCGAGCGTATGCCTTCGGAAATGCTGATCACATGGTCGTAGAGGCGGTACTTGGCGGAGACGATCCAGGGTTTTTCGGGGTTGTCGACCCGACGGGTGAGTATGCACGGAACCCCGGTCAGGCGTGCCGCAACCCCGCCCCACAGGTCAGCGCCACGGCGGCTGTGCAGGTGAACCAGGTCGGGCTGCTCACGACGGATCAGTGCTGCAATGCGTAGCGCCATGATGGCGTCCGCATCACCGCCCATGCGCAGCGGCACCACTTTGGCGAAGGGCAGTGCTTGTTGCGCAATCTCACTGCCTTGAGCGCAGGCCAGTACATTGTCGACACGGTAGTTCTTCAGGCCCTGCATCAGCTTGATCACCTGAAACGCGCCGCCATACAGGTGCTTGCCCGCTTCGATATGGAGAATCTTGAGATTTGTGGTGTTCATCGTAAGACCGACTCCGATTTCAAGCCCCGCCCTTCAGGGCTGAGCGGAGCTTGTTGGGTTTTATCCTGTGCCAAAGCATGAGTGGCGGGTGCCTGGCTGACCTGAGACCCGTATGCCGAAGCCGAGACCATCGCCTGCATGGCCTCGTCGCAGACACGCTCGGCGGTGATGGCATGCATGCAGTCAAAGCGTCCGTCACAGACGGGTCTGCGACGACAGGGCGAGCACGACAAACCGAGCCAGATCGGTCGCACCCGGCGGTGGCCCGGATCGAGATAAGGCCTTGTCGAGCCGAAGATGGCAACCGTCGGACGCTCAAGCGCCACCCCGATATGCGTCAGACCGGTATCCACACCAATGACCAGCGAGGAGCGGGCAATCAGTGCCCTGGCGTCATCCAGTGTGGTGGCACCCACCATATTGACGATCGCTCCCGAGTCGCTGGCGATGCGGCGGGCAGACGACTGGTTCTCGGCACCCCCCAGCATGATGCAGGGTAGCTGCAGGCGCTCGGCAAGCAGGTTGGCGGTACGCGCCCACTCTGCTTCAACCCAGTGCTTTTGCGGCCGGGTGGTGAAGGGCGCGATGACGATATAGCGGCCCGGCACAATGTTCAGCGGCTTCAGTCGAGTTTCGATGCGCGCACATGCGCCACTGTTGACGCTCAAGCTGGGCAGAAACTCTCCTGTCTGCAGTTCGAGCTGCTCAGCCAGATAGCGATACTCCGAACTGATCCTGCCTTCGATGCCGCCCTTGGGAACGACCTTGTTCATCAACCAGCCGCTAGCCTCCTGACCACCGAGGCTGACGGAACACGATGCACCTGCGAGCCGGGTCAGCAGCCCGCTCTTCAGCAAGCCTTGCAGGTCAAGGGCGAGATCGAAGCCACGGCCATGCAGTTCGCGACGGAAAGCAAGCACTGTGCGGACAAGCTCGACATAGCTGCGTTTGCGCAGCAGTCGCGCCCATTCGCGGCGCGGCCAGGTGATGATCTCATCTATCGCTTCCTCGTCGCTCAGCAGGACCTCAAGGCCGGACTCCACCAGCCACGTGACCCGGGCACCGGGGTGTGTGCGCTTGATCGCTGCTGCGATCGGCGAGGCGAACACGATGTCGCCCATGGCGGAGGTGCGAACAATGAGTACGCTTTTCAAGACCGGTTCTTCCGTAAGAGGCATGTTGCTGCGCGCGGGCAATGACCAACGCAAACGACATGGTCGCAGTACATTGTTATGTGCCAGTGACGGTCCGGTTACGGTTTCTCTGCTGTGTGGTGAAGGAGGCTGCAGCACCGCCAAACAGCAGCCACAGGTGCGCCCAGTCGGGGTTGAGAATGCGCGAGTTGGTCAAGCCCGCGAGCTGGTGCAGGGCGAGTGCAGCGAGCACGATGAGGAACAGGTCGAGCGGCAGACGTCCATGCCTGAATGCCCTGAGCAGCATCACCACCACAATACAGAATGCCAGCGCAAACGGGATGCTGCCCAGCAAGCCGACGGTCACCAGAAACTCCAAAGGGGTGTTGTGAAAATCAGGTATGACGTGCATGCGTGGTTCCGGGTGACTGGCCAGCAGGGCGCGCGAGGCAGCAGGGCCCCAGCCAAGCCACGGATGTGTCTCCATCAGCTCCACGGCATATATCCATGCATGAACCCGCAGACCGACAGAACCGTAGCCGGTCTGCGCCACATCCTTGCTCAGCAGCGAATCCAGCGCCTCTCGTTCAGTGGTGATTCTCTCGCTCACAATGTTGAAATTCAGGGCGGCCACCGCCAGCATGAGTATTGCGACGAGCGCGAACATCCGGCCCTGTGTGGCAGTTTTCGCGCGGCCAGACGGGTTTTGTTCACGCCCGACCAGCAGCACCGCGATAGCGGGAACCAGCACGGCGGCTGTCGCGATCCACACCATTCGCGCTTCTGCGAGCAGCAGGCCGGCAAGGCTCAATGCAATCGCGCTCAGCCATGCGAGCAGGAGCAGCAGGCGGACAGGGGCGTGTGCGAGCTTGAGCGCTTGCAGTCTCGGACCGACCAGACACAGCGAGATCAGCAAGGTGGCGGTGTATTGTGCAAAAGCGAGTGTGGGCAAGCCGAAGCCGGGACGATAGCCAAGGTTGAGAATCATCAACTGACCGTCCTGGTCAAGTGCACTCAGCCGACCAATGACGAAGCCCGCTGCTGCCAGAATCAACGCGGTTGCGATGCGTCTCGTGTCACCTGCCAACCACCATGCCAGCAACAAAAATAGCCAAAGCATGGCCAGCCTGCGCGCCTCTTTGCCATGTCTCAACGGCGTGTCGTGGTCGACCGACATGCCTTGCCAGGCCGACAAGGCAAGTGTCAGCAGTGAGACCAGCACCAGCCAGGTCCAATAGCTGGACCGCCATGCGGTGAACACGCGACGCCAGTCGATCAGCAATCCGATCAGCATCAGCAACAAGCCCAGGTTTGCCAGTGCAATGCCCAGCCATGCGCCGAAGGAGAAGGTGTACAGACCGGCCAGGCCGATGGTCTGCGGGAGCTTGGGGCGCGCCAGGGCGGATTGCAGATGCATCACATGCGTGTTTCCGGAGCTTGAAGCTTTGCATGCTCGTTGCCGATTGTTAAGCGTTGATGACAAAGGCTTCGACCGCTCACTTGTAATAATTCCTGCGTATTGTCAGACAACTACGTCGGTTACAGACAATCTCGACGTCATTCAATTTGCGCTCACAGGTGCTTCTTGCTGATAGCGATATACATGCCGTCGTTCGGTGATGGCGGCGTTGAGAGAATGCTGGTGAATCTGGCTGGTGGTCTTGTGGCTGCCGGAATGCGTGTCGACTTTCTGACCCGACCAAGTGATCTGGTATACCGGGAGCGCCTTGACAGGAGAGTGCGCTTGATCGAAACCGGGGCGACTGATCTGTTTCGGGCTTTACCGACAGCGATCCGGTATCTGCGCCAGGAGCGCCCCGACATTGTGCTGTGCGGAAAGGACCGTGCGGCGTCCGCCGTTTTGCTGGCGCGGCGTTTAAGTGGCGTTGAATTCTCGCTGGTCATGCGCCACGGTACTACCGTGTCAGCCCGACTGGCTGGCCGCAGTCGCTGGAAGCGCTGGCGCGCAACTCGAACCTTGCAGCGTATCCACGCTGGCGCGGCTGCAATCGTGGCGAACTCGCAAGGGGTGGCGGCAGACATGGCCCGCTTTGCCGGGGTGCCGCTCGATCATATTCATCTGATACTCAACCCGGTGGTGACAGCGGAGCTTGCAGCGATGGCAAACGAGCCGCTGGCACATCCGTGGTTTGCACAGGGTCAGATCCCTGTTTTGGTTGGCATCGGTGGTTTGCGGCGTCAGAAAGGTTTCGATACCCTGCTTGCCGCCTTTGCCGGAGTACGCCGACAGCGTGACTGTCGGCTGGTCATTCTGGGTGAAGGGCGTCTGCGTGGCGCACTGCAGGAGCAGGCATCGGCACTCGGCATTGCGGAACATGTCGATCTGCCCGGTTTCGACTCCAACCCCTATCGCTATCTGGCGCGTGCTGCCTTGTTTGTGCTTGCGTCACGCTGGGAGGGTTCGCCCAATGTCCTGACTGAAGCGCTGGCGCTGGGTACGCCAGTGGTAGCCACCAACTGCCCGTCAGGGCCGGCCGAGATACTGGACGGTGGACGTGTCGCGCCGCTGGTGCCGGTGGATGACGTCGCGGCGATGACCTCTGCGATGCTTGAAGTGCTTGCCTGCCCGGGTGACGCCGATTCGCGTATCGCGGCTACCAGACCGTACACCGTGGCACGTTGTGCAGCCTCTTATCAGCGCCTTTTCATGTCGCTTCGACAGCAGGCAGCGCGATGAGCAGGCTGGCCGTTTACACCTCGTCGCGCCCGGATGTTGCGGTGTTTGCGGCAACGTCGGGGCATAGTGGGGTTGACCGTGTGCTTGCCAATCTGGTGCCGGCGATGGTCCGTCTCGGCATGCGTGTTGATGTACTCGGTGTTGAAGGGCATGGCCCAAAGCTGCAAGACTTGCCAAGCGGCGCATCTGTGGTGCCACTAGGGGCACGTCACGTAGCGACAGCCTTGCCTGCGCTGTGTCGTTATCTGGCCCGACACAAGCCGTTGGCCATGTTGTCGGACAAGGACAGGGTCAACCGGGTGGCACTTGCAGCGCGCTTTCTGTCGCGCACGCCGACCCGGGTGGCGGTCAGGCTGGGCACAACGGTATCGGTGAATCTGCGTGATCGTGGCTGTTTTGAGCGTGGGCTGCAACGCGCCTCGATGCGCTGGGCTTATACGGCAGCCCAGGCAGTGGTGGTGCCGTCCAGGGGTGTCGCGGAAGATCTGGTGGCCTGGGCAGGGGTCAGCCCTGACAGACTGCACGTGATTCCCTCTCCAGTGGTGACCGAGCGCTTGATGCACCTGTCTTCGGCAAGCCCTGCACATCCTTGGATGCATGACAAGTCGGTGCCAGTGGTGCTTGGTGTTGGAGAGCTGTCGGAGCGCAAGGATTTTGCGACATTGATCCGGGCGTTTGCCATTGTCGCGGGCAGGCGGCCTTGTCGGTTGGTGATTCTTGGCGAGGGACGGCGACGGACTGAACTTGAGGCGCTGGCAAAAACCTTGGGCGTGAGTGATCGTGTTGCGCTGCCGGGCTTTGAAACCAACCCCTATGCCTATCTTGCGCATGCCGACGTGTTTGCGCTGAGTTCGCGTTGGGAGGGTTTGCCGGTCGCTCTTGTGGAGGCGCTGGCCCTGGGCGTCAGCAGCGTTGCTTGCGATTGCCCGTCCGGTCCCGGCGAACTGCTCGGAGAGTCCGGTCTTGGCGGTCTGGTGCCGGTTGGCGACCACCTTGCCATGGCCATGCAGATCGACGCCTTCCTGACCAACCCCCAACCCCCGGCCCGCTGTCGCGAGGCTGTTCGGGCATATGGCGACGAAAGCAGTGCACGTCGCTATCTCGCCGCCCTTGGTTTTACGGAGTTCAGACAATCATGAACCACCTCAATGCTGCAGACGGATCAACAGCCGGAGCTGATACGCCTGCCGGGTCGGTCGAACGCATTGCCGTGCTGCTGTCGTTTTCGGGCAAGGGTGGGGTCGAGAAAATGGTGCTCAATCTGATCGGCGCGCTCGATGCACAGGGCGTTGGAGTCGATCTGTTGGCAATCAGGGCGTCCGGACTGGATGGTGTGACGCTGCCATCAGGCGTCAGGCTGATCGATCTTGGCGTCAGGCACAGCGCGTTGGCGGTGTTTCCGTTGGCGCGCTACCTTCGTCGCCACCGACCGGTGGCGGTGCTGGCTGCAAAAGATAGAGCGATTCGCGCGCTGGTCCGGGCGCGTTCGCTGGCTCGTGTGGATTGCCGGGTGGTGGGGCGTCTCGGCACCAACCTGTCGGCCGCGCTCGCGCATAAGCCGGGATGGATGCGCAAACTCCGGGTTGCCCCCATGCGCTGGATCTATGACAAGGTCGATCATGTGGTGTGTGTTTCCGAAGGTGTCCTCGCCGACACACAGTCGCTGACCGGAGTTGCTCGTCACCGCTTGTCAGTGATAAGGAATCCGGTAGTGACGCCTGCAATGGCTGAACTCGCGCGCAAGCCTCCGCAGCACCACGCGCCTCGCCCCCGCTCGCCGCTCGCTGCCGGTTGTGATTGCCGTCGGCAGATTGACTGCACAAAAAGACTTTGCAACGCTGATCCGTGCGTTTTCCTTGATGACCGGGCAGCTTGAGGCCAGGCTGGTCATTCTGGGCGAGGGCGCTGAGCGCGAGACACTGGAGCGCCTTGTTGCGGATTGCGGATTGCGGAACAAAGTGCTGATGCCCGGCTTCGATGCCAACCCCTATGCCTGGATCGCCCACGCCCGGCTGTTTGTGCTCAGCTCGGCGTGGGAGGGTTCGCCCAATGTGCTGACCGAAGCCATGGCACTGGGCGTCACCTGTGTTGCCACGGATTGTCCCAGTGGCCCGCGTGAGATTCTGGATCATGGCAGGCTGGGCAAACTGGTGCCGGTTGGTGACGCGCGACGCCTCGCCAGTGCCATGCACGCCGCACTGCTGGCGCCGGTTCCTTCCGAGGCTTTGCGTGAGGCCACGGCCAACTATCGTGCCGACATTGCGGCCCGCGCCTACCTTGACGTTTTACTGGCACGCCCGGTTATCGGGCAGGGCAAGGAGGACGCTTGATGCTATTGTCCCTGAAGCACCGGTTTCTGTTCGTGCACATCGCCAAGACCGGCGGTACTTCGGTACGCGCTGCGTTGAACCGGCTGCGCTATCGCGATCCGTGGTATCCCGTGCAGTTTTTGTGTTCGAGGCTGTCCTCCTTGTCTGGTCACCAGCTCGGGATCAAGTTTCCGCGGCACGCCAAGATCGTCGCCGCCCAGCAGATGCTGCCACAGGAAACCTTTGCGTCCTTGTTCAAGTTTGCCTTTGTGCGCAATCCTTGGGACCTGCAAGTGAGCTCTTATCACCATATCGGTCGTGAGCGCCCGCACCTGATTGCCCATGTGGGCAACTTCGAGCAGTTCATGCGCTGGAAACTTGATCCGTCACGTCCTTATCAGTATCACGTCGACACCAGCATGGAGTTGCAGTCCGACTACCTTGTCGATCTGCATGGCAAGGTGCTGGTCGACCACCTTGGTCGTTACGAACATCTGCTGGAGGATTTCACCTTGGTCTGCGCCCGCATCGGCGTCAAACCACCGGCGCTGCCACATCACAGACGTGCGAGCACCCGCGACAGTGACTACCGCAAATACTACAGCGACGCTCTGGCCGAACAGGTGGCGCAGCATTTTGCCCGCGATGTCGCACTGTTCGATTATCGCTTCGACCCGCCGCCGTCAGGCTGACTTGCCAGCCCTCAAGTCGGTGCGCTGCCATCGGTGTGAGGCTGGGCGACTTCGTCATCTGCGGCTACCAGTCTGGCGTAAGCGCCGTTGACTCCGATGAGTTCGTCGTGCGTGCCACGCTCCACCACCCGGCCACCACTCATCACCAGAATCAGGTCGGCGTGGCGGATGGTGGATAAGCGGTGTGCTACGACCACGATGGTCTTGCTGCCGCGCATGGTTGCCAACGCCTTGCCGACAGCATGGTCAGTGTGATTGTCCAGGGCTGATGTCGCCTCGTCCAGCAGCAGAATCGGGGCAGGTTTGAGAAAGGCCCGCGCAAGCGCGATTCGTTGTCGTTGACCACCTGACAGGCGGCTGCCGTTGGCACCCACTTGCGTCTGCATGCCTTCGGGGAGGGCTTCGATGAAGCCGAGCGCGTCGGCTGCCTCTGCTGCACGCCTGATGTCAGCAGCGCTTGCCTGGGGCGCTGACAGCGCGATGTTGTCGGCAATGCTGGTGTCGAACAGCACGCTGTGCTGCCCGACCCACGCGATCTGTGCGCGCAACCAGCCGAGTGGCAGCGTCTCAAGCCGCCTGTCGTCCAGATGAATTGCACCGCTGTGCGGACTGTGAAAGCGCGCAAGAAGCTGAAGCACGGTCGACTTGCCGCTGCCCGATGTGCCGACCAGCGCGACCAGCATGCCCGGGCGAATATCCAGGCTGAAGTCCTCCAGCGCGCTTCGTACCTGCTGTGGATAGCTGAAACCGACGGATTCGAAGCGCACATGTCCGCTCGCGGCCTTGTCCGTGTTGACGGCATTGTCCAAGGCTTCCACCGGCTGGTCCAGCAACTCGAAAATGCTTTGTGCGCCAGCCAGCCCGCGCTGAATCACACTGTTGATGTTGGTCAAACGACGCAGCGGGCTGAACAGCATCGCCATTGCCGCTACAAAGGCGACGAATTCTCCGGGCGTCAGTCGGTCGTGTGCTGACAGGCCCGAGGCAATCCACAACACCAGCGAGACGCCGGCAGCGGTAAACAACTGAACCAGCGGGGAGTTGGCCGATGCGACGCGTATGGTGCGCATGTGCTCCTTGCGCAGTCGCTCGGCAATCATGCCAAAGGCGCTGCTGGTGCGATCTTCGGCACCAAACACCTTGATCTCCTGCACGCCGTTCAAGGCCTCGCCGATGTAGCCGGTCATTGCACCATTGGTTTGCTGAATCGCCAGGTTGGTGGCCCTGAGCCTGCGACTGGCCTGACGGATCAGCCAGCCGACCGCTGGCACAATGGCCAGCAGCAACAAGGCCAGCTCCCACGCGGTCCATAGCAGGAAGACCGACAAGCCAACAATCACCAGGCTGTCGCGAATGACGACAATCCACGCATTGCTCAGGGCATTGGCCACCTGCGGAATGTCGTGCAGGATACGCGAGGTCATGCGACCGCTGCCCTGTGATTGGTGGGCGGGCAGGGGGAGCCGGAGTTGATGGGCAAAGACCTGCACCCTGAGGTCATGAACCGTCTTCTGGGCGACCCACTGACTGCTGACCGAAGCGACATAGTCGGCAATGCCTTTGGCCATAAAGATCAGCATCAGCATCAAGGGAACCCACCATTGCGCGGTTTCGTTCTGACCGATCAGACTCTCGTCGACCAAGGGCTTGAGCATGGCCGGCATCAGCGGTTGCAACGCTGCGGTGGCAACCATTGCCATGATCGACAGCAACACCACCTTGCGATAAGGCATCAGGCTGCGCAACAGGCGGCCGTAAAGCGTCAGCGAGGCCTTCATAGTGAGCGGGTAAGGCCGTATTTTTTTACAAAGGCTTCGGTGCTGCCCTGAAAGTCTGGCAGGCATTCGCGCAACTGCTGATGAGACCAGTTCCACCAGCAGATCTCCTCCATCGCCTGGGCTATCTCCGGTGAAAAGCGACGCCGGATCATTCTTGCCGGGTTGCCAGCGACTATGGTCCAGGGTGCGACGTTGTGGGTGACTACCGAACCCGCACCGATGACTGAGCCGGTGCCAATGTTGAGGCCCGGCATTACGATTGCACCATGACCTATCCATATATCATGACCGGTGCTGAGGGTTCTTTCGGCACGAGCTGCAAAAAAAGCCTCGTCGTCGCTGTCGGCAAAGTCGTAGGCCATGCGCCTGTAGGTAAAGTGGTGCAGGGTCGGACGGTCCAGCGGATGTGCGGTTGGGCCAAGCCGGACATGGGCGGCGATGTTGGCGAATTTTCCGACACGGGTGTTCTGCATGATGCAGTCTGCACCGCAGTAGGAGTAATCACCCAGCGTCACGTTCTCCAGTGTGCATCTGTCGCCCAGCTCGGTCCACAAACCAAGTGTCGTGTTGGTCAGAGTGGTGTCTTGTCCGATGGTGGGGTGTTCGGTCAGTCTGATCATGTCTGGTCCGGTTTGTCAGTCTGGGTAATGTTCCGTTATGCGCTGGATGCTCATCTGGCGCAGTGGTAAGCGCACTGTGCTGTCCGGTTGTGGTCAGGCTATCTCCAGCCCTGTGCGCCAGACGCGCCTGATCACGGGTCCGTGAATGCTGGGGTGTACGCGAACAAGGTCGGCGCGCAGACCGACTCCGATCTGACCTCTGTCGTGCAGGCCAAGTGCAGCGGCCGGGCGACCTGCCACAGTGTCGAAGGCCACCGGCAGGCTGAAACCTAGATGACTGTGCAAGATCCAGGCGGCCTGCATCAGACTGGCCGGGATGTAGTCCGAGGTCAGCATGTCCAGCAGGCCGAGCTTGGCCAGATCTCTGGCTGACACGTTCCCGGAATGCGAGCTACCTCTGACCAGATTTGGAGCGCCCATGATGGTCCCGAGTCCGTGTTGATGTGCCGAGTCTGCAGCCTCAATGCTGGTTGGAAACTCAGAAAGGCGCGCACCCAGGCGTACTGCCTCCAGGACATGCTCAAGCGTGGCATCGTCGTGCGTTGCGAGTGTGATGTTGCGGCTCAGGCAGGTGTCTGCGACGAGTTGCTGCTGTTGCGGAGCGATCCCGGCTCGCAAGCGCTGGCGGGTGAGGATCATCTCGTCCATCTGCTGGTCGTCCAGCCCATGCTTGCCACGGTAATAGAGTTTGAATTTGTCGATATCCACAAACTGTCTGGCTCCTGGCGTGTGGTCCATGATGGATACCAGCCGGACCAGTGGATTGTCCACCGTCCGGGTGAAGCTCTCGGCCATGTCTTCAGCGACTATTTCGCAGCGTAGATGCAATAGATGATCTGCGCGGAAGTGCCCGCTACGCTGTAATTCGCTGATGGCATTGACGGTCTCGCTGGCGATGTCCTTGCGCCATTCCTTGCCGTGGTCACTGCCGCAGGCGATTGCGTCCAGCACTGTGGTGATCCCGGCGGTGGCAATAGCGGCATCGTGGGCCAGCACCCCCGGGCGCGTGGGCCAGCGCACCCCGGGCCGGGGGAGCAGATGAAGCTCGGCGTTGTCGGTATGGACATCGACCAGGCCCGGCGTCAGAAAGTCGCCGTCGAGATCCCGCGCCGCGGGGCTGCGGCACCTGCCTGTGTCGATCGCCGCGATCGTTCCGTCGCGGACCAAGATGTGGCCATCCAGGACCTCATCCCGAAGAATGATGCGGGCGTTGTCGAGTATGAGTTCGTTGGTCATGCGATGAGCCTGTCCCGGGTGACATCGTAGCTGTGTGTGCATACCGCGTCGCGTACCGCCTCGTCGTGGAAGATGCCGACGACCGCGGTACCACGGGCGAGTGCATCATGAATGAGTTCGATGACGGTTTTGCGGTTGGCTGCATCGAGCGACGCGGTTGGCTCGTCGAGCAGCATCACCGGATACCCTGCGACCAGTCCCCGGGCAATGTTGACCCGTTGCTGCTCGCCACCGGAGAAGGTGGACGGGGCAAGCTGCCAAAGCGTGCGGGGTATGTTGAGACGCGCGAGGATGGCCTGGGCACGCTCGCGGGCTTCCTCGGTCGCGATCCCGCGCGACAGCAGGGGTTCCATGACGAGGTCCAGCGCCGACACCCGTGGGATGACCCGCAGGAACTGGCTGACGTAGCCGAGCGTGACCCGCCGCACGTCGAGCACGACGCGCGGCTCCGTACCCACCAACTCGACCATCTGGCCGCGATGTTGCACCCGGATGCTGCCTGCCTGGGCGAGGTAGTTGCCATACAGGCAGCGCAGCAGGGTTGACTTGCCCGCCCCGGAGGGGCCGGAGAGCACCAGGCAGTCTCCGCCTCGCACCGACAGTGAGGCGTGCTCGAACACAGGGATCTCGACACCGCCCTGCATGTGCAGCGTAAAGCGCTTGGCGAGATCGCGTGCTTCGAGCATGATGGCCTCATCTTTCATGGTTTTCTCCATCAAACGCGCAGGATCGAGGACACCAGCAACTGGCTGTAGGGGTGCTGGGGGTCGTCCAGCACCTGGTCGGTGAGGCCGTGCTCGACCACGCGGCCGCCTTGCATCACCATGAGCCGGTGGGCAAGCAGGCGCACCACGCCGAGATCGTGAGTGACGACGATCGCCGACAGGTGCAGATCGGACACTAGTCGTCGCAACAGGTCGAGCAGGCGTGCCTGCACCGAGACGTCGAGTCCGCCGGTGGGTTCGTCCATGAACATCAGTCGCGGGTGCGTGACGAGGTTGCGTGCGATCTGGACCCGCTGCTGCATGCCGCCCGAGAAGGTCTCGGGCATGTCGTCCATGCGGTTGAGGTCAATTTCGACCGCCTTCAGCCAATGACCGGCCTGCTGCCGGATCCGCCCGTAATGCCGCTCGCCGATTGCCATCAGGCGTTCGCCCACGTTGCCGCCGGCAGAGACGCCCATGCGCAATCCATCGCGCGGGTTCTGATGCACCAGGCCCCAGTCGGTGCGCAGCAGCAAGCGGCGCTCGGCTTCGGAGAGCGAGAAAATGTCGCGCATCACGCCATCGCGGCCTCGATATTCGACCGTGCCTGCGGTCGGTTCGATCTGGGTGGCCAGACACCTGAGCAGGGTGCTCTTGCCGGCGCCGGATTCACCGACGATGCCGAGCACTTCGCCCGGGTAGAGGTCGAAGCTGACGTCCGTGCAACCGACCTGATCACCATAGCGATGCGCCAGAGCCCGCACCGACAGCAATGCGTGCTCGTTCACGATACCGCCCTCCGGGGCGCTTCGTCGTGATCCTGATCGTCAGCTTCGCGGCGGGCCATGCAGTGGTCGGTGTCGGAGCACACCATCATGCGGGTGCCTGCGTCATCAGTGATGATCTCGTCCAGAAAGCTGTCGGTGGCGCCGCATAGCGCGCAGGGTTGGGACCAGCGCTCGACCTCGAAGGGATAGTCGTCGAAATCGAGACTGCGCACGGAGGTATAGGGCGGTACCGCGTAGAGCCGACGTTCGCGCCCGGCACCGAAAAGCTGCAGTGCCGGGCTGCGGTCCAGCTTGGGGTTGTCGAACTTGGGAATCGGGCTCGGGCTCATGATGTAGCGGTCCGCGACTGTTACCGGATAGTCGTAGGTCTTGGCGATGCGGCCATGGCGGGCCACGTCCTCATAGAGCGAGACGCGCATCACGCCATACTCCTGCAGTGCATGCATCGCGCGTGTCTCGCGTTCGCTGGCTTCCATCCAGCGCAGGGGCTCGGGTATCGGTACCTGGAAGACCAGCGTCTGCTTCTCGGACAGGGGCGTCTCGGGGACCCGGTGCCGTGTCTGGATCAGGGTTGCCTCCCCGGTGCGGGTGGTGGTGGCGACGCCCGCAGTGCGCGAGAAGAAGCGGCGGATGGATACCGCGTTGGTGGTGTCGTCGGCGCCCTGGTCGATGACCTTGAGCACGTCTTCCCGTCCGAGCAGCGCAGCGGTGATCTGGATAGCGCCAGTCCCCCAGCCGTAGGGCAACGGCATCTCGCGTGAACCGAAGGGCACCTGATGGCCGGGGATGGCGACCGCCTTGAGCAGGCCGCGACGCACCATGCGCTTGGTCTGCTCGTCCAGATAGGCAAAGTTGTATGCCTGACCGGTCATGACGATTCCTTGCGGTTGCTGCGCTTTCCGGTTTCCTCGCGCAGTGTGCGCACCATGGCGAGTTCGGACTGAAAGTCCACATAGTGGGGCAGCTTGAGGTGCTCGACGAAGCCAGTCGCCTGCACGTTGTCGCTGTGATAGAGGACGAACTCTTCGTCCTGTGCCGGTGCCTCCACGGCCTCGCCCAGCTCGCGTGCTCGCAGCGCGCGGTCGACCAGCGCCATGCTCATCGCCTTGCGTTCACAGTGACCGAACACCAGCCCGTAGCCGCGCGTGAACTGTGGGGGGCGCTCGGCCGAGCCCTTGAATTGATTGACCATCTGGCATTCGGTGATCGTGATCTCACCGATCTCGATGGCGAAGCCGAGCTCCTCGGGCACGAACTCCAGCGTTGCCTCGCCGACGCGGATCTCACCGGCGAAGGGGTGGTTGCGTCCGTAACCGCGCTGGCTGGAGTATCCGAGCGCGAGCAGGAATCCCTCGTCGCCCCGGGCCAGGGCCTGCAGGCGTACATCACGACCGACCGGAAAGCGGAAAGGATCGCGGGTGAGATCGCCAACCGGTTCATCGTCGTCGGGTATTTCGGGTTCGATCAGTTGATCGGCACCGAGAAGGTCGGCCACGCGCGGCATGTCTGAGATCAGGGGTTCTGTTGCAAGGACGGCTTCCGGTGGTTCGACGCCCGCAGCGAGCGCAAAATCGAGCAGGCGATGGGTGTAGTCGAAGCTTGGGCCGAGCACCTGACCGCCAGGCACGTCCTTGAAGGTGGCGGAGATTCGACGTCTGATTGCCATTCGCGCGGTGTCGAGCGGTTCGGCCGGGCCGAATCGGGGCAGGGTGCTGCGAAAGGCACGCAACAGGAAGACGGCCTCGATTAGATCTCCACCTGCCTGCTTGATCGCGAGGGCTGCAAGCTCCGGGTCGTGGAGCGAGCCTTCAGCCATTACCCGGTCGACGCTGCCCGACAGTTGATGGCGGATCTGTTCCAAGCTCAAGTCCGGCACCGTGGGGTCGCCACGGCGTGTTTCGGCGAGCCAGCGGTGGGCGTTGTCGATGGCCTGCTCGCCGCCCTTTACCGAGACGTACATGTTTCGCTTCCGATGATCTGAATACGCGTTGTGCGGGGTAGCCCGCAGACCTGCCGCCCATGGGTCAGAAGAAGGTCAATGCCGCAGGGAAACAGGGCGTGAAGACTGTTTCGTTCGATGACACGTTCCGGGGGCAGGGCGGCTGTGCTCAAGCTGTGGTGGTGCTCAATACCCGGCCCGGTCAGTCGCAGCGGTGTGTGTTTTGCGACAGAACCGACTTCAACAACCAGGGTGGTCGAGCGCTCGGGCTCAATGTCATCACCAAGGCGGAAGCTGTCCAGGCGCGGCACCTCGCACCAGCTTGTGGCGAAGGCAAAACTGGCCTCGGCCGGGTCGGCAACCACGCGGCAAGCGCAGTGAAAACGCAAAAATCCAGTTGCATCGCGACAGCCCGGAGAAAGCCACACCGGTGTTTCAAAATCGACCAGCGACAAGGCAATCGCAGCAGCAGCAGCCTGCATTCCCGGTACTGCCTCCGGCAGGGCGGGCAAGGTCTGCATGCGACCAGGCCGGGCCAGCGCTTCGAGGGTGAGGCGAAAGACTTGTTGTGCATCATGTACCGGATCGGCGAAACCCGCTGGAATCTGCCCCGGAATCTGATCCATGGGATACATCAGTCCTCTCCGCGTGTCATGGTAAAGAACTCCACCCGTGTCGCGGCCGCCTTGCGGGCGACAATGTCACGAGTCCTCAGCCTTGCCAGCACCAGCGGGTTGATCAACTCTCCGATGATTCGCTCGTGTTCGATGCCGGACAACAGCAGGGCATCAAACACCGCGGCAAGTTCGGCTTTGCGCTTGTCCCGACCCACTACATAGGCGTGGCCTACCGTGCCGTCATGCAGCCTGACAGCCGCACGCGTTACCGTAATCTCGCCCAGATTGAAGCGTTGACCTGTGCCGCCAGCCCGCCCTCGTGTCATGATCAAACCGGTTTCCGGTGCCCGCAGCAACTCGAAAGCAGGGGGTGCGTCAAGTCGGCGCAGGGCGCTTTCAAGCGCTTCGCAAGATGCGCTGGACAGTGCGGACATCCATCTCTGTCGGTCTGTTTGCATGGCAGGTTTCATCACCAGGGTGGCGTCAAAACATCTAGACGAATTTGCAGTCCATGATGCATCATGAGCTACTGACCAACAAGATGGATCATGCAAGGTATTGGTGGAGGAAACCGACGTGGAACGTGTAACCGGATTGGCGGTGTGGCGACAGATTGAGGAGTCCATCACCCGGGAGATTGCAGCGCGGGTGTACAAGCCGGGCGACCAACTCCCGACCGAAACTTGTCTGGCTGCTCGCTTCTGCGTCAATCGACACACAATACGTCGTGCCATGGCTGCGCTGCAGCAGACAGGTCTGATCCGTGTCGAACAGGGGCGTGGCACCTTCGTTCAGGAGGATATGCTGGATTATCTGGTCGGCAAAAGGACCCGCTTTTCGGAGAACGTGGCGAGTCGTCAGCGTCGACCAAGTGGCCGCTTGTTGCAGGCGCAGCAGGTTAAGGCGGACGCCGAGGTGGCCAAGGCGCTGGGGCTGACCAAAGGCGAGGCGATGTTACGAATCGAAATGCTGCGGGAGGTGGACGGAACGCCACTTAGCCTGTCAACACACCATTTCCGGAAGGCGCGTTGCGAGGGTCTGATTGAGGCGCTGCAGAACACCGGTTCGCTGACCCAGGCCTTGTTCAGCCTCGGCATCAAGGACTACACGCGGGAACAGACTCGCGTCACCACGCGTCTGCCAACTGCACAGGAAGCGCGTCTGCTTGAACAGTCGCGAGGACAACCCGTGCTGCTGGCTGAAAGCGTCAATATCGACCCCGAAGGCATTCCTCTGGAATACGTCGTGGCACTTTTTGCCGGTCAACGAGTACAGTTCACCTTCTCGTTTTGATTGGATTGTGCCAGCCGTGTTCTTGTGCCGCCGAGGCCATCAGTGCGGCGTGCAGCCGATAAGCCCCGGCATTGGCTGGCAGGGTCTCAGGCTGCTTGTGTGCCTGGTGTGCCGAGTTGTTGCTCAATGACGCGGGCCAGGTCAACGCTGGCATCGGCAAATTGATCGGTCGAGGTTTCGGCGGCTTCCAACAGCGAATCCACCTGACCCAGTGCAGATTCGACACCCGGCGGCGACCAGTACTGAATACGATCCAGCGAATGATGTGCCCCCTTGTTCAGAACATGCAAATGGGACTCAAGCAGATGAACCATCTGGGCGTAGTGATCAGTGATGAGATGAGTGGATGAACGAACGCCATCCTCTATTACATCCGTCACCGGCGGTGGCGTCTGACCATCGGTCAACGCGAGCGTCAGTGCATATGGATACAGCAGATGATTGCGGGCCATGTTCAGCGACAATTCAAACGACTTGTTCATGCCTTCCAGACTGGTTTGAAGCAAGGTGGTCAGTGAATCAAGGTAGTCGGATCTGAGTTCAGCGATTTTATTTTGCGATAGCATGGTTCACTCCATACAGTGGAAACAGCCGGATTATGCCGTTGCCGGATTTCAACTTGGGGACAGTTCCGTGACGCTGTCAAGGTGACACAGGACGTGCCGTGATTGATGCGTGATGAACCGTTCCATCCCGGTTGTTTCTTCGTGTGCTGTCATGCAAGCATGGTGCGGGCAACCTTCAGTCCACTCAGATATGCCCCATGCGCTGTTCCAAAATGGTCCTTGCTGCTTGCTTCCCCAGCAAAAAACAGCCGTCCCGCGAGAGGGCGTGCCAGAACATTGCGCATCGCAGGTGTCGAATTCAAAGCGTTGTATGAGTAGGCGCCGCGCGCAAAGGGGTCGGCTCCCCAGCGCGTTATCTGGTAGTCAACCGGGTCCGGCACCTTGTTGCCAAAGATCGTTTTCAGCGTCTCCAAGGCGCTTGAGACGATTTGCCGGTCTGACCAAGATTCGATTTCACCCCCGCGTTCCGCAGCATTGAAGCCCAATAGTATGGGAAGTTTTGTTGCCCGGGTGAAGCTGACCCACTGGGTCCAGTGGCCGTGTTGCTCGGGGACGTACTCAAGCCAGTCCACATCGTCGGGCCAGAATGATCGTGAAAAACGAAGATAGCACTTGTTCAACACACCCATACCGAGCTGCTTGATGGCATTGCGCTTTTCCTGAGGTAATTCAGGCACAAAGCGCACATCCTCATGCTTTAGAACGCCAAGCGGCAAGGTGACAACAACGCGGTCGGTTACAAACTCGCCCCTTGTTGTCCCGACGATTACGTCTGGGCCCTGCCACCGGATTTCATTGACCGCAGCCGACAGCTTAATGTCAATATCCTGCGCCAGGTAGTCGGTGATGACCCTGAATCCTTGTGCAAACAGGACATCATCACCGTCAAACGCTTTTGCGCTGTCGTACCAGTGCGCCGAGAGGCTACTGGCACTGCCGGCATACTCCTGCTCGATTTCACCCGACAAGCAGAAGTTCAGTAGGCGCAGGGCGAGGGGGTTGCTTGCAAACCTTTTCTCGACAAGCGCGACAGCTTGTCTGACAGAAGTATCGATGTCCGCGTTCTGCGCCTTTTGCAAGGCGTCGAAAACCTGCTCCCTGATTTCATCCAGCCGGGCTTCTTCAGCCTCTGTAAGCAACTCGCCGTCGCTGTTGTATATGACCGAGCGATCATAGCGGGTGACCAGGCGCTTGGCTCCCAACTGTCTGGCCAGGTCAGTGATTGGATTGCCTGCCGCGCCGTGTATCCAGGTCGCCCCCAGATCGAGTGCCAGATCAGGCCATTTGTTGCTTGTCCAGATTCGACCACCAATGCGGTCACGGGCTTCCAGTACCAGCACCTGAAACCCCGCACGCTTGAGCTCCCTTGCCGCCGCCAGCCCGGCCAGCCCGGCCCCTATCACCAGAACCCGTCCGGCGTGCTTCGTGCCAGCGCTGCCAGCGTTGGCGCCAGCGCTGGCGGTCAGCAGCGTAAAGGCCAGCAATCTCAGAAACCTGCGTTTGTTCATCTGGAGCAACTCCGATGGAGTGATTTCAAATCCAATATTTTTTAACTGATTGTATTCGTAACTGAATGACTTCACAGACGGTTTGATGATGGCGGTGTAGCTGCGACCGTTTGGAGACGCTTCGATCACCTCGGCACCCACCGTGATCATGTCCCGGAACGCCGGCACCGTGCTCTCGCGCAGAAGCTGACCAATACGGGAGGAGGATTACCGGGTGGCGTGGCGTTTCTTCGAGTAGGTTGCGCCCAAGGCACGACGCTGGCGATCGCTGCCATCCTGGTTGATGCCAAGTGGCCCGCTGCGGCAAGCTTCTACCAACATTCTGGATGTTAAGATACACGATTATCAAAATGTATATCCAGTTAAGGAGGCCATCATGCAAGTCGCCAAATGGGGAAATTCGCTGGCCGTCCGGCTGCCAGCATCGGTGGTTCAGGCGCTGGCGCTGAAGGAAGGCGAGGAAATTGAGCTGCATGTCGTGGGGGAGCGCACTCTGGAGGTCGCCCGCAAGGCGCAGCCGCAGGAGTTGCTGGCCCGTCTGCGCCGGCTGAGAGGCAGGTTGCCTGCAGACTTCCGCTTTGACCGTATCGAGGCCAACGAAGAAGGCCGGAATCCCTGATGCGGTCGGTTTTCTTCGACACCAATGTCGTGCTCTACCTGCTGTCGGCTGACGAACACAAGGCCAATGCGGCCGAAGCGCTGCTCGCGCAGGGTGGTTGGGTCAGTGTTCAGGTGCTCAACGAGGCCGCATCGGTGTGTCGGCGCAAGCTGAAACTGCCATGGGCCGAGGTCCATGAGCTGCTCGCAGCGGTCAAGGCGTGCTGCGATGTGGCGCCGCTTTCGCTTGCCGCGCATGAGCAGGCCCTGCACCTGGCCGAGCGCTACCACTTGTCGCTTTACGACGCGCTCATCTGCGCGTCGGCGCAAGAGGTCGGTGCAGAAGCACTTTTTACCGAGGATCTGCAAGATGGGCTGACTCTGGGTCAGCTGCGGGTGCGTAATCCCTTTAGCTGACACTCATAGCCATCCCTCCTCGCCAAAGACATCCAGACCGGCCTCAAGCAGTTTCTCGTGTGATTGGCTGCAGCGAGAAAAGCCGCGACGCTCTTGGTCAGCAGATCCAGCCAGCCGCGACCCGCAGCAGTGTTATCCGCTTCAGTCCTCCAGTGCGCGCACTTTTACGGTCTTGCCCTTGAGCTTGCCGGCGTTCAGTTTGCGCACCGCGTTGTGCGCGATGTCGCGGTTTACCGCGACGTAGGTGGTCTGGTCGGTTACGGTGATCTTGCCGACCTGCTCGCGCGTAAAGCCGGCATCGCCGGTGAGGGCTCCGAGCACGTCGCCGGGGCGGATCTTGTCCTTGCGGCCACCAAGGATCTGCAGCGTTACCATCGGTGGCACCAACGGTGCATCGTTGTCGCCTTGCAGCGAACCGAGTGTGTGCCACTCCGGGTCTATGCCCATCATTTGACCGATGGCGTCCACCCGGCGGGCATCGGCCGGCGTGCATAGCGACAGCGCCCAGCCGTCCTGATCGGCGCGTCCGGTGCGCCCGATGCGGTGGATATGGATTTCGGGGTCGGGGGTGATGTCTACGTTGATCACCGCTTCGAGCTGGGCGATGTCCAGCCCGCGTGCGGCAACATCGGTTGCCACCAGCACCGAGCAACTGCGGTTGGCGAAGCGGATCAGCACCTGGTCGCGCTCGCGTTGCTCCAGATCGCCATTCAGCGTCAATGCCTTGAAGCCTTGTGCATGCAGCACGTCGACGAGGTCGCGGCACTGTTGCTTGGTGTTGCAGAAGGCCAGTGTGCTCTCTGGCCGGTAGTGCTTGAGCAGGATGCTGACCGCGTGCAGGCGCTCGTCGTGCTTGACCTCGTAGAAGCGCTGGCGGATTTTGCCGGCGGCGTGTTGTTCCTGCAGCTTGACCTGGGTGGGGCTGCGCAAAAACTGACGCGCCAGCCCAGTGATGCCCTTGGGGTAGGTGGCGGAGAACATCAAGGTCTGGCGTTCGGCCGGACAACGGCCAGCCACGAACACGATGTCGTCATGAAAACCCATGTCGAGCATGCGGTCTGCTTCGTCCAGCACCAGCGTGTTGAGCGCGTCCAGCTTGAGGTTGCCGCGTTCAAGGTGGTCCATGATGCGCCCCGGCGTGCCGACGACGATGTGTGCGCCGTGCTCCAGGCTGGCGCGCTGCGGGCGCAGGGTTGCGCCGCCGCACAGCGACAGGATCTTGATGTTGTCTTCGGCACGTGCGAGGCGGCGGATTTCGGCGGTGACCTGGTCAGCGAGCTCACGCGTCGGACACAGCACCAGCGCCTGAACCGCAAAGTGGCGCGGGTTGAGGCGGGTGAGCAACGGCAGCGCAAAGGCTGCGGTCTTGCCGCTACCTGTCTTGGCCTGGGCGATCAAGTCCTTGCCGGCGAGCGCCAGCGGCAGACTGGCGGCCTGGATCGGCGTCATCGTCAGGTAGCCGAGTTGCTGCAAGGTTGCCTGTAGCGCCGGGGAAAGTGGTAGCTCGGAGAACCGGCAGGTGTCGATGGGTGTGGCAGCGGTGTTGAGCGATGCGCCGGTGTTCGGGTTGAACTCGGGGCCGGATGTGGCAGCGGTGTCGATTGCGTCGAGTGACTGTGCGGTGTTTGCGTTGGTGTCGTTCATGGTGGTCAGTCCCGCCTGTGTGCGGCAGCTTTGTCACGCCGCCAGCCGGGAGGCTTGTCGGCATATTTGGGTTTGGGTTTGGGCATGAGCTGGTTGCCGCCGCCACTGCTGCTGCGCCGCGCAGATGTGCGAAAGGTGCTGATGGCTGCATCGAGCTGCGCTTCGGTCAGGGTGATGCTGGCGTCGGTTGCGGTGGGTTCGTAGCTGCGCAGTCGCTCGCGAATGGTGAACAAACGCTCTGCGGTGTCGGCCTTTCTGGGCAGGCGTTTGACGACCTCGAGGGCTGCCGGCGTGAGCGAGAAGCCCTCGGTGGTAGCACTGATCAAGCCGTGTTCGGCCAGGCGTGCAAAGGCTTGCGTGAGTTTGATGGCGGACGGGATGGGTTCCTGGCTCAGGTCAATGGCTGCGATGATCTCGGCAAGTTCGGCCGGGCGACGCTTGGAGGCCATCATCATTGCCAGCAGTAGCGTGGGGTCAACATCGTGTATCGGGTGCATCGGAACCTTTGAATGACGGAATGACATGCGCCGAGGGGCACAAGGGGGCAAGAGGTGTGGTGAGTCGGTGACGCGACGCTCACCTTGACGCGGGGCAGAGCGGGGGAGGGAGGCATCAAACCGCTGTCAGGCGCGAACGCGCACGAGGGGGAGAGTGTAAGGGTTTGAAGGGCAATTCAGGGCGTTGGTGTGCGTTTTCGTATTGCGCGAGCGAATGGATCAGCGAAATTGTCGTAACAATGCTGCACTGCACACGCCATCGACTCCGTGGATAGGCGATAATCGGCAGCTTGATTGCAATCCGGCGGCGGCGTCCGTCGGGTTCGACCCTCTGCCGGTAGTCTCGCTGATTCTCTCCTTCTTTCGATCGCAAGAGACCACTGTTCAGGCCCGATTGTTTTTCCCCGACCGCCATCGGCGACCATCGTAGTGGCCGCAATGCATGTTTTTTCATGCAAGCCGTGCGAGGGCGACTGGTGGGTGTCTGAGCGCAGCCGCGATCGGCTCGCGCAAGCGCGCATGCGGGCGAGCCTGCAAGCGCGGCTTTCATCTGGTGATAGATAACTGCGGCGACACAGCGAAGGCAGAATAGTTAACGGCGTTGGAGCCACGACCATGACTTATGAAGAATATCTGGACGAAGTTACCACCCTCATCACCGAAAAGTACGATGTCGAGGACGACGTGGCGATTGCAATGGTGATGCGGGCGCAGGAAGACGAGTTTTTCTGCATTCACGATGACGATCCGTCCCTGCGCACGCTTGACCGCGCGCACCTGGACGCGAAAGCGGTTTTCAAGAAGTACAAATAGAGAGCGTTTTAGACATGATCACCCTCAAGAATGTCACCCTGCGCCGCGGCGCCAAAGTGCTGCTGGACAACACGTCGGTGGTGCTTAATACCGGCGAGAACGTCGGCTTGGTCGGCCGCAACGGTGCCGGAAAGTCCACGCTGTTCGGGCTGCTCAACGGCACGCTGCACGAGGACGCGGGTGATTATTCCATCCCGAGCCAGTGGCGCATGGCGCAGGTTGCCCAGGACATGCCCGAGACCGCGCAAAGCGCAACAGAGTTTGTCATCGACGGCGACACGCTGTTGCTGGCTGCGCAGGCGGAGGTGGATGCCGCCGAGGCCAGCGACGACGGCATGCGCATGGCGCACGCCTATATGGCGCTGCACGATGCCGGCGCACACGACGCAGAAGCACGTGCGCAGGCGCTGATTCTCGGGCTCGGTTTCAAGTCTGCAGAACTCACGAACCCAGTCAATAGTTTCTCCGGCGGCTGGCGCATGCGCCTGCAACTTGCGCGGGCGTTGATGTGCCCGTCTGATCTGCTACTGCTCGATGAGCCAACCAACCACCTCGACCTGGATGCGCTGGTGTGGCTGGAGGCGTGGCTCAAGCGCTACGCGGGCACCCTCATCGTGATCAGCCACGACCGCGAGTTTCTCGACGCGGTGACTCAGGTGACGGTGCATATCGACAACGCCCGGCTGGTGCGCTACGGCGGCAATTACAGCGCGTTCGAGGACATGCGCGCCGAGCAACTGGCGCTGCAGCAGTCGGCGCTGGCCAAGCAGCAGGATAAGATCGCGCACCTGCAAAAGTTCATCAATCGCTTCAAGGCCAAGGCCAGCAAGGCCAAGCAGGCGCAAAGCCGGGTCAAGGCGCTGGAGCGTATGGAGCGCATCGCGCCGGTGCTCGCGGACGCCGAGTTCACGTTCGAGTTCGAGGAACCGGCCAACCTGCCCAACCCGATGCTGTCGATGAAGAACGTGAGCTTTGGCTACGCGCCTGCGCCGGACGCACCCGTCGGCACGGAGCCCACAGTCATCGTGCGCAACATCAACCGCTCGGTATATGCCGGCCAGCGTATCGGCATACTCGGTGCCAACGGGCAGGGAAAGTCTACGCTGGTCAAGACCATCGCGCATGCGCTGGATGCGATCAATGGTGAGGTAGTCGAAGGGCGCGGGCTGAACATTGGTTATTTTGCGCAACAGGAGCTTGATGTGCTGCGCCCCGAGGACAATCCGCTTGAGCACATGATCCGGCTCGCCAAGGAAACCATGGCGAGTGTGCGCGGCGGGGCGATCAGCGGACGCGAGCAGGATTTGCGCAATTTTCTGGGTACCTTCAACTTCAACGGCGACATGGTCAAGCAGCCGGTGGGCACGATGAGCGGTGGCGAGAAGGCGCGTCTGGTGTTGTGCATGATCGTGTGGCAGCGCCCCAACCTGTTGCTGCTAGACGAGCCGACCAACCACCTCGACCTGTCCACGCGCGAGGCGCTGAGTGTGGCGCTGAACGAGTTTGAAGGCACGGTGATGCTGGTTAGCCATGATCGCGCTTTGCTGCGCGCGGTGTGCGACGAGTTCTGGCTGGTGGCGCATGGCGGCATCGAGCCTTTCGACGGCGACCTGGACGACTACCAGCGCTATTTGCTTGATGAGGCGCGGCGCTCGCGCGAAGCTGCGGCTGTGCCCCGGGAAAAGCGTGCAGCATAGTCAGTCAAGTTTTGCCATTAATGTCAAAACCATCAACCAAGCAGGCGGCGCCAAGTGACTTGGCTTAACGACGGCATGACCGCGGGTAGTGTGTCGGGGCTTTGAACTGACTCTAGCAACTCGCGGCACTGCTCTCTTGGCTTGTTAAGACGCCAAGCATGGATGGAATGTCGTGACATCAGACGGTCGATCGATATCTGCCGAACTGATAGACCCGCTCCTGCGCCACTGCAGCCGACTTCATGCAGCCTCCTGGTCCAAGGCCTAGCTGGTCGGAATGATCAGCCATTCAGTCCAACCCTATTGCGTACTGCTTCGAGTTGCTTGCGGTAGGCGTGATCGAGGTCACTGCGTGCCGCTTCGATTTCCGGCTCTGGTGATACCTGTCTGATCAAGTCGATCAGATGAGCTCTGCAGGCTTCGTACTTGTGTTGTTGCTGGATCATGTCGGATGCCGCGTTCTGAGCATGCTCTGAGAGTCCGGTTTGGTCAAGGTTCTGGATCCAGTTTGCGAAGCGGCAATTTGAGCAGCTCATGTCAAACCGCTCTGGCAGGGATGCGCTTGCGTAGCAGGTTCGAAGGTCGACCAGTGCGCGCAATCCACCGAGTTGGTCACGCGACAACCGCGCCTGGTTGATCCAGTCTGCATCCGGTTGCCAGCAATCCAGCCAGTCATTCAGTTCGGCAGCGGGCATGGGGCGGGCAATGGCGTAACCCTGCGCAAGGTCGCAACCAAGGGCAAGCAGGGTGGTGCCGTGTTCACTGGTTTCGACACCCTCAGCGACAACTGGTAGCCTGAACGACTCGGACAAACCCAGGATGCTTTCCAGAATGGCGAGGTCTTCCGGGTTGGCAAGCATGTCGCGGACAAAGCTCTTGTCGACCTTGAGTGTGCTGAATGGAAGTCGTCTGAGATAGCTGAGCGAGGAGTAGCCGGTGCCGAAATCATCCAGCGCGACTGCAATGCCGATTCGCTTGCAGGACTCGATGACGGCCACCGCGCGATCGACATCTTCAAGCGCACTGGTTTCGAGTATCTCGATTTCGAGGCCGTCGTCCTGAATCTCTGGGTATTGTGCGAGGAGTTTTTCGAGCTCGCTGACAAAGTCTGGTTGCTGCAGGTGAATGGCATCTATGTTGACGCTGACGCCGATGTGGCGGCCAGCGCGTCGCCATTGTGCTGCTTGACGCGCTGCCGAGTTGAGAACCCAGCGACCAAATTCGACAGCCACAAAGTGTCCCTGCATGACAGGCAGGAAAGCAGCCGGTGGCAGCAGACCCGATTCCGGGTGGTGCCACCGGGCAAGAGCCTCGACACCGATGATCTCTCCAGAACGCATATTGACCTTGGGCTGATAGTGCAGAGCAAACTCGTTGCCTTGCAAGCCTTCGCGTATTCGTTCGATCAGCTTGTGCTGGCCAGCGACAGCAAGTTCGTGTTCCGCGTCAAACAGGTGATAGCGATTGCGTCCGGCCTGTTTGGCTTGGTACATGGCCTGATCGGCTTGCCGAATCAACAGATCGGCTTCGAGTTCCCCATCGGGTGGTTGCTGCACGATCCCGATACTGGCCGAAACTTGAACCGTGCTCTCGTCCTCCAGCAGGATAGGTTCGCAGATCCGGGCTATGAGTCGTGACATGATCAGTGGCAATTGGCTGGCGTCGCTGCGTTCGGACAGTACGATGACAAACTCGTCACCTCCAAATCGGGCGACGGTATCCTCTTCACGCATGGTGCTGACCAGTCGGGCGGCGGTTTCTGTGAGTACCTGATCGCCGGCTTCGTGGCCGTGAGTGTCGTTGATCTCTTTGAAGCCGTCGAGGTCTATGTAGGCCACAATCACGCAGCCACCGTGGCGCCGTGCCCGGGTCAACGCCTGCTTAAGCCTGTCAACCAGCAAAGACCGATTGGGCAGGCCGGTGAGCTCGTCGTAATAGGCCATCTGCTCAAGCCGTGTTTCGTAGTTCTTTTGATGGCTGATGTCGGAGAACACACCGACAAAGTGCGTGGGCTTTGCCTGCGCGTTTCTGACGGAGGTGACGGTGAGCATGGAAGGATATACGTCGCCGTTTTTTCGTTGATTCCACAGCTCGCCTGCCCAACTGCCGGATTCGAGCAGTTTTTTCCAGAAATCTGCATAAAAAGTGCCATCCTGGCGGTGGGATTTGAGTATTCGCGGGTTCTGGCCGATGGCTTCGGCACGCGAATAGCCGGTGATGCGAGTGAAGGCGTCATTAACCGCGATGATTGTACCGTCCGGGCTGGTGATGGTAATGCCTTCGCGAGCTGCCTTGAACACGCTTGCTGTGACCTGAAGCTCTTCTTCGTGTTGCTTGCTGATGCTGATGTCAAGGTGCGTGCCCGACACTTTCTGTGGGTCGCCGTTCTTGGAGAAGCTGGTAACCTGAGCGCGCTCCAGAATCCAGACCCAATGTCCATTTTTGTGCTTCATGCGTATTTCGCACGAATAATGCTCCGACAGCCCGAACAGGTGATCCCTGAGTTGCCGGTTTGCGCCGGGGAGGTCTTCGGGGTGAATCAAGGACTGGCGTCTGGTTTCATCGAATGGGGCGAGTTCGTCCAGCGTGTAACCGAGCATCTCTGCCCAGAATTCGTTGATCGAAATCTTCTTGCTGATGAGGTCGAGTTCCCAGGTGCCCGCCTGTGTGCCCTCGAGAATGTCGCGCAAGCGACGTTCGCTGTCAGTCAGGGCGGCGGTGCGTTTCAGCACCGCCAGCCTGAGATAGTGGTTCCAGATGAAGGCAATCAGCAACAGCGCGAGGCTGAACAGGGCATAAGGCCATAGCAGTTTCCACTTTGGTGTGGGGGAGGGCAGTGCAGTGCCGATCCACTTGTTGGTCAGCCGGTCTAGTGTGCCAGTGTGTCTGGCGTGTGCAATTCCCTTGTGGAGCACCGATTGCAGAAGGTGTTCGCCTTCTTTGACTGCCATCGCGTTTTTTCCGACATAAAGGGGTTCGCCGCTAATCTTGAGAAAGGGATGAAGATTGTTGCGATAGAGATGGAAGAGCACGATTTGCTCATCGCCAATCAGCAGATCGGCATTGCCGGATATGACGGCGTTGGCGGCTGAGGCAAAGTCATCCACGAGTATCGGTGTATAGCTGATTCCTTTGGTTTGGAGGAAGTCGGCTGCATAGTCACCACGTTGCATGGCAATGCGTTTGTCGTTGAGATGCTCCAGTAGCACGATATCCGGTCGATCAACCTTGACGAAGATCGACGCCGGTACGTCAAACACGATGCTCGTAAAGTCAAAGCGCTGGTCTCTTGCTTCACTGTAAAACAGGCTGGTCAGAACGTCGGCTTTGCCGTCAAGGATGTTCTCCTGGGCCTGCTTGAAGGTGGTGTCGGTGAATACCGCATGAAAACCGACTTCGGTTGCAAGCCAGCGTGCCAGTTCGACCATGATGCCTTGCCGTTCGCCTGAGCTGTCGACGAACTCAAAGGGCGGGTAGTTGGTTTGACTGACGAAGATGAAGGGCGTGTCGCGGTTGAGGAACGCGCGCTCCTCGGGGGTGAGTACAAGCCGGGAGTCAGCGAGGCTGAAAGAGATTGGCAGGAGCAGGCACACAGCAAAAAAGGTGAGCCGTGCCCAGATGCTCCATGGTTTCAGGCCAGACCCTTCAGGCCAGGTGAGGCGTCTGCGCTGAAGTTTTGCCATTTCTGTTGTGACTCTTCTGGATTGTTATGACGGTTTGTGTGCTGGCCAACCCGGTTTCGCAATGCGTGAACGTGCGTGCAATTTCGACAGGATCCGGAACATGCTACTTCATTGTGTGACATCTGAAAACACGGACCACATGATCACTGGAGTTCATTGATTTTTTTAACACATCTCATGGTAAGGCATATCTGCAGTCGAGTTCATGAACGATCCAAACAGGCGACAGCGAAGGTCTTGCTGCAAGGCGCTTTCCGGCTGAAACACAGGTTTTATCGGTGAAAAGATGCCGAAAGACATCTACCGTCCGCCAGTTGGGCCAAAAATGGCAAAAATCTTGACAGCTTCGAGCCGACCTCCATATAATTCGCCTCTTTCTACAGGGGCGGTTAGCTCAGCGGTAGAGCACTGCCTTCACACGGCAGGGGTCACTGGTTCGATCCCAGTACCGCCCACCAGACATCAAGCCCCGCAGCATTGCGCTCCGGGGTTTTTTGTTTTTCCGGTTTCCAGAATCTTCGCTCAAAGGTCAGACCCGATGTCCACGACTGTCCGCACCCGTTTCGCGCCCAGCCCAACCGGTTATCTGCATATCGGGGGCGCTAGAACCGCGCTTTTCAGTTGGGCTTATGCCCGTCGGCACGGCGGCACATTTGTGCTGCGTATAGAGGATACCGATGTCGAACGCTCCACACCGGAAGCGGTGCGGGCCATTCTGGATGGCATGACCTGGCTGGGGCTTGATGCCGACGAGGGGCCTTTTTATCAGATGCAGCGCATGGAGCGCTACAAGGTGGTGATCGCCGACATGCTCGCGGCGGGTAGTGCCTATTACTGCTACGCCAGCCCGGCCGAACTCGATGAAATGCGGGAGGCCCAAAGAGCCCGCGGTGAGAAGCCTCGTTACGACGGGCGTTGGCGTCCTGAGCCAGGCAAAGTGTTGCCGGCAAAGCCTGAGGGTATTTTGCCAGTAGTCCGTTTTCGCAACCCGGTTGATGGCAGCGTGGCGTGGAACGACCAAGTGAAAGGTCGCATTGAGTTTGCCAACTCGGAACT
This sequence comes from Azoarcus sp., assembly GCA_036734105.1. GTDB lineage: Bacteria > Pseudomonadota > Gammaproteobacteria > Burkholderiales > Rhodocyclaceae > Azoarcus_F. The sequence goes on along the minus strand of DAIMZH010000001.1, from coordinate 96,274 downwards.
GGATGACTTGATCGTCGCACGCGGCGATGGCACGCCGACTTACAACTTCTGTGTTGTGGTAGATGATATTGACATGAAGATAACGCATGTTATTCGTGGTGACGACCATGTTAACAACACACCACGTCAGATCAACATCATGCGTGCGCTCGGGGCCACGCCGCCGGTGTTTGCACATCTGTCGATGATTTTGGGGGATGACGGCACCAAGCTGTCAAAACGACACGGGGCAGTGAGCGTGATGCAGTTTCACGAGGATGGCTATCTGCCCGAGGCGGTCATCAACTATCTGGCGCGCCTGGGCTGGAGTCACGGTGATGAGGAGATCTTCAGCCGCCAGCAGTTTGTCGAGTGGTTTGACCTGGACCACATCACGCCGTCGGCTGCTCAGTTCAACACCGAAAAACTTAACTGGCTGAACGCGCACTACATCCGTCACGCCGATGACCAACTCCTCGCCGCCGACCTTGCAAACCGTTTGGCGAGTCGGGGTGTTAACCCTGAGCTTGGTCCGCAACTGTCGCGTGTCGTTGCTTTGTACAAGGATCGCGTTGGCAACCTCAACGAGCTGGCAGACTCAGCCGAGCTTTTCATTGCCGACCCCACAGCGTCTCAGGACTTGATTGACAAGCATCTGACCGACGCGGCTCGTGCCGCATTGTCGGACCTCGAAGCACGTCTGCAAGACGCCGATTGGAATCAAGCCGCGTTGAGTCAAGCCATCAAACAGACCATGGCAGCACTTGGCGTGAAGATGCCGCAGGTGGCCATTCCGCTTAGAGTTTCGTTGCTCGGTGTGACTCAGACACCTTCAATTGACGCGGTGCTGGAGGTTTTGGGCCGTGACCGGACCTTGAGGCGACTACGTCGTTTTATCTGAGGCGCCTCAAGCCCGGCACACGCTCAAGCGTGGTGACTGAACTTTTCCGGTCTCAGCACGCCGACGTCGGCAACATAAGTCACCATGGCGTAATGACGGAAAAAATTGACCTCGATATGCCCCATTATGTTGAGGGCGGTTGACTCGTCGCATAGCACTTCCATGCGTATGCTGTTGTCTGCCCCCCACAGAGCCTGACGTGCGCCATGGCGACCCTGACCTCGTACTTCGGTCACCGTGTAGCCGTGCGCGCCAAGTCGCATCAGGTCGTTTGCAAGCGTCTTCTCAATGGCTGCTTCGGTGATGATGACAAGCAACTTGCAGGCTTGGGGGTGGGGCGTTTTAGTTTCCATATGCGAACCTGACTATCATGTCGTAGAGCGGAATGCCGAGAAGGATGTTGAATGGGAAGGTGATGACCAGCGCGGCGGTGATTGACAAACCCGGATTGGCTTCGGGCACAGCGATACGCATCGCGGCGGGGGCTGCAATATAGGACGCGCTGGCGGCCAATGTCGCCAACAGCAGTGTGCCGCCTGGCGACAAACCCAGCAACAGACCGAATCCCGTACCGATCAGCGCCGATAAAACTGGCATTCCGATGGCGAAGCCGACCAGAAAGACCCCACTACTACGCAGCGCGGAAGCCTGGCTCGCGGCAACAAGCCCCATTTCGAGCAGGAACAGGCAAAGCACGCCCTTGAACAGGTCGAAAAACAGCGGTTCTAGTGGTTCCAGCCCCTGGGGGCCAGCGATCCAGCCGATGAGCAGGCCGCCGGCAAGCAATACCATGCTTTTGCCAAAGACGATTTCATGACTCAGCACACCCCAGCGCACCTTGCGCAAGTCGCTACCCATCTTGGCCAGCAGAATGCCGACCGCGATGCCAGGCATTTCGAGCAACACCAGAAACAAGGGCATATAGGCCTCGTAACTGATACCCCGGGCAATCAGGTAGTCAACGCCGACCGCAAATGTGACCACGCTGACCGAACCATAATGGCCAGCGATTGAGGCGGCGTTTACACGGTCGAGTCGTCCGATCTTAAATAGCAGCGGGAAGGCAATCAGAGGGATCAGAGCGCCTAGCGCAATGACGCCGATAGCCTGTGGCAGGATCGCCAAGGCGTCCTGGCGAGCCAACTCCATGCCCCCTTTCAATCCGATAGCCAGCAGCAAGTAGATGGACAAGGCCTCATAAAACTGCCCCGGTATCTTGAGGTCTGACCGGGCGAGGCGTGCAAGAAAGCCCAGAACGAAAAACAGTGGAATAGCGTCCATGGTGACGTGTCGGTTAGTTGTTCGTTGTTATTGAAATAATGTTGCGCTGCATTATGACCCAAACATGCGGTTGAAGCATCCCGCAGGCTTTGATCATGTCAGCTCAACCATCTTCACGGCTCAGGCTTGTTCGCCTTGGGCGCAACAGAAAGCGAGCTGGGTCTATCGCGTCCTTGAGGTCTCGTTCGAGTGGCAATGCTTCCCCCTCAAGTTCGCTGGCGAGCAGTTCAGCCACAATGGCAGACCACACCAGGCCGCGAGCGCCAAAGCCGCCCACTGCATAGAGCCCTTGTTCACGCGGGACGTCTGCCAGGGTGTCACCGCCAGTGGGGACGTGGCCTGCCACTGGCAGCGCACCGACCATTGGCAGTCGGTCAGGTGAGGCAGGTCGAAAACCCACGCGGCCGTCTGCTTGGCCAGCCGGAAGCGAGTCAGCGAATCCCGGTAGTATGAAATCGAGTTTGGCCAGATTTTCAGCATGATCCGAATCACGCCATGTCGGGTCGTCATCGTCCACGGCAAAGCTGGCACCGGCGCACAAGGTGTTGTCGACTGGCGGGCTGACATAGCCAAGTCGACAAACCACGGTACGTGGCAGTGCTTCGGCGCGAGCCGGTAAATGGGCTACCTGCCCCCGAGCAGGGCGTATCGGAAGGTCTGCAGCGAGTTTGAAGTTTCTCATCTGTACGCCGTTGGCCAGAATCGCAACAGGCGCCTCGGCAATGCTGCGACCCTGCTCATCAAGCGCATGCCAGGCGTTGTTGCGCCGTTCTAGAGCGGCGACGGTGGTGTGGTAAAGGGTGGTGATGTGCCCGGGATGGGCCGCGAGTGCAGCCGAGCACAGGCTGTGCGGTTGAACCCAGCCACCGCCGGGAAACCACCAGCCGCCCATGGCTACAGGCCACCCGGCTATGTTTGACGCTGCTCGCTGATCGACAAACATGGCGAAGTCTTCCGGGTAGGCGTGACGTGCGATGACTTGGTGTTGCCGGGTTTCGTGTTTAGGGTCGCGGGCAATGTGCAGCACACCGCATCGACCAAAGCGGATTGACAGACCACTGTCCAGCATGCGCTGGTGTAGCCGACTGGCATGCAGGCTGCCCGCACGGGTGAGCCGCGCCAGGCGGTTGTCATCGAGGCTGGGCAGTGGTCGCAATACGCCGGCGTGATTGCCCGATGCTCCCATTCCGGGACCGGGCAGGCTTTCGATGACCGTGACCTGCCAGTTGCGTGCGGCCAGGCGTTCGGCGATGCTTGCCCCTGCCAGCCCTGCGCCAAAGATTATGGCTTTGCGGCTGTGTGCTTGCACCTTGTTTGGTTCTGATGCTTTTCGGATGGTGCATTGCAGGCTGGGTTGACCGTGCACTGGTTCAGCGTATTGTTTGCAATCGAATCCTGCCTGTTTCAGTCCCCGTTGCACTTCGCCGTTGAGAGACCAACTGGCAAGGCTGGCGCCATCAGCGGCAAGTCGGGCCAGTTGGCTGAACATCGCCTGGGACCAGATTTCGGGAGTCGCTACTGCGGCGATACCGTCGAGATAGATGGCGTTGACGCTTGCATCAAGTTGCGCAAGCTGTTCGGCTGGGTCACCGAAGCACAAGGTCAGAATCACCCTGCCCCCTGCGAGTTCCAGGCGATGAAAACCGGGGGTCAGCGTTGGCCACTGCGATCTGAGTTCGTTTGAGAACTCGGTCAGCTCTGGCCACCGTCTGTGTAGTTGGCTGAGTTCGTCTCGGGTGAGCGGGTGTTTTTCAGTCGAAATGTAGTGCAGCCTGGCGCAGCGCTGCGTGTCGGCCTGCCATGCTGCCCAGGTGGTCAGAAAATTGAGCCCGCAGCCAAAACAGGTGTCGAGCACGACAAAGCGCTGACAGGCCTGCCAACGGTGGGGGAGTTGACAGGCTGCCAAAAAAACTTGGGTGGCCCGCTCCGGGCCTGGAATAGTGCTGAAATAGGCACTGCCATAGCTGGCGGAGCAGGGGGCGCCATCGCTGTTGAACCTCAGTACGGCAGGTTTGAGTGCCATGGCTTTAGGCGAGCATTGTGCGGGCTGCGTAATTGGTCACTGTTCTGCGCGCATCTGCGGAAACAGAATGACATCACGAATTGATGCGCTGTCGGTGAGCAGCATGACCAGACGGTCGATGCCGATGCCGCAGCCACCGGTCGGTGGCAGACCATACTCAAGCGCTCGAATGTAGTCGGCATCGTAGAACATGGCTTCTTCGTCGCCGGCTTCCTTGGCCTTGACCTGATCCATGAAGCGCGTGGCCTGATCTTCAGGGTCGTTCAGCTCGGAGAAGCCGTTGGCAATTTCCCGCCCGACAATGAATAGCTCGAAACGCTCGGTGATGTCCGGATTGGCATCGTTGCGTCTTGCTAGCGGTGACACTTCGGCAGGGTAGTCGATGATGAAGGTGGGTTCCCACAATTCGGCTTCGGTGGTCTCTTCAAACATCAGCAATTGCAGGGTGCCCAGTCCAACTGAGCCTGACACTTCCACCTTCATGCTGGCCAGCTTGCCGCGCAACCAGTCGGCGTCGGTCAGTTGTTGCTCGGTAAAGCCCGGGTGGTATTTCCGGATCGCCTCGACCATGGTAAGTCGCGCAAACGGGCGTGCCAGATCGAGCTCGCGTCCCTGATAGACAAAGGTTTCCGAGCCCAGCGCCTGTCGCGCGGAATGACGGATCAGACCTTCGGTGAAGTCCATCAGGCTACGATAATTGGCGTAGGCCTCGTAGAATTCCATCATGGTGAATTCGGGGTTGTGGCGCGGGCTGAGACCTTCGTTGCGGAAGTTGCGGTTGATCTCGAACACGCGCTCAAAGCCGCCCACGACAAGGCGCTTGAGATAGAGCTCTGGTGCAATGCGCAGAAACAACTCCATGTCCAGCGCGTTGTGATGAGTCACAAATGGGCGTGCCGATGCGCCACCCGGGATGGGGTGCATCATTGGTGTTTCCACTTCCAGAAAGCCGTGGTCAACCATGTAGTTGCGGATGGACTGGACCATGCGACTGCGCGCCACGAAGGTGAAGCGGGTCTGTTCGTTCATGATCAGGTCAACATAGCGCTGGCGATATTTCAGCTCCACGTCGGTGAGCCCGTGAAACTTGTCAGGCAGTGGCCGAAGGCTCTTGGTGAGTAGTCGTAGTTCGCCAGCCTTGATGGTCAGCTCTCCGGTGCGGGTCTTGAACAGCGTGCCGACCACGCCGACGATATCGCCCATATCCCAGTGCTTGAAGTCGTTGTAGTGTTCTTCGCCGATCGCATCGCGCGCAACGTAAAGCTGGATGCGGCCAGACAAGTCCTGAATGGTGACGAAGCTGGCCTTGCCCATCACGCGTTTTAGCATGATTCGACCTGCGACGCTGACTTCGACAGGGGTGGCTTCAAGGGTTTCGCCGTCCTTGTCACCGTAAAGCTCATCTAGCTTTCCTGCGGTGTTGTTGCGCTGGAAGTCGTTGGGGAACGCTTTGCCTGAAGCGCGCCAGGCAGACAGCTTCTCGCGTCGGTCGGCGATGATGTGATTTTCGTCTTCGGGGTTTGGCTTCTGGCTATCTTGATCTGTCATGGTGTGTAGTGTTGTGTTGTCAGTATCTGGGCGCGGTGTGCAGCATGCACTGTTTTTTGGTGCGCAAACGGGTATCTTCGATTTTCGCACGCCGTCAAGACTCGGGCAATTGCTCAAGTAGCGCGGAGTTCAGTCGTTACCGCACATATGGCTTGCACAACTGCCGGGTGCCAGGACCGGCATTCGCACCAATTTCATGCCGAGGGAAACCATGAACAGCTTCCGGGAGCTCTATACCTGGGTCGAGAAAACCTTCTGGGATACCTTGACCAAGAAACTGTCAAGTGTGTTGTTGCTACTGGCGATACACCTGATTTATCTCTTTGTTTATCTGAATGTTCAGGAACGCGTGATCGCAGCCGTGTCGTCCGCGTCGCTGTCGGCGGCAGCACAGTCGGAGATCGTGGCGGCGCTGGATTTCGGTCTGAGCCTGATTCTCGCTTACCTGGTCATTGCCACGCTGGCCTCAATTGGCCTGGTGTTGTATCTGAGGCATCTGATTGTCCGTCCTGTCACGCGGATAGCAAGTATTTTCAGGGAACTGGCCAAAGGGGAGGGCGATTTCTCGCGTGACCTGCCGACCAATACTCATGACGAGTTGCGCGATCTGGCCGAGAGTTATAACGCCTTTGCGGCCAAAATGCGCGAGATCATCGGCGATGTACGCAGCATGGGAGTGCGCATAGCCAGCGAGGCTGCGCATGTCAAGCTGCGTGTGCAGGATGTTGCGCTTGATGCGCGCAAACAAGGTGAGCTGACGGATACTGTGTTTGTCGCCAGCGGCGAGTCCACCTCTGCCATTGGCAGTGTCTCGGACAGCGCTCAAAGCATTTCAGCCTCCACCTCGGCCAACTTCGACATTGCTCGTACATCGCTCAAGGAAATGCGTGACATCGCCAAGCGCATCAACTCGGTTGGTGATCAGTTGATGCGCTTCAATGGCATCGTCGACGAGTTGTCTGGCCGCTCGACGAGCGTACGCAAGATTGCGTCGCTGATTCGCGATGTCGCCGATCAGACCAATCTGCTGGCGCTGAATGCAGCCATTGAAGCCGCCAGGGCAGGGGAGGCCGGGCGCGGCTTTGCGGTGGTAGCCGATGAGGTCCGCAAACTGGCGGAGCGCGTCAACAAGGCAACCGAAGAGATCAACGGAAACATCAATGGCATGATCGAGCTGGTAACCCACACCCGCAGTGAAAACGAGATCATCAACCGTGATGTGATGCTGACCCGCGAGGTGGTGGATAGATCAGCGGTGCAATTCACCAACATGGTCGGAGACTTCGAGCTGACAGGCGAGAAGTTGCTGGAGATCGCCTCGGCGATGGAGCAGTTGTCGGCAACCAACGGTCAGGTACACGACAACGTCAGCCGGATTCACGAGCTTTCAAGCAAGGTCAAGGCCGACATGTCCGATTCGGAGGCTCGTACAGTCCGGTTGGCCGAGGTGACTGAAACAATACAGGAGCTGGTTTCGCGTTTTCGGCTTGGTTATGGTGTGTTCGATGACGCGGTTCAGCAGACCAGACTGTTTCGTGACAGAACGCAGGATCACCTTGAGGCCATCGCCAAGCAAGGTATCGATGTGTTCGATCGCCACTACCAGCCTGTGCCCGGGACCAACCCGCAAAAATACAAGGTGTCCTGGGGTGATGCCTATGGGCAACGTTGTCAATCGCTTCTCGACGAGACGCTGGGGAAAGTACCCAACGCGGTGTTCGCCGTAGCGGTCAATACTGACAGCTATCTTTCTGCCCACAACACCAAGTTCTCGAATCCACTCACAGGTGATCCCCAAAAGGATCTTCTTGGCAACCGAACCTGTCGCAAGTTCGACCGTCCGCAAGAGCTACGTGCCGCGCGGAACACGCAGTCTTTGCTGCTGCAAACCTATTTGCGTGATACCGGCGAGATTCTCTGTGATATTGCCATGCCGATCTTCGTAAAGGGACGCCATTGGGGCAACGTGAGAGTCGGCATGCCAGCCGAGGCGCTTGAAGAGACGGGGAGCCACGCCAATAAATGATTTTCTGACACCCTGTTTGGTGCATTGATGTGTTGCGATGCACCAAGCGAAGACACGTTGGCAAGCTTTCGAGCGAGCGCGTGTCTTTTTTTTGCCATAATTCGGGCACGGAACCTGCTTTATAAAACTCGCGAAGGTATGAAACGCTTTGTTGCAACGGTGATTGCCTGTCAAAGTTGTCGCTAGGGTTAACCCTATGCAGGGCTAACCCTAAGTTTCTGATTGTTGTTATTGACGATATCGTTCAGCCGCAGTTTGGGACAGTGCAGTACCGGTTTCGCGCTGACCTGTCACGTCTGGCACCGATGAGGCTTGGGCGTAATTTCCAGCCTCGCGGCCCAAAATCCGATACACCCTTTAGGAGTCTTGACTGATGAACCTTAAAATGAAAGCTGTTCTGGTCGGTATCACTGCTGTTGCAGGCCTTGGAATGGTCAGTGCGGTCAGTGCCAACACTCTCGAGACTGTGAAACAGCGGGGTAGCGTGGTGTGTGGCGTATCCGATGGATTGCCCGGCTTCTCACTTCCCGATGAGCGTGCCAACTGGACTGGTATCGACGTTGATACCTGCCGTGCAATCGCTGCAGCGGTTTTTGGAGACGCCGACAAGATTCAGTTTCGGTCGTTGAACGCACGTGAGCGCTTCACCGCTTTGCAGTCCGGCGAGGTCGATGTGTTGTCCCGCAACACCACCTGGACGCTGACGCGGGATGCCTCGCTGGGCTTGAACTTTACTGGCGTGAATTATTATGATGGTCAGGGCTTCATGGTGCGCGAGAGTCTGGGTGTGAGCAGTCCGAAAGAGCTTGATGGTGCAACTGTGTGTATTCAGGCGGGCACCACGACGGAACTCAATCTTGCCGACTATTTCCGCGCAAATGGCATGAAATACGATGCGCTGGTTTTCGATACTTCCGATCAGACCATTCAGGGTTTTGCCTCCAACCGCTGCGATGTGCTGACCTCGGACATCTCTCAACTGGCGGCCTTGCGCAGCAAGCTGGATGACCCTTCATCCGCTGTGCTGCTTGAAGAGTTGATCTCCAAGGAGCCGCTGGGTCCGGTGGTCCGTCAAGGTGATGACCAGTGGTTCAACGTAGTGCGCTGGTCACTGTTTGCACAACTCAACGCCGAAGAACTCGGTGTGACGCAAGCCAACGTCGATGAAATGAAGGGTTCAGATAACCCCGAAATCCAGCGTCTTCTTGGCACCTCAGGTGATCTCGGACAGCACCTTGGGCTGTCTGCCGACTGGGCATACAACATCATCAAGGGTGTTGGCAACTACGGTGAAATGTTCGAGCGCAACGTTGGCCCCAACACTCCGCTGGGCTTGCCACGTGGCATGAACAATCTGTGGAACAAGGGCGGCATCATGTACGCGCCGCCGATTCGCTGATCTGGTAGTTGAGTCGGGGCTGGCAAGTGTCAGCCCCAGTTTGCAGTGCCCGTCCGGGCGCTGTCGTCATCGGGACAGCAACTCATGGCCGATAAACGCACAACGCGCTCGGGCAATCTAGCTCGCCTGTGGAACGACCCCAACGTTCGTTCGCGCACTTTCCAGATACTGACTGCCCTGGTCGTGGTCTACTTTTTCTGGACGATTTTCGAAAACACCGTCTCCAACATGGAGCGGCGAGGCATCAACACCGGTTTGGGCTTCCTGAGCCAGCCTTCCGGCTTTGGCATTGTGATGAGCCTGATTCCGTTTGACGAAACCATGTCATACGGAAGAACCTTCATGGTGGGGCTTCTCAACACCTTGCTGGTGTCGGGCCTGGGTATTTTGTTTGCCACCATTCTGGGTTTTGTGATTGGCATTGGGCGGCTTTCGAAGAACTGGTTGGTGTCCACGCTATCGGCGGTGTTTGTTGACACTTTCCGCAACATCCCACTGTTGCTGCAAATATTTTTCTGGTATTTCGCCGTGCTGCGCAACCTTCCCGGTCCGCGCCAAAGCATGGAGTTTGCCGACGCTTTTTTCTTGAACAATCGCGGTCTTTATTTGCCGTCTCCGGTGCCCGAGGAGGGTTTCGGCATTGTCTGGGTGGCCCTGGTACTGGCACTGGCAGGTGCTTTTCTGTTGCATCGCTGGGCCAGAAAGCGGCAGGACGCGACTGGTGAAATGTTTCCCTCCATCCTGGTGGGCATCGCCATGGTGATTGGTGTGCCGCTGCTGGTGTTTTTTGTCGCGGGGTCGCCGCTGGACTGGAGCGTTCCGGAACTGCGCGGTTTCAATTTCCGGGGTGGAATCGTCATGATTCCCGAGCTTGGGGCTTTGTTGATGGCCTTGACTGTCTATACGGCAGCCTTCATTGCCGAAATTGTACGCTCGGGTATCCAGGCGGTTAGCCATGGCCAGACTGAAGCAGCGTCGGCGCTGGGCTTGAAGCGCAGCACGACTTTGCGCATGGTGATCATCCCGCAGGCGATGCGCGTGATCATTCCGCCGCTCACCAGCCAATACCTCAACCTCACCAAGAACTCTTCGCTGGCTGTCGCCATCGGCTATCCGGATCTGGTCTCGGTGTTCATGGGGACGACCTTGAACCAAACGGGTCAGGCGGTGGAGATTGTCGCCATCACCATGCTGGTCTATCTCACCATCAGTTTGACAATCTCGTTCCTGATGAACATCTACAACAAGGCTGCCGCCTTGAGGGAGCGCTGACATGGCCGAAGAAAAACGCAGTGCCGTCCTGTTGCCGCCAAACGCCAGCGTGGGTGTACTTGGGTGGGTGCGAAAAAACCTTTTTCCCGGTTGGTTCAGTGGCCTACTGACCGTCATTCTGGGTTATTTCATCATCTCCAGCCTGATCCCCATCATTGACTGGGCGATACTCAAGGCGGACTTCATCGGAGACTCACCCGCCGACTGCACGAGTGAAGGGGCGTGCTGGGTGTTCATTGGTACACGCCTGGACTTTTTTATCTACGGCTTCTATCCCGAGAGCGAGTATTGGCGGATCAACTTCATCTATCTGGTCTTTGGCATCATCATCGTGCCGCAGTTTTTCAGTGCTGTGTCTGCGCGCATCAAGATGATTCTGGGTGTGTTTGGGGTCACGGTGTTCCCGGTCCTCTCCTTCGTGATGATCTACGGTAGCGAAACCTTCGGGCTGGACATCGTCGAGACCGGTAAATGGGGCGGTTTGACCCTGACCTTGATTCTTGCCTATGTCGGCATTGTTGCGGCGATACCCATCGGGATCCTGCTCGCACTGGGTCGACGTTCCGACATGCCACTTGTGCGTGCGCTATGCGTGGTGTTCATCGAATTCTGGCGTGGCGTGCCGCTGATCACCATCCTGTTCATGGCGTCGGTGATGTTGCCCTTGTTCTTGCCCGATGGTGTCACTTTTGACCGCTTGCTTCGCGCGCTGATCGGCATCACGCTGTTCCAGTCTGCGTATATGGCAGAGGTTATCCGGGGTGGCTTGCAGGCAATTCCCAAAGGGCAGTATGAGGCAGCGGAGGCGCTTGGCCTGGGGTACTGGCAGGGTACCTTCCTGATCATCCTGCCGCAGGCATTGAAAATCGTCATCCCGGGTATCGTCAATACCCTGATTTCCCTGTTCAAGGACACGACGCTGGTACTGGTGATTGGCTTGTTTGATCTGCTGCGGGCGGTGCAGTCGACCATCATTGATCCGGCCTGGCGTAACGTCGCCACCGAGGGTTATATCTTTGCAGCCTTCTCGTTCTGGGTGTTTTGTTACGGTATGTCCCGCTACAGCCAGATGCTTGAACGAAAGCTACACACGGGCCACAAGCGCTGATTGCGCGCCGACATCGAATTCACTACCGGGAGTCAGTCTGAAATGAGTCAGGAATCCGAATTGATCCAGCCGCGCACCCATCTGGCGTCTGTGGCTAACAAGGATGAGCCTATAATCAGGGTCATCGACATGCACAAGTGGTATGACCAGTTTCATGTGCTGCGCGGTCTCAATCTGGAGGTGGTCAAGGGTGAGCGTATTGTTGTCTGTGGGCCTAGCGGTTCAGGCAAATCAACTTTCATTCGCTGTATCAACCGGCTGGAGGAGCATCAACAAGGGCAGATCATTGTCGATGGTATCGAGTTGACCAACGATCTGAGGAACATCGACACCATTCGCCGCGAGGTGGGAATGGTGTTTCAGCACTTCAACCTGTTTCCGCATCTCACGGTTCTTGAAAACTGCTGTCTGGCGCCAATCTGGGTTCGTAAAACCCCGCGTAAAGAGGCTGAAGAGGCCGCCATGCAGTATCTGGAGCGGGTCAAGATTCCGGATCAGGCAAGAAAATATCCGGGCCAGTTGTCTGGCGGTCAGCAGCAGCGCGTTGCTATTGCACGTTCGCTGTGCATGAATCCGAAGATCATGCTGTTTGATGAACCTACGTCAGCACTCGATCCAGAGATGATCAAGGAAGTGCTGGACGTGATGATAGAGTTGGCGGGCAGCGGAATGACCATGCTCTGTGTCACTCACGAAATGGGCTTTGCGAAAACCGTTGCCGATCGCGTGATCTTCATGGACCAGGGAGAGATTGTGGAGCAGGGTGCACCTGCCGAGTTTTTCAACAACCCGCAGGAAGCGCGCACCCGGCAGTTTTTGCAACAGATTCTGAATCACTGATGGGATGATGTCAGGCGGAAACCACTACTGCCGGGCTAAGCGCTGCTTTCTGCGTTTTCTTTCGGTTTTGTAATCAGCCCGGTTTTCGCCTGCGCAAATGCTTGTTGCCGCCGCTTCGCTGGCAAACTTGTCACCGTTTGTTGTAAAGTCTGACCCATACGCTACAGTATGGGTCGGCAGGCCTGTTTGTGGCGTAACTCCTTGACCAACTTTAGGAATGATCCACTATGGAAATTCGAAGCATTGGTGTGATTGGTGCCGGCACGATGGGCAGCGGTATTGCTCAAGCATTTGCAGTGGCAGGTTTTGATGTGGTGCTCACGGATGTGGCGGAGGCGTCGATTGAGCGTGCCGTCAAGACCGTCTCCGGCAGTCTGGATCGACTGATCAAGAAAGAGAAGATGAGCGAGGCTGAAAAGGCTGCGGCCTTGGCGCGCATCAGCACGTCGGTTGACATGTCTGCGCTGTCAGGGGTTGATCTGGCAATCGAGGCCGCGACTGAAAGGCTTGACCTCAAACTCACTATTTTTGCGCAGTTGGATGGGATTCTGCGTGATGACGCAATGATTGCCACCAACACGTCGTCGATCTCGATTACCCGTCTGGCCGCAGCCACCCAGCGTGCTGACAAATTTGTCGGCATGCATTTTTTCAATCCGGTTCCCATGATGGCACTGGTTGAACTGATTCGCGGGCTGCAAACCAGCGACGCTACCTACGAGGCTGTCGAGAAAGTATCGCGCGCCATCGGCAAAACTCCGGTGCAGGTCAGAAACAGCCCGGGTTTCGTGGTCAATCGCTTGTTGTGCCCGATGATCAATGAAGCGGTGTTTGCACTGGGCGAGGGCTTGGCCACTGCGGCAGAGATTGATGATGCGATGAAACTCGGTTGCAATCACCCGATTGGTCCATTGGCCTTGTGCGACATGATTGGTCTTGATGTGCAGTTGGCTGTGATGCAGGTGTTGTTTGATGGTTTCAAGGACCCGAAATATCGCCCGGCACCGTTGCTGGTCGAGATGGTCGAGGCTGGCTACCTGGGTCGCAAGTCCGGCAAGGGCTTTTACGATTACAACTGATCTTAAGGCCTGCAACAGGGAGTCTGGCAAATGCTGCCTGACTCCCTGACATGATTTGTCAGTGTTTTGCTGGAGAGTTTGAGAGACTTGACACTGGGCTGTTGAACAAGAAGATGGGCACCGTGGAATCAACCACCGTGCCCATTTTGTGCGCTTGTGCGATGACGTTGTTCAGCCGCGTCGCATCGCGTCGAAGAACTCGCCGTTGTTCTTGGTCGCGCGCATCTTGTCGAGCAAGAATTCCATCGCGTCGATATCGTCCATGCCGTAAAGCAGTTTGCGCAACACCCAGACCTTTTGCAGTATCTCGGGCTTCATCAACAGCTCTTCCCGGCGGGTGCCGGAGCGATTCACGTTAATGGCTGGATAAACACGCTTTTCAGCCATTCGGCGTTCAAGGTGAAGCTCCATGTTGCCGGTGCCCTTGAATTCTTCGTAGATGACGTCATCCATGCGGCTGCCGGTTTCGACCAGCGCCGTGGCAATGATGGTCAGGCTGCCACCTTCTTCGAGGTTACGGGCTGCACCAAAGAAGCGTTTCGGCTTTTGCAGGGCGTTGGCATCCACACCACCGGTCAGCACTTTGCCTGATGCCGGCTGAACCGTGTTGTAGGCGCGGGCCAGGCGGGTCAAGGAGTCGAGCAGTATGACCACATCGCGTTTGTGTTCAGTCAGGCGTTTGGCCTTCTCGATGACCATCTCTGCTACCTGCACGTGGCGGGTAGGGGGCTCGTCAAAGGTCGATGCGACGACTTCGCCACGCACCGAGCGTTGCATTTCGGTCACTTCTTCTGGCCGCTCATCAATCAGTAGCACGATGAGATAGACGTCCGGGTGATTGGCTGTGATGGCGTGTGCGACATGCTGCAGCATGACGGTTTTGCCGCTCTTGGGCGGTGAAACGATCAGACCGCGCTGACCCTTGCCAATCGGCGCAACCATGTCGATCACGCGACCAGTGACGTTTTCCTCGCCTCGCATGTCACGCTCCAGCGACATGCGGTCGTTGGGGTGAAGCGGCGTGAGGTTTTCAAAGAGAATCTTGTTCTTGCAGTTTTCAGGCGGCTCGTAGTTGATCTTGTCGAGCTTGACCATGGCGAAGTAGCGCTCACCGTCCTTGGGCGTTCGGATTTCGCCTTCGATCGTGTCGCCGGTGCGAAGGTTGAAGCGACGGATCTGCGACGGGGAGAGATAGATGTCGTCGGTGCCCGCAAGATACGAGGTGTCTGGCGAGCGGAGGAAGCCATAACCGTCGGGCAGCACTTCAAGCGCGCCATCGCCGTAGATGGGTTCGCCAATTTTGGCGCGCTGTTTGAGCAGCGCAAACACGAGTTCTTGTTTTTTCAGGCGGTTGGCGCCTTCAATACCTTGCTCATTGGCCATGTTGAGCAATTGGCTTACGTGCAGAGACTTGAGCTCCGAAAGATGCATGGTGTTTATTTGCGCGAGCGCGCCCAGGTGGGAATTCAGGGATGGGACTCCGACGCGCAGATCGTCGCGTGGAGCTTGGGATGACGGAACTGGGAACCACCGAACCGGGCGGGGGTGGCAGGGCAACGGCGAACCGGGCGGTCCGCCCCGAAATGCGGTGAGGCTGGTTTAGAGCGTGCTGTCAATGAAAGCAGTGAGTTGAGACTTGGACAGCGCTCCGACCTTGGTGGCTTCGACATTGCCGCCCTTGAACAACATCAGGGTGGGGATGCCGCGAATGCCAAACTTGGCTGGTGTTTCGGCGTTTTCGTCGATGTTGAGCTTGCAGACCTTGAGCTTGCCCGCATATTCGTTGGAAACGTCGTCAAGAATCGGTGCAATCATCTTGCAGGGACCGCACCACTCGGCCCAGTAGTCCACCAGAACAGGCACTTTGGCCTGCAGGACTTCGGATTCGAAATTAGCGTCCGTAACGTAGTGAATGTGTTCGCTCATGGTACCTCGGTGCTCGACCTGATTGGTCTGTTTGTATGGATTTGTGGGGTTTTAAGCCTGAGTATGGGGCGTTGCAGGCCCGGTGTGATACGGCGGGGGTTGCCGGTTTCAGCGCTTGTGTAACCGAACGTTATGCGAAGCCGTTTTCCACGTCAAGGTTTAATGTTGTACAGAACAACCTAAAATACCCGGACGTGGCAAAAAAACCGCTATCTGGCTATATTGGCGCTTTGAGAACACCAACAACGCGGTTTCAAAAAACAGCCGCAAACTACCCCAACAGGAGATTTGACAAGATGACTTACGTTGTGACCGAGTCGTGTGTGCGTTGCAAATACACGGATTGTGTGGACGTGTGCCCGGTGGATTGCTTCCGGGAGGGGCCGAACTTTCTGGTGATCGATCCGGACGAGTGTATTGACTGTACGTTGTGTGTTGCGGAGTGTCCGGTGGAGGCAATTTATGCTGAAGACGATGTGCCGGACGATCAACAGCACTTCATCGCGCTCAATGCCGAGTTGTCCAGGCAGTGGCCGGCGATTGTGGAACGAAAGGAGCCGCTGCCGGATGCTGATGAGTGGGCAGGCAAGAAGGACAAGTTGTCGGAGCTTGAGCGCTGACCAGTCGGGCAGAGGTTTGCTTTGCCGAGCGTGTTTCGATGGTCTAAGATGGCGCGCGAATGAATCAGGGAGTAAAGACATGTTGGTAAGTGAAATCCTCGCCATCAAGGGCAAGGTTTTGTTCACAATCTCGCCCGATCGCCCCTTGAGGGAGGCAGTCGAGGTGATGAACGAGCAAGACGTAGGCTCGGTAGTGGTGTTCGAGCGTGGTCAGATGGTGGGTATCCTTACTTTCAGGGAGGTTTTGCTTGCCATTGGTCGTGGCGGAGCAGACTGGACCAGCCTGGAAGTCGGCAGTGCCATGTTGCAGTCGCCCTTGACGGCTGCGCCCGATATGGAAATGGACGAGTTGCGTCGCCAGATGATCGACAAGCACCAGCGCTATCTTCCGGTCATGGATGGTGAAACCTTGATGGGTGTAGTATCGTTTCACGACGTGGCAAAGGCTGTGCTTGAAGAGCAAAGCTTTGAAAATCGCATGCTCAAGAACTACATACGTAATTGGCCCGAAGAGGCTGATAAGGCGTAAAGTATTGTCGGGCATCGAGCCACTGGATGCCCGGGTTGGAGGTGGTGCGGTCTGGCTGCATCACAACGCCTTGGGAGGGGCGGCAGACCGATGGGCTTCGGGGCCCGTCGGAGTTTGATTCCAACCTGTGAAGGAGACAACATGGACAAGGTCTGGTTGAAGGCCTACCCCAGGAGCGTGCCGGAAGAAGTCGATCTGGATACCTATGCATCAATCGTCGAGGTGTTCGACGAGGGGGTTCGCAAGTTTGGTCCTCAGGTGGCTTATACCTGCATGGGTAAGTCGCTGAGCTACGATGAGGTCGGCCGATTGTCTGCGGATTTCGGTGCCTATCTGCAAAAGGTGCTGAAACTCCCAAAGGGCGCTCGCGTGGCGCTAATGATGCCCAACGTGCTGCAGTATCCGGTCGCAATGTTCGGGGTGTTACGTGCCGGCTATACGGTGGTTAACGTAAACCCGCTGTACACCCCGCGAGAGTTGGAGCACCAGTTGCGTGACTCTGGCGCTTGCGCCATTGTCATCCTGGAAAACTTCGCCTGCACCCTCGAAAAGGTGAGGGGCAAACTCGACTTGCCACATGTCGTCGTGACCAGTCTTGGCGAGATGCTGGGTTTTCCCAAGGGTTTGATCGTCGACTTCGTGGTGCGCAAGGTCAAGAAGATGGTGCCAGCCTGGAATTTGCCTGGTTGTACGAGGTTTTCGGCTGCCCTGGCGGCTGGCGCAAAGCAGACACTGCAAGCTGTCACTCTGGGCCATGAGGACATTGCTTATCTGCAATATACCGGGGGAACGACTGGTGTAGCCAAGGGTGCGGTGCTGACGCATGGCAACATCGTGGCGAACCTGCTTCAGGCTCATGCGTGGATCGCCAGCAGTGTTGATGAGGGCAAGGAAATCATCATCACGGCGCTGCCGCTCTACCACATCTTCTCACTCACGGCGAACTGCCTGACTTTTTTCAAGTTGGGCGCGATCAACATATTGATCACCAATCCGCGTGACATGCCTGGTTTTGTCAAGGAGTTGGGCAAGCACAAGTTCACCGTCATCACCGGTGTCAACACCTTGTTCAATGGCTTGCTGCATAACCCTGATTTTGCCAAACTGGATTTTTCAAGCTTCAAGCTTGCCTTGGGTGGCGGAATGGCGGTCCAGGAGGCTGTGGCGAACAAATGGGAAAAGGTGACTGGCAGGCCGTTGATTGAGGCTTATGGCTTGACTGAAACGTCGCCCGCAGCGACGATCAATCCGCTGGACATCAAAGCGTTTACCCATTCGATTGGTTTGCCTCTGTCATCCACCGAGATCAGCATTCGGAACGATGAGGGAGTTGAACTAGGTATTGGTCAAGCTGGTGAACTCTGCATCAGAGGGCCGCAGGTGATGCGTGAGTACTGGAAGCGACCAGATGAGACCAGCAAGGCTTTCACTGCTGACCGCTTTTTGCGCACTGGTGATATAGCTACGGTGGATGAGCGTGGTTTCGTGCGGCTCATTGATCGAAAAAAGGACATGATCCTAGTGTCGGGTTTCAATGTGTTTCCCAATGAGGTGGAAGATGTGGTGGCCAGCCACCCGGGGATAGTTGAGGTGGCAGCCGTTGGTGTGCCCGACGACCGTACTGGCGAATCAGTGAAACTCTTTGTGGTGCGCAAGGATGCAACACTGTCTGAGAAGGACATCATCAGCTATTGTCGGGAGAACCTGACCGCTTACAAGGTGCCGCATCTGATCGAGTTTCGTGATGAGTTGCCCAAGACGAATGTCGGAAAGGTGTTGAGGCGAATGCTCAGGGATGGTGCTTGAGCGCTGGTACGAAGTCTTTGCTTGTGTTTGACCGAATGAACGCAGTACAATCAGCCAAACAGTTTTCGGGTGGCACATGCTTTTCTGTTCTCTGAGCCTAGACGTAGTCGTAGCCGTACGCGTAGTAGTAAGCGTAGGTAGCGTCGCGTCGAACGGGAAAGGGTAAAAAGCAACACCTCAAGAATCCAACCCCCGCCGGCGCGCAGGCCCGGCGGGGGTTTCGTTTTTGGTCCCCGGGTTTTGCGGAATCGGCAATTTTGACAAGGAGCTTCACCATGATGAAGATGACCGGCGCGCAGTTGATCGTGCGCCTGCTAGAGCGGCAAGGTGTGCGAACCATTGCAGGCATCCCCGGAGGTGCAATCCTCCCGCTTTATGATGCGCTGTCTGGCAGCGAGATCATTCGGCATGTGCTGGCCAGACACGAACAGGGTGCAGGCTTCATGGCGCAGGGCATGGCTCGGGTGTCGGGTCGGCCGGAAGTTTGTTTTGCCTCCAGCGGTCCGGGCGCGACCAATCTTGTCACGGCAATCGCCGATGCGATGCTGGATTCGATTCCCATGGTGGCGATCACCGGCCAGGTTCCCTTGTCGATGATCGGTAGCGACGCTTTTCAGGAGGTCGATATCTATGGCATTACCGTGCCAATCACCAAACATAACTTTCTCGTGCGTTCGGCAGACGAGTTGATTGAGATCATCCCCGAAGCGTTTCGCCTCGCCATGTCTGGCCGCCCTGGCCCGGTTTTGGTCGATGTGCCCAAGGATGTTCAAAATCAGTTGATCGAGGTGGAGGACTACCCGGCACCCGCTACGCTGGACCCGACTCCGGCGCTCGACATGGCGGCCATCGAAAAGGCTGCCGGGATGATCAACCAGGCGAAGCGCCCTGTGCTGTATCTTGGCGGCGGTGTGATTCAGTCCGGAGCTTCTGCGCAGGCAGTGACCTTGGCTGAACAGGCCAGCCTGCCGACTACCATGACTTTGATGGGTCTCGGCGCCATGGCGGTGGATCATCCTCTGTCCATCGGCATGCTCGGGATGCACGCTGCACGCTATACCAATCTGGTTCTGGAAGAGTCAGATCTCTTGATCTGCATGGGCGCCCGCTTTGATGACCGCGCAATTGGCAAGGCAGCACAATTCTGTCCCAACGCCGACATCATTCATGTTGATGTAGATCCTTCCGAACTCCATAAGATCAAGAAGGCGCACGTGGCCATCAATGGCGATGTGGCGACAGTTCTGGATGCCATGCTACCGCTGGTCAAGACACAGATCCGCGAGATGTGGCTGGACGAGGTCAGGGACTTGCGCGAGCGTAATCCGCTGGACATGCCGGGGATCGACGATCCTCGCACTCACTATGGTCTGATCAAGGCGGTTGCGGATGCGCTTGACGACAACGCCATCATCTCTACCGATGTGGGTCAGCATCAGATGTGGGTTGCACAGGCCTACCCCTTCCGTCGTCCGCGACAGTGGTTGAGTTCCAGCGGTCTCGGCACCATGGGGTTTGGGATGCCTGCAGCCATGGGGGCGGCGATGGCCGCGCCTGATCGCACGGTGGTGTGCTTCTCTGGTGACGGCAGCCTGTTGATGAACATTCAGGAGCTGGCAACGCTGGCTGAAGAGGGTTTGAACGTCAAGATCGTGTTGATGAACAACAACTCGCTTGGTCTCGTGTATCAGCAACAAAATCTGTTCTATGGCAAACGGGTGTTTGCATCGAAGTATCGCGGCGCCCCGGATTTTCTGCGTATAGCTGAAGGGTTTGGCGTGGCCTCGGTCGATCTGGATGCCTCCAACAATCCGGCTGAGACACTGGCTCGTGCACTCACGCAACCGGGTCCGTGCCTGATCCACGCTTCCATAGACCGCGAACAGTTTGTTTATCCCATGGTGCCGCCGGGTGCGGCCAACACCGAGATGATCGGAGGCTGAGAAGATGATTGAGCAAGTGGCGGAGCCGTTGGTGAAGAAGGCGGTGTCAAAAGTCGTTCTGGAACTTGATGTTAACAACCACCCCGGCGTGATGAGTCATATCTGCAATTTGTTTGCGCGTCGGGCGTTTAACGTGGAGGGTATTATTTGCATGCCGCTTCAGGACGATGCCCGGAGTCGTATCTGGTTGCTGGTGTTCGATGATCAGCGCCTTGAGCAGATGGTTTTGCAGCTCGAAAAGCTTGTCGATGTGCTCACCGTTCGTCGTCATGCCGCAGAGCATGAGGTCTTCGAGAGACTTGAGAAGTTCTTTCACTAAACCGGCAGCGATAGCGCACGCGGCGGGCAAGCCCCCGCGCATGCTAAACTCGCGCGCCTCAAAATTGACATTTCAGCGAGTCGTTCATGTCGGGTAACACCTTCGGAAAACTCTTCACCGTCAGCTCCTTTGGCGAGTCGCATGGGCCAGCCATTGGCTGCGTAGTCGATGGCTGCCCGCCTGGGTTGCGTCTCGATGCGAGTGATATTCAGTGTGAGCTTGATCGGCGCAAGCCAGGAACATCCAGACATGTGACGCAGCGTCGCGAGGCCGACGAGGTCGAGATCCTGTCGGGCGTTTTTGACGGTGTCACGACCGGCACTCCAATCGGCCTGTTGATCCGCAATACAGATCAACGGTCGCGCGACTATGGCAATATCGCCGACACCTTCAGACCTGGTCATGCCGACTATGCTTATGAGCTGAAATACGGCCTGAGGGATCATCGTGGTGGTGGTCGTTCGTCGGCACGCGAAACAGCCGTCCGTGTGGCTGCGGGTGCGATTGCGCTGAAGTGGTTGCGCGAACGCTATGGCGTGGTGGTTCGCGGGTATATGAGCCAGTTGGGCAGCATCGGCATTCCCTTTGAGAGCTGGCATGAGGTTGACCGCAATCCCTTCTTTGCGCCGAACGCCGGAATCATTCCGGAGTTGGAGGCCTATATGGACGCCTTGCGCAAGTCAGGCGACTCCATCGGAGCGAGAATCAATGTGATCGCAAGCGGTGTGCCTCCCGGCTGGGGTGAGCCCGTATATGATCGTATAGACGCTGATATTGCACATGCCATGATGGGCATAAATGCGGTCAAGGGGGTTGAGATTGGCGCTGGCTTCGGCGCTGTCGCTCAGCGTGGCACCGAGCATTCGGATGAAATGACTCCTGAAGGCTATCTCGGCAACAATGCTGGAGGGGTGCTTGGCGGGATCACCACCGGGCAGGACATTATCGTGAGCATCGCGATCAAGCCTACGTCAAGCATCCGGCTTGATCGCCGCTCAATCGATCGTTCGGGTAATCCGATTATCGTCAATACGCACGGCCGCCATGACCCGTGTGTGGGCATACGTGCGACACCGATTGCCGAGTCCATGCTGGCCCTGGTATTGATGGATCATGCATTGAGACACCGAGCTCAGTGCGGTGATGTCAAGAGTGATGTGCCGCTTGTGCCCCGACTTGCACCAGGTGTAGCGCAGAACCCGCCGACGCCAGAGGACTGACGCGGCACGGACTTTGCCCACCGTTGATACGGGTCAACACGCAGCTATCTGATCCGCATTACATTGGAATCGACGTCAATTTAATTGCATTGAACGGAGAGGTGGGCATGGTTCTTGAACCGCACGATTTACATACGGAGTTTCCAGACTTGCAGGCTCGAATTCATGAGCTCAAGTTGTCGAGCACGCACTTTTTAAGGCTTTTTAACCAGTATCACGAGGTCAATCGTCATGTGCAGCGCGTTGAATTGGATGCGGAGCTGATGACGGATTTCGAGTTGGAGGATCTGAAAAAGCGCAGGCTCAAGCTAAAGGATGGTTTGTATCAGATGTTGACCGCCTGAGTCTTCCCAAGAGTTTGGTCTGAATCCAATTAACACCCTGTGCATTGCCGACTTGAGTCGGTGCTGCACAGGGTGTTTTTGTTTCTGTCGGTTTGGTGGGTGTTTCCTGCGGGGCACACGCTAGAATGGGCGGATGGTGCCATATTCCCGCTTGTCCGCTTATTACTTCGCTTACTTTGCCTTCATAGGGGCGTTCGCGCCTTTCTTCACGCTCTACCTTCAGTCGCTTGCGTTCAGCGCCACCGACATCGCCATCCTGATGTCATTGATGCAGTTGATGCGCATCATTGCGCCCAATCTTTGGGGGTGGTTGTCGGAACGCAGTGGCACACGGATGCCGATAGTGCGGTATTCGGCGCTTGCCAGTCTGGCGGGCTTTGGGCTCTTCTTCGTGACGACAGACTTTGTCGGGGTGTTCATCGCCATGGCGATCATGAGCTTTTTCTGGAGCGCAGCACTGCCGCTGGTGGAGAGTACGACTTTCAACCATCTTGGCGGGGCCGCGCATCGCTACGGCAGCATTCGCTCGTGGGGTTCGGTGGGTTTCATCGTAGCGGTGTTGGTGATCGGTTATGCGCTGGATCACTTTGCCGTGTCGTCCCTGCTGTGGATGACCGCGCTCATCCTGTTGGCTATCGTGCTCTCGGCTTTCTCTGTCCCTGAGGCAAACCGTCCTCCTGCTGCCAGAAGTCATGAAAGCTTGTGGACAACCCTTAAGCTGCCTCATGTGGCAGCCCTGCTGGGTGCCTGCTTCTTCATGTCGGCTGCGCATGGGGCGTTGTACGTGTTTTACAGCATCTATCTGGTTGATCATGGTTACGGCAAGTCGCTTGTCGGCTGGATGTGGACACTTGGCGTGGTGTCGGAGATCATCGTCTTCTTGTTGATGCCACGCCTGGCTCGCTGCTTGTCCATGCGTACCGTGCTGATTGTGGCGTTTGTTGCGGCGGTGCTACGCTTTCTGTTGATTGGTTGGGGAGTGGAGATGGTCTGGGTGTTGTTGCTGGCGCAGTTGCTGCATGGTGCCACCTTCGGTGCGTATCACGCTGCGGCCATCACCCTGGTCAACCGTTGGTTTCCCGGTCGCCTGCAGTCCAGTGGGCAGGCGCTTTATGGCAGCCTGTCTTTTGGTGCCGGGGGAATGCTGGGTGGGCTGTTGAGTGGGCTGACCTGGGACACCCTCGGGGCGGCGTGGACCTACACCATGGGTTCGGGGTTTGCCGTTATTGGTCTGATCTGGTTGCTGATGAAATTGCACGAGCCTGTTGAGCAACAGGCGAAAGGAGAAGTGCCATGAAGATTTTCGTTGCCGCTGGTCTTGCCTTGTTTCTGGCAGCCTGCCAGAGCGTTCATACAACCGGCGCGGGGGCGGTTGGCGTTCAGCGTCAGCAACTGATGATGGTGTCGGCAGCCGAGGTGGAGCAGGCCTCGGCTGTGCAATATCGAGAAGTCATTGAGCAGGCTCGCAAAGCCGGCGTACTGGACCGGGATGCGCGGCAGGTGGCGCGCGTGCGTGCCATCACCCAGCGCCTGATCCCGCATACTGCCGCGTTTCGGACCGATGCGCCCAGGTGGGCCTGGGAGATTCACGTCATAAAGTCGGATGACCTCAACGCCTGGTGCATGGCCGGTGGCAAGATGGCGATTTATTCTGGTCTGATCGATCGGCTGGCCCTGACTGACGACGAAATCGCTGCTGTGCTTGGGCACGAAATTGCCCATGCGCTACGCGAGCACGCTCGTGAACGCGTCTCGCGAGGACTGGCCACGGGTTTGGGTGTGTCGATTGCCAGCGCCGTGCTGGGGGTACAGGGGACCGGGCAGGATCTGTTGTCCCAGGTTGCCCACGTCAGCTTTGAGTTACCCCATTCGCGCCTGCATGAAACCGAAGCAGATCGCATTGGTGTTGAACTGGCTGCACGCGCGGGCTACGACCCGCGTGCGGCGGTGACACTGTGGAACAAGATGTCGACTCGCTCAAGTGCCGCGCCCCCCGAATGGCTGTCAACACACCCGGCACATGCTAACCGGCAGCGCGAACTGACTATCGCGGCCGAGCGCGTGATGCCCTTGTATCAATCAGCGCGTCGCTGATTCGAGTGGCCCAGTAGCTGGTTTACGAAGCACTACAACCAAAAGCTTTGCAGTCCACTACCTGCAGTGATGCTATTCAGCCACGCGCGCCTGTGAAATAATTGATGGTTTCGATTCACGGGAACACTTGGGATGAAGCCGCAGACCCTCTACGAGAAATTGTGGAACAGCCATCTGGTTCGACAGCAGGAAGACGGTACCGCGTTGATCTACATCGACCGTCATCTGGTTCACGAGGTAACCAGCCCGCAGGCCTTTGAAGGGCTCAAGCTGGCCGGTCGACGACCGTGGCGCGTGAGTTCGATTGTTGCAACCGCTGACCACAACACACCGACCGATCACTGGGACGAAGGGATCAAGGACCCGGTATCGCGCACGCAGGTTGAAACGCTTGATGCGAATATCCGCGAGTACGGCGCGCTCAGCTATTTTCCGTTTCGTGATGCTCGT
This sequence comes from Azoarcus sp., assembly GCA_036734105.1. Lineage (GTDB taxonomy): Bacteria > Pseudomonadota > Gammaproteobacteria > Burkholderiales > Rhodocyclaceae > Azoarcus_F. The sequence continues at coordinate 71,567 of DAIMZH010000001.1, read as the reverse complement.
CAGGGCATTGTGCATGTGATCGGACCTGAGCAGGGCGCCACGCTGCCGGGCATGACGGTGGTGTGTGGTGACTCCCACACCTCTACCCACGGGGCCTTCGCCTGTCTGGCGCACGGTATCGGCACGTCTGAGGTCGAGCATGTGCTTGCCACACAATGCCTGCTGCAGAAGAAGTCGAAAACCATGCTGATACGTGTCGACGGCAAGGCTGGTGCCGGTGTGAGTGCCAAGGACATTGTGCTCGCCATAATTGGTTGTATCGGCACCGCTGGCGGAACCGGGTATGCGATCGAATTCGGTGGCAGCGCGATTCAGGCGCTGTCCATGGAGGGCCGCATGACGGTGTGCAACATGGCTATCGAGGCCGGTGCGCGTGCCGGATTGGTAGCTGTTGACGACAATACGATCGATTACCTGCGCGGCAAGCCGTTTGCCCCTCAAGGTGAGAACTGGCGCAAAGCTGAAGACTACTGGCGTACGCTCAAGTCGGACGAGGGGGCTGCGTTCGACAAGCTTGTGGTGCTGAACGCCGATGAGATTGAACCTCAGGTTACCTGGGGCACCTCGCCGGAGATGGTGGTCGGGGTGAGCGGTCATACGCCCGACCCGGCGGCCGTGACCGACCCGGTCAAGCGTGATGGCGTGGAGCGTGCGCTCAAATACATGGGTCTTGCAGCCAATACACCGATTGGGCAGATTCCGGTTGATCAGGTTTTCATCGGTTCGTGCACCAATTCCCGTATTGAGGACTTGCGCGAGGCTGCCGAGGTGGCAAGAGGCCGACGCAAGGCCGATAGCGTCAAGCGTGTGCTGGTGGTACCAGGTTCCGGGCTTGTCAAGCGTCAGGCAGAGGCAGAGGGTTTGCACGAGGTCTTTCTGGCGGCTGGTTTTGAGTGGCGGGAGCCCGGTTGCTCGATGTGTCTGGCCATGAACGCAGACCGCCTTGAGCCGGGCGAGCACTGTGCCTCCACGTCAAACCGCAACTTTGAGGGTCGACAGGGTGCTGGCGGTAGAACCCATCTGGTGAGTCCTGCCATGGCGGCTGCGGCTGCAGTGTTCGGGCGATTCGTGGATGTCAGGGATGTGCTCTAGGGCTTCCCGGTGCTCACGGCATACACAGTCATCAAGAGGCTTGGCCTCAATAAAAAGGTGAAGTAATGAACGCATTCAAGGTTCTCGATGGATTGGTCGCACCGCTCGATCGTGCCAACGTCGATACCGACGCCATCATTCCCAAGCAGTTTCTCAAGTCGATCAAGCGTAGCGGTTTTGGTCCCAATCTGTTTGACGAGTGGCGTTATCTCGATCAGGGTGAGCCGGGCCAGGATTGCAGCAAGCGTCCCGAAAACCCGGATTTCGTGCTCAACCACGCTCGCTACCAGGGGGCGCAAATCCTGTTAACCCGCGACAACTTCGGTTGCGGCAGCTCGCGTGAGCACGCTCCTTGGGCGCTGGAGGATTTTGGCATCCGAGTTCTGATCGGTCCAAGTTTTGCTGATATTTTCTACAACAACTGTTTCAAAAATGGCTTGCTGCCTATCGTCCTGGGGTCGGACATCGTAGAGGCATTGTTTGATGCATGTCTTGCAAACGAGGGTTATCGACTGACAGTCGATCTGCAGTCCCAGTGCATTGTCCAGCCTGACGGCGGTCGCATTCCGTTTGAGGTCGACGCGTTTCGCAGGGAGTGTCTGCTCAACGGTTGGGACGACATCGGCCTGACTCTGCTCCATGCCGATGAGATTCGCGCCTTTGAGCAAAAGCGTCGCGAGGCGCATCCCTATTACTTCGCCTGAAAAGGTGTGCTGGAGAAGCCATGAAGATTTGTGTGTTGCCGGGTGACGGCATAGGCCCAGAGATAATGGCCGAAGCGCTGCGTGTGCTGGATGCACTCAAGCTCGGTTTTCAAATGGAAGAAGCGTTGCTTGGCGGTTGTGCAGTTGACGCAACCGGCAATCCTTACCCGGACGCTACCAGCAAGCTGGCTCGCGAGTCCGACGCCGTGCTGCTCGGCGCGGTGGGTGGCCCCAAGTGGGACAACCTGCCCCGGGAGCAGCGGCCCGAGCGTGGCTTGCTGGCCATTCGCAAGGAGCTTGGCCTTTTTGCCAATCTTCGTCCTGCCATTCTCTATCCCGAGTTGGCCAATGCTTCATCGCTCAAGCCGGAGGTGGTGGCTGGGCTGGACATTCTCATCGTGCGGGAGCTGACCGGGGATATCTACTTTGGCCAGCCGCGTGGCATTGAGACTCGTGATGGTGAGCGTTATGGGTATAACACCATGCACTACACCGAGAGCGAGATTCGCCGTATCGGTAGGGTGGCTTTTTCGGCTGCGCGCAAACGCGGCAAGCGCCTGTGTTCTGTCGACAAGATGAATGTGCTGGAAACAACCCAACTGTGGCGGGATGTGATGACTGAACTGTCGTCCGAATTTCCGGATGTAGAGTTGACCCATATGTTGGTCGATAACGCCGCAATGCAGTTGGTGCGCGCGCCCAAACAGTTCGATGTCATGGTCACTGGAAACATGTTTGGCGATATCCTGTCGGATGAGGCTTCCATGCTCACTGGCTCGATCGGCATGTTGCCGTCGGCCTCACTGGACCAGAACAACAAGGGCTTGTACGAACCCTCGCATGGTTCAGCCCCCGATATCGCTGGTCAGGGTGTGGCCAATCCGCTGGCAACAATCCTTTCCGCAGCGATGATGCTTCGCTACACTTTCGGTCTGGAGGAGGCCGCCCAACGTGTGGAGGCTGCGGTCAAGCAAGTGCTGGCTCAGGGATACCGCACCGGTGACATTCATGAATCAGGTACAAACCTTGTTGGAACAAGGCAGATGGGTGATGCCGTCGTAGCGGCACTTTAAGAGCAGTTTTTTTGGGGGTTGAGCTAAATGAGAAAGGTCGGTCTGGTAGGCTGGCGCGGAATGGTTGGTTCCGTGCTGATGCAGCGCATGGTGGAAGAGGGTGATTTCGAGCTTATCGAGCCGATTTACTTTTCAACCTCCAATGCCGGTGGTGAGGCGCCAGTGTTTGGTGGCAAGCAGGCCGACGTGCCCTTGCAGGTTGCGAGCGATATTGACGCCTTGAAGGCATGCGACATCATCATTACCTGCCAGGGCGGTGACTACACCAAGGCTGTATACCCCCAACTGCGCGCCTCCGGCTGGGGCGGTCACTGGATTGACGCGGCCAGTGCCTTGCGCATGGAAGACAACACGGTCATCGTGCTTGATCCGGTCAACCTTGATGTCATCAAGAAGTCCCTGACTGCAGGCGGCCGCGACTGGATTGGCGGAAATTGCACGGTGTCACTGATGCTGATGGGGCTAGGGGGCCTGTTCCGCCACAATCTGGTCGAGTGGGTGTCGGCAATGACCTACCAGGCAGCGTCCGGGGCGGGAGCTCAAAACATGCGCGAGCTGCTGTCGCAAATGGGTGCCTTGCACGATGCGGTCAAGGCTGAGTTGGCTGATCCAGCGTCGGCGATTCTCGACATCGATCGCAAGGTTACCGAGACGATGCGCTCTGCTGACTTCCCGGTCAGGAATTTCCGTGGCACAGCCTTGGCTGGTAGCCTCATCCCGTGGATTGACGTACCTGTGGAGCACGGTCAGTCCAAGGAGGAGTGGAAAGGCGGGTCGGAATGCAACAAGATTCTCGGTTTGCCGCCGTTCCGCAGCGAAGGCAGCATTCCGGTCGATGGCTTGTGCGTGCGTATCGGTGCAATGCGCTGTCATTCGCAAGCCTTGACAGTAAAGCTTCGCAAGGACGTGCCTCTCGATGAAGTGTCGGATATTCTCGCCTCGGCCAACCAGTGGGTTAGGGTAGTTCCGAACGAGCGTGAGATCAGCGAGCGCGAGCTCACGCCAGCCGCAGTAACTGGAAAGCTCCAGATTCCTGTGGGTCGTCTTCACAAGATGGCCATGGGCCCGGAATATCTTGCAGCCTTCACCGTGGGTGATCAGTTGCTGTGGGGTGCTGCAGAGCCATTGCGCCGCATGCTGCGTATCCTGCTCGAAGATTGATGCATCCTTAATCAAACCTGCAAAGGCCGCCGCGTGCGGCCTTTGCATTGTGTGCTTCATCGTTTGTCAAAAATCGCCAAAAGGTTAAAGTTTCAAGCCTTTGCGTACGTTAGCCTGAGTAGTTTGTGTGCCTGTCACCGCTGATCCAGCCTTGTTCATTATTTCTGTTCAATCGGCTCAGCATTAATCGCTAGTCCATCAAGTTGACTTGCTGGCGACGTGTTCTGTTGCTAAATGTCCATTAGAAATAAAGAATTGCTGCCAAAAGTTCAAGATAATGCTAGATTCCCAAAGCATTGGAACTACCGGACAATTTCGTGTCCTGCACCAGGAGGCTGTTTGTTTTGAGCGACGCTAGCGCACTGAGTGAAAAAGTGAAGCCGGATTCGCCCGTATTGGCGGCGCACCGTGATTCCATGCATCCAACAACCGGACGGACGTGGGCCAATCTTCATACCGGCGCAGCACATCAGGCCCAGGTCCGACAGATTCCTGACAATCGTGACGGGGCTCTCGAAGGCGCCAAAACAAGTGTGCCCAAAGTTATGACTTCTATGAAAACGACACTCAAGGCAACACTGGTCGCTACCGCGATCGCCATGCTCCCGTTTGGAGCCCAAGCCGCAGGTCTGGGTGCAATCAATGTGCTGAGCGGACTCGGACAACCATTGCGCGCCGAAATTGACGTTCAGGCAACACCAGAGGAGCTGCGCTCCCTGAATGCGCGTCTTGCGCCACCTGCAGCGTTCAGTCAGGCCAATCTCGGTTACCCCTCGGTGTTGTCATCACTGCGTTTTTCGGTCGAAACCCGCGGCAATCGCTCGGTCATCAAGGTAAGCAGTGATCAAAGGGTGGATGAGCCCTTTATCGAGATGCTGGTTGAGGTGGAGTGGATTGGTGGCCGACTGATGCGCCAATATACCTTTCTTCTTGATCCAGTCGAATTGACAAGACCTCCGTTGGCTGCTGCTGTCATAACACAACCAGCACAGGCGGCTCGTCCTGCTTCCCCGGGCCCGGTTCAGACTGCGGCCCCTCGCACTGCGGAAAGCATGGCCGGGGCGCGCTATCAAGTGGCTCGTGGTGACACCTTGCACAGTATCGCCAACCGCAATCGCCCGGCCGGGACCACGGTTGAGCAGGTCATGATTGCAATGCTGCGGCAAAGCCCGGACGCCTTTGCTGATGGCAACATCAATCGGCTCAGGGCCGGAGCCATTCTGACGATTCCCGATAGGACCCAGGTCGAGAGTCTTACCGCAGAGGCTGCACGTCGCGAAGTAGTGGCGCATGCCGGTGATTTCGAGGCCTATCGCCGCGGCTTGGCTGGTACCGCAACACGGCGGGATGTGCCTGTGCCGGACAGTCGCGAACAGGCCGGTACAATTACACCGCGTGTTGCTGAAGCCGAGGCGGCTACCGCAACAAGGGATCGTGTCGAGGTGTCCGCTGGCGGCGTCGACGACAGGGCCGAGAGCGAACGTGTTGCCAGACTGCAGGCACTGGAAGAGGAACTCGTGGCACGCGAGCGTTCGCTTGAAGAGGCTTACGCGCGACTGGGCGACCTTGAACAAAACATACGTGATCTGCAGGCGCTGATCGAGATGCGCAGCGAATCGATGGCTCGCATGCAACAGCTTGCCGAGGCAGCGGCGTCCAGTGTGCCAGTGGATGCATTGGCCCCACCAGCGGAAGGGGATCCGGTAGACGATCTTGATGCCTTGCCAGGGCTTGATGAACTGCTTGCGGATATCGAAGAGCCAGCTTCAGTCGCGCCAGCGGCCGAAACCCCTCCTGCGCAAGCCGTTCCAGCGCAAGTTGCATCAGCCCCAGCGCCCGCGCCTGCCCCGGCGGCCGAGCCCGTTCAGCCGATGGCGGAGCGACCTTCGCCCGAGACGCAGGCACCTGCCCCTGATCCATTTGTTGATCAGCCAAGCTTCTTGCAGTCGCTATTGCGTGACCCCGCAATGATGGCAGCCGGCGGCGGGGTTCTTGTGCTGTTGCTTGCCTATGCGGCTTATCGCATCAGGCAGCGGCGCAAGGACGAACCTGTGGAAGAAGAGCAGACGCAGTTCAGCGAAATGCCTTCGGGTGACAACTCCATTTTCGGGCAGACTGGTGGTCAAAGCGTGGATACCGCGACCAGTGTGTTGCACACCGATTTCAGCCAATCGGGTTTGGGAGTGATTGACGCCGACGAAGGTGTGGACCCGGTGGCAGAGGCGGACGTCTACATGGCCTATGGGCGCGACGCTCAGGCTGAAGAAATCCTGCTTGACGCGATCAAGGCAGATCCTTCGCGCTCTGCTGTTTACGTCAAACTCCTGGAAATCTATGTCCAACGCGGTGACCGCAAACAGTTCGAAAGTGTTGCGGCGGATCTTTACTCACGCACAGGCGGCTCGGGTGAGGACTGGGAGCGTGCAGCCGAACTTGGTCGTCAGATTGATCCTGGTAATCCGCTATACAAGGTGAGTGCCCGGACCGAAGCCGCGTTTGCCCAGCCCATGACCACCCGGGTACCGTCAGGTGTGGTGGCGGCCACGGCCGGTATTGCTGCTGGTGCTGCTGGTGCTGCTCAAGCGGCAAAAAGCGATGACATGGACTCGGCGATGTTTGATTTGTCCGAACCCGGCTTCACTGCGGCAAGCAACGAATTGAGCGAACTCGACTTTACGACTTCCATCCCGCAGGCAAGCGATTCGCAGTTGAAGGACACCTGGACGATGCCCGATGGTGACCTGTCGCGTGTCAACGATGCAATTGACCGCGGGAGTGATGACGATATCCGGAATGCGCTGGTGCCCGAAGATGAAGCATCGGACTCGGATATTGATGAGGATGCCGACTTTTCAGTTCTGGACTTCGACCTCAGCTCTGATGACGCCTCGTCTGATTCAGGTGAAACGACCGAAACACTTGAGCAAGACGTAAGTCCTGCTGCGTCGGCTGACGATGATCTACTGAAAATTGAAGATGCCTTCGGTGGTGCCACAGATGTCTCTGGCAACGCATTCAGGGAGGATATTGATGAACAGCCCAATGCAGGAAAGGCGCTGAACGAACCTGAGTTCGCGCCACTGGGGCCGCAGGCCTCCAAGGGTGAGGTTGATACCTCTGCGATGTCTGCAGGCGATATGGACAAGACGGTGCTGGCTGACGAATATCTTCGTCAGGCAATTGAAGGCGATACGGACGGCTCGTCAGTAGTCGACCTCGAAAAGTCCGGATTTGACAACAGCCTGCTGGACTTTGAGTTTGACTTTGATTCGCCTGAGACGCCCACGGATCTCGACGGCGAAAGCGACACCGTTGATTTGTCTGCTTTCGATCTTGACCTTGCGACCGAGTCGCCCGATTTGTCCGCGAACAAACTGACCGATCGAGCCGAAAGCGGGGTGCCTGTTTCGGATGGGGATTCAACTGCGCCTGCGGTGATTGACGACTCTGATCTGCCTGAAGCCGAAGTTCACCAGGCAGTGGAAACCAAGCTTGATCTGGCGCGTGCCTACGAGGAAATGGGCGATCGGGAGGGCGCACGCGAGTTGATCGATGAAATTCTGGCAGAAGGTACCCCGTCTCAGTGTGAGGCAGCACGCCGATTATTGGATCGCTTGCGCGGATGATCAGATTGGTTTCCGTGCGCTCGTATCGGGCGGTAGATGACTCCTCAAGCTGTTTGCTAGACCCGGGCCTTCCCCGGCGGGGCTGCTTGCACAGGGTGACAAGGCGGTATGCATAGCGGTTTGTTGATCTTTGTGTGGGTCTTTTCTGTCGCCTTGCTGCAATTTGTACCGCTTGTCAGTCTCATGGTTCTGCTGGCCTGTCTTGGGCTTGCCGGGCTGATGCTTGCTCACGCCCGCACCCGACGACTCGTATTGCGGATCCGGATTCTGTTGTTCGCGATCTTCGTGATGTTTGCGTGGTTTACGCCTGGCACGGCCGTTTTCATGGATTGGCCAACCATCAGCCCGAGTCGTGAGGGCTTGTTGCTCGCGTTTGAACATTCAGGTCGTGTGTTGGCAGTAGTCTTGTGCGTTGCCTTGCTCATGCAGACTCTGCCTCCCGCTCGTCTGGTAGGTGGCATTTATGCCCTGCTCAGGGTCTTTGAGAGTGTGGGCCTGCCTTCAGCCCGAATCGCGGTGCGAACGCTTCTGGTGCTCCAGTACGTAGAGAGCGACAGACCAGTCAACTGGCGCGATTGGCTGCGTGATCCCGGCAATGACCCGCAGGCGCCGGTTGATATTCCGATAGAGCCCTTGCGCGTTCTGGATGCGGTCATCCTGGTGACCTCAGTTGCTATATTTGTCTTGCTTGGAGTGTGGTTGTGAGAGTGGTTCTGGGTGTGGAGTATGCTGGTGACGGATTTCAGGGCTGGCAAAGTCAGACTCACGGCCAGACCGTTCAGGATGTGCTTGAATCTGCCATAGCCAGCATAACCGGCCACAAAATCAGGCTCCACTGCGCAGGTCGCACCGATGCAGGCGTGCACGCCACCATTCAGGTTGTTCATTTCGATACTGACACCGTGCGCGCCTTGTCGAGTTGGGTGCGTGGTGTGAATAGCTTGTTGCCAGAGGGGGTCTGCGTGCTGTGGGCGAGAGAGCTTGACGACAGCTTTCATGCCCGCTACTCGGCAGTTGGCCGACACTATCGATACCTGTTGGTGGACAGCGGCGTGCGCCCGGCCATTTGGGCACGGCGGGTTGGCTGGTTTCATCTGCCGCTGGATGTTGAACTGATGACCGACGGGGCTCGCCGTTTGCTTGGTCATCATGACTTCAGTGCCTTTCGCGCTTCCCGTTGCCAGGCTAAGTCACCGCAAAAATATCTTTATCAAGCAGATGTGCGGCGGGAAGGGCGCGTTATTGTGTTTGATTTTCATGCAAACGCCTTTCTTCACCACATGGTGCGCAACCTGGTTGGAGCGCTTGTCTATGTGGGCAAGGGGGCCATGCAGCCGGAATGGATCGAGACCCTGCTTTCCCAACGCGACAGGCAGATGGCTGCGCCGACTTTTCCACCGTCCGGACTATATCTGTCCGGCATTGACTACCCCGATCACTATCCGCTGCCGGGCAATGGGCGTATCATCGCGCTGCCTTGCATTCCCCCGGTTATCTGATCAGCGTCAACCTCGATTTTCTCATTGTCATGTCCCGTACTAGAATCAAGATTTGTGGCCTCACCCGAGAATGCGATGTTCTCGCCGCTGTCGAAGCCGGAGCCGATGCATTGGGTTTCGTGTTCTTTGCGCCGAGTCCGCGCTATGTCAGTCCGGCCAGGGCGGCCGAGCTGGCTCGCTTGGTGCCGCCTTTCGTGACGCTGGTCGGATTATTCGTTGGCGCCTCTGCCGAGGAGGTGAGTCGGGTTCGCGACGAGTTACCACTGGGTCTGCTCCAGTTTCATGGAGACGAAACCAACGAGGAGTGTGAGCGGCATGGGCTTCCCTGGATCAAGGCTGCCCGGATGCGGCCCGGGCTTGATCTGGTAGAATTCGGCGCGTCGCATAGCGGGGCCAGCGCACTGCTGCTGGATGCCTATGTTCACGAGTTTGGGGGTAGTGGTCAGACCTTCGATTGGAACCTGATCCCGCCGGGCTTGTCTTCCTCAATCATATTGTCTGGTGGACTGACGCCGGACAATGTGGGTGAAGCGGTCAGGCGTGTTCGACCGTGGGCGGTGGATGTTTCGAGCGGTGTCGAGTCCGCGAAAGGGATCAAGGACGCAGCGAAGATCGCTGCGTTCGTTAAAGGAGTTCGAGATGCAGATGTCTGATACACCGCAGTCCATGCCCGATGCGCAAGGTCACTTTGGGCCTTATGGTGGCGTGTTTGTTGCCGAGACGCTGATGCCAGCGATCGCTGAATTGCGCGAGGCCTATGAGGCCTGTCGCAGTGATCCCGCCTTCATGGCCGAGTTTCATTACGAGCTCAAGCATTATGTAGGTCGTCCCAGCCCCATTTACCATGCCAAACGATGGTCCGACTTGCTCGGTGGCGCGCAGATTTATCTCAAGCGCGAAGATCTCAACCACACCGGCGCGCACAAGATAAACAACTGCATTGGTCAGGCCTTGCTGGCTCGCCGTATGGGCAAGCCGCGGGTGATTGCAGAAACCGGTGCTGGTCAGCACGGTGTTGCATCCGCTACCGTGGCAGCCCGATATGGCATGAAGTGCGTGGTTTACATGGGCGCGGAGGATGTCCGTCGCCAGGCGGCCAACGTCTACCGCATGAAGCTTCTGGGTGCCACCGTGGTGCCGGTTGAGTCCGGTTCGCGTACGCTCAAGGATGCGCTCAACGAAGCCATGCGCGACTGGGTGACCAACGTGCACGACACTTTCTACATCATTGGCACGGTGGCCGGTCCTCATCCTTATCCGATGATGGTGCGTGATTTTCAGGCGGTGATTGGTGATGAGTGTCTCGAACAGATGCCCGAAATCATCGGAAGGCAGCCAGACTACGTGATCGCCTGTGTCGGTGGTGGCTCAAACGCCATGGGCATTTTCCACCCCTATGTTCCCCATTCAGAGGTCAGGTTGGTTGGAGTAGAGGCAGCCGGCGAGGGGATAGAGACAGGGCGTCATGCGGCCAGCCTGTCGGCGGGGAGGCCCGGGGTGCTGCATGGCAACCGCACTTATCTGCTGCAGGATGACGACGGACAGATCATCGAGACGCATTCGATCTCGGCCGGCCTTGACTACCCGGGAGTGGGTCCGGAGCACGCCTGGTTGAAAGACTGCGGGCGGGCCGAGTATGTTGGCGTGACCGATACTGATGCGCTTCAGGCTTTTCACGACTTGTGTCGTCTTGAGGGGATTATTCCGGCACTCGAAACCTCGCATGCCTTGGCTTATGCGGCCAGACTAGCCCCGACGCTGAGCAAGGACAAAGTGCTGTTGGTCAATCTCTCAGGCCGTGGCGACAAGGACATGCACACCGTCGGTGAACGCTCCGGCATAGCGTTTTGAACGATCAGCACAACATTCCAGGTTGAACCTCATGTCTAGAATATCCACCACCTTCGGTCGTCGGCATGCTGAAGGGCGACGATCGCTCATTCCCTTTGTGACTGCGGGTGATCCTTCGTCCGAGCTTACCGTACCCATCATGCAGGCGCTGGTTCGCGGTGGGGCAGACATCATTGAATTGGGAGTGCCTTTTTCCGACCCCATGGCTGACGGTCCGACCATACAGCGAGCCTCCGAAAGAGCGCTTGCCGGCGGAATGAATCTGCGCAAAGTGTTGCAGATTGTTCGAGAGTTCAGGCAGCACGACGATCAAACCCCTGTGGTGCTGATGGGTTATGCCAACCCAGTAGAAGCCATGGGCAGGGAGGTCTTTGTTGCGGAGGCGGTTTCTGCAGGCGTAGATGGTGTTCTGATCGTCGACTATCCTCCCGAGGAGTGCCGCGACTTTGCCGCAACCGCTCGTTCCTCTGGACTTGACCCGATTTTCCTGTTGGCGCCAACTTCATCCAGCGAACGTTTTGATGATGTGGCTCAAGCCGGTAGCGGGTACATCTATTACGTATCACTGAAGGGCGTGACCGGATCGGCCACCCTGGACCTTGACGATGTTTGCGCTCGTATCCCACTTATTCGCGAGCGTGTCGGCATGCCGGTTGGCGTCGGCTTTGGCATTCGCGACGCAGCCACTGCAGCGCGTATCGCCAGCGTGGCTGACGCCGTGGTGATTGGCAGTCGGATCATTGAGGAAATCGAAAACAGCCCACCCGCCGAGATGCTTAAGCGTGTGGAATCTTTTATCAGAGGCATCCGAATCGCAATCGATGCCATAGAGGTCGGTTCATGAGTTGGCTGAAAAAACTCCTTCCACCGCGCATCAACAAGGATGAATCAGCGGTTCGAAAGTCCATACCCGAGGGCTTGTGGCATAAGTGCCCTTCTTGCGAGGCGGTACTCTATCGAACCGATCTGGAAAACAATCAGGCGGTCTGCCCCAAGTGCGGCCACCACATGCGGCTCAGGGCCCGTGCGCGCATCGAGTTGCTGCTTGATGCAGACGGCCGCACCGAGATTGGTACGTCAGTTCAGCCGGTCGATTCGCTCAAGTTCAAGGACTCGCGCAAGTACACCGACCGCTTGTCTGCGGCACAGAGTGACACTGGCGAAAACGATGCGCTAGTGGTGATGCAAGGAACATTGCTTGGCCATCCTGTAGTAGTGGCCTGTTTCGAGTTCGAGTTTCTGGGCGGCTCGATGGGTTCGGTGGTAGGGGAACGTTTCATACGTGGTGTGCAGGTAGCACTTGAACAGCGCACCCCGTTCATTTGCATCACCGCTTCCGGCGGCGCGCGCATGCAGGAGGGTTTGTTGTCACTGATGCAAATGGCCAAGACCACGGCGGGTATCACGCGACTGTCTCAGCGCAAATTACCCTTTATCACTGTGCTCACCGATCCCACGATGGGCGGCGTTTCGGCCAGTTTTGTGTTTCTTGGCGATGTGGTGATGGCCGAACCGGGCGCACTTATCGGCTTTGCGGGGCCGCGAGTGATTGAACAGACGGTTCGCGAGAAGCTCCCGGAGGGGTTCCAGCGATCGGAATTCCTGCTGGAAAAGGGTGCAATCGACATGATAGTGGATCGCCGGGAGATGCGGGAAAGGATCGGCATCGTACTCTCGGTCCTGATGCAGCGGCACGCCGCGCAAATCTGAGGTTTTTCAGTGCCTACACTCGCCGACTGGCTTAAGCGTCTGGAGTCTCGCCATCCTGAAACGATCCAGCTAGGCCTGGAGCGAACCGCGACCGTCCTGGACGGCTTGGGCGCTCAAACGTCTGCGACGGTGATAACCGTAGGGGGCACCAATGGCAAGGGTTCCGTTTGCGCCATGCTGGAGGCGATCGCGCTGGCCGCCGGGTATCGTGTCGGGCTATACACATCGCCGCATTTGCTGCGCTACACCGAGCGTGTCCGCATCAACGGCCGCGAAGTCGATGAGCAGTCCATGGTGGCGGCACTGGAGGCGGTGGAGACTGCGCGCGGGGATACACCCCTGACTTATTTCGAGCATGGCACGCTTGCTGCTTGGAAAGTATTCTGCGATGTCAATCCCGACCTGATCATTCTCGAGGTCGGGCTTGGCGGACGGCTTGATGCGGTCAATGTCTTCGATTCCGATTGCGCAATCATCACCAGCGTTGCTCTGGATCACATGAATTATCTGGGTGACACCCGGGAAAAGATCGGTTTCGAAAAGGCGGGAATCTTTCGTAGCGGATGTCCCGCTGTTTGCGGTGATCCGCTTCCAACTGACAGTCTGCTGGCGCATGCCGAGGCGACTGGCACTGAACTTTGGGTCAGTGGTCGGGATTTCGGCTTTGGTGGTGACCGGCAGCAGTGGGGTTATTGGCGATACGAGTCGCCGCATCGAGGTGGTCAGCTTTTGAGGCGCGGCGGTTTGGCTTATCCCTCGCTCAGGGGTGTTAACCAGTTGCTCAACGCTTCGGCAGTGCTCACCGCCTTCGAGTTGCTGAGAGCGCGTGTGCCGGTACCCATGCAGGCTGTTCGGCAGGGTTTGATGTTGGTCGAGTTGCCCGGACGTTTCCAGGTTCTTCCAGGTCAGCCAGCGGTTGTGCTGGATGTGGCCCACAATCCGCAGGCTGCCGGTGTGTTGTCAGAGAACCTGTCGAATATGGGTTTCTTTCCCGAAACCTGGGCGGTCATCGGCATGCTCTCGGACAAGGAGGTGGAAGAGGTGGTCGGTTTGCTCAAGGGGCGAGTGGACCACTGGTTTGTCGCTGGACTGGAAGGTCCGAGAGCGCTGTCATCCGAGGCTCTGGCCACACGTATGGAGGCGGCCGGTGTGCATGTTGAGGACCGTTTCGACAACCCGGTCCAGGCCTTCGATGCGGCACGCGAAAGAGCCAACCAAAGTGATAGAATCGTAGTCTTTGGTTCTTTTCTGACTGTTGCCGACGTGCTCGGTCATCTCGGGCGAGGCAGCAGGTAATCAAGCGTGGCAGATACTCACAACACTGACCCGAAAAAACGCGCCAGGCGAAGACTCGTCGGTGCCATTGCGCTCGCTTTGCTGGCTGCTTTGATATTGCCTGCGGTCATGGATGACGAGCCGGTAGCGCTTGTGCACGATATTCAGGTGTCGATTCCCGACTCCGAAGATGGCGGTTTTCGCAGTCGTCCCATCATGGGTCGCTCGGAGGTTCCGAAGTCGGTTGATGAATATCCGCTTGAGGCAGATGTCGAAGATGTGGTGGAACTGAGCGCCCCAGCGGTTTCGACCCAGGCACCGCAAATGCCGGAGCATACTGTTCCTGACACTGCGCCAGTCATTTCCCCCCCGCTTTCGGCTCCGGTTGATCCACGCCCGGCCACGCCGAGTCAGGACCTTGACAGCGAAGCTGCGCGTGTCAAGGCGATTCTTGACGGCAAAGCAGGGCTGCGATCATCGATAGGCCCCGGATTCATGGTACAAGTGGGAGCGTTTTCGGAGCATGAAAAGGCCGATGCTCTTCGGCGCGAACTTGCCCAGAAAGGCTTTCCGGTCGTAGTCGAAACTTCTGGAGGCATCAACAGGGTGCGGGTCGGGCCCTTCTCGACCCGGGCGGATGCCGAGCGGGGTGAGGCCAGACTGAGCGCGCTTGGTCGTGCTGGTGTCGTGATTGCACGCTGAGTTCCCTATTTCCTGTTTGTATCGTCCCATCTAGCCCCAGTTCTTCTCTGCACTCGATGACAGTATTTGACTATGTGTTCCTGACGATTGTCGGTATTTCGGCCCTGGTCGGTATGTGGCGCGGTCTGGTGAGCGAGGTTATCGCACTGGCAGCCTGGTTTGTTGCCTTGTTGGCTGCATGGATGTACGCATCCTCATTCTCGTCCATGTTGGGCTCGGTTATTGCTGACCCTGGCTGGCGCCATGTCGCTTCGTTTGCCCTTATCTTTGTTGGTGTGTTGCTGCTGGCAGCGGTCTTTCGTTTTCTCATCCGTGAGTTACTCAGAGCGGTGGGGCTGGGTGCGGTAGATCGCTTTTTTGGCACCTTGTTTGGCGTGACCAGAGGTGTAGCCATTGCCTTTGTGCTTGTTCTGATCGGAGGACTGGCCGGCATGGCCGCCGAGCCCTGGTGGCAGCAAGCGCTTTTTGCCGCTCCGCTGGAAACCGCTGTCGTCGCAGCCAAACCCTGGTTGCCTGAAGTGGTTGCTGAAAAAATTCGTTTCTGATAGGTGGAACACCATGTGTGGAATCATCGGGGTGGTTGCTCATTCTCCCGTCAATCAACTTTTGTATGACGGGCTTCTCGTTCTTCAACATCGAGGCCAGGATGCAGCAGGCATTGCA
The DNA here is from genome assembly GCA_036734105.1 of Azoarcus sp. Taxonomy (GTDB): domain Bacteria; phylum Pseudomonadota; class Gammaproteobacteria; order Burkholderiales; family Rhodocyclaceae; genus Azoarcus_F. Next base: position 56,211 of record DAIMZH010000001.1, on the reverse strand, counting down.
ACCGTCGAAGGTGGGCGGTTCTTCATGCACAAAGGCCCTGGTCTGGTGCGGGACGTGTTCCGAACACGCAATATGCGTAATCTTGTCGGGAACATGGGTATTGGTCATGTCAGATACCCGACAGCAGGGTGTAAGGGCAATCCCGCCGAGGCCCAGCCTTTCTATGTCAACTCCCCGTATGGTCTTTTGCTGGCGCACAACGGAAACCTGACCAACTCCGAGGAGTTGAAAAAACAGGTTTTCCTGACGGATCTTCGCCATGTCAACACAACCTCCGATTCCGAGGTGATGTTGAACGTGTTTGCGCATGAACTGCAGGCTGAAGCCAAAGGCCTGAAACTGGATGCGGACACGGTTTTTCGGGCGGTTGCCGGTGTTCATCGGCGTTGTCGAGGTGCCTATGCAGTAGTTGTGATGATTGCCGGCTTTGGTCTGGTGGCTTTTCGTGATCCCTATGGCATCAGACCTCTGGCGATTGGCCGTAACCGCAGCGAGCAGGGCGATGAGTGGTTGGTCGCCTCGGAGTCGGTTGCGCTGGATGTGCTTGGTTACGACTTCTGGAGAGACGTGGCGCCGGGCGAGGCGGTGTTGATTCAGACCAATGGCGAGTTTTCGGAAAAGCAGTGCGCTGAAGCAACAAAGTACGCTCCGTGCATGTTCGAGTTCGTTTATCTCGCGCGTCCCGATTCAGTCATAGATGGTATCTCAGTCTATCAGTCGAGGGTGCAGATGGGCGTTGCGCTGGCAGACCAACTCAAGCGTCGCGGGGTGCATAAAGACATTGATGTGGTGATTCCTATCCCGGACTCAAGCCGCCCGGCTGCCATGGAACTGGCGCATAGTCTTGGTCTTCCTTATCGCGAAGGTTTCGTCAAGAATCGCTACATCGGGCGCACCTTCATCATGCCCGGGCAGGCCGTCAGACGTAAATCGGTTCGCCAGAAGTTGAACACCATCCCGGTCGAGTTTTCCGGAAAACGCGTGCTACTGGTCGATGACTCCATCGTGCGTGGCACCACCAGCCGTGAAATCGTCAGCATGGCCCGCGAAGCAGGTGCAGCAAAGGTCTACATGGCTTCCGCCGCGCCTCCGGTGCGCTACGCCAACGTTTATGGTATTGACATGCCAACGCGTTCCGAGCTGATCGCTTCAGGCAGAAACATCGACGAGATTTGTCAGAATATCGGCGCTGACGGTTTGTTCTATCAGGATCTCACCGATCTGAACGAGGCAGTGAAAAGCATCAACCCTTCCATCAGGCTGTTCGAGACCTCCTGTTTTGACGGACACTATGTCACCGGAGACGTCACTGAAGGCTACCTCAACAACGTCGAGACAATACGGAACAACGCAAACGATGAGGAAGATGATGAATCTGGGCAACTTGATCTCAACCTCACGTCTGGGGATTGAGGCCGGGCTTAGGCGTGTCGAGGCGGCGGTGATCGGTTCGCCAGCCTTGTCAGCACTGAATGAATCGAGCGAAAAGCATGCAAAATTTTGAATTCGACACACTGGCGGTACGTGCAGGTACGGAGCGCAGTCAGTTTAACGAGCACAGCGAGGCCTTGTTTCTCACTTCCAGCTTCGTGTTCGAAAGTGCGGCTCAGGCGGCAGCCCGATTTTCAGGCGAGGAAGAGGGTAATGTCTATGCCCGTTTCTCGAACCCGACCGTCACCATGATGCAGCGGCGTCTGGCAGCGCTCGAAGAGGGTGAGATGTGTGTGGCGACCGCCTCCGGCATGTCGGCGATTCTGGCGTTGGTCATGGCGACCATGAAGGCGGGTGAGCATGTGGTGGCGTCAAATGGTTTGTTTGGCGCTTCGCAACAATTGTTCACCGGCATTCTCTCCCGATTCGGCATCACTACCACCTTTGTGTCGGCCACCAATCTGGATGGCTTTGTAACGGCAGTTCGGCCTGAAACCAGGTTGTTTTTCGTTGAAACACCCTCCAATCCGTTGACTGAAATTGTCGATATCGCCGCGTTGTCCGAAATTGCACATCAAGCTGGCGCGATTCTCGCGGTGGACAACTGTTTTTGCACGCCTGTTCTGCAAAAGCCCTTGAAGCTTGGGGCGGACGTGGTTGTGCATTCGGCGACCAAGTATCTCGATGGCCAGGGACGGGTATTGGGCGGTGCAGTGGTGGGGTCCCACGCGATCATGGACGAAGTTTTCAAGTTTCTGCGCACCGCTGGTCCCTGCATTTCGCCCTTCAATGCCTGGATTATCCTCAAGGGCCTTGAAACCCTGCGTTTACGGGTTGAAGCCCAGTCAGCAAGTGCGCTTGAGCTGGCAAGGTGGCTTGAGTCTCAGCCCGGCGTCAAGCGGGTTTATTACCCGGGGCTGGAGTCGCATCCGCAGCACGCACTCGCGATGCGGCAACAAAGGTCTTCGGGTGGCGCAATTGTTTCTTTTGAGCTTTACGGTGGTCGTGATTCCGCGTGGCGCGTCATTGATGCCACACACATGATTTCCATCACCGCCAATCTGGGCGACACGAGGTCCACCATCACGCATCCGGCCACCACGACCCACGGGCGACTGAGCGCCGAAGCGCGCGCTGCTGCCGGTATTGGAGAGGGCTTGTTGCGGGTAGCGGTCGGTCTTGAGGCGATCGAAGATCTAAAGGCTGACCTGAGTCGCGGTTTATAACCGGCTGAATAGCTGAGCATCCAATTTCTGTTTGGTTCTTTTCTGCCCGAGTATTTGGGTGCTACACCATTTTGCGTGGCGTTGCTTCCCCGGCGCGCCATTCGAGATAGTGCGCAGCCTCTGCATCCCAGTCTGCGAGCACCCAGCGGACGCATGGCTTGCCATCAATCACGTAGTCATGGCGTCGTGGTCTGTGTGTATGACCATGAATGATCACACGACAGTCGTGTGTCCTGAAGGCACGGGCAACCGCTTCCTCATTCACATCCATGATTTCAGGCGTCTTTGAGGCATTTTCGAGTTGACTTCTTGCACGTAAGGACTCGATGAAGTGTTTTCTTTCGCTTAATGGTTTGGACAGAAAGCCCTGTTGCCATTGTGCAGCGCGAACCTGTTGCCGATAGGCTACGTAGGCCTTGTCGTCGGTGCAGAACTGATCGCCGTGGGTAAGCAGGATCTGAATGCCGTCGATGACGATTCGGGTTGGATCGGGCAATAGCGTCATGCCAGCCATCTGTGCGTATTGCTGGCCGAGCAGAAAGTCGCGGTTGCCTGCCATGAAGCGGATGGCAGATCCGCTTTCGGCGAGTGTCCGCAAAGCCTCTGCAACTTGTTGGCTCAAGGCGCTGTGGTCGTCATCACCTGCCCAGTATTCAAACAGGTCACCAAGAATGTAGAGCACGTCCGCACTTTGAGCGGTGCCAGACAGATATTCGATGAAAGCCCGCACGGTGGCGGGCTCTTCTTCGCTTAGATGCAAGTCCGAAATGAAGTGAACTTTCAAGTCACTATCCAGTTTTTGTTCAAATCACTAGCGCGCGTTCGATAATCACGTCTTCGCGCGGTACGTCCTGATGAAAACCGCTTGAACCCGTCTTGACAGCACGAATTCGATCGACCACTTCGTGGCCATCAGACACCATGCCGAAAACGCAGTAGCCCCAGCCTTGTGTGTCGGGAGAGCGATGATTGAGAAAGTCGTTGTCGGACACATTGATGAAGAACTGCGCGGTGGCAGAGTGTGGTGCCTGGGTGCGCGCCATGGCAACACTGCCACGCACGTTCTTGAGTCCGTTGTTGGCTTCGTTTTGAATGGCTTCGCCGGTGGGTTTTTGTTTCATGCCGGGCTCAAAACCACCGCCTTGAATCATGAAACCGTCGATAACGCGGTGGAAGATCGTGTTGTCGTAATGACCGCTGCTGACATAGGCCAGGAAGTTCTTGACGGTCTCCGGTGCCTTTTCAGATTCCAGTTCGATGGTGATGACGCCGTAGTTGGTGTGCAGTTCAACTGCCATATTGCTCTCCGGGGTTGATTCAGGGCTGAACGATACGAACGGATTCGATGATAACCGGTTCTACCGGGACGTTCTCATGGGGGCCCACTCTTTGGGTCTTCTGTCCGGCGATACCTTGAACGACCTCGAAACCCTCTGTCACCTGTCCGAAAACCGCGTAGCCATAGCCATCAAACGAGGGGTAGTCGAGTGACCTGTTGGCCACCAGGTTGATAAAGAACTGCGATGACGCAGAGTGCGGGTCGCGGGTACGTGCCATGGCAATGGTGCCAGGTTCGTTGCGCAGGCCATTGGCGGCTTCGTTGCGAATCGGTGTGCGTGTGGGCTTTTGTTGCATCCGGCCATCAAAGCCGCCGCCCTGAATCATGAAACCGTCAATTACCCGATGAAAGATGGTGCCATCGTAAAACCCGCTGGCGGCATATTCGACGAAATTGGCGACCGTCTCAGGTGCGCTGTCGGCATCCAGTTGAAGTTTGAAAGTGCCTTGATTGGTGCGCATTTCAACGATAGGTCCAGCGGCAAGTGCGAGGCCTGAACAAGCTAGAGCCAAGATGCCGGTCAGCAGTCTTTTCATGTGTTGGGGTTCCTGAATATGAGGATAGGTGCGCCGTAGTTGGAACAAGTCGGTGTGCTACTATATTGCGTTGAATTTGGCGCCAGAACGTACCTTCCGATTCTAACAAGTCCGGTCGGTCACGCAAAATCCGACTGTTACGGATTCTTTCAGCGGCGCATTCCCACTGCCCTCCGAAACCTGAAAAACACCATGCTCTCGATACACAACACCCTCACACGACAAAAGGAAGTGTTTCAACCACTGGAACCCGGCAAGGTACGCATGTACGTTTGCGGTATGACGGTTTATGACTACTGTCACCTGGGTCATGCTCGTGTGATGGTGGTTTTTGACATGGTGGTTCGGTGGCTTCGCAGCAGTGGCTACGACGTGACCTATGTACGAAACATTACCGACATCGACGACAAGATCATCAAACGCGCGCGTGAAAACGGCGAAACCATACGAGCGCTAACTGACCGGTTCATCCTGGCCATGCACCAGGATGCTGATGCACTCGGTGTGTTGCGTCCGACGCACGAACCGCGTGCTACCGAATACGTCCAGGGTATGCAGTCGATAATCTCCCGACTTTACGAAAAGGGTCTGGCCTATCAGGCAGACAACCGCGATGTATGTTTTGCGGTTCGCAAATTTGACGGATACGGGCGCCTGTCCGGCAAGTCCATTGACGAGCTGCGTGCAGGAGAGCGGGTCGAGGTTGCCAGCGACAAGCGTGATCCGCTGGACTTTGTTCTGTGGAAGCATGCCCGTGAGGATGAGTCCGAAGAGGTCAGGTGGGCTTCACCCTGGGGAGTTGGTCGGCCCGGCTGGCACATCGAGTGCTCGGCCATGAGCAGCGATCTGTTGGGTGAGCGTTTTGATATTCATGGCGGTGGGCAGGATCTGCAGTTTCCTCATCATGAAAATGAAATTGCACAGTCGGAAGGGGCACATGGTCACACTTTCGTCAACTACTGGATGCACAACGGGTTTGTGCGGGTCGATGACGAAAAGATGTCCAAGTCCTTGGGCAACTTTTTTACGATTCGTGAGGTGCTTGAGCGGTACGATGCAGAGGTGGTGCGTTTTTTCATTCTTCGCGCTCACTACCGCAGCCCGCTGAACTACTCCGACGCCCATCTGGATGACGCACGCAATGCGCTCACCCGGCTTTACACCGCACTCAACAACGTGCCTCCGACAGCGGAGACTTACGACGCTGACGAAACGCACGCCCTGCGTTTTGCCGATGCAATGAATGACGACTTCAACACGGCCGAAGCAATTGCCGTGCTATTTGATCTTGCCAATGAGGCTAACCGGAGTCGGTCGGCAGAGGTTTCTCGTCAGTTGAAGGGACTTGCTGGTGTTCTGGGTTTGCTGCAACGAGATCCTCTGGCGTTTTTGCAGGGTGGAGATGCCAACGCCGCGATCAGCGCCGATATTGAAGCGGCAATTGCGTTGCGCGCCGCAGCCAAGAAAGCGCGGGACTTCTCAGCCGCTGACCGTATCCGGGCTGAGTTGCTTGAAAAAGGTGTGGTGCTGGAAGATACGGCAAGCGGCACGGTCTGGCGAAAAGCCTGACATCAAAAAGACAGTTATCAAATGGCGTTGCTGTAAGCGTGGGTCGTGCCCTTTGCAAGCACGACAGCCGGTTGGTTGGTGTCAAGGCAGGTCTTAAAGTGCCTCGGGCTCAGCAGTCCGGGGCACCTTTATCAGTTTCCAAATCGACCATAGTTGATCGCGATCAGGTCGATGAAGTCCAGTCCGACTGGGTTGAGGCTGTTCCCGACCAACCTCAAGCCCCCGATGCGCTCGCCCGCCAATCTGTCCAGCGCGGCGCGAAAAGCTGCCCGGCTGGGGTTGGGACCAGCCCTGCGTAGCGCCTCAGTGAACACTGCCGCTGCAATATAACCTTCCAGTCCAGCATACGAATACTCAACGCCGGCTGCGTCTGCTGCTGCACGGTATTCGCGAACCATGGGGGTGTCTGGCTTGAACGGTGACGGAGTGACCTGGGCAAGTGCCAGGCCGTGAGCATCCTGGCCCAGTGCGCGCACAAGCTCGTTGCTGCTCACCACCGACAGCCCATAAAGCATGGCCGGTACGTTGGCCTCGCGAAGCCCGCTTATGATCATTGGCGGTGTGCGACCTGCTGCCACAAGCAGCAACGCGGCTGGGTTGGCCTGTGCTACCGCCCGCACTGCTGCGTCGGCATTGTCTGATGCTGCATCGATTGCGGCTGTGACAGTCGGCTCCAGGCCGCGCTTGGCCAAGGCCTCGCGTGCGGCCAGCAAGCCCGACTCACCAAAGGCGTCGGCGTGATGCACCACGCCGATCGAGGTGATGCCCAGTGCGGTCAAGTGACTCACTATTCTTTCAATCTCGCGGGGGTAGGATGCACGCAGATGAAAGACATTCGGATCTGGGTTCTGACGCAAGGCGTCGGCACCGGAGTAAGGTGCAAAGAACGGAACGCCCGCCTGTATCGCCACGGGCATGGCGCGCAAGCTGGGACCAGTGCCAAAAAATCCGAACAGGGCAAACACGCCATCGCGTTCGATCAACTGTTTCGCATTGCTCTCGGCGCGATCATTGTCGTAGCCATCGTCCAGTATCTTCAGATCGATGCGCTGGCCGTGCACGCCGCCACCCGCGTTCATTTTGTTGAAAAAGAGTTGCGACCCATTGGTGTATTCACCGCTCAACGCTGACAGCGGACCAGTCTGAGCGTTGCTCACACCCAGAGTAATCGTTCCGGCCTCGGCCTCAGTTGCCATGGCGCCCTGGCTTGCAAGGGTGATGACGGCACATGCGGCAAGTTTAGAGACGAGTTTGCTGAGACGCGCAAGGGAAGAAACGACTGATGCATGACTGGAGATTTCAGTGCTCATTATTCATTCGTCAAGTTTTGATGTGGATTATCCATAGTCCCGGAGGGTATGGTGCGAGATGCGATATTCTGCAGTATACCAAGCGCAATGTTTGACTATTGTTTGCGGTGGGAGCGCTCGCTTGTCGCTTAAGTTGATTTTGCTATGCCTGGCCCGGTGGAGTGGTAAAATCAGAGACCGATTTCTACACACAATATTGGTACCTTTGGAACCGTCATGTGGCACATGATCGCCCAGGTCTGGAGTGTTTAACTTGGCTTTTGTCATTTTCTCAACTGGCAGTCTGACCTCGTCCAGCACCCGTACCTTCAGTTTGCGGTCGGTGTTGCTCGGCTTTATGGCTTCAATCGTATGTGCTTCGCTGATCGGTCTGCAGTTTGGACGATGGTTAACTGTTGCTGATATAGATGAGCCGGTGCCGCTTGTCGTTCAACAACTACCGACGCCGACAGCGGGGCCGACAAGAGTGTTGGGTGGCATTGAGCCGCGTGGTCACTTGCTGGAGCGCTTTGGTGAAATGTCCGGTCGGGTTATTCAGCTCGAAACCGAGGCTGCCAACCTTGCGGCACGGATTGACGCAGTCAAGGAGTTTGAAGAGCGCATCAAGCCGCAGGAGACCCTTGATCTGCCGCTGGGCAGACCCGCCAGAACCCAGCCGGGCATGCCCTCAGGCGGACCACTGATTGAGCCTTTGGGCTCCAGTCGGAATGCAGCAACAAGCGGACTGCGTGCCCGCGACACCATAGAAGACCAGATGAGTCGCCTTGAGAGCGATCTGGAGCGTCTGGCCAATGTATTTTCCTTATTTGACGAACGGGTGATGACCAGTGCGCATGAGCACATGTCCTTTCCAGGGCGCACGCCTGTGCTTGGTGTGGCAATCAATTCAGGTTTTGGAAATCGCCGTGACCCTATCAGCCGAAAGCGAGCGTTTCACAGCGGCGTGGATTACGCTGCCCCACGTGGCACAACGATTCGGGCGAGTGCGGGTGGACGGGTCATTTATTCGGGCAGTCGGCCTCACTATGGGTTGACCGTAGAGATTGATCACGGTGGGGGGCTGGTGACGCGCTACGCGCACGCATCCCGCTTGTTGGTATCACTTGGTGAAGTGGTCATGCCGCTTCAGGAGATTGCATTGATTGGTTCAACCGGACGATCGACCGGGCCGCATCTGCACTTTGAAGTGCTGAAAGATGGTCACTTTGTTGACCCGGCCATCTACTTGAGTCGTTTCTGAGTCATGACGCAAACACGATCATCCAATAAGTCATTGACGCAGAATGAGTTTAGCCTGACTGACCGCTCGCATGAACAGCGTTTTTTCTGGCGAACCATTCTGGTGTTGCTAATTGCAGCGGGGCTTGTGGGCGCCGTGATCTTGTTTGAGTCTTCACGTGACAACGACGCCCGGATTTTGCTGCTTCAAGCCGAGAACAATGAGTTGTGGCAAAAGCTGGGGCAGGTGTCGGAGCAATTGGAGCGGGCTGAACTGGATCTGGCGATTGCTGAGGTGACGCAGCAGGAGATCGAACGACAGGCTGCGATACTCAAGGAGCAGCTTGATCTGGCTCGTGAAGAGCTGGAATTCATCAAGGAACCGCGCAAGTAGCGTTGCGCTGGACGTGCAACAGGGAGATTCGCCGAATGTTTGGCTTTGGCAAAAAGAAAACGATTGAGGTTACCAAGCTGTCCAGTCTGATCGCCAGCAATGTTCATGTGATTGGTGATGTGTTGTTCTCGGGGGGCTTGCGCGTTGATGGCAAGGTCGACGGCAACGTGATGGGCAAGCGCGGAGAAAAATCACTTATCGTGATCAGCGAGCACGGCTGCGTTGCGGGCAGGGTGGCCGCGCACGATGCGGTAATCAATGGGGTGGTCAAGGGCGATCTTGAGGTGGATCATTTTCTCGAACTTCAACCCGGGGCGAAGGTGTCGGGAAACATTTCCTATCGTCAGTTGCAGATGGATTGCGGTGCCAGTGTCGAAGGAAAGCTCGTCAAGGTTGCTGAGCAACCGGGTAGCGGACAAGTGCAAGCGCAACAGACAAGCGACACCCCACAAGCCGCCAGACAGCCGGATGGCGCTTCTCCTCGCAACGCCCGCGAGGGAGCGGGTCCGTCGCTTGCTGACGCCTTGAAGCCACGGGGGGCGCAAGTCGTCCACACCCCGCTGGCGAGCAAGTCTGGTGATTGACAGCCCGCCCTCGCAGTCGGGTTGGCGTGCCATTGATCCTACTTCAACATTCAGCGCGACCAAGAAAGCTTACAAGCGGCACGCATTGCCTTGAAGACTCATTGCTGCCGTTGTTTGAACCCGATCCAGTGCGGCCTGTCGGTTATAATTTCGATAGCCTGACATTTATCAAGCGTCCTCGCTTGCCAATCCAACTGCCGACATTCCCATGACCGACATCCTCAAGCTGCGCGGTGGCGCGGCCTTTTCTGCTGCCCGTCTCGATCGTCTTCGTCAACGCGTTAGCGCAGTGGCGCCAAAGCTGAAAGGGCTACAAGCCCGTTATCTTTTTTTCGTCGAGACCAAGGCCAATCTTGATGAATCCGAACTGAGCCGTCTTGGCGACTTGCTCGAAGCAGAGGTCGACCTTGTATCAGCAGATGGCTTCATGCTGCTCATTGTGCCGCGACTTGGCACCATTTCACCATGGTCCTCAAAAGCCAGCGACATTGCCCACCAGTGCGGTTTTGACAAAATCGTACGTATCGAGCGAGGTATCGAATATCGCTGGTCCGCCGCAAAGCTTCGTGACACCGAGATTGCAGCGCTGCTGCCGCTCTTGCACGATCGGATGACCGAGTCGGTGTTGTCGAGTATCGATGCGGCTAATGCCTTGTTTCACCACTATCAAGCCCAGCCCATGCGCTCGGTGGATATTCTTGGTGGTGGTCGTACCGCGCTGGAAGTTGCCAACACCGAGCTTGGCCTTGCGCTGTCAGATGATGAAATCGACTATCTCTTTGACAACTTCATTCGTATTCAACGCAACCCCACCGACGTTGAACTGATGATGTTCGCGCAGGCCAACTCCGAACACTGCCGACACAAGATATTTAACGCTGAATGGGTCATCGATGCCCGGCCAATGGGCAAGACCCTGTTCGGCATGATCCGCGAGACGCACCAGGCGCATCCGGAAGGTACGGTGGTGGCGTACAAGGACAATGCATCGGTTATCGAAGGCGCGCATGGACAGGTGCTGTATCCCGACAGCGACGGGCGTTGGCGCTATGTGGACGAAACCGCGCATATTCTCGCCAAGGTGGAGACCCACAATCACCCGACGGCGATTTCACCCTTCGCAGGTGCGGCGACGGGCTCGGGCGGCGAGATCCGGGACGAAGGTGCCACCGGACGTGGCTCCAGACCCAAGGCCGGCCTGACCGGTTTCTCGGTGTCGAATCTGTCCATCCCCGGCTTTGAGCAGCCCTGGGAAAAACCCTATGGCCGTCCAGAGCGCATTGCCTCGCCGCTGGATATCATGATCGAAGGGCCGATTGGCGGTGCGGCCTTCAACAACGAATTTGGTCGGCCCAACCTTGCCGGTTATTTCCGCAGCTTCGAACAAGAGGTCATGGGCGAGGTGCGTGGTTACCACAAACCCATCATGATCGCCGGTGGGCTGGGCAGCATTCAGGCCGGGCAGTGCGAGAAGGAGATATTCGCTCCCGGCACCTTGCTGATTCAGCTCGGTGGCCCCGGCATGTTGATCGGCCTGGGCGGGGGAGCGGCCTCCAGCATGACGACCGGAACCAACACCGCCGACCTTGACTTTGCCTCGGTGCAGCGCGGCAACCCGGAGATTCAACGTCGTTGTCAGGAGGTGATAGACCGGTGCTGGCAGCAGGGCGCCAACAACCCGATCCTGTCGATTCACGACGTGGGCGCGGGCGGTCTGTCCAATGCCATGCCCGAGCTGGCCGACTCTGCCAGCCTTGGCGCGCACTTCGAGCTGCGAGAGGTGCCGATCGAGGAGCCGGGCATGAGTCCGCGCGAGATCTGGAGCAATGAATCGCAAGAGCGCTATGTGCTGGCCATTGCTCCCGAGCGCCTTGACGATTTCCGGGCGATCTGCGCGCGCGAGCGTTGCCCTTTCGCGGTGCTGGGCACGGCTACGGACGATGGGCACTTGACCGTCAGTGATCGTCACTTTGGCAACAGGCCGGTGGATATGGAAATGCAGGTCCTGCTTGGCAAACCGCCAAAAATGACCCGCAACGTGTCGCGTCGCGCCACGCACCTGCCGCCTTTTGATGTCACCGATGTCGACCTGCGTGAGGCCTGTCTGCGCGTGCTCCGTCTGCCGGCCGTGGCCAGCAAGAACTTTCTTATCACCATTGGCGACCGCTCGGTGGGTGGTCTGACCGCACGCGACCAGATGGTGGGGCCGTGGCAGGTGCCGGTGGCAGATGTGGCGGTCACCAGCATGAGCTTCAAGGCCAGCGTTGGCGAAGCCTTTGCAATGGGCGAGCGCACGCCGGTAGCCTGCGTGGATGCGCCAGCCTCCGGTCGGCTCGCCATAGGTGAGGCGATCACCAACATTGCCGCAGCCGATATTGCCGCCTTGAGTGACATCAAGCTGTCGGCCAACTGGATGGCACCGGCTGGTCATCGGGGCGAAGACGCCAAGCTGTTCGATACCGTAGCTGCCGTGTCTGCCTTCTGCGTGGAGGCAGGCTTGTCCATACCGGTGGGCAAGGATTCGCTGTCAATGAAAACTGCCTGGCAGGAGCAGGGCGCCGACAAGGCGGTCATCTCGCCCTTGTCCCTGGTGGTGACAGGCTTCGCACCGGTCAGGAATGTGCGCAACACCCTCACCCCGCAGTTGCAAATTGTCGATGGTGTGGAAACCGAGCTGCTGCTCATTGACCTGGGCCGTGGCTGCAACCGGCTGGGTGGTTCGGCGCTGGCGCAGGTGTTCAATTCGGTCGGCGAACATGCACCGGATATTGACGCCCCTCAGTTGGTCGCCTTTTTCAAGGCCATCAGGCAATTGCGTGACGATGGCTTGCTGCTTGCCTATCACGACCGCAGCGATGGCGGCCTTTTTGCCACCCTCTGCGAAATGGCCTTCGCTTCACGCTGTGGATTGTCCATTGTGCTCGACACGGTGTGCTACGACGAATACATGAACGACGTCGATGGGCTGGATAAAAAACCGGATACCATCAAGGGACGACTCAATGATCGCCTGTTTGCCGGACTGTTTGCCGAAGAGCTCGGTGCGGTTGTGCAGATTCGCCGCGAGGATCGGGCGCGCGTCACAGAGCCCTTGCGCGCAGCCGGACTGATCTACCACTTCCTGGGTGAGCCTAACGACAAGGACGAGCTCCGCTTCTGGCGCAACGCCAAACTGGTGTTCTCGGCCCCCCGTGGCGAGCTGATGCAGACATGGTCCGAGACCAGCCACCGCATCGCCGCTCTGCGTGACGATGCCGACTGCGCGCGTGAAGAGTTCGAGGCGCTGGCACAAGCAGAAGATCCGGGTCTGTCAGTGGCGCTCACTTTCGATGCAGCCTGCGATATTGCTGCGCCGATGATCGCCACCGGCGTCAGGCCGCAGGTCGCGATCCTGCGTGAACAAGGCGTCAACTCCCACAACGAGATGGCGGCTGCCTTCGAACGCGCCGGTTTTGAGCCCTTCGATGTGCACATGTCAGATCTTCAGGCTGGTCGTGTCGAGCTCAGTCGTTTCAAGGGGCTGGCAGCCTGCGGCGGCTTCTCGTACGGCGATGTGCTGGGTGCTGGCCAGGGCTGGGCCAAGTCGATCCTCTTCAATGAGCGCTTGCGCGAAGCTTTCCAGACTTTCTTCGAGCGTGACGACACTTTTGCGCTTGGCGTGTGCAATGGTTGCCAGATGATGGCCAATCTGGCCGGAATCATCCCTGGCGCCGAACACTGGCCGACCTTTCACCGTAATCGCAGCGAGCAGTTCGAGGCACGATTCGTGATGACGGAGGTGATTGACAGCCCTTCCATCCTGTTTGCGGACATGGTTGGTAGTCGCATGCCTATCGTCGTCAGTCATGGCGAAGGCAGGGCAGTCTTCCGTAACGAGGCCGACCGGGCAAGGGCGGTCGCAGCGCTGCGCTTCATCGACAACAAGGGCGTGGCTGCACAACGCTACCCTGCCAACCCCAATGGCTCGCCCGACGGTCTCACCGGTTTCACCACAGCCGATGGGCGCTTCACCATCATGATGCCGCACCCCGAGCGTTGCTTCCGCAGCGTGCAGATGAGCTGGGCACCCGATTCGCTGGGTGAGGACTCTCCCTGGCTGCGCATGTTCCGCAACGCACGCAAGTGGGTCGCTTGACGGTCGGGCAATTTGAGATTGGTCAAGTCGCTTGATCGCGGCTTGACCTACTCTTACACTCACTGAATCAATATCACTGACTCACGTAATGCAACTTCCCCGAACCCGTCGCCTGCAAGGTCTTGTCTCCTGGATAGCGTGTTTCGCCATCCTGCTGGCAGCCTTGGCACCGACCTTCAGCCAGGCCATGGTTGCGGCTGGCTGGGGAGGGCCGGAATGGGTTGAGGTTTGCACCTCGCAAGGGGTACGCTGGGTTGCGGCCGACGAGTCAGGCAATAACGACGGCAATCACAACGATGAGAGCTTTTGCGCTGGTGTTTGTGCCTATTGTTTTACCCACGCGGGTTCGTTTGGCCTGACGCCGACGGCCGCCGAAGTCGTGGCTGACCGCAATGAGCTTGGCGAAGCGCTGACGCCGCATCCTCCTTGTCATGTCAGCCCAACACGCCCATGGTCAGCCCAACAGACTCGTGCGCCACCGTATCCTGCCTGACTCCACTGCGCGCTCTGGTCCCCTTGGGGGCCGGACTGATGATTCACCGGAACTCAGGATACAAAACCCATGTCTTGCCTCACGTGCGGTCCCATTGGTCGGCTTGTGCCTGCCCTCATGCTAAGTGTTGGTCTTCTGCTTGGTTGCAGCAGCGAACAGTCTGTCAGCTTCAATGCCACCGACATTACCGGCGCAAACTACGGCGCGGGGGTCGAACTGGTCGACTCTCACGGACAGTTGCGCACGCTTGAGGACTTCAAGGGCGAGGTTGTCATGGTGTACTTCGGGTTCATCCAGTGCCCGGATGTTTGCCCCACGGCCTTGATGCGGGCGGTCGAGGTCAAGGACGCGCTGGGGCCATTAGGCGACAAGTTCAGAGTGGTATACATCACGGTGGACCCCGAACGGGACACCCCGGATATCGTCAGCGCCTATCTCGCAGCGTTTGACCCGTCGTTTGTGGGCTTGCACCCGACCATGGAGCAATTGCCCGACGTGGCCAAACAGTTCCGCGTGTTCTATCGCAAGGTTCCCACTGGCGACAGCTACACAATGGACCACACCGCAACCAGTCTGGTGTATGACCAGCATGGTCGACTGAGACTCGCCGTGTCTCATGCCATGGATGCGGCGCCCATCGACGAAGACGTTCGCAACTTGCTGCAGCAGTCTCGCTGAGCAGCGGATTTCTGCCGCCACTTTTCCCGAATTGAATCACCTGTCAATCCACGCTCTATCCGCGAGCCGGAGGCTGTTATTCGTTACTTCACTGATCACCCAGGAGTTCCATCATGAAGAAATCCCTGTTCGCATCGATTCTGTCGCTCACCATGGCCCCGCTGTTTGCACAAGTCAACGTGGAAGACGCCTGGGTGCGCGGTACCGTACCCCAGCAACAGGCAACCGGTGTATTCATGTTGCTCACCGCTGAAACCGATGCACGGCTGGTAGCAGCCGAATCCCCAGTGGCGGGTGTGGTCGAAATCCACGAAATGGCGATGGAGAATGACATCATGAAGATGCGTGAGGTGCCAGCACTTGATCTGCCGGCAGGGCAGACAGTTGAGCTAAAACCGGGTGGCTATCACGTCATGCTCATGCAGCTCAAGGAGCAGATGGTTGGCGGTAAGAACGTCCCCATTACCCTGATCTTCGAGAACGCAGTCGGGGAGCGCTTCTCTCAGCAACTGGAGGCGCCGGTTACGCCCTTGGGCGCAGCACGTCAGGGTATGGGGCAGGCCCAGCCGCAACACCAGCATGGTCACCGTCACTGATCAAAAAAGGAACACCAAGCCATGAATGTCAGAAAAATCCTCATAACATCGCTGCTCATCCTTGGTGCCACGGTGACCGGCACCGCCTCGGCCAAGTCTGTTGCAGGCGACGGGGCCAAGCCAGTGGTTGAACTCATGCCCATCGTGGTGAGACACGAAGCTGCGCTGAACCTCAGTGCTGAGCAGATCGCCGCGTTCGAAACCTTCCGCAAGGAGAATATGCCGACACGCATCAAGGTGCAGAAGGAGATACTGGACAAACGTGCGGCCTTGCGGTTGGCGATTCTTGATGGTCTGCCAGGCCAAGAGCGTGATGCCTTGATGGCCGAGATTGCCGATGCCGAGCTGCGGCACATGCAAGGCCGTGACCGTTGCGCTGAGTTCATGCGTAAGGAGCTGACCGAGGCACAATACGCCGAGGTTGTCCGTCTGTACCTCGACGCCTTGCGCTGATTTCTCCCATAAGGATGGCTGGTTCAAGTCATCGAATCACCGCCCGACCTATGACCAAGGTGAGCATTCATGATGTCCAATATTGTTGAGCCTCCTGGGCGCAAGCTGGAGGCACAGTCCGGGTCTGAAGATGCTGGCGACGACAGGCCGCTGAAGTATTTCCCACGTGGCGACTGTATTTATCTTGCAGGCGATCACGGCGTGGCCTGGCGGGTTTGTCTCGGCGCGGTGAGGCTGGATCAGGAGTGCGACGGTGAGACGCGTTTTGCCGGTGTGGCGGTAGCGGGCGACATCATTGGCGCCGAAACCCTGTTGTTCGGCAGCTACACCTTTTCGGCACGGGCCTTGTCGGCAGTCACGCTGGAGCCCTGGTCGGAGTGCGCCGACTCGCTCGCGCCGCGCAAACTGCTGCAGGCCTTCACCCAGGTGGAAAGACGCGCTGCCGATGCGCTGGCCCTGCGCAACGGAGCTGCGGAGCACCGTATTGGCGAATTGCTCAATCTCATCGGTCGCGGGCTGGCCTTTGGCAGAACCAAGGTGAGGATAGCGCTTCCGACCTTGCGCGACATCGCCGAGATGACCGGCCTGACCATTGAAACGGTTTCGCGCACCATCAAGAACCTGCGCAGCAGTGGTGATCTCGACGTGGTCGGCGAGCGCCGGGCGCGTGAGGTGTGGGTGGAATCCGCGCCGCTGCATGTTGGCGACAGCGATCGTCGGAAGCCCGTCGGCGGATGAAAAACCTGCGCCCAGCATCTCCTGCCAAAGCGTCTGTGCCGCCATTGCGAATGCACAACGCGAAGGGTTTGCAGCGCCGAGCTGTTGCCTGGCTGGGTATCTGGCTTGTAGTTTTTGCCGCGCTTTTTCCGTTGGTGTCCCAAGCGGGTAGCCGGTTCTTTGGCACGCTTGACTGGGTTGAGTTGTGCACCACTTATGGTACGGAGCGCATTGTCCTGGACCAGGACGGCAATCCAGTTGAACCCGACGACAAGACCAATGCTCGGTGCATTGTGTGCACCGGCACTTCGCAGTCGCTGCTGCCTGCAGCAATAATGCCAGCGCCCTTACGGGCATTGGCACCAGACCTGCTGATTACTCAGCGATATGTTTATCCTGATGTCGCAGATGACCGTCATCTTGCGGTACACGCGAGAGCTCCGCCTCTCGTCACCGGCTGACGCTTCGCGCCGCAAACGCCGCTTGTTGTTCGTGGCGGTCGGCCCGATGGCCTCTATCCGATGAACTGGATACCTGGTTGAGTGTAGCGCTTGGCGAACACCGCCACGCCTTTACGACCCGCAGTAATCAACCTTGCTTGTCTGCCTAGTTGATCGATACCGCTTGCGTGTCAGTCCTCACACTGCCACCTCTATCAGTATTTCGATTGTTCACAATTTTGCTTCCCATATGGGCGGCGAGGCCTTGTTTTGCCCCATTTCCGAGAAACGCATCATGAAAAAAACCCACCGTACCGGTCACCTGAAATGCTCAGGCGTCGCGCTTGCCCTGCTGCCCCTGTTTTCCGGCCTTGTTCTTGCGCAAGAAGCCAGGCTTGCGCCTGTTATCGTCGAGTCCAGTCCCTTCGGCGCTGAGCTGCCTGCCGCCAGCAGTGTGGATCAATCCAGCATGAGTCTGACCCGCAATGCCACAAGCGACACAGCCGGCCTGTTGCGCAATGTGCCGGGCGTAAGTCTTTATGGCGCAGGTGGCGTGTCGAGTCTGCCCTCGATCCGAGGGCTAGCTGACGACCGACTGCGTATCAAGGTCGATGGCATGGATCTGATCGCCTCGTGTCCCAACCACATGAACCCGCCGCTGTCGTACATCGACCCGTCCAATGTCGATTCATTGACCGTCTATGCAGGCATCACGCCTGTCAGCCTGGGTGGGGACAGCATTGGTGGCACCATTGTTGCCGAATCGCGCGCAATGTCTTTTGTCTCGGCGGGTCAGGAGCCAGTGACGGGAGGTGAAGTGGGTGCCTTTTATCGCAGCAACAACAAGGCACGCGGCGGCAACCTGACGGTGGAGCATGCAGCCGACAGCTTCAGCGTCAACTTCACGGGTGCGTGGAGCCAGGCTGACAACTATAAGGCAGGCGGGGACTTCAAAACCTTCGCAAATACCGGCCGGGTCGGGCATACGCTGGCGCTGGACGAGGTGGGTTCCACTGCCTACAAGACCGCCAACCATGCGCTGTCGTTTGGCTTCCGCGGTGATGCGCATCTGGTGGAGGTCAGGCTGGGCTATCAGGACATGCCAGAGCAGCTTTTCCCGAATCAGCGCATGGATTTGCTCGAAAATGAACAGAAGCGTCTCAGTGTGCGCTATCTGGGGCAATTTGACTGGGGCAGTCTTGAGGCTCAGGCCTATCACGAGCGTGTTGATCACTTTATGGATTTCGGTGCTGACAAGCGATTCTGGTATGGCAGCAACTCACAGCCACCGGCTGCCGCAGCGCTTGGAACACCATGCACTCCGATCAGATTCCACGGCGACCCGGCCGGCACCTGCGCTGCAGGCATGCCAATGTACTCGGAGAGCCGCACCTCCGGCGCGCGCCTGAAGGCCGACATCGTCATGTCCGACAAGGACGTATTGCGCATGGGTGCCGAACTGCAGCGTTACAAGCTCGACGACTACTGGACTGCCTCCGGAGGGGGCATGGGGCCGGGAACCTTTCTTAATATCAACAACGGGCGACGTGATCGTACGGCCTTGTTTGGGGAGTGGGAGACACGGCATACGTCACAGTGGTTGACCCTGATCGGCGCACGCTACGAGCATGTTCGCAGCAGTGCCGATGATGTTCGTGGTTATCGGGTTACGGCTGGTGCTCCGGGTAATCAGATTGCCGACGCTGCGGCCTTCAATGCGCTCGATCGCAAGCAATCTGACAACAACTGGGATTTTGCCGCACTTGCCCGCTATACCCACGACCAGAGCCTTGGTGTGGAGTTTGGTCTTGCACGCAAGGTACGCTCGCCCAACCTCTATGAACGCTACACCTGGTCAACCTGGCCCATGGCTGCAACGATGAACAATTTTGTGGGTGACGGCAACGGCTATGTTGGCAACGTCAACCTCAAGCCAGAGAAGGCGCATACCTTGTCAGTCTCGTTCGATTGGCATGCCGTCGATAAGAGCTGGGGCTTGCGCGTATCACCTTTCTACACCCGGGTGGATGACTACATTGATGCTGTTCCGCTGACGGTGGCGGTGCCAGGCCAGTTCAACGTGTTGCGCTACGAAAACCAGTCTGCCCGGCTTTATGGAGTCGATATCTCCGGGCACATGCCATTGGCACGCAATGCGCTGGGTGAGTGGGGTCTTGAGGGCGTACTCAACTACACCAATGGCAAGAACAGGGACACCGGCGATGGACTCTACAACATCATGCCGCTCAATGCGACGGTGACGCTCACCCATCGTCTTGGTGGCTGGGATAACGCGCTGGAGATCGTCGGTGTCAAGGCCAAGCGCCACACGTCCGATGTGCGCAACGAGATCAAGACCGCTGGATATGGTCTGGTCAATTTGCGGGCAAGCCACAACTGGCAAAAGGTGCGACTCGACTTTGGCGTGGAAAACCTGTTTGACCGCCATTACGACATGCCGCTGGGTGGCGCTTACCTCGGCCAGGGGAGCACGATGAGCATGAACGGTGTGCCATGGGGTGTTGCAGTGCCGGGTATGGGGCGCTCGATTTACGTTGGCATGAACGTGAAGTTCTGAGTGACTTGAGAACCGCAAGCGCTACCTCGGTTGGCCTGGTCAGCGCTTGCGACCGTGTTTGAGCAAGCGCTGTTGCTATTGCTGGCCGTAGCGCCCCTGACCCTGACCAGCGGTACCACCCTGCATTCAACCAGCCCCCATTCCTGGCGCTTGGCCTTGGTTGCGACCCTGATGTGCTGACGGAAAGGGTGACGGAAAGGGTGACGATCACCTCGAATCATGAGAGTCACCCTTTCCGTTCACCTCAGCCCAAGCCCTGCCCCTGAAGCAAGCTCAAAGGATTGGCTCAATGCCTGCCCACCACAAAAAGAGAACAGATCAGCGTTTCAGCAGCCTTTGCCGCGACTGGCGGCAAAGTGCTGTTGCCTTGTTTCTCGCCTGTGCGGGGCATGGTGCATTGGGGTTCTGGATCATGCAGCGCACGGATTCACCGATGACACAGGCAGAACCTCTTGCCATGCAGGTGAGCTTTGTCAAGTTTCTTGCGCCTGTGCCAGGAGACCTCGACCAACTGGGCGCGGAAATGGTGTTAGCTGACGAACTCCTGGCAATGCTCGACGAGTCTCATGAACCAGACCCAGTACCAGTACCCAAGCCGGAACCAGAACCTGAGCCATCACCGGCACCAGAACCTGAGCCATCACCGGCACCGGAACCTGCGCCAGAACCCAAACCAGAACCCAAACCAGAACCCAAACCAGAACC
>DAIMZH010000001.1:0-35709 GCA_036734105.1 Azoarcus sp. | reverse complement strand
CGGAACCTGCGCCAGAACCCAAACCAGAACCCAAACCAGAACCCAAACCAGAACCTCAGCCCAAACCTCAGCCCAAACCTCAGCCCAAGGCCTTGCCTTCAACAACAACTCAAACCGGTCCGGTAACACAAACAGGTGTTCCGGAGGCTAGTGCTCAGACACAGACGATGGCGACCCGACAAGGAGATTTGACGGTACCAGGGGGTGAAGAGAGTGAGGCGCGTTTCGAAGCGGATTACCTCCGGAACCCTGCGCCGACATACCCGCCAATGTCGCGTCGCCGAGGTGAACAGGGTGAAGTCCGATTGCTTGTCTGGGTCAGCGCCGACGGTCGTGCCGAGCGGCTTGTGGTTCATCAAAGCAGTGGGTTCTCACGGCTGGACGAAGCGGCGCTTAAAGCTGTTGGCAATTGGCGATTCGTGCCCGCACGCCGGGGCGGACGAGCGGTGGCGGCACGGGTCATCGTACCGGTGGCGTTTCGTCTGAACGGCTAAGGCCCGAATGCGGACCATTCACTCTCACCCATTGAAATCAAAAAAGGAAATGCCATGAAGATCAATTACAAAAGGAAGACGCTGATCACCGCGATCGCGATGCTGGCAGGTATGCAGGCTATCGCAAACGAAACGACTGTTCGTTCCCTGGATCGGGTCGTCGTAACCGCGACTGGTACGGAGGCACCTGTGCGTGATGTGCAGGCCAGTGTTGAAGTGCTTGGTCGAGATCAGCTTGACTCGTTCGGGTCTGCCAGTGTTGGACAGGTGCTCAAGCAGTCGGTGGGTGTGAGTACCTCAGTATCAGGTGCGACCGGTGACATTTCCATCCGGGGATTCAACCGCAACCACACTTTGATACTTATCGACGGATTCCGGCGTACGAATAACTATGGCAGCAACAACATTTCGCAGATCGGGTTCTTTGATATCGATCGTGTCGAAATCGTTCGTGGTCCGCTGTCATCGCTTTACGGTTCTGATGCATTGGGTGGTGTCGTCAACGTCATCACGAGGCAGCCGGGTTCAAGCCCCGGAACGGATGTGTACTTCCGTACCGGGTTGGCTGAGCGTGGCAGGGAGTCCTTGCTGACCGGCATCAATCATCGAACTGGTGATAGCCGACTCGGCCATAGCTTCACGCTCGAACAGAACTACCGTGATCGTCTTAGTCATCGCGACTCCACAACTGACGATTTCGGTCGCTTGAACAACTGGTCGGGGAGTTATCGAGGGCGATGGACCCCTGATGGAACGCGCAGCATGGGTTGGGCGCTGGAAGCATTCGATCGTGACAGTCGATCGAGAGCGATAGGGCATTCCCGCTTCGAAAAGGAGAAGCGTTATTTTGCCAGTCTGGACTTTCGACAGGATATTGGGGCAGGCGAGCTGACTGTGCGAGCTAGCGCAGGCAGCAGCAAGGGTTCGACCAATCGTAGTCATCCCAACGTTGAGACAACCGATTTCCGTCAGTATCAAACCGATATGGTGTATCAGGTTTATCCGCATGATCTGCATCAGTTGTCAATTGGTGCTGGCGGTAGCCGGGACAAGCTTGATGTCAGCATCAACAGCCGAGAGGCCAGCAGGCGGAACTGGTTCTTGCTGCTTCAGGATCAGTGGCAGATCAATGATAACTGGTTGCTGGTTGCGGGTGTTCGTCATGACCGCTATGACGATTTTGGTGGCACAACCAATCCGAGGATTTCTCTTGGATGGACGAGTGGTGACTGGAGTGCCCGACTCGGTTACGGGTCGGCGTTTCGTGCGCCTTCATTGCTTGAACAATATTCCAGTTTTGCGCGTGGCCGTTTGCTCATTCGTGGCAATCCGGACCTGAAACCCGAACAGTCAAAGACCTGGGAGGGCATGCTCCGCCGCGAGTTCGGAGATGGCCATGTCGAACTCACTTTGCACAGAAACCGGATAGATCAACTCATCGATTCCTTCACGACAGCCCAGATGGTAGGCCCACTGCGCGTGGTGGAGTATCGCAACATCGGCAAGGCAAAAATCGTTGGTGCTGAACTGTCGGCGGTGTGGCCGCTGCGCAATGACTGGGTGGTGACTGCGTCCGTTGAGTGGTTGAGGGCGATGAATGCCGATACCAACGAGCGTTTGACCGGTCGGCCGAAACAGACCTGGCGTCTGGAAAGCCGTCATCAGTTTCATGACTGGACGGTCACCGCACGCGCACGCCATCTGCGCAACTACCTGGCTGTGGGCGTGACAGCCCCGCGCGGTGCTCCTCCGTACAACTCAAGGCTGACCGTGGCCGACCTGGCTATTCAGTATCGTCATCGCAGTGGTTTCGAGTTCTTTGGCGGAGTGGACAACGTATTCAACCAACGCGATCCGGGAAACTTTTCGATTACTGCGACTGGCACTCAGCGCAATGACCCGGATGCCCGCTTCATTTATGTTGGTGGCAGCAAGTCATTCTGAACCGCAATTTTGAGGGAGCAACGAACATGAGTAGAGTCATAACGATTCGCGTCGATAATGGAGGCACTAGAGCCGGACATATTTTTGCGAGCGCCCTGACGCAATTGCCTGTGTTGGGATGGCTGTTGCGGCGAGGCTATTTGCTGACGGCAATTCGAGCTGTGACGCTGCTCTTGTTTGTTGCCGGGGTGGCCACTGGCATCGCGATGGAAGATGCACGAGTCGGTTTGGCAACCCTGCTGATGTGGGGAATATTCTGGCCGCTCTTTACCAGCGTGGTGACGCCCTCGCTCGGCAACGCCTACTGCGCAATCTGCCCCCATGGTTTCGTTGGCAAGTGGCTGACCCGGATCGGCCTGCGCAAACCGTTTCCAAAGCAATGGCGTGGGGTGTGGACAGGGTTGGTCATCATTGTGCTGGCCTACTGGGTCGTGGCCTATGCCATGCCAGGCGCCTTATCAGTCTCGACACGAACCACAGCCTGGTACTTTCTGGTCTTCAGCGTTCTCGCTTTTGGTGTGTTTTATGTGTTCAAGGGTATGGCCTGGTGCAAGCATGTGTGCCCGCTGGGGCGTGTGTTGGCCACGCACGGTAAGGTGGGCGTGCTGCAGATCCACACCGATGCTCAGGCATGTGGAACCTGCAAGACTTTTGATTGTGCCAAAGCCTGCAGTTACCACTTGTCGCCATTCCGCTTCGAGCAACGCAACAACATGGACGCGTGCACCCTGTGCACGGATTGTCTGACTGCCTGCGACAGCGCACATCTGGTTGTTCGTCCGCCCGGCGAGGTAATGCGTTCGCCTGTCTTGGGTCAGGATCGCTACGAAATGTGGGTGTTTCTGATCATTCTTGGTGTCGCGGGCGTCGGAATTCAGTTTCTGCATGGGCTGCAGCATACGCCGCTGAAACCGCACTTGCCCTGGGTTCTTGCTGGTGAGTGGCTGCATGCCCGAGTGGCGCTCGATTCGGCCTTTTTTGATCTGGGCCGGTTTCTTGCGCTTGTACTAGGCATCGGACTGACTGCGTTGGCGGGGGTCTGGGGCTATCAGAGGGCTGCGCGAATTGCGGGTTCGTCCTGGCGTGATGCCGCCAACACACTTTCACTCGGGCTTGCGCCGCTGGCGGTCATTGGGTTGATCCCCCATGCGGTGTCCACTTTTGCAACTCGCAATGCACATGCAATTGGCAACGAGGTCGCGAATCTATCCGGACTGGCCTGGCAGATGGAGCCGTTGGCTCAGCGAGGCGACACCTGGCTCGCCTGGCTCGGCGTACTTCCCTATGTGGGTATGGCCTGGACGCTATGGTTGATCTGGCAACGCGCCGTGCTCATCGGTAACCCGGACCGGGTAACGCGACTACGTATCTGGTTTTACGGCAGCGCTCCGGTGTTCCTTTACATGTCCATTTTTGTGATCAAGCTAGTTGCCCTTTGGCTGATGCCGGCTGCGGCGCACCACCATTGACCCAGATTGTTTCAACGGATTATCCAATCATGAGTACTTCATTTGATCTTGCTTCAGTGTGGGCACAGGCAGACCTTGTTGGTCACGCCACTGCGATTGCGCTAGGCGCCATGTCTGTTGCGAGCTGGACGGTCATCTTTGGCAAAGCGTTGGGTCTTTTACGTTTGCGTCGGGCGGCTACACGTTCTGTGCAGGCGTTCTGGAAAGCGCGCGATAGGGCAGAGGCGATTGATGCAGTCCGACTAACAGACAGTAGTGGTGTATTCATGGGCGTATTGGACGACGCAATGGATGCTGCAAGAGCCTACGAAGAGCGAAAAAGCGGCGGTATCGGCATCGATGTTGACCCTGCGGAGTTTCTCGGTCGCACACTTCAACAGTCCACCGTAGCAGCTCAGGCCAAGGTCGAGCAGGGTTTGACGCTGCTCGCCTCGGTTGGCGCAACAGCGCCTTTCGTTGGTTTGTTCGGCACAGTCTGGGGTATCTACCATGCGTTGATCGGCTTGTCCGGTCAGAGCGCGGTGGTGCTGGATCAAGTGGCGGGGCCGGTCGGCGAGGCCCTGATCATGACGGCCGCAGGGCTTTTTGTCGCGATTCCTGCGGTGCTTGCCTACAATGCTTTCACCCGGGCCAACCGGTTGGTACTGGCGCGGCTGGACGGATTCGCCAACGGCCTGCACGCCTATCTCGTGGCGGGCGTGCGGCTCGCCCAGCGGGGCGAGGGCGGCGTGCCTTCGAGCCCGCTGCAGTCGGGCTGAGGGGCGACCATGGCGTTTAGCATGAAGAGCGGTCCGGCGGGCAGCGCCCAGCCGATGGCCGAGATCAACGTGATTCCGCTGGTGGACGTCATGCTGGTGCTGCTGGTGATCTTCATCATCACCGCGCCACTGATGACCCAGACCGTGCCGGTACACCTGCCACGTGCCGAGGGCACTCCACTCGATGAGCGCCCGCAGACGGTGCGGGTGTCGCTCGATGAGCACGGTCAGCTCCACTTCAACGGCGAGCCTGTCGAGTTTGAAGCCTTGCAGGAACTGCTGGCCAATCTCGCGTACGAGTCGGAACCGCTACCAAGTCTCGAATTGTATGCCTGGCGAGGTGCACGCTACGAGCAGGTGGTGTTCCTGATGTCGGTCGCCCGCCAGGTGGGCATTACGAATATTGGGTTTGTGACAGAGGGTGGCGCGAACGGGCAGTGGGGTTCCGATTGATCGGAGCCGGGTTGCGTCGGTGTTGTTCTTCTAAGGGCTAGCTTAGTCCCGAATGCAGAAAGTGATCGCTGTGATCTCCTTATTGTTGTCTGTAGCGCCCCTGACCCTGGCCAGCAGCATCACCCTGCATGCGTCCCGCTCCCATGCCGGGTGCCTGGCCCGGGTTGCGACCCTGACCCATGATGCGCTGCGGTGGTTCATCGGGCAGGGTGACACCGCGCTGTGCTGCACGCTCCAGCATTTTCTGATGATGTTCAAGGCGTACCTGTTCGCGTGCATCCGGGGTTTGCGCGGCCCACATTCTGGCTCGGTGCTCTGTGCGCTCTTGCTCGGTCATGAGCTGTGTGCCAAAAACCGGTGAATTGTCGGCTACCGTGGGCTGTTGAGCCATGGTCACGCCTGATAGCATCGCGGCTGTGAGCCCGCAAAGAAGCAGGCGGCGGGTTGTATGTCGCATTTTCATGACTATCTCCTGAGTGTGTAAAGCGGTGGATGGCGTGTGCCTGTTGCCTTGATGCTGCATACCTTTGAGCTGTTTCAGAAGCTGTAGCGCCGACCAACTCTGCCGTTATTTGAATGATCCTCGATGTTGCCTGAATGCAGGCTGAACGCGTTGTTAATGTCCGGTTAACCGGTGCTCTGCAAGAATGCGCGTATTGATGTCACACCCTGAGGAGCGTCTGGTGACTTTTCGCGGTTTACTCACGCGTTGCCTTTTTGTGCTCTTTGCCTTGTCATTTGTGGCTGCTGTAGCCTTGGCTGACGATGACCATATGCGTGCCCGCCAGGCACTTCAGGCCGGCGAAGTGCTTCCCTTGCGTGTGCTGCTTGAGAAAGTGGGTGCAATGTATCCCGGTGAGGTGATAGAGGTGGAGCTCGAGCGCGACGATGGCCTGTGGATATACGAGATCAAGCTGCTTCGTAGCCAGGGAGGTATGCTCAAGCTCAAAGTCGACGCCCGCAACGGCGAACTGCTCGGTCTCAAGGGGAAGGGGCTTAGGATGCGATGCCGCGGTAGTTCAGACGAGGGCTGCGACAAGGAGTACGACTGATGCGAATCCTGCTTGTCGAGGATGACCAGACCTTGAGCGCTCAGGTGCGTTCGTCGCTGAGCGCCAGTGGCTACGTGGTGGACGCGACCGCGAATGGCCGTGAGGCGTTTTATCTGGGCACCGAGGAAAACTTCGACCTTGTGGTGCTTGACCTCGGCCTGCCCGAAATGGATGGGCTGACGGTGCTCAGGCGATGGCGCGCAGGCGGCCGTAACATGCCTGTGCTGGTGCTCACTGCCCGTGATGCCTGGCATGACAAGGTTGCCGGTATTGATGCTGGTGCCGATGATTACCTTGCCAAGCCTTTTCACATGGAAGAATTGCTGGCGCGGGTGCGCGCCCTGATAAGGCGATCCAATGGTTTGGCCAGTGCCGAGATTACATGCGGCCCGGTGGTGCTTGACAGCCGCACGGGCAGGGTGACCGCCAACGCCTGTGCGGTTGTGCTGACCAGCCACGAGTTTCGACTGCTGGCGTATCTGATGCATCGTGCCGACCAGATTGTGTCTCGCACTGAACTGGTTGAACATCTGTATGCGCAAGACTTTGACCGTGACTCGAATACCGTTGAGGTTTTCGTCGCCAGACTGAGGAAGAAGATGCCGCCCGGTTTCATCGAAACAGTTCGCGGCCTGGGGTACCGCGTGGTTTGTGTCGAAACCGATCATCCCGGGCCGACATGAGCTCGCTATTCCGACGCGGCTCGCTTGGCGGCCGTTTGTTGTCTGGCACCTTGATCTGGGTGTTGCTGACGCTGGCTCTGGCTTGGTGGGGCTTGTCCGCGCTGTTTTCAGCGCATCTTCATCGCCAGTTCGAGGCGGAGTTGGCTAACCACCTCAACCAGCTCGCAGCGCAACTTGCGTTTGATGCAGATGGCTCTCCGACGATCAAAACGACCATGAGCGACCCGCGTTTCGTCAGGCCGCGTTCCGGGCTGTACTGGCAGGTCGACCCCATTCCCGATGAGCACAACACGGCCACCCCCGGTGTGCTGCGCTCCCGATCGCTATGGGACGAGGTGCTGCGGGTTCCTGTGGACGCACTGGCTGATGGCGAGCTTCATGTTCATTCCTTGCTCACTGCAGAGGGCGACAGACTGCGTATGGTCGAGCGAGTCGTGATTCCGGCCGATGTGCCCGATATGACTTTCCGGTTGATCGTTGCTGCCAAAGAGGGTTTCATCAGCGAACCCGTTGCGCAGGTGCGCCTGATGCTTGCCTTGTCGCTCGGTGTGTCGTTGCTCGGTTTGCTGGGCGCGGTGGTGTTGCAGCTACGTTTCGCGCTCAAACCGTTGAGTCGGCTCAAGAATGAACTTGATGCGCTGCGCAAGGGGTCGGTTTCCACATTGAGCGATACCTACCCGGAAGAGATTCAGCCGCTGGTGAGCGCCTTCAACAAGATTCTTGATCGTAACAGCGATATCGTGCAACGTGCGCGGACTCAAGCGGGCAACCTCGCTCACGCTGTCAAGACGCCCTTGACCGTGATGGCAAATGCCGCAGAGTGCGAGGACTCGCCGTTTGCGCTGATGGTACGCGAACAGCTTGGCTCGGCGCGCGCGCAAATCGATCATCATCTGGCCCGGGCCCGGGCTGCCGCTGCGGTTCAGTTGCCGGGTCAGCAGACGCGGGTTGAGCCAGTGGTGGATTCGCTGCTGCGCGTCATGCAAAAAGTGCACGTTGATCGCCAACTCAACATCAGTGCACTTGCACTCAAACAACGGTTTCTGTTCCGCGGGGAGAAACAGGACTTGATGGAAATGCTGGGCAATCTTGTAGATAACGCCTGCAAATGGGCAAAACACACGGTTCAGGTGAGTGTCGCGGGTCATGACGAAACACTTACGGTCGTGGTGGATGACGACGGCCCGGGACTTCCGCCCGAACGGCGAGAGCAGGCGCTGATGCGCGGTATCCGCTTGGATGAACGCCCGGTTGGCAGCGGGCTTGGTCTGGCCATTGTGCGTGAGCTTGCCCAACTGTATGGCGGCGACGTCATGTTGAGCGAGTCGCCACTTGGCGGGTTGCGGGTAAGCCTGAGTTTGCCCGCCGTGGTGACTTGACTGGCGCTTTGCCTGCACCGGCCGTGAGCTGGTGAAGGCAAAGCCACTGGCCACTCAGGCAAAAACAGCTTCGGCTTACCTGTACCTGCTGTTCTCGATTTCGCTTTTCAGAACTTCGCCGGTGACCGTGTGGAGATACAACTCTACCAGTCTGCCTTGCTGATCAAAGGCCTTGACTTCAATCTTGTTTCTCTCGCGTTCGATTTCATGAATGTCGGCGTAGCCGAGCGATGAGACCAAATTCAGTATGCTCGCCATGTCCAGCTCTTCACCTGGGTTGACAGATTGCCGATACTGATCCGATTCAAGCTCCCATTTGACGACTTCACCGGTCTGCGGATGAAGGTAAAGCTCAAGCAGTCGCGCTTGGGCATCTCTGGCCTTCACCTCGATCCGGTCGCGTTTCAGTTCGATTTTCTGAAAGTCGCTGTAGCCTTGCGCTTCGAGTGTTTGGCGCACCTGGTCGGGCGTCAACCAGTTGGACTGATTCGCTGTGCTGGTTGGGGTGTCTTGAGCGCTGACCGGAGCCAGCATGGCACCTGCAGCCAGAATGATGCTTGCGAGTGTCAGGGTGGCAACTAAATGGGTGGTTCGCATGATGATTTCTCCGTCGGGTCTGGGTAGCGGTCGATCCGTGACCGTGGAGACATGATGCTGCTTGCACCCTTAATGCAGCTTGAACATGTTGTTCACCTTGTGTTCATGCCATCGCTGTCGTCGTGGCCACTGATCCTCGATACGGGGATGTTTGACGCTCGCAGGCGGGGCTAACGGGGCCGAGCATGCGCTTAGCAGACTGATCAGGATTGTCAGCAGGGCTGTTGGCACGGTGATCAGATGTCGCGACAACTGGAGACCGGTGCGATGTTTTTGGCAACCAGCAAGAGAAAGTGACCAAGCGTTATGGGTCGGGACTGTCGCGCAAGCGCTCATGCCCTGAGGTTTGCGTTTGCGACAGCGTCTTCCAGATAATGGATTGAAGTCTGGCTCGTCGCGGTGGCTAGTCTGAGACACATTAGTAGAGCGGGCTGTGCTGCGCGATCCCCATGAAGTTGTCGAAACTGACCGGTTTCACGATGTGCGAGTTTGCACCGAGGCTAAAAGCAGTTTCAATGTCGCGGTCTTCGCGCGAGGTTGTCAGCACGTCCACCGGGACGCTGTGAAATCTGGGGTGGACCACGAAAACGCCGGGTGGCGTGAAGACGCAATCCCGGCGTGATGATTCTGATACGACAAATGACAGGAGACGGCGTATTCACATTCCCTGATAAATTGGCCCTTCGCCACCTTGCGGCACTACCCAGTTGATATTCTGGGTCGGGTCCTTGATGTCGCAGGTTTTGCAGTGTACGCAGTTCTGTGCGTTTATCTGCAACCTTGGCGTGTTGTCTTCGACCACGATTTCATACACGCCGGCCGGGCAATAACGCTGCTCAGGTGAGTCGTATTGTTCAAGATTGATACGGATGGCAACCGAAGGGTCACGAAGTTGCAGATGACAGGGTTGCTCCTCTTCGTGGTTGGTGTTGGACAGGAATACCGACGAGAGACGATCGAAAGAGATCACCCCGTCTGGTTTGGGATAGGCAATCGGCTGGCAATCGCTGGCCTTCTTCAGCGTGAGATGGTCGGCGCTGTTGTGCATGGTCCAGGGTGCTTTGCCGCGGAACAGGATCTGGTCCATGCCGAACAGCACCGAGCCCATCCACAAGCCCTTCTTCATCAGCGGTTTGAAGTTGCGTGCCTTGTGAAGCTCGTCGTGCAGCCAACTGGTCTTGAAGGCGTCAGGGTAAGCAGTCAGCTCGTCGTGAGCGCGCTCGGCCTGGACTGCCTCAAACGCAGCCTCGGCCGCCAGCATGCCAGATTTGATGGCGGCGTGAATCCCCTTGATACGCGAGGCGTTGAGGTAGCCGGCGTCATCGCCGATCAGAGCCCCTCCAGGGAAAACCGTTTTGGGCAAGGACTGCAGGCCACCCGCAGTGAGTGCGCGGGCACCATATGACAGTCTCTTGCCGCCTTCGAGAAACTTGCGGATGTCCGGGTGGGTCTTGTAGCGCTGAAACTCCTCGAACGGCGACAGGTGAGGGTTGCTGTAGTTGAGCCCCACGACAAACCCGATCGCCACCAGGTTATCGTCCAGGTGATACATGAAGGAGCCGCCGTAGGTGGCGTTGTCCAGCGGCCAGCCAGCGGTGTGTACCACCAGACCGGGGGTGTGCTGCTCGGGTTTGATTTCCCACAACTCCTTGATGCCGATGCCGTAGGTCTGCGGGTCAGCGCCCTCGCGCAGCTTGAAGCGCTCCTCGAGCATCTTGCCAAGGTGACCACGGCAGCCTTCGGCAAACAAGGTGTAGCGTGCGTGCAACTCCATGCCCGGCTGGTGCTGCGGTCCTGGTGTCCCATCCCGGTTCAGACCCATGTCGCCAGTAGCTATACCCTTTACCGCGCCGACCTCGTCATACAGAACCTCTGCGGCAGCAAAGCCCGGGTAGACCTCGATGCCCATGGCTTCGGCCTGCTCACCCAGCCATTTGGTGAGATGCCCGAGCCGGATGATGTAGTTGCCGTGGTTCTGGAAGCAGTCCGGCAAAAAAGCGTTGGGTACTGAGCGGGAGCCGCTCTCGGACAGGAACATGAATCTGTCTTGCGACACCTTGGTGTTGACCGGAGCGCCCATATCCTGCCAATCCGGAAACAACTCTGTCAGCGAACGCGGATCAAGGACCGCGCCTGATAAAGAGTGTGCGCCGATCTCGGCACCTTTTTCAATCAGGCAGATCGACAGGTCTGCACCTTTCTCGTCGGCGAGCTGCTTGAAGCGGATCGCCGCAGCCAGTCCGGCCGGGCCTCCTCCGACGATCAATACGTCAAACTCCATCGATTCGCGTTCCATCGCGTGTCTCCTGCAAAGTCTGGTCAACATGTCAAAGCATGCGCCAGAGGTAGGGATTGATCAATGATCGTCTTGTTAAAAAACTGACGATACAACATACGGAGCCGTATGTTACATTGTCGGCGGCAGATTTTTCAACGGGAGACTGCACCAAAATGAGCACTATCGAAACGCGCAAGCTGTTGCATACCAGCCAAATCCCAATGCGGTGGGGCGACATGGATGCCTATGGTCATCTCAATAACACCGTATATTTCCGTTTTTTTGAGCAAACCCGGGTGGAGTGGATAGAGGAGATGGGTTTTGCCGTGCGGCCGGACCAAGAGAGCGGCGCGGTCATCATCAATGCCGAATGCACTTTTCTGCGTCAGGTGAATTATCCTGCTTCTGTCGAGATCAGGCTTTATGCTGGCGAGCCAGGACGCAGCAGTGTGATGACCTGGTATGAGCTGTATGTCGAAGGCGATGACCGCATTTATGCAACCGGCTACGCCAAGGTGGTATGGATGCACATGAGCACCGGCAAATCGGTGCCTTTGCCCGAAGAGTTGCGAAAACTGTTTGACTGAAATTCAAAAAATAAGTCAGGACGCCCCGAAAAGCCCGGCAGGTTTGAGGTTTTTTCGAGATGTCCATCAATGATCAAGGAGGAGAACATCATGATCCATCAAGCGGATGCCCCTTTGTGGCAGCCCACTCCCGAGCGTATTGCAGCGGCCAACATCACCACTTTTGCGGCGCAGGCGAGTGCGCGCTGGGGGTGCGAACTTGCAGATTACCGCAGCCTGCACCAGTGGTCGGTGTCATCACCAGAAGAATTCTGGGTGTCGGTGTGGGAAGACGGTGGCGTGATCGGAGAGCGCGGCGAGACCGTGTTGCTTGATGGCGGCCGCATGCCCGGCGCACGCTGGTTTCCCGAAGCGCGGCTGAACTTTGCCGAAAACCTGCTGCGCAGCCGCGATGACCGGGACGCGCTGGTCTTCTGGGGCGAGGACAAGGTCAGAAATCGCCTGAGCCATGGGGAGCTATATCGCGAGGTGGCGCGTTTTGCGGCAGGCTTGCGTGAGATGGGCGTGGGCCCGGGCGACCGGGTGGCGGCCTGGATGCCCAACATGCCTGAAACCATCGTGGCCATGCTAGCGGCGACCAGTATTGGTGCCATCTTCACGTCGGCCTCGCCCGATTTCGGCGTGCAAGGCGTGCTCGACCGTTTTGGTCAGACCGAGCCGACGGTGCTGATCGCGGTTGATGGATACTGGTACAACGGCAAGATTGTCGACTGCATGGAAAAGCTCGCCGAAGTCACTTCGCGCCTGCCGTCGCTGCGTCGCGTGGTGGTCGTGCCTTATGTGCATCACCATCACGATCTTTCAGTGGTGGCGCATGGCCGGATGTGGTCAGACTTCGTGAAGCCACATGCACACCAAACCGAGATTGCCTTCGAGCGGCTGCCGTTCGACCATCCGCTCTACATCATGTATTCATCCGGTACGACCGGCGTACCCAAGTGCATAGTGCACTGCGCGGGTGGGGCTTTGCTTCAGCATCTTAAGGAGCACAGGCTGCATAGCGACGTCAGGCCGGGTGATCGTCTGTTCTACTTCACCACATGCGGCTGGATGATGTGGAACTGGCTGGTGTCGGGCCTGGCGGCTGGCGCTAGCCTGCTGCTGTTTGACGGTTCGCCGTTCATTGGCAAGGGGCGCATCCTTTTTGATTACGCCGATGCCGAACACATGACGCACTTTGGCACCTCTGCCAAGTTCATCGATGCCATTGCCAAAATTGACCTCAAGCCACGCGAGACGCACAAGCTCACCGACTTGCGGGCCATGATGAGCACCGGCAGCCCGCTTGTGCCGGAGGGCTTCGATTATGTTTACCGGGAGATCAAGAGCGACCTGTGCCTCTCGTCTATTTCCGGCGGCACTGACATCATCTCGTGCTTCGTGCTTGGCAATCCGACCCTGCCTGTGTGGCGCGGCGAGATTCAGTGCAAGGGCCTGGGCATGGCAGTCGAAGTGTTTGATGAGGACGGCAAACCTGTCGAGCGCGAGAAGGGCGAGCTGGTGTGCACCCGCCCCTTCCCGGTAATGCCGATAGGCTTCTGGAATGACGCAGATGGCGCAAAATACCACGCTGCCTATTTCGATCGCTTCGACAACATATGGTGTCATGGCGACTTTTGCGAGGTCACCCACAATGGTGGTCTGATCATCTACGGCCGTTCGGACGCCACGCTCAACCCCGGTGGTGTGCGCATCGGTACCGCCGAGATTTACCGTCAGGTCGAAAAGCTGGATGAGGTCGTCGAGTCCATCGTGATTGGTCAGGACTGGGATGGCGACGTGCGTGTCGTGCTGTTCGTCAAGCTACGCGACGGGCTGACACTGGATGAAGCCTTGGTCAAACGTATCAAGCAGACAATCCGCGACAACACCACCCCGCGTCATGTGCCGGCCAAGGTCTTGCAGGTTGTCGACATTCCGCGCACCAAGAGCGGCAAGATCGTCGAACTGGCGGTGCGCAATGTGGTGCACGGGCAGGCGGTCAAGAACGTCGAAGCATTGGCCAACCCGGAAGCGCTTGAACACTTCCGTCATCGCGCCGAGCTGAGTGCGTAAAGGAGAAACCCATGTTGATGAATCGCGAAAAATCCGTGCTTCTGCTGATCGATATCCAGGCTCGACTGGCGCCAGCCATTCACCAAGGCCAGAAAGTGGCCGAGAACTGCATCTGGCTAGCCGGGGTGGCAGAGCGCTGCGGCGTGCCAACCGTGGTCACCGAGCACTGGCCGCAAAAAATTGGCGGTACGCTTGAGTCTTTGCGTGCAGCTACCTCGCATGCCCAATACGTGAGCAAAGAGTGCTTTTCGGCTGAGGCGGACGGCTGCCTGAAGAACACGGCAATAGACGAGCGTCGTCAGGTCATTATCTGCGGCACCGAGGCGCATGTGTGTGTGCAGCAGACCGCACTTGGATTGCGATGGGCTGGCAAGGAGGTGTTTGTGGTCGGCGATGCCTGCGGCTCTCGTGACCCAGCCGATCGCGAACTGGCCTATGCGCGCATGCGTACGCATGGGATCGAGATCGTCTCGCGCGAAATGGTGGCTTTTGAATGGCTGCAGCGGGGTGGCACCGAATTGTTCAGCGCCGTGATGCGCGACTTCATTCGCTGAAGTCCAGTTCGCCCTGAACCGCGCTCGCCAGCTTGGAGTTTGCCTCGGCGCGTGGGCAAAGGCTGCCGATGCGAACACCCAGCAAGCGGATTTTGCTCGTGAGCGAAACTCGCTTGAGGCATTCTCCTGCCGCGCGACGGATTGTCAGTGCGTCAGCCATCGGTGTCGCAAGCGTGGTGTCGCGTGTCAAGGTGCGGAAATCTTCAAATCGCAACTTGATGCCTACGGTCTTGCCCATAACGCCTTTTCGCGCCAGATCGTCGGCCACGCGAACGCACAGGTCGGTAAAAATACGCCCGAGTTCTTCGCGGTCGGATTTTGGGTGAAGGTCACGCTCGAACGTGGTTTCGCGACTCACAGACTTGGGGTCCGAATGAGTGACAACCGGTCGATCGTCCAGCCCATGCGCTGAAGCGTGTAGCCAGGCGGCATAGCTGGAGCCAAAGTGTGTCTGCAGAAGACTTGGATCGGCTGCCGCCAGGTCTGCAATGGTGTTTATACCCAGCCCGGCGAGTTTGTCTGCCGCCTTGGGGCCGATGCCGTTGATACGCTTCACCGACAGCGGCCAGATTCGCGCAGGCACCTCTTCCAATGAAAGGATGGTCAGACCGTCCGGTTTGTCGAGATCGGAACAGATTTTTGAAAGCAACTTGTTTGGCGAGATGCCGATGGAGCAGCTCAGGCCGGTCGCTTGATGCACCGCCAGCTTGATGCGTCGCCCAATTTCCTCGGTCTGGCCGGCTATCTCGGTCAGGTCAATATAGATTTCGTCAATACCCCGGTCTTCAATGCTCGGGGCGATTTCGGACACCGCTTGTTTGAACAGGCGCGAGAAGTGTCTGTAGGCGTCAAAGTTGGCCGGCAACAAAATTGCATGCGGTGCCAGTTGCGCAGCCTTCATGATACCCATGCCCGAGTGCACTCCTAGCCGCCTGGCTTCGTAGGTGGCGGTGGTGACCACGCCACGTCCAGCATAATCGCGGAGTTTTGCAAATTCGGTCGGGCTCGCAGCCGCAGATGGGGCGGCGAGCTTGCGTCCGCCCACCACCACCGCAAAGCCGCGCAGTTGCGGGTAACGTAGCAATTCGACAGATGCGTAGAAAGCGTCCATGTCGAGGTGAGCAATGCGGCGGATAGTGGTCATCGGTGCAGTTGTGTTTTTTCTCGGAAAACCTGCAAATACCGGATAATTCCGCAACAGGAGAGAGGATTCATGCGATCGATTCTGACAGTGCTGGCTTTTGGCATGGCGTGTTACCTTGGGTTGGTGGCCTTGATGGCGCTCACCCAGTCACGTCAACTTTACCTGCCAGCGCGCGCACTCGCGACGGACCCAGCCGCCCATGGCATGGTATATAAAGACGTCTGGCTGCAGACTCGCGATGGTGTTCGCCTGCATGCTTGGATGATACCTGCCGAAAACGAGCGAGGTGTGCTGCTTTTTCTGCATGGCAACGCGGGCAATATTTCGCATCGCATGGACTCGATCAGGATTTTCCACGAGCTCGGGCTCTCTGTGCTTATTCTGGATTATCGTGGATACGGACAGAGTGAGGGACGGCCGGATGAACAGGGCACTTATCTGGACGCCCGTGCAGC
Source organism: Azoarcus sp. (assembly GCA_036734105.1). Classification (GTDB taxonomy): domain Bacteria; phylum Pseudomonadota; class Gammaproteobacteria; order Burkholderiales; family Rhodocyclaceae; genus Azoarcus_F. Next base: position 19,807 of record DAIMZH010000001.1, on the reverse strand, counting down.
CTGGGAGTGGCTGACCGTTGATAGAGGCGTGGCATCGGATCGCATCATTGTTTTCGGGCGCTCCCTGGGCAGTGCCGTAGCGGCCGAACTGGCTACACATGTCCGGCCAGCGGCAGTGATTCTTGAATCGGCCTTCACCAGCATGCCTGATTTGGCAGCAGAACTGATGCCGTGGTTGCCAGTGCGTTGGCTCCTGCGCTTTGATTACAACACTCTGTCGCGAGCCCCTTTGATTGAGTCGCCTGTGTTGATTGTCCACAGTCGTGACGACGAGCTAGTACCTTTTTCGCATGGTGAACAGGTTTTCGCAGCCCTGATCGCCAGACGGCACTTTCTCGCCATCCAGGGCGGACACAACGATGGGTTCATGCGCAGCCGTAGCGACTATGTTGCCGGGCTGCGTCGTTTTCTGTTGATCTGCGAAACGCCAGATGATGAGAATTGCATGTTGCGTGGTGCTGATGAGCTGGCAGGGACTCAGTCAGACAGTGTTTCGCTGAAGAGAGCGGTTTCCGCTTGGACTCCCGGCCCTTGAGCCTGGGGCAGGGTGGTGCACTAAGTGAGTGCTGCCGACTGCATGGAGCCAGTGATACGGGATCATCTGCCTTGCAGACGCTTCCGGTTGAGGGGCTGGATCGGTTATCATCGTGCTTTCCCGCATCAGCTTTTTCCATGACCAAATACGTCTTCGTTACTGGCGGTGTCGTCTCTTCCCTGGGCAAGGGCATCGCGGCGGCCTCTCTTGGCGCCATTCTCGAGTCGCGCGGCATCCGCGTGACACATCTCAAGCTTGACCCTTACATCAACGTTGATCCGGGCACCATGAGCCCGTTTCAGCATGGTGAGGTGTTCGTTACCGAAGATGGTGCCGAAACCGACCTTGACCTTGGGCACTACGAGCGTTTTACCAGCGCGCGCATGAGCAAGCGCAACAACTTCACCACCGGGCAGATTTATGAGTCGGTGATCAAGAAGGAGCGTCGCGGCGAATATCTTGGCAAAACCGTTCAGGTCATCCCCCATATCACCGATGAGATCAAGCAGTATGTCAAGCGCGGTGCCGAGGGTGCCGATGTGGCCATCATCGAAGTGGGTGGCACGGTGGGCGATATCGAGTCGCTGCCGTTTCTTGAGGCAATCCGCCAGATGGGTTTCGAGGAAGGGCGCAATCGCACCTGCTTCATTCATCTCACGCTGCTGCCCTACATCCCGACCGCTGGCGAGCTCAAGACCAAGCCAACCCAGCACTCGGTCAAGGAGTTGCGCGAGATCGGTATCCAGCCGGATATCCTGTTGTGCCGCGCTGACCGTCCGATTCCGGCTGATGAGCGTCGCAAGATTGCGCTGTTCTGCAACGTCATGCACGAGGCCGTGATCGAATGCCTTGACGCCAACTCCATCTACAAGATTCCCGGCATGCTGCACAACCAGATGCTGGACGAAATCGTCTGTCACAAGCTTGGCATTCTGGCCAGGGCTGCCGACCTCAGCGTTTGGGAGCGCCTGATCCATGCGCTGGAAAACCCCAAGAGTTCCGTCGATGTCGCCTTCGTCGGCAAGTATGTCGATCTGACCGAGTCCTACAAATCGCTCATCGAAGCCCTGAATCACGCGGGCATGCACACCGAATCCAAGGTTAATATCCACTACATCGACTCCGAGGATATCGAGCGTGACGGCTGCAAGGTACTGGAAAAAGTCGACGCAATTCTGGTGCCCGGTGGCTTTGGCAAGCGCGGCACCGAGGGCAAGATCGCGGCCATTCGCTATGCGCGCGAAAACAAGGTGCCTTATCTCGGCATCTGCCTAGGCATGCAGCTTGCTGTGGTTGAGTTCGCCCGCAATGTCGCCGGTCTGGCAGGTGCGCACTCAACCGAATTCGACCCGGCAACGCCTCACCCGGTGATTGGTCTGATCACCGAATGGCAGGACCGCAGTGGTCGCACCGAAAAGCGCTCGGCTGACTCCGATCTTGGAGGCACCATGCGCCTGGGCGGGCAGCACTGCCTGCTGGCCGAAGGTTCGCTTGCCCGCGAAATCTACGGTGCTGACGATATCATCGAACGTCACAGACACCGTTACGAGGTCAATAACAGGTTGTTACCCGGGCTGGAAGAAAAAGGCTTGCGGGTGTCCGGCAAGGCAGAGGGCACCGGCTTATGCGAGGTGGTAGAAAACCCCGACCACCCTTGGTTTGTCGGTTGTCAGTTCCACCCGGAGTTCACTTCCAATCCGCGCAAGGGTCATCCCTTGTTCACCGCCTATGTGCGAGCCGCGCTGGCACGTAAGCTCGGTCAGTAAGGAGTCACCCAGAATGCAGCTTTGTGGATTTGAAGTCGGCCTCGACAAGCCCTTGTTCCTTATTTCCGGGCCGTGCGTCATCGAGTCGCGCGAGATGGCACTTGATACCGCATCCAGGCTGCGTGACATCTGCGCCGAGCTGGGCATTCCATTCATCTACAAGTCTTCCTACGACAAGGCCAACCGCAGCTCAGGCAAATCTTATCGCGGTCTGGGTATGCAACGCGGACTGGATATTCTGGCCGAAGTACGTGATCGAGTCGGGGTGCCGGTGCTGACCGACGTCCACTCCATAGACGAGATCGCTGCTGTGGCCGCCGTGGTTGATGTGTTGCAGACACCAGCGTTTTTGTGTCGTCAGACTGACTTCATCCATGCCGTGGCCGCCTGCGGCAAGCCGGTCAATATCAAGAAGGGGCAGTTTCTAGCGCCGGGCGACATGAAGCAGGTGGTGGCCAAGGCGCGCGAGGCGGCCGGTGGCACCGACTCCATCATGGTGTGCGAGCGCGGCGCCTCGTTTGGTTACAACAACCTGGTGTCTGACATGCGTAGTCTTGCCATCATGCGCGAGACCGGCTGTCCGGTGGTGTTTGATGCCACGCATTCGGTACAACTGCCCGGCGGGCAGGGCACCAGTTCCGGCGGGCAGCGTGAGTTTGTCCCGGTGCTGGCCCGGGCTGCGGTGGCGGCTGGTGTGGCCGGCGTTTTCATGGAGTCGCACCCTGACCCGCAAAACGCCCTGTCCGATGGCCCGAATGCGTGGCCGCTGGACCAGATGGTGGCCTTGCTTGCCTCGCTGCGCGATATCGATGCCCTGGTCAAGCGGCAGGGTTTTCTGGAAAGCAACTGATTTTCGAACTCAATTCATATCAACGAAGGAAGCAATAAATGAGTGCAATAGTTGATGTCATTGCCCGCGAGATTCTTGACTCGCGCGGCAACCCCACGGTCGAAGCGGATGTGCTGCTTGAGTCTGGCGTCATGGGTCGGGCTGCAGTGCCGTCAGGCGCCTCCACTGGCGCACGTGAGGCCATCGAACTGCGCGATGGGGACGCCAGCCGTTACCTCGGCAAGGGCGTGCAACAAGCTGTTCAAAACGTCAATACCGAGATTGCCGAGGCCATCATTGGTCTTGACGCGGAAGAGCAGGCCTTCATTGACCGTACGCTGATCGAGCTCGACGGCACCGAGAACAAATCCCGCCTGGGCGCCAACGCCATGCTGGCGGTGTCCATGGCAGTTGCACGTGCAGCAGCCGAAGAGGCCGGCCTGCCCTTGTACCGCTACTTTGGTGGTTCCGGGCCGATGGCGATGCCCGTGCCGATGATGAACGTCATCAACGGCGGTGCCCACGCCAACAATAGTCTGGACATCCAGGAATGCATGATCATGCCGGTGTCAATGACCAGCTATCGTGAAGCCCTGCGTTGTGGCACCGAGATTTTTCATCACCTTAAAAAACTCACTGACAAGCGCGGCTATCCCACTACCGTAGGTGACGAAGGCGGCTTTGCGCCCAACGTGAGCGGCACCGAAGAGGCGCTAAACCTGATTCAGGAAGCCATCGTCGCAGCGGGCTATGAGCCGGGCACCGATGTCGTGCTGGCGCTGGACTGCGCAGCCTCGGAGTTCTACAAGGATGGTCAGTATGTTCTCGCTGGCGAGGGTCTGACGCTGTCTTCGGAAGGTTTCGCCGACTACCTCGCAACCCTGGTGGATCGCTTCCCCATCGTCTCCATCGAAGACGGTATGGCCGAGGACGACTGGGCTGGCTGGAAGATTCTCACCGACAAGCTTGGCAAGCGCATACAGCTTGTTGGCGACGATCTATTCGTGACCAACACCGCGATCCTCGAAAAAGGTATTGATCAAGGCATTGCTAACTCGATTCTGATCAAGATCAACCAGATTGGCACCTTGAGTGAAACCTTCGCCGCAGTCGAAATGGCCAAGCGGGCCGGCTACACGGCGGTGATCTCGCATCGCTCCGGTGAAACCGAAGACTCGACGATTGCCGACATCGCAGTGGGGCTGAACGCCATGCAGATCAAGACCGGTTCGCTTTCACGTTCTGACCGCATCGCCAAGTACAACCAACTGCTGCGCATCGAAGAAGACCTCGGTGACACTGCCAGCTACCCCGGCAAGCGTGCGTTCTACAATCTGCGCGCACGCTGATTGAAGCGGTCTGCTCGGTGACGGCATCACCTGTTGCTGGGCGGCCATCAGCGGCCTTCAGCCTGAACTCCGGCCCGAAGGTCGCCATTCCCGAAAGCGAACCACGCGGCAACTGATTGCGACAAGCGGGCTCACCACCACACATGCGCTGGCCGATAATTCTGTTATTCCTGCTTGTGCTTGCGCTCCAGTATCCGTTGTGGCTGGGCCAGGGCGGGTGGTTGCGTGTATGGGAGGTCGATGAGCGCCTTGGCGCTCAGCGCGAAATCAACGCTCAAAATGAACGCCGCAACGCAGCGCTCGACGCCGAAGTACGCGATCTGAAGTCTGGCAACGAGGCGCTTGAAGAACGCGCCCGCTACGACCTCGGTCTTATCCGGCCTGGCGAAATCTTTGTGCAGACGCCAGAAGAGGATTGAGCTTGATGCCGTTTGCACTGACTTTGTCGGCACAACGCATGACGAGCATGTTGTTCATCCGTTGAGGCCTTGCACACTGTGGTCAACTATCATGGGATACAATTCGGCGAGCGCCGTCTATACGCGGGCCGAAGTATCGGTTATCGAGTCTTTCGATTCGAACGCTGCCGTTTGTGCTGGGCGCATGAACAAAGCGACCTTCTCCCATGTAGATTCCCATGTGTGAGTGGCGACGATTCAGGGTGTTGAAGAACACCAGATCGCCCGGTCGGAGTTCGGCGACCTTGATGGGACGTGTCAGCGCGGCGATTTGAGCGGCGTTGGGAGGCAGCGTCTGGCCGCTCACCTGTTGGACGATGTACCGCACCATGCCGCTGCAATCCAGACCTGCATCTGGGTTGTTGCCGCCGAATCGGTATCCGGTGCCCAGCAGTCCCAGCGCGTACAGCACAATCTGCTGTCCGGCCTGATCATCTCGAATTTCAAAAAAAGCACTTGATGGGTCAGAACGGTCACTCGGCGCTGGGCTTTGGGACACATTTTTGGGTGTTCCACCACAAGCCGTGAGTGTGACGACAAGCACCAAGGCAAAGCACACCGGCAAACTGTTTCTGTTTATTGTCAGATTGGGCAGGTAGCGCATTTGACAAGCACTCCAATCAGGCTTCGAGCCAAAAGGTGACAGGCCCGTAGTTTTCGAGTGATACCAGCATGTCGGCACCAAAACGGCCAGTTTCGACATATGGGTGAAGCTGCCTTAGCTGACCAACCAGCTCGTCAAACAGATGTTCTGCGAGCAGGGGTTCGGCTGCAGTGGAGAAACCTGGGCGGTTTCCCTTGCGTGTGTCCGCTGCCAGGGTGAACTGTGGCACCACCAACAGACCACCATGTATGTCACGCACCGACAGGTTCATTCGATCATTTTCATCCTGAAATACGCGGTAGGCGGTAAGTCGTTCGGCAAGCCGCCTTGCGTTTGCTGCGCAGTCCGCTCGCTCAACTCCGATCAGCGCAAGCAGTCCGCGTTCAATGCATCCTGTGGTTTGGCCGTCAGCCACCACGCTTGCGCTGCGTACCCGTTGAATGAGTGCGATCATGAGCAGCGTCAATCCGGTTTGTCGATTTGTCGCGCCTCGCTTGCGTAAAGTTGCGCGTTTTCAACGTAGTGTGCCGCATTGGCATGCAGCCCGGCAATGTCCTCATCGCTGAGTTCGCGAATGATGCGACCGGGAGAGCCGACCACCAGTGAGCGATCCGGGATGACCTTGCCTTCCGGGATGAGCGCGTTGGCACCGATGATGCAGTTTTTACCAATTACTGCATGGTTGAGCACCACGGCGTTGATGCCGATCAGCGAGCCGTCGCCAATCGCGCAGCCGTGCAGCATGGCCATGTGGCCGACGGTGACGTTTGCACCAATGGTCAATGGCACGCCATCATCGTTGTGCAGAATGGAGCCATCCTGAATGTTACTGTTGTCGCCAATGATGATGGGGTCGTTGTCACCACGGATCACGACGTTGTACCAGATGCTGACATTGCGACCGGTTCTGACCCGGCCGATGACTGTTGCGTTATCCGCCACCCAGGTGTTCTCTCCGAACTCCGGACTGCGGTCTCCCAAGGCATATATGGACATTCTTCGTCTCTCTTTTAGGCGCCGCATTGTGCTGGCTGCGGCTTCTGGAACAGTTGGCGCGGGTCACGCGCACTAAATGATACCGCGTCGCATCATGCCGCGTCACGGTGGTGTAGCATTCAAGCTGTCATCCGTCGCCATTCCGCTCATGCTCAGCTACCGTCACGCCTTTCACGCCGGCAACCACGCCGATGTGCTCAAACATCTGGTTCTTCTTGAACTGCTCCGATATTTCAACAAGAAAGACAAACCATGGTGGTTCATCGATACCCATGCCGGTGCCGGATGCTATGCGCTGCAAGGCGATCAGGCCGTCAAGACCGGGGAGTTTGAAGCGGGTATTGCCCGGCTCTGGCAAGCGGATGATCTGCCCGAACCGCTGGCCTTTTACCAGCAGGCAGTCAGCCAGTTCAATCCGCACGGCAAGCTGAATTTTTACCCAGGGTCACCGGCGCTGGCCATGACCCAGTTGCGTGAGCAGGATCGCATGCGATTGTTCGAACTTCACCCGACCGACTTCAGCGCCTTGAGCAAAATGTTCGAACGCGACACGGATCGCGTCATTGTGCGCAAGGCAGATGGTTTTTCTGGTCTCAAAAGCCTGTTGCCACCTCAGGTGAGGAGAGGCATCGTGCTGATCGATCCGCCTTACGAGGTCAAGGACGACTATCGCCGTGTGCTGGAGGTATTGTCTGATGCCATCAAGCGCTTTCCGAACGGCACTTATGCATTGTGGTATCCCTTGTTGCAGCGCTATGAGGCGCAAGCCTTGCCGGACAAGCTACGCAGGCTGGGTGCAGCAAGCTGGCTTGATGTACGGCTGGCGGTATGCGAACCGTCCACGGAAGGTTTTGGCATGTTCGGCAGCGGCATGTTTGTGATCAACCCGCCGTGGTTGTTACCCGCCAGCCTTGAGGCCAGCATGCCCTGGCTGGTGCATAATCTTACCGACGGGCAGGGCGGTTTCGATCTGGAGCATGTCATCGAGTGAACAGCGAAAGACCTCAAGAGGTTGCGTCTTCTGACCCTTTTCAAGCTCTACAGCTTGCCTTGCGGCGTTTTGCGGACGAGCGTGACTGGCAGCAGTTTCACAGCCCCAAAAACCTCTCGATGGCGCTATGTGGCGAGGTAGGAGAGTTGGTTGCACACTTTCAGTGGCTCACCGAGGCAGCATCGCGCGAGCTCGATGAAGAAACCCGGGCTGCGGTCGAGCTTGAGATGGCAGACGTGATGCTGTATCTGCTAAGGCTGGCAGATGTGCTGAATATTGATCTGATCAGCGCCTGTGAGTTGAAGATGCGCATCAATACCAATCGCTACCCTGTTGGTTCTTCGAAAGGTCGTGCGACCAAGTACGATCGCCTTTAATTGATTCAGGTCAAGCAGGCAGCACAAATTCAAACGGCTTGGTTTTGAAGATTAATATTACTTTAATGTTTCTGTCACAATACGCTTTTGCTCCGATCAAAGGTGTTTTGTGGAACTCCAGTCGTCGATGAATCAACCTGGTGGCGATAAGAAGAAGAACAAGGGAGCGGGTGGCTACAGTAGCCTGTTCAGTTTCGGAATCGCAATTGCGTTCCTGATCGGTGTGGCGATTTACGCACGGATCGTGCTCGGCGAGCAGGCCGGTGTCGGTTTTGTGGTTGTGGCGGCCGCGATTGGCGCATACATGGCCATGAACATCGGCGCCAACGATGTGGCCAACAACGTCGGTCCAGCAGTGGGCTCAGGCGCGTTGACGCTGGGCGGAGCCCTTGTGATTGCCGGTGTTTTCGAGGCATTGGGCGCGATCATTGCGGGTGGCGAAGTAGTCGGCACCATACGCAGCGGCATCATCGACCCCAACTTCATCGACAGTCCGCAAACCTTCATGTGGGTGATGATGGCGGCGCTGCTGGCAGCGGCCATCTGGCTGAACATGGCAACGTCGGTGGGTGCGCCAGTATCCACAACGCACTCCATCGTTGGCGCGGTGGCGGGTGCTGGGATCGCCTCATCCGGGTTTTCGATTGCCAACTGGGATGTCATTGGTCGCATCGTCATGAGTTGGGTCGTGTCGCCGGTCATGGGAGCGACCATTGCTGCCGTGCTGCCGTGCTGCTGTATCTGGTGAAGCGCAACATTACCTACAAAGCGGATCTTGTCGAAGCAGCCAGGCGCTGGGTGCCGATACTGGTTGCCTTCATGGGGGGCGTGTTTGCGGTCTACATGATGCTCAAGGGCTTCAGTCGACTGTGGAAGGTCGGGATGGGGCAGGCGTTCTTCGTAGGTCTGATATGCGCGGTTGGCGTCTACTACTTCGTCAGGAATATGCTGCTCAAGCGTGAGGGCATAGAAAACTCCAAGTCCGGGGTGAACAAGCTGTTCAACATCCCTCTGATCTGTGCCGCGGCCTTGCTCAGCTTTGCACATGGTTCCAACGATGTGGCTAACGCCATCGGACCGCTGGCCGCTATTGTCGAGGTGTTACGCACTGGCGGCGCAGAGATCGCGCGTGCTGCGCCGATTCCGATGTGGGTCATGATAGTCGGCGCGCTCGGTTTGTCGGTGGGTCTGTGGCTGTTCGGTGCTCGCGTGATCCGCACGGTGGGCCGTGAGATTACCGAGCTTGACCAGATGCGTGCCTACTGCATTGCGATGAGCGCCACTGTGACAGTGTTGATCGCCAGCGAGATGGGTTTGCCAGTGTCAACAACCCATGTCTGTGTGGGCGCTGTCATGGGTGTTGGATTCTTGAGAGAGTATCTCAAGACAAACTACGCTCGCATGCTTGACGATATCAAGCATCACCACCCGGCGGGCGACCAGGCAGCGATAGACGAGTTCATGCGTCGCTTCAGTGCCGCCAGCATCGCCGAGCGTGGCGAGATGGTCAAGGCATTGAAGTCCAAGGACAGCGCCGCGGAAATGGCCGATACACATCTGTCCAAGGGCGAGCGTAAGACCTTGCGCAAGACCTATCGTAAAGAGCTTGTCAAGCGAAACTGGGTGATCAAGATCGCTGCCGTCTGGGTGATCACGGTGCCATGTGCCGGGGTGATGTCGGCGATCCTCTTCTACACCATCAAGGGTTTCATGCTGACTTGAGTCTGAGAAGGTGCAAAATCGTTGTGAAGCGCGTGTTTCCAGACGGACACGCGCTTTGTTTTTTTACTGCTGCTGATATGCTTGCGGCTCCTGCACCACGGTGGGCGAGAGCCGAGAGCAGCAAGGGGATGGCTCAAGGCCCCGACATAATGACTGATTGACAGAAGACCGCATGGACAAATTTGAGTTATTCGCGCTGATATTTCTCGCGGCAATCGCGTGGTTCTGGTACGCCACCATACGTGCGCGCGAGGTCGGTATAGGAGCAGCACGATCGGCTTGCACGCGGGATGGCGTTCAGTTGCTGGACGACACAGTGGCACTTCGGTCGATGCGTCCTGCCCGCAACGACCGGGGACATCTTACCTTCAGGCGAGTGTATGAGTTCGAATTCTCCGGCTCGGGTTTTGACCGGCAGCGTGGCGCAGTCGTGCTACTGGGTACACAGCTCGAAATGGTCGATATCGACTCGATTGTGGAGCAACACGAATAGCGCGCAGTCTGGATTGCGCGATGGTCTTGAGCTGATCTGGACTGTTAACTCAATGCCTGAAGAAACTCCCGACGAAGCTGGGCGTCTTTTTCAAACTCGCCAGTAAACGCCTGCGTCACGACCCGTTCATCACCGCGCCTATCCTCGCCCAGCAGCAGGCAGAGCTGCTCTGCCTTGATGACGCAGGCTGCACCACGTGCGCTGCCATGCATCATTAGCGCCTCGGCAATATCACGAGTCATCCACTCCTGATAGGTGAAGCGATGACCAATGGCGTCGACTAGTCTGGCTATGCGACCAAAACCATGCAGACGGCCACCTGGCAGGTAGGCAACATGGGCGACACCCCGGAACGGCACAAGGTGATGAGGGCAAACGCCATGCACTGCAATGCCTCGTATTACCACCATGTCCCGCCTGTGGTCTTCGAAACCATCACCCAGCGCGGTGGCAGGGTCGAGTTCATAGCCGCCAAGCAGGCGTCGTTGCCACAACTCTCTCACGCGTCTTGCGGTGTTGCCGGTGTGAGAGCCGTCAGGCCGTACACCGCAAGCAAGCAGCAGCGCAGTGATTGCCGCTTCAAAAGCATCCGGGTCAAACTCGCCACTGCGCGCAATCCCTATGCTTCTGTCCGGCTGATCCTGCAAATCCTTGGCAGTCATCGCGTGTTTCCCATGTCAGTCAGCGATGATGATAACGGCAGTTGATTCCTTGTGCCCAAAACCGGGTTGAACAGCTTATGCGAAACTGCGGCAGCGAAAGGCAGATGAACCGCCTGCCACGGCCCTTTGACGCTTGTGTCAACCAATGAACACCGGATCTGAAAACACTAAGGTGCCGTCCTTGCGCGCCATGAGGTTTTCAGGGTTGAGCAGGTCTGGCAACACCTGATATTCGTCAATGAAGTCAGCCAGTGACTTTAATGAGGCCTGGATGTTGGGAGCCAAGCCCAGCGGGCTGACGGCGAGGTGGTGAAGCGCAATGCGCCCCATCTCGTTGCCAAGCTGGCTCCACTGGCGACAGGCGCTCCAGTAGAGGTTGATGAGTTGCAGCGCCAGCACCGCAGCCTCCGATCCATGCTCCAGCGGATAGAGTTTTTCCATCTCGATGAGATGAAACGGATAGCCGGATGAGGCGCGCCCAATGATGCCGTGGTCTGCATACACCACCGGAAAGTGTCGTCCCATCGGGCGATCGTCTGCAGTGTGCAGAAAATAGTCGGCTGGCGAGCTGATGATCTTGAACACCCGCTCGCCATCGCCCTTGTCCAGGACGATGCTGTATTCGCCGCGCCCGATCTCCTGCATGCCGTCCAGCAAGGGGTGGGCTGGCACGGCGTCAGGCAGCATGAGCTTTGGTCTGGTCATCATCATCCGGAGTTGCTCGTCGGCATCGGCTGGGTCGTTTACCACGGTTTTTGATCCGTCAGTGTCAGCTTAGCCCATCACGTTGTAACCGGCATCCACATAATGCACACCACCGGAAATAAGGCGACCAGCATCGGAAACCAGAAACGCCGTCAGTGCGCCGATGTCTTCTGGCGTCACCAGAGCATGCATTGGCGAGCGTTCAACTGCTGCTGCCATCAAGCCATCGAAGCCGGCAATGCCGGACGCCGCGCGCGTCATCAACGGCCCCGGTGACACCGCGTTGACGCGAATGTTCTTGACGCCAAGTTCAGCAGCCATGTAACGGGTAGCCGCTTCCAGCGCAGCCTTGCACAGACCCATGACGCCGTAGTTGGGGATGACTTTCTCGCTGCCCAGATACGTCATGGTGATGAGGGAGCCTCCACCCGCTTTTTCAAACAGCGGCTCCAGTGCGCGGCCCATGCGTACGAAGGAGTGAGTAGATACGTCCATGGCCAGCGCGAAGCCGTCGGGTGAGGTATCCACCACGCGGCCATGCAAGTCGTCGCGTTTGGCAAAAGCCATGCTATGCACTGCAAAGTCCAGTTTGCCGAAACGCTCGCCAATGCGCTGGGCAACGGTCTCAAGAGTCTCTGGCCGGGTGACGTCCATCAAATGCACCTCTTCGACGCCCAGACGATGCACAATGGGCTCAATGAAAGCGCGGGTTTTGTCGTTCTGATAAGTGATGACGAGACTGGCGCCGGCCTCGATGCATGCCTCGGCAACGCCGGTGGAAATCGACTTTTCGTTGGCAATTCCGGTGATCAGCCCGACTTTGCCTTCCAGGTTGACGATGGGTTTCATGGGGTGAGCCTTCCTGTTTTTATGTGCGGTGCAGCAATTCAAGCACGCAAATGCGTCAGAAACAAGTCACACGAGGAATAGATTACAGTTTAGGCACTAAAAATTCACACTTGATGCAAGCGCTTGCGCGTAGAATCTGTTGCATTGCAACAAAACAGAGGTTAGCCTCGTTTCAGCCTCTACGGATGACAGCCATGAACCGCAACACCTTTATTTTTTTAGATTTCGATGGTGTCACCCACCCCTGGGGCGAGGTGGAGGATTTCCGCAGCTTGCCGCTAATCGAGGCAGTCGTGCGCAAGCACCCCAAGGCACGCATTGTCATCTCATCGGATTGGCGGATGCTGTTTTCTTTGTCCAAGCTGGTTAGCCGCTTCTCCGAAGACATCCGGGCACGCATTGCTGGCACCACGCCGCACATGATCCCCAAAACCGGCAATGAACTGCATGGCCTGCGTGAGCGTGAAGCCATGTTGTGGCTCGCTCAGCACGACCCAGATCCGACCACCGCAGCATGGTGTGCCATTGATGACGCGCCAGGCAACTGGTTGACCCGATCCCGGCTGGTGCTAACCGATTTCAAGCGCGGCTTTGCAGATGAAGACGCGCTTCGGCTGAACAACTTGCTGGATGCCCTGGCAAAAGGCAACGTCGCAGCACCTGCTCGACCAGGACCCGCATCGCTGCTGAACTGGGCGTGACTGTCACAGCACTGCTGATTTGCCCGATCCGGCTTGAGGGCTCAAAATACAGGTTTTATCAGCAGACGTCCTTCATGTCCCACTCCGAACCAGTCACTATTCCGCCCGATGCATTTGCAGCATTGGCTGGGCCTGTCGTGCAACGACAGGCCGCCAACAGCGCGCAGGACGCCTTTGCACAGGCTTTTCGCCTGACCGTTAACCAAGATGATGCCAACCGCCTTGAAGGGGTGGAGTCGCTGGCTGCGACCCTGCGGTCCTGGGCGGCGCAGGCGTCCGATACTGAGGCCGAGGCATTGCGTCTGGCCTTGGTCAGCGCGGGGCTGGATCAATGGGGGGTAGCTTACAGCCGCGCCTTTGGCCTGAACGCCATCGCCGGGCTGAGCGAGCTGCTCGGGGCTTTGCGCAGTGCCCTGGACGAGCAGACCGAGGCGCGCTTTCAACGCTTTTTTGAGGCGATTGACCGCGACGAAGGCAACGCCATTGACTTCAAGATCACGCTACGGCGCAGCATCCACCTGGCCCTTTGGCACGCCATGATCGCCTGTGACAAGCACCAGGAGGCCGAAGCCATCATGACGCAACTGGGCGGCATGATGGTGGCGCTGGTGCGTCTGATGCCCAGTCTGGGCTGGCGGCTGGTGGCGGATTCGCTCGCTCACATCCAGATTCAATGTGTCGCCCAGTCGTTGGCAACCGACGGTGTTGCACGCGACAGCACCGAGGCCTTGTTCAAGGCCTTGTCGCGCGAGCTGCCAGCCAACACACGCGACATGGTGATGGCGCATGCCACCCGCTCGCTGATCGAATGGCAGCAAGCCAGTCGTCAGGGCGGAGACAAGGTCCACTGATGGCACTCAAGGCAACCATTCACAAGGCAGAACTGGCGGTGGCCGACATGGACCACAACCACTTCGCCACCTACCAGCTCACCGTTGCACGTCACCCCTCCGAAACCGAAGAGCGCATGATGATCCGGCTGCTGGCCTTTGCGCTCTTCGCCGACGAACGCCTGAGCTTTGGCAAGGGCTTGTGCGCAGAAGACGAAGCCGACCTGTGGCAGATCGATTACGGCGGCGACATTCAGCGCTGGATAGATGTCGGGCAACCGGACGAAAAATGGATACGCAAGGCCAGCGGACGTGCCGATCAGGTTGTCATCATGCCGTTTGCGCGGCAAACCGACATCTGGTGGAGCGGGGTGCACAGCAAGCTGACCCGGCTGGACAACCTGACCGTGATCCGCATCCCGTCAGACAGCGCCAGCGAGCTGGCTGGCCTGTGCAAGCGCAACATGCGCCTGCAGGCCACCATTCAGGACGGCCATGTCTGGCTGTCCGACGGCGACACCAGCCTGAGCATAGAGCCTAAGAAACTCTATCCGGCCTGAGCGCGCAGATAGCTGGCCACTGCGGCGGCTGTCTGCTCAGGATATTCCTGCATGAAGCAATGCCCACCCTCGACCATTTTGGTGCTGATCACAGGGTTTGATGCTTGCCAGCGCGACACCGCCGAGGCAACGAACGGGTAGGTGTGGCTGCCGTACAGCACCAAGGTTGGGGTTTGCACCCGCTTGAGTGATGACCACAAACGCTTGGGAAAAGACCCGAAGATCGCCGCCTCGCGTTGCGGCTTGCATTTAAGCTCCACGCCACCATCGGGACAATCGCGCAAGCCATATTTCAGATAAGCCTGCAGGGCTGGCTCGGCCCAGTTCTTGAACATGCCCCTGCCGCGCAACAGTCTGCCAGCCTCGGCCCGGTCCGGCCAGTGATGTCGACGCTTGCGCGCACGCTGCGCCAGACTGTTGCGAGAATAAAGGCCAACCACATCCGATAAGGCCATCAGACCTATCATTGCGGGTGTGAACAGCACCGGGTCAAGCAATACCGCTCGCTGTGCCAGTTGTGGCTGATGCGCCATCATCAGGCACGACAGCACGCCACCAAAGCTATGACCCAGCATTGTTACCGGCACCTCGCCAAAAATCGGCGCATGTGCTTGCCAGGCCTCAACGCAGAGATCAGCAGTTCGGTTCCAGCCGTGAAAGCGCCCACCGTCGTCCGAGTCGCCATGCCCCTGCACATCGCTTAGAAACAGGTCAAAATGTTCGGCAAGCTGCGCCAGCATTGGCCAGTAGGTTCTTCCGCAAAAGCCATTGCCATGCAAGACATGAAGCACCGGCTTGCCGGAAGGCGGGGAGTGCTCGCCGCGCAGGATAAGTCCGGCAGAGCTTGGGTGCTGCCACGGAACAAGCGCAGCAACCGTCCCGAGTGTTGGTGGATATGTTTTGTTCACGGATTCAATCATGCGTTTGAATTCAGCGCCATTGTGCCACTCAATCAGCCGATTGAAACAAGCAAGGTCAGTCGGCTGCTTCCAGCTCTGGGCGCTCAAACCGGTAGAGCAGGGTGTTGCACGTGTTGCACGAGACGATGCGATTGGGGTCGTCGCTGTGCAACAAGCCAATCTCCTTGAACTCGTGACTACCGCAAGCGTGGCAGGCGGGTTCGGCCATCTGGTGCTCGGTCAGAAAGACATTGAGCGCTGGCAACTCTTCCTGTTTGCGGCGATAGTGCATGTGCAGCTCAAGCAGCAACATGCAGCCGAGAAAAAAGAAGAAGGCCACATAGATAGGCAGGGGAATATTCAGCATGAGCGGGCACCGTTTTCTGATAACACGGCTCAAGCATAGCGGCCCGGGCCTGAGAAAGACTTTGCCAGGATCAATTTTGAGCTTTCAGGTGCTCAATAAACAAAGCTCTGTTCGCGTCAAGTGTTGATTTCGTACGTATTCAACCCACACAAGGAGTCTGGCTATGCGCACAGAACTGTTCAAAATAGAGCCGCGAAGTCGTTCAAGTCCTTGGCTACATATCCCTTTCCTGCAAAATGAGCACGGTCTCCCGCGGAGAAAACTGGCGAGAACAGTGCTATTTCTTTGGTCCAGCTTTGCAGGTGTCGATGGTCTTTGGTGTCGAGGAAGCCTTGAACATGCCTGTCGAACTCCGCCAGTGAGGCGTTGGTGTGCGCGTCTGCTGAGCGCTTGCACGAACCGAACCGTACTCGTTTGTTTGGCTCGTCCAGGGCTACCAAATCGATTTCTATACTGCGGGTCGCATCCTTAGGGCGGTTCCAGTACCCCATTTGCATGCTCGACAAGTCGAAATCGCCCTTGCCCTTTCGCGAACACTCTTGGTGCAACTGACGAACAAGCTTTTCAAAGGCAAACCCTTCTACCCCCATCATCCGTGGTCGCGCCAGCTCTAGTGTCTTGTATATCGGCTTCATACGCGCAGCCTCCCGTGCAGGCTTAGCCACTGCCAGCCATGCTTGCAGGAAATTGTCGGCGATGTAGTAGCGCGCGTTGCGGCTTTTGCCGTCCGAAAACACCGGATTGAGCTTGGAAATCATCTCGTAGTTGGACACGAGCTTGGTTAGGTACGCACTGATTTGCGTCTTCTCCTCAGGCCGTCCCACCCCTGCCAGCAACTCCCCATTGCTGCAGCCAGCGTGCTCGGCCAGAAAGGTCAACATTGAAACCGACCGGCCTCGAAGCTCACGCAGGAACCAGGTGTCGGCCTCTTCAGACAGAGGACTCGAACTACGCAAAAACATTCTTGTCAGCAATTCGTCGGAGAACGTCTCCGGCCCAATCTTGTAGAGGTCCTGCTCGAAGGCATCATGATAAAACTTTGGCACTCCCTCGAAGAAGGTCCAGAGGGTGAGCCACTGCGAAGGCGCCAACACGTTCTGGCTACGGAAAACGTCCAGCAGATCCTCGAAGTCCCAATGATCTAGCTTGATACGCTGAGTTAGCCGACCATAGAGTGGCGCCCCTTTGTCTTCAAGAAGTTGGTTCATATCAGCATGCAGAGAGCCCAGCACGAACAAACCGCCTTGCTTGATGTTGCCATCACGCAGCTTGTCCACCTCTGCCTGCAAAAAGGAGTTGAAGCTCTTCAACACCGTTCGGGTGAAGTATTGGAATTCGTCTATGACAACGACCAACCCAGCTCGGCATAGCTCGCCAATGGCCCGTGCCATGGAAGGGAAGTCCACCACGTTTGGCACCAAGCTTTGCGCCAAGCTGTGGTCACAACCAGTCAGTGAGCGCTGAAAAGCAGTTGCCACATCTCGCTCATCAGAATCAGGGACCTGCATGTAGATGATGCGCTCGGATAGAGAAGCGTCGCCTTTGGTGAGTTGGGACAGCAAGGACGTTTTTCCAATCCGGCGGCGTCCCTCGATACGGCAGAAATACCACCTTCCCGCATTCACAATGCGGTTCAACTCTGACAACGGCTCAGTCCGTCCGTAGAACTGCCACGCAGTCATGATTTCTCCATAAGATAAGTTATCTTATCTTAACCATTTTTGGCGCCTAAGGCTATGATGAGATAAAGGAAACTTGCATCCCGCGTTAATCTTAAAAGCGGGCGCGGCAACTTAGCCTGGCGACCGGTTTTGTCGTTGAGGCTGCATGCTGGTAAATCAGATTGAGTGCTTCCTCAGTCATTCGCATCCTTCAGAGGGGCACTCAGCAGCTTGCCCGGTAGCTGACAAATCTTTAAGTCAACACCTAGCGGTGATTCGACGGGGCACTTTTCTTTGGCTCTTCGCCCGACGAGTTCATTGCATCCGCCCTCTGGCGGCAGCTTATCAACGCGTAACGCAAACAGGGCCATAAACAAAGCGTTCGCGCAGCGACTCCAGCTTGAGGTCGGCCAAAATTGCCTCGGCGCGCTCGCGGGCATTGCCACGACGCTGGCCAGTGGCGCTGGCCACGATCAGCTCGTTCTTCATGGTGTGCTCCCAACCCACCAGCTCGGTCACGGTCACCTTGTAGCCGTGCGATTCAAGCAGCAGGCAGCGCAACACGTTGGTAAGGTGGCTGCCAAACTCGCGGGTGTGGATCGGGTGTCGCCAGATCTCGGACAGGGCAGTGGCAGACAGCGCCTCGGCCTTGCTGGCACGCAACGCCGCGGCCACCTCGGCCTGGCAGCAAGGCACCAGCACAATGTGACGCGCCTGCTTGGCCAGCGCAAAGCGGATCGCGTCATCGGTGGCCGTGTTGCAGGCGTGCAGGGCGGTCACCATGTCTATCCTGCCTGGCAAGGCCGACGAGCCAATCGAGTCCTCCACCGTGAGGGCATGAAAATGCATGCGCTCAAACCCCAGCAAGGTGGCCAGCTCGGCCGACTGGGCAACCAACTCGGCCCGGGTTTCGATGCCGTGCACCTCGCCCACACCGCGAGCCTTCAGAAACAAGTCGTAAAGAATGAAACCGAGGTAGGACTTGCCAGCCCCATGATCCACCAGGCTCAGGCTGCCGTGCTTGTCGATGACATCCTGCATCAGCGGCTCGATGAAGTTGAACAGATGCAGAACCTGTTTGAGCTTGCGTCGGCTGTCCTGATTGATGCGCCCGTCGCGGGTGACGATGTGCAAAGCCTTCAGCAGCTCGATCGACTGCCCCGGACGCAACATGTCGGCCAGTTGCTCACTCGCATTGGCGGCCACCGCCTTGTCTGCTTGTTTTCTGTTGCGGCTCATTGCGCGTCGTCCGCCGCAGCGTCATGCAGTCCGAGTTCTCGCCAGCCCTGACGGCCAAGCTTTTCCAGGGTGGCGATGTTGTGCTGATAAATCTCGTCCGGGTCACCAGCATAGCCCGCCAGCGCACGCGCCAGGCTGTCCTCGCGGATCAAGTGCAGCGTGGGATACGGCGCACGGTTGGTGTAATTGCCCATCTCGTCGGGCTCGGTGCCATCAAACTGAAAACGCGGGTGAAAGCTTGCCACCTGCAGCACGCCCTCAAGCTCATGCTCCCCCACCGCCTCTTCAGCCATGCCGACCACATCGTTGAACAACTCGAAGTCCGGAAACAGCGAAGGGTGGATGAGCAGGGTGGTGTCGACCTTCTCGGGGTCAGCCGCCGCCAGAAAAGCCAGCTCCTCGTCGAGTTGCTCCAGAAACGCATCTAGGTGTCGGGCCTCGCTGACCACATAACGAACCTGATCACGCACATAAACATGACGCGCAAACGGACAGAGATTCAGCCCGATCACCGCCTTCTCTAGCCAGTGGCGGGTAGCGGCAACGACTTCGTCTTGGGACATACTGTTTTCCGAAGGGGTAAAGCCGCTATTTTGCCGCAGTTTGTCCGCCTGGTCAGTGTCTGTGTGCTCATGCAGCTTTTCGGGAATGATCCAAGGGCCATCACAAACGAATGCGTAATCGTCAAGAACGGCGGGCCTGTTGCCGCTGGCCTTCTCGGCATCGACAGTGCTGACTTTGCTGGTGGTGCCAGCATTGTGCCGGGTGTGCTTGAAGCCGCGAGTGACTCACTGAATCGCATCCAGCGGCGACACCACGCCGCGCCCGCCCTTGTTGAGCACATGGGTGTAAATCATCGTGGTCGCCACATCCGCATGGCCAAGCAATTCCTGCACCGTACGAATGTCGTAGCCACCCTGCAGCAAATGTGTGGCAAACGAGTGGCGCAGCGTGTGTGGCGTCGCTGGCTTGCCAATGTCGGCTGCAAGCACCGCCTTCTTCATGGCCCTCTGCAACAACTTCTCGTCCATGTGATGTCGCCGCGTCACGCCGCTGCGCGGATCAACCGAATAGCTCCCCGCCACAAACACATACTGCCAGCCCCATTCAACACCCGCATTGGGGTACTTCCGCTCCAGCGCATCCGGCATGAACACCCCAACCATCCCTTTGGCCAGATCATCCTCAAATACCACCCGTCTCGTCCGCAAATG